>NZ_BPQQ01000057.1 GCF_022179325.1 Methylobacterium isbiliense | reverse complement strand
CCTGCCGCCCCGCCTGCATCGCAAGCCGATCCCGCAGCGACGGTAGGCTTCGATGCGCTGTTGCAGGCAGGCATTGTACAGACCGAAGAAATCGCGCAGCATTTTGTCAAGCATCTCTGCTTGTACTTTGCTCGGCCTGAGCCGGTATTTGTAGCTGCGGACGGACGCGCGATGATTGTAGGACAGTATCCTTGTCTTGCAAGCCTCACATCACGTCTGGCCCGCATTCCCCCGCCGTCTGAAGGCGACGGCTCCCTGCCGAGGTGATTATGGAGGGGTAAATGCGGCAGCCCCACGCAATGCCCACATGGTCACGTGGAAAAATTTCGGGGCTGATGTAACGGCTCGCGCGGCAGATCCGAAATCAAGAACGGGAGCAGCAAGCTTGAACCTCACCGAAAGGATTTCATCATGAGCGGCGAGATGATCCCCGTCGTCTCCGGCATTGCCATGATCGACGGACTTGCGGGTTGCGCCCTCGCCGGGCGGTTCTACAATGTTCCGCTGCGCTTCCGACCTGGGGTGCGCCCGACGCCGCACCGCAATCTGGAAGCACCCGACACCGTCCAGAGCGCCAGGTCGGTCGACGTCGCGCCTCGCCGTCCTGCACTCGTCGGCCGGAACGGCCAGGCGCGCACTCCTGACGCGACGATCGGGACCGAGCTGAGCCGCCGGAGCCGGCTCCGGCGAGGCTGAGCGTACGAGAGCCGGGCCCGCCCGCCATCATGGTTCGAGAGAGCCGTCGCTGTGCCACGCCGTGACAACTGTCGCCCGAGAAGTATTCACAAATGTGGAGGGCTCGCCGTGCAGCTCGAATGCTCAAGACGATACATGAAATAGCCTTACAATAAGGATGAGCAGATATGAGACATCCAGTGACATCGCTCGTCGTTGCCGCAGCAATCACGGCAATAACGCCATATGCCGCCTCCGCCGGCCCGAACGGTATAGACAACATCAAGCTTTACCAGTTGAACATGGGGCATTCCGTTGCCCCGCGGCCCAACGTCAACCTGGACAGGAATTCGACGGGTTCGGTCAGCCGCATCCCTTGCAGTGAGAGCACGAAGCGTCGGGGTCGAGGCCGACAGTGATCCGGCCTCGACCGACCCCGCTTCTTGGCCGATGAACATCGGCGGTCACCATCATGGGGAACACCTCCTTGTCGGCCTCGCCTGAGTTCGGGATCCCGCCTCGCTATCTCGACGAGATCCGCCGGTTTCCGATGCTGGAGCCGACGGAGGAGTACATGCTCGCCAAGAGCTGGCGCGAGCATGGCGATCGCGACGCCGCCCACAAGCTCGTCACGTCCCACCTGCGGCTCGTGGCCAAGATCGCCATGGGCTATCGCGGCTACGGCCTGCCGATCGGCGAGGTGGTGTCCGAAGGCAATGTCGGCCTGATGCAGGCCGTCAAGCGCTTCGACCCCGACAAGGGCTTCCGCCTCGCCACCTACGCCATGTGGTGGATCAAGGCGGCGATTCAAGAATACATCCTGCGCTCGTGGTCGCTCGTGAAGATGGGCACCACCGCCAACCAGAAGAAGCTCTTCTTCAACCTGCGCAAGGCGAAGGGCCGCATCTCGGCCCTCGACGAGGGCGACCTCAAGCCCGATCAGGTCAAGCAGATCGCCACCCGCCTGGGCGTGCCCGAGCAGGACGTGATCGACATGAACCGCCGCCTCAGCGGCGACGCCTCGCTCAACGCCCCCCTGCGCGAGGAGGGCGAGGGCGAGTGGCAGGACTGGCTCGTGGACGACAGCCCGACCCAGGAGACCGTGCTCGCCCGCGAGGAGGAGGGGCAGAACCGCCTCGCCGCCCTGCGGGACGCCCTCGACGTCCTCAACCCGCGCGAGCGGCGCATCTTCGAGGCGCGGCGCCTCGCCGAGGATCCGATCACCCTGGAGGATCTGTCGAGCGAGTTCGGGGTCTCGCGCGAGCGCGTGCGCCAGATCGAGGTGCGCGCCTTCGAGAAGGTCCAGGACGCGGTGCTGGCCGAGGTGTCGCAACGCGAGGTGCTGAGGAACCGGCTGCAGATAGCCTGACTGCCGGCCTTTGGCGTGCACGAACTAGCCTCGATCCGGGTGGCCTGTCGCCTGGACGCTTGATCCGAGCCCACAAAACCGGTTCGTTCGGAGCTAGAGGCTGTTACGGACCGGCGGGTGCGCCATTTTTGGAGGGATGCAGTCGCGCCGCTCCTACCCCTCCGATGTCAGCGATGAAGAATGGGCGCTGGTCGCGCCCTACCTAACGCTGCTGCCCGAGACCGCTGCCCAGCGCGAGCACAGCTTGCGGGAGGTGTTCAACGGGCTGCGCTACGTGGTTCGCTACGGCGTGGCGTGGCGCGCCATGCCCCACGACCTGCCGCCCTGGCACGCCGTCTGTGACCAAGCTCAACGCTGGCTGCGGGCCGGCTGCTTTGACAGCCTGGTCCACGATCTGCGCGCCGTGTTGCGCCTGGCTACGGGCCGGGCCGAGGAGCCCTCCGCCGTCGTGCTCGACAGCCGCACCCTGCGCTCGACGCCCGAGAGTGGGGCTCGCGCTGCCTGGGACGGACACAAGCGCACGCGCGGCTCGAAGCTGCACGCGGCGGTCGATACGCTCGGCCAGGTGCTGGCGCTGCACGTCACGCCCGCGGATGCAGATGACCGCTCCGCCGTCGCTGTGCTGGCTGACGCCGTGCAGGAGGCGACCGGTGACAGCGTGGACCTCGCCTATGTCGATCAGGGCTACACGGGCGAGCGCGCCGCGAAGGCGGCGGCCGACCACGGCATCGCCCTGGAGGTGGTGAAGCTGCCCGAGGCCAAGCGCGGCTTTGTCCTGCTGCCACGCCGATGGGTGGTGGAGCGTGCCTTCGCCTGGATGGCGCGCTTCCGCCGCCTGGCCCGCGACTACGAACGCCTGCCCACCACCCTCGCCGGACTGCACCTCGTCGCCTTCAGCGTCCTCCTCCTCCGCAGGGCCGCAGACTTCGCTGCAGTCCGTAACAGCCTCTAGAGTTTTCCGCGCCCGAAGCCCTCGGCTGGGAGGAGCGGAAGACGATGAAGACATCCAAGTTCTCGGACGCCCAGAAGGCGTTCATCCTGAAGCAGGGTGCCGACGGCGTGCCGGTCGCGGAGATCTGCCGTAAGGCCGGCATCAGCCAGGCGACCTACTTCGGCTGGAAGAAGCGCTACGATGTTCTCGTTCCTGACGCTTGCCGACGCCGCGGAAAAGATGGAGGACTGGCTCAGGTACGACAACACGGAGCGGCCGCACGGCGCGATCGGCCATAAGGTGCCGGCCGCGTTGCTGAACCGCGGTGGCGGCCCAGCCCGCCACCCTGATCGAAGGCCGGAAACTCCAGCTTCCGGCGGTCCAGCGTTGGGGCTCGGATCACAGGATGCCGAACTCTACTCTCCGCTGGCTGAGATCACGGGGGGCACGTCAATCCCATCGCGAGGCCGACATCCGCCGCGGCGAGCGCCGGGGCGTCGTTGACGCCGTCACTGGTCATGGTGATCACCTGCCCCGCCGTCTTGTGGCGCTCGACCAGGGAGGGCTTTTGTCGGGCAATGGCTTCGCCTCGATCTCCTCGATGCCGAGCCGGTGGGGCTCCAGCGGTCCGTCGTTCGGAAACCCGGTCCCGTGAAATCTTCGTCCTCGAACGGCACCGAAGCCATGGACGCCTCCGTGGCTTCGTTTCTCTCGCCCCTGAAGACGAAATCGCCACTCCTTTGCGCGACATCGCAGCCCGACGGACCGGCCTTGTGCACCTCAGCCGGAATCGGCATAAACACCGCAATGGACTTCAGGGGTCGGCATAGCCGTCGCTTCGCGGCGCAGGAGTGGTGGGCGCTCGGTGCCCGCGCGCTCGTGCTCGCCTTGGCACTGTTCATGGTCGCCCCGGCCGCAGGAGTCGGGGAGGACCTCGCGTTCCATGCCTCCCGCCCCCACGGCCTGACCGAGATGGCGGCCCTGGACGCGACCGCACCCGCCGAGGCCGCCGGCCCGGGCCTGGCCTGCCACTTCCATTGCGGCTGCCACCAGGTGGCGCCGCTTCAGGTATCTGCCGACGTCACGCCGACGCCGGAGTTCGCAGGCCTGGTCTATGCCCGGGTCGCCGAGATTCCGACCCCCATCGCTTCCGACCGCTTGGCACGACCGCCCCGCGCGTGAGGTGACCGCGCGCCCGCTTCGGCGCGTTCGTCCGGCTGCCGAACCCGGCGCCGGGCCCGTCCCTCCACCTGAACCTACGGGATCGACTGCGGCCGCCCAGCAAGGCCGTCCGGCATCCCGGTCGAGCGGTCACCATGCGTATCCTCCTGTTCGCGGTCCTCCTGGCCGCCGGCATCGCCATCGGCGCCGCCGTCCCCGCCGTCACCGGCTTCGTGCAGGGCAGCCTTTACGCTGCCGGCCTGCCGAAAGACCTGTTCGCGTTCACCGCGGGCCCCGTTCCCGCCAAGCCCGAGCCCGCGGAGGCCGAGGCCGCGCACGACGACGACCACGGCAAGAAGCCCGAACCTTCCACGGCCGCATACGGCCGCGGGAACGGGAAGCACGGGCATGAGGCGGGCGAGGAGCACGCCGGGAAGGGAGTGATCAGGATGAGTCCCGAGCAGGTTTCGGGGCAGGACATCTCCGTCGTGAAGGTCGAGGGCGGCACGCTTGCTCGGCACCTTCTGGTACCTGGCACCATCACCCCCGACACCGACCGGATCGCCCGCGTCCCGGCCCGGGTCGTCGGCACGGTCGCGGAGATGCGCAAGAGGCTCGGAGACCGGGTCGCGAAGGACGAGGTCGTCGCCGTCCTCGAAAGCCGTGAGGTCGCCGACGCCAAGAGCGAGTACCTCACCGCCTCCGTGCGGTCCGAGCTCGAGAGGACGAACTACGACCGGCAGCAGGCGCTCTGGGACAAGCGGGTTTCGGCCGAGCAGGCTTACCTGCAGGCCAAGGCGGCCTACACGGAGGCCACCCTGCGCGTCGACCTCGCCCGCCAGAAGCTCTCCGCCCTCGGTCTGAGCGCGACCGAGGTCGCGGCCGCGCAGAAGCGCGACGAGGCGACGCCGAACCAATCCACCCTGCGCCGCTACGAACTCCGCTCGTCGCTCGCCGGCCGCATCGTCGAACGCAAGGTCGACGTCGGGACGAAGGTCGGCGGCGAGGGGGACCCTGCCGACGTCTACACCGTCGCCGACCTCTCGACCGTGTGGATCGAGCTCTCGGTGCCGACCACCGAACTCGCCAAGGTGCGTGAGGGCGCGCCGGTCGCCGTCACCCCGGCACAGGAGGGCGGGGGCCGTCACGCCGACGGCAAGGTCGTCTTCGTCAGCCCCTTCCTGAACCCGGACACCCGCTCGGCCCGGGTCATCGTCGCCCTGCCGAACCCCGATCTTGCCTGGCGCCCCGGCACCTTCGTCACCGCGGAGGTCGAGATCGCGCATGACGCGGTCGAAGTACGCGTCCCGAAGGCCGCCCTGCAGACCGTCGAGGGCAAACGGGTGGTCTTCGTGCGGACCGAGGAGGGCTTCGAGAAGCGCGAGGTCGAGCTCGGGCGCTCCGACGACGATTCCTACGAGGTCGTCTCCGGGCTGAAGCCGGGCGAGGAGATCGCGGTCGCCAACTCCTTTCTTCTCAAGGCTGAGCTCGGCAAGGGCGAAGCCGAGCACGAGCACTGAGGGGAACGGACATGATCAGCCGCATCCTCGACTTCTCGGTCCGCCAGCGCTGGCTGGTGCTGCTCCTCTCGCTGTTGGCGGCCGGCTTCGGTGGCTACGCCCTGACCAGGCTGCCCATCGACGCGGTGCCCGACATCACCAACAACCAGGTGCAGATCAACACGGTCGCGCCCTCGCTCTCGCCGGTCGACATCGAGAAGCAGGTCACCTACCCGGTCGAGACTGCGCTCGCCGGCATCAAGGGCCTGGAATACACCCGCTCGCTCTCGCGCAACGGCTTCTCGCAGGTCACCGCCGTTTTCGCGGAGAAGCTCGACATCTACTTCGCCCGCCAGCAGGTCGCCGAGCGCCTGTCCCAGGTGAAGGGCGAGTTGCCCCTCGGGGCCGAGCCGCAGATGGGCCCGATCTCGACCGGTCTCGGCGAGATCTACATGTGGTCGGTCCACTACGCCAAGCCGGGCGAGCGCAAGGTCTCCGACCGGGGCAAGCCTGGCTGGCAGCCCGACGGCAGCTACCTGACGCCCGAGGGCCAGCGGCTGCGTACCGAGCTGGAACAGACCGCCTACCTGCGCACGGTCCAGGACTGGATCATCCGGCCTCAGATCAAGACCGTCCGCGGCGTGGCCGGGGTCGACGGCATCGGCGGCTTCGAGAAGCAGTACCACGTCCAGCCGGACCCCACGAAGCTCACCGCGCTGGACCTGTCCTTCGGCGACGTCGCCCGCGCACTCCAGGCCAACAACGCCAACCAGGGCGCCCGCTACCTGGAGGACAACGGCGAGGGTTACGTCGTGCGCGCCGCCGGCCGGTTGGAGAGCATGGAGGAGATCGAGAACGTCCTCGTCACCACCCGGGGCGGCGTTCCGGTTCGCATCCGAGACATCGCCGAGGTCCGCATCGGCCGCGACCTGCGCACCGGCTCCGGCAGCGAGGACGGGCAGGAGGTCGTGGTCGGCACCGCCCTGATGCTCATCGGCGAGAACAGTCGCACCGTCTCGGCCGCGGTCGACGCCAAGATGGACCAGATCCGGCGCTCCCTTCCGCCAGGCGTCGAGGTGCAGACCGTCCTCAACCGGATGCTGCTCGTCGAGGCGACCATCCGCACGGTCGCCAAGAACCTGTCCGAGGGCGCGGCCCTCGTCATCGTCATCCTGTTCCTGCTGCTCGGCAACATCCGGGCCGCCATCATCACGGCGCTCGTCATCCCGGTCGCCATGCTGATGACCATGACGGGCATGGTCGAGGCGCGGATCTCGGCCAACCTGATGAGCCTGGGCGCCCTCGACTTCGGCCTCGTCGTCGACGGTGCGGTCATCATCACCGAGAACGCCCTGCGCCACCTCGCCGAGCGCCAGCACGCGCTCGGGCGCACGCTCGCCTTGGAGGAGCGCCTGCAGACGGTGCGGGCCTCGGCCGAGGAGATGATCAAGCCGTCGCTCTACGGGCAGGCCATCATCATCCTGGTCTACGTGCCGCTCCTCACCTTCACGGGCGTCGAGGGCAAGATGTTCGAGCCCATGGCGCTGACAGTCATCATCGCCTTGGCGGCCGCCTTCATGCTGTCGCTGACCTTCGTGCCGGCGCTCATCGCCATCGTCATCACCGGCAGGGTGACAGAGAAGGACAACCTCATCATCCGCGCCCTCAAGGCGGCCTACCGGCCGGTCCTCGCCGCCGCGGTCCGGGTGCCGTTCGCCTTCGTCGGCGCGGCCCTGCTGCTGCTGGTCGGGGCGGGCATCCTGTTCACCCGGCTCGGGACGGAGTTCATCCCGCAACTCGATGAGAAGAGCATCGCGCTCAACGCCACGCGCATTCCCTCGACCTCGCTGACGCAGTCGCAGGCCATGCAGCTCAAGGTCGAGGAGGTCGTCTCGAAGTTCCCGCAGGTGGCCTACGTCTTCTCGAAGACCGGCACCGCGGAGGTCGCCACCGACCCGATGCCGCCGAACTCGTCGGACACCTTTGTCATCCTCAAACCCCAGGAGGAGTGGCCCGACCCGGGGCTTTCGAAGGCCGAGCTCCAGGAGCAGATCGAGAAGGCGGTGGGCGAGCTCGCCGGCAACGTCTACGAGTTCTCGCAGCCCATCCAGCTGCGCTTCAACGAGTTGCTCGCCGGCACCCGCGGCGACCTCGCCGTGAAGGTCTTCGGCGAGGAGTTCGAGCCGATGCTGAAGGCCGCCAACCAGGTCGCCGCCATCCTACGCGGCATCTCGGGGGCCGAGGACGTGAAGGTCGAGCAGACCGCGGGCCTGCCCTTCCTGGAGATCGAGATCAACAAGACCGAGGCCGCCCGTCTGGGGCTCAGCACCGGGGCCATCCAGGAGGTCGTCGGGGCGGCCATCGGCGGCAAGGAGGCGGGTGTCGTCTTCGAAGGCGACCGGCGCTTCCCCATCGTGGTGCGCCTCACCGACAAGGTGCGCGAGGACCGGGAGGCTCTGGAGAACATCCCGGTACCACTGCCGCCGGGTCCGAACGGTCGGGCGAGTTCGGTGCTCCTGAAGCAGGTGGCGAGCTTCTCCGTCACCGAGGGCCCGAATCAGATCTCCCGCGAGAACGGCAGGCGCCGCGTCGTGGTCACGGCCAACGTGCGCGGCCGAGACATCGGCTCGCTCGTCGCCGAGGCTCAGGCGAAGGTCGGATCGCAGGTGCAGCTCCCGCCGGGCTACTACGTGACCTGGGGCGGGCAGTTCGAGAACCTCGCCTCGGCCAAGCGGCGGCTGATGGTCGTGGTGCCGGTCTGCTTCTTCATGATCTTCCTGCTGCTCTACTCGGCCCTGGGCTCGCCGCGGGACGCTCTCCTGGTGTTCAGCGCCGTGCCGCTGGCGCTGACCGGCGGCATCGCCGCCCTGTGGCTCCGTGACATGCCCGTCTCGGTGCCTGCCGCGGTCGGCTTCATCGCGCTCTCGGGCGTGGCGGTGCTCAACGGCCTCGTGATGCTGACCTTCATCAAGCAGCTCATGGCTGAGGGGCGGCCGCGGCGCGAGGCCATCCTGGAGGGGGCGATGACCCGGCTGCGGCCAGTGGCGATGACGGCGCTGGTTGCCTCGCTCGGCTTCGTGCCGATGGCTCTCGCGACGGAGACCGGCGCCGAGGTGCAGCGGCCCCTGGCGACCGTGGTCATCGGCGGCCTGATCAGCGCCACACTCCTGACTCTGGTGGTGCTGCCGGCCCTCTACGCCCGTTTCGGCGGGAAGGACGTCGCGGCGCCGGGTGACACGCCGTCGTCCGAGGCCGGAGGGCGCGAGCCGCTCCGGCAGGCCGCCGAGTAGCGGCAATGCCGCGGAGCATCCCGGTGGCGCTTTTCTGGCTCGGCCTCCTGTCCGCGACGACGGCGCAGGAGGCTCCCTTCGGCCTCGCGTGGGGACCGGTCGCCGTGGTGCCGCGCCCCCTCAAGGCCGAGCGCGAGGCGAACCTGACCGCGCTGTTCTATCCCCGTGGCTGGGGGCCGGCCAACGGTTCCGGAACGGCCGAAGTGTTCCTGATCGTATGCCGGGAGCAGGGGCTGCAGCAGGTGGTCTGGGTGGGCCTGCCCCTGTCCGGGGAGGCCCTGGCGAGGGCGCGCCGGGCCATACGCGAAGAAGGAGTCCGCCGTTACGGCGAGCCCGACCCGGGGCCTGCGGACGATTCCGAGGTCTGGCGCGGCGGACGGGCCCTCCTGGCGAGCCGGGATGCCGGGGACGGGCGGCGCGAGCTGGTCATGACCGCGTTCGGCCCCGGCTACGCGGCCTGCTCCGAGACCCACCGCGCCGAGACCGGTCATCCGGCTGGCGGGCACGTCGCCGACCTGATCGGCACCGGCGGCCCCTGAGGCCGCGCAACCGCCCAAGCGTCACGCCACACAGGAAGCAAATCATGGGACACGGACACTCGCACGGGAGCGGCCTCGGGCATTCGCACGGACGCGGCATCCCGACGGGTTCGGCGGCGGCCAGGAACAAGGGCCGCTTGGCCTGGGCGCTCGCACTGACGCTGGCCTACATGCTGGCGGAGATCATCGGCGGCCTCCTCACCGGCAGCCTCGCCCTGCTGGCCGACGCCGCGCACATGGTCACCGACGCCGGCGGCCTCGCGCTCTCGCTGCTCGCCATCCACTACGCGGGCAAGGCGCCGACGCCGGGCAAGAGCTTCGGCTACATGCGCTTCGAGATCCTGGCGGCGCTCGCCAACGCCGTCGTGCTGCTCGGGGTGACGGCCTACATCCTCTACGAGGCCTACCGCCGGTTCGTGGAGCCGACTGAGATCCTCGGCTGGCCGATGATGCTGGTCGCGGTGGTCGGCCTCGGCGTGAACCTCGCCAGCATGAGGCTGCTGGCCGGCGGCTCGTCCGAGAGCCTGAACGTCAGGGGCGCCTATTTCGAGGTGTTCTCCGACATGCTGGGCTCGCTCGGCGTCATCGTCGCCGCCCTCGTGGTGATGGCGACCGGGTGGCGCTGGGTCGACCCACTCGTCGGGGCCGGCATCGGCCTGTTCATCGTGCCGCGCACCTGGCGCCTGCTGAGCGAGGCGCTCCACATCCTGCTGGAGGGCACGCCCCCGGGGGTCGACCTCGGCAGGCTGAAGGCGGAGATCGAGGCGATGCCCGGCGTGCGGCGCGCCTACGACCTGCATGCCTGGACGCTGACCTCGGGCTTCGACGCGCTGAGCGGGCACGTGGTCGTGGACGACGTTTCCGCGGGCCCCGGCCTCATCCGGACGGTCCGTCGCCTGGTGAAGGAGCGCTACGGCATCGAGCACGTCACCGTCCAGGTGGAGGACGAGGCGCTCGCGGCCGAGGCCGCCCGCCTTCCGGTCTGAGGGGGCGCGGTCATGGCAGGCAAGAAGCTGGCGCGCCTGACGGAGCAGTGGGGAAGCAACCCGCGCGGCCGAAGGCGCGCCCGCCCGCATGTCAGGAGGAGGGCGGGCCGTGACCTCCTGAAGGTGGCGATGCTGGTTCTCCTGGCAATCGGGCTGCTCGTGCTCCTGGGCCGCCTCACCTGATCAGGGGCGCCGGGTCCAGCGGTCGAAATTCGATATCCTGATACCTGCCGCGAGGGGCTGCTTTCGGCCTCGCTCGGCTCTTTTCGCTGACAAGCTGCAACGACCAGAGCTGGCGACAACTCCGCCCGCTGAAGCAGGCGGCTTCCCGGTGCAGCTACGCGGCAACCCGCCCGCTGACGCACCGAAGGCCGTGTCCCGACCCGAGGCCGAAGGCCCGGTGATGCACGACCATCGCCGCCGCCACGTCGCGATCCAGCACGCACCCGCAGGCGCAGGCGTGTACTCGGGTCGAGAGCGTCTTGGCCTCGAGCGTCCCGCACTCGGGGCAGGTCTGGCTCGTTCCGCGCGGATCGACCAGCACGACCTCGGCACCGCCACTCCCAGCCATGTGTAGGCTTCGATGCGCTGTTGCAGGCAGGCGTCGTAGAGACTGCAGAAGTCGCGCGGCATTGCATCAAGGGCGGCGGTCTGCGCTCGGTTCGGTCGAAGCCGATACTTGTAGGAGCGGACCTGCATGGTCTTGGTGTGCTCGGTACGTTCCACGGGTCAAGCGAGCATCACCAGACCTCCGCATTTCTCCGTCGCCTGATGGCGACGGTCCCCTGCGAAAACCAATTTATGGAGAGTGGGGTATGCGCCCGTTCGGCAGGGCTCCTCCACCGTCCAGACATCTTCTGCTGGACGCTTCGGGGGAGCGCGCGCCGCGGCGCCGGCCGGCCCGGACAGGGCTGCGGAAGGTGGCCCCGCGCCGTTCCGGCAGGACGCCTAGTAGTCGCGCTGGCTCAGGCGTCCGGGGCCGCTTCATACCCCCCGGATGCCGCCGGCTTTCAGCCGATCCGGCCGAGCGCCGGGAAGGTCTCCAAGATGAGCGAGGCCATGTCGGTCATACGGCCGGTCACCATCAGCAGGCCCATGGCCACCATGACGCCCCCGCCGGCCACCTGAAGCGCCCGTCCGACCCAGCGCAGGATGCGAAGGCGCGCGACGAAGCCGGACAGGAACAGGGCCGCGGCCATGAACGGCACGCCGAGGCCGAGCGAGTAGACGGTGAGGAGGATGACGCCCTTGCCCGAGGCCGACGACGCCGTGACCGCCAGGATGGCACCGAGAACGGGGCCGATGCACGGGGTCCATCCGAAGGCGAACGCCGTCCCAAGGAGGTAGGCGGCGACGGGGCCCCGACCCGGCGGGTCGCCGTGCCAGCGCAGCTCGCGCTGCAGCCAGGCCGGCCGCAGCAGACCGGCCATGAACAGGCCGAACAGGATCACCAGCAAGCCGGAGGCGAGGTTCAGCGCCTCGCGGTGGGCGAGCAGGGCGAAGCCGACGGCGCTCGCTCCCGCGCCGAACGCGACGAAGACGGTCGTGAACCCGAGCACGAAGCAGAGGCTCAGGCCGAGCGTGCGCAGGCTGCCGCGCTCGCCGGCGGCGGACTGGCCGGCCACGTAGGACACGTAGCCCGGGACCAGGGGCAGCACGCAGGGTGAGAGGAAGGACGCGGCTCCGGCGGCGAAAGCCGCCAGGAGGCCGACGCTGGCGGCATCTATGGCCATCGGCGTCAGACCTGACTGGAAGGATGTAGGCCGCTCATTCCCGTCCCTCGCCGGCCGTGGCGAATGTCTTGGGAAGGCGCCGCTCCGTCTCGGCTACTGCGGGCCGTGGCGACGCCCCCGCCTTCAGCGCAGCCCCGACGCGAGTGGGCTCCCGCCTGTCGGTGGCGGCGACCGGACCGGCGGCCGGCATCGCGATCTCGCGCGGGCCTGCGGCCAGGGCCTCGGGACGGCTCACCTCGCCTAGCCCGCCTCCGGCCGCCATCAAGGTCTCGCGGAACGACCGGTGCTGTCCACCATCCTCGTACACCAGCCGGATGGCCGGCGTGCCGGCCGCCACGAGGGCGGCGACCTGCCGCTCGTCTTCCGCCTGCTTCCGGGCGACCGCGCCGGCCGTGGCGCCGTCGGCGTCCGCGTCGAACACGTAGCGGCCGCCCGCCACGCCGACGACCGGTTCGGCTTTCGTGATCTCGAACCGGTCGGACCCTTCCTTGATGTTCCTCCAGAACGCGATGTTCGGATCCTGCCGATGCCGGGCCAGGTTCTCCGGGGTCATGCGGAACGGGTAGGACTGGAACTGGACGGCGCGCTGCCCGCCCGCGAACGCCTCGCGCACCACGGCGTAGAGCTCCGAGATCGCCTCGTCCGTCATCGCGAAGCAGCCCCGCGACGAGCAGGAGCCGTGCACCATCAGGTGCGCGCCCGTGCGTCCCAGGGAGCGGTCGTAATCGTTCGGGTACCCGAGGTTGAACGAGAGGTAGAGGCTCGAATTCGGGTTCATGGACGCAGGCGTGACTGAGTAGAAGCCCTCCGGGGCCTGCCGGTCCCCTTCCCGGGTCTTGGGCCCGAGCTGGCCCGACCAGCGGCACATCGGATACGTCTTCAGGAGCGCGTACCTGCCGTCCGCGCCGCGCTTCCAGAGCTCGATCTCGGACTCCTTCTTGTAGGCGCGCATGAGGATCGGGTCGGCGGGCGACACCCCCTTGGCCGACATCAGGGCCAGGGTCGCGGGCGGAATGGGCGCCAGGTGCCGAGTCGAGGCCGCGTACTGTCCGTCCTGGCAGGCGGACAGCGCCAGGAGGAGGGCCAAGCCGAGCGTCGTCTTCTTCAGCATGTCGGCCTCGCTGGTGTCGGCGTTCGAGCCTGGACCCGAAGGGTTGATGCCATGTTGTCGTGGCTGAGGTTCGGCGGAATCTGGACTCTCATGGGACCGGCTCCCCGGCACCGGGGTGGCTCCGCCGCAGCGGAAGTCCTTCGAGGAGCAGCAGGACGACGCCCGCGGAAATCCAGACGTCCGCCAGGTTGAAGGTGAACCAGCGGATGCCGCCCGTGTGCAGGTCGAGGTAGTCGGTGACCGCCCCGTCCATGAGCCGGTCGAGGAAATTGCCCGCGGCCCCGCCCGCTATGGCGGCGAGGCCGAGGCGTTCGAGCCCGCCTTTCGCGGCCAAGGCCCAACCGACGACAAGGCAGGTGAGCGTGCCTTGGATGCCGAGGAGAAGCGCCAGGGAAGAGGGATCGTACGCCGGGAACAGGCTGAAGCTGATGCCGTGGTTGAACGACAGGCTCAGGTCGACGAAGGGCACCCGGCCCCGGACGGCACCCTCGACCAGCCACGCCTCGGCCACCGCCTTCGCGCCGAGGTCGACGGCCGCGGCGGCCCCCGCCACCGCGGCCACGGTCCCGACCCGGGCCCACCCTGACCGGGAGATCATCAGGCCCTCAGGAGACGGAGCGCGTTGGCCGTCACCAGGACGGTCGCGCCGGTGTCGGCCAGGATGGCGGGCCACAGGCCGGTGATGCCGGCGATGGTCGTCACCAGGAACACCGCCTTGAGGCCGAGCGCGATGGCAACGTTCTGACGGATGTTCCCCAACGTCGCCCGGGACAGGGCGACGAGGGCGGCCACGTCTCCCACGCGGTCGTTCAGCACCGCGGCGTCCGCCGTCTCCAGGGCCGCGTCCGTGCCGCCGCCCATCGCGATGCCGACGCTGGCGGAGGCCAGGGCAGGCGCGTCGTTGATGCCGTCGCCGACCATGGCGACCGGACCCATCTCCTTCAAGGCCGCGATCTCGGCGAGCTTGTCTTGCGGCAGGAGCTCGGCCTTCACGTCGAGGCCGAGTTCGGACGCGACCGCCTCGCCCGTGCGGCGATTGTCGCCGGTCAGCATCACGCTGCGCACGCCCAGCTTCCGCAGGGCCGCGATGCCGGCCGCCGCGTCGGCGCGGGGTTCGTCCCGGACCGCGATGGCGCCCAGCGCCTCGGTGCCGCGGACGACGATGACCACCGTCTTGCCGCCGGCCTCCAGGTCCGCGACCGCGCGGTCCGCCTGCGGGCCGAGCCGGACGCTCTCCGCGGCATGGCGCGGCGAGGCGACGAGCACCGTCTGGCCCATGACCGTGGCCTGAACCGCCTTGCCGGGGATGGCGCGGGCGTCGTGCGTCGGCCGCAGCGGCACCCCGTCCTCGTTCGCCCGGTCCAGGATGGCGCGGGCGATCGGGTGGCTGGACCCGTTCTCGACTGCGGCGGCCAACCCGAGGACCGACCGTTCGGACGCGTCCGGCGCGAGGGCCAGGATGTCGGTGACCCGCGGCCGTCCGGCCGTCAGGGTCCCCGTCTTGTCGAACGCCACCGTGCGCACCCGCCCGATGACCTCCAGCGCCGCGCCGCCCTTCACGAGTAGCCCGCGCCGGGCTCCGGCGGCCAGTCCCGATGCGATCGCGGCCGGCGTCGAGAGCACGAGGGCGCAGGGGCAGGCGATGAGGAGGAGCGCGAGCCCCCGGTAGATCCAGGTGCCCCAGTCGGCACCGAGCAGGAGTGGCGGCAGGACCGCGACCGCGGCCGAGAACGCGAAGGCGATCGGCGTATAGACCGCGCTGAACCGGTCGATGAAGCGCGCCGTGGGCGACTTCGATGCCTGCGCCTCCTCGACCAGGTGCAGGATGCGGGCGACCATGTTGTCCGCCGCCGTCCTGGTGACGCGGATCTGCAGCGCGCCGTCGGCGTTGACGCTGCCCGCGTAGACCGTGTCATCGACCTTCTTGGGCTTCGGGACCGACTCGCCGGTGATGGGGGACTCGTCGAGGCTCGACGAGCCATCCGTGATCACCCCGTCGGCGGGCACGCGGTCGCCCGGCCTCACCACGACGACCTGCCCGACCGCGAGCGACGCCGCGGGCACCTCCCGGATGCTGCCGTCGGCTTCGACGAGGCGGGCGGTCTTCGGCACCAGGGCCGCGAGCGCCTTGATGCCCGCGCGTGCCCGCCCCGCCGCCACGACCTCCAGCATCTCGCCGACCGTGAAGAGCAGCACGACGATGGCGGCCTCCTCGGCCGCGTGGATGGCGAGCGCCCCCGCGGTCGCCACCGACATCAGCATCTCAATGGAGAAGGGCGTGCCGGAGAGCGCCGCCGAGACCGCGCGGCGGCCGTAGTACGCGAGCCCCACGAGGGCGCCCGGCCAGTAGGCGTACTCGCCCGCCATGCCCGGCGCGACGCGCTCGACGAGGAAGCCGGCGACGAACAGGACGCCGATGAGGATGCCCAGCAGCGCCTTGCGGCTCCGCCAGAGCGGCGGCTCGGCATCCTCCACGGTCTCGGTCGCCAGGGCGGCACCCTCGGCCTGCGCCTTGGCCAGGTCCGCGGCCGTGGGCAGCGGCGCGACGCCGTATCCGAGGCGCTCGATGCGGCCCTCCAACTCCGCCCTCGGGGTCGCGGCCTCGTCGAGCGCCAGGTCGAGGACTTGGCTGCCGTAGTTCACGCGCACGTCCGCGACGCCCGGCAGCCGCGAGACGGCGGTCTCGATCTTCCCGGCGCAGGTCGGGCAGTCCATGCCCTTGACCTTGTAGCGAAGGACCTGGGCACCGCTCGTGGGAGAAGATGGCGCGTCCGTGGGGGCGGCTAGGTTCATGCTGCGCTCCGTCCGCCCGGCTCCTGGTCCGGACTGGGAAGGCCACCTACATGCACCCTGTAGTCACTATAGGGTCAAGGCCATGGCACGTATCTCTTCCATGACCATCGGCAGCCTCGCGGAGGCGACGGGGACGCGCGTCGAGACGGTGCGATGGTACGAGAAGATCGGGCTTCTTCCTTCGCCGGCACGGTCGAGCGGGAACTACCGGCTCTACGGTCCCGAGCACCTGCGCCGGCTGAGCTTCGTCCGGCGGAGCCGCGCCCTCGGATTCACGGTGGAGCAGATCCGGGATCTCCTCGCATTGGCCGACGACCGGGAGCGCTCCTGCGCCGAGGTCGACACCATCGCCCGCGCTCATCTCGCCGACGTGGAGCGCAAGCTGGCCGACCTGACCAGGCTCGCCTCGGAACTGCGCGAGGTCATCGGGCAGTGCGGCTGCGGGTCGGTCGCCGATTGCCGCATCATCGAGTCCCTCTCCCCTTTGGGCGGGCCAGCGTAGGGGACATGCCGCCGCTTCAGTGTGCGACGTACGGGGCCATCAGCACGCGGCTCTCGACTGCCTATTGGCCACGAACCCGCAGCACGCCACGGCGTGGATGGCGGCCGTGGCCATGACGAAGGCGCGACGCGCTGCAGCCCGGACGGCAGGCTTGACCCAGCGTCACCGCCCGGCGAACCTCTGGCCCCAGGAATGGTGTTCCGACCGCGCCATCCGGTCCCTCTCGCTCCTTGCGCCTGCGAGATCGCATCGAGGCTACCGGAAGTCGCGGTCGAGGTTGGAGCCGCCGTGGCACGGCCTGAGCCGCGCTCAGGTCTCAGGCCAACTCAGCACCGCGGTACCGGGCGAAGACGCTTCTGGTTTCCGGCCCGAAGAGGACGACGTCGTAGGTGTCGGGCTCCATGCCCTCGACCTCCATGCCGGGCGAGCCGACCGGCATGCCGGGGACCGCCAGCCCGGCGCCCTTGGGCTTCTCCGCGAGCAGGCGCTTGATCGCCCCGGCCGGCACGTGCCCTTCGACCACGTAGCCCCCAACCTGGGCCGTGTGGCAGGAGGCGAGCTCCCGCCGCACCCCGAGGCGTGCCTTGAGCGGGTTCACGGGCGCCTCGGTGACGGTCACGGTGAAGCCGGCCTCGCGCAGATGGTCGACCCACCTCTGGCAGCAGCCGCAGCTCGGGTCCTTGGTCACGGCCACTTCCGGCAGGCCGGCGGCGAACGCCTGTCGCCCCATGGCCAGCCCGGCCGCCAGCCCCGCGAGCATGGTCCGGCGCGATGGCATCCTGTCAGCCTTCATCGTTCGCTCCTGTCGGTTTCTCATTCGGCGGCCAGAGGCGTCCTCGTGGTCCCCTCGGCCACCGCGGTCGTGGGCGGCAGCCCGCGGCCCTTCACCAGGGCGTAGACTGCCGGGATCACGACCAGAGTCAGCACCGTCGAGGAGACCATCCCGCCGATCATGGGCACCGCGATCCGCTGCATGACCTCGGAACCGGCACCCGTGCTCCAGAGGATCGGGACGAGCCCGGCCATGATGGCCGTCACGGTCATGATCTTGGGGCGCACCCGCTCCACCGCGCCGACCATGATGGCCCGCCGCAGGTCCTCGCGCGCGAGCGGTCGGCCTGCACGGGCGCACCCGGCCCGGACCTCGTCGAGAGCGTGGTCGAGGTAGACCAGCATGGTCACGCCGGTCTCCGCGGCGACGCCGGCGAGCGCGATGAACCCGACCGCCACCGCGACCGACATGTTGAAGCCCATCCACCCACCGGCCTGCCGGTGCGTTTGCCGACGAGGCGCACGGCGACGATGGCCTCACCGACCTTCGCCTCCTGCTGCACGAGCTGGAACTGGTAGTCTTTGATGTCCGCCAGGGCGGGGACGGCGAACGCCGATGCCGACAGGACGGCGCCGAGCAGCGCGGCCGACACGGCGCGCGCGAAAGAGTTCTTGCTCACGGGTGTTGTCTCCTGAACACGATGGTTGGCCACGCGCGGGCGCGCAGCATCGAGCCGGCGCTCACGCCGGCGGCATCGGTTTCAGGCTCGGGGAAGGCTCAGGCAGCGGGGGCCCGTGCACGCTGGCGAAGGACGCCGCAGAGGGCCCAGGCCGGGGCGGCGCGCATGGCTGTCGGCGCTGGAACGGATACCGCAGCCGGAAGCAGGGAGGCGATGCTGGCGAGGCAAAGCACCATCAAGGGGCAGCCCGCCTTGGCGCAGTCCGGCTTCGCCGCCTTCTCGGGCGGGCAGCAGGGCATGTCGTCCATGTCCATCCCGGCCATGTCCATGCCGGTGTGGTCCATGGCGGGCATCGAATCCTGCGAGCCGTGTGCCTGCGCCGTCATGGAGGCGTGCATGCCCGCGGCGGCGGCGGAAGCGGTCGCCGGCGTAACGGCGAGGCTGAGAACCGCCAGGAGCGGAGCAACCGCCGGAGGGCGAGCCAGAACGTCACGAAGCAAGGATGCCAGTTTTCCGGGTCGTGCGGAAGGTCGATGGATGCAAGGGTGCACTTTCCCACCGCGGGAAGGTCATGGGCACACGACCTCCGAGATCGGGTTGGACGGCCTCGAACGGTCCGCCGCGGCCGTCAGTAGCCGTGATGGTGGTGGCCCCGGTCGAAGTGGACTGGGCGGTCGTAGGCGTGGCGGTGGTGCCGCTCGTAGCCGTGGCGGTGGCCGTAGCCATGATGACGATGGTCCCAGTGATGGTGGTGGCGATGGCGCGGGCCGTGCTCGTACCACTGCGCGGAGGCCGCGCCGGGGAGCAGCACGAGGGCGACGGCCATCAGACCTGCGATGGGAAGCTTCATGGGAGGACCCTCCTCGTTCGAGACGTCCCCAGACTGCGCGGGCCGCGTTGAACCGGTTCTGAAGCCGGCGCGCAGCCTCCCTTCAGCCGACGGCGCCGGTCCCGCCGGCACCGTCTTGTCGCGTGCCCCACAAAGCGCATGCCAGGCCGAGGTTCGCCAGGGCGAGCGCCACCAGGAGGCCGTACGCCGCGTCGGCGCCGCCATAGGTGAGGGCCAGGGCTCCGAGCGAGGGTGCCACCGCCTGGGCGGCGAGACCCGGCCGCGCCAAGCGTCCCACGAGCACCGGGTATCGCTCCGGCCCGAACAGGGCGAGCGGCACCGTGCCCCGGGCGATGGAGTAGATGCCGTTGCCCGCCCCGTAGAGCACCAGGGCGAGGCCGACCGCCGGCACGCCCGCGGCCAGGATGGCTAGCCCCAGGGCCACCAGCGCCATGGCCGCGGTCAGGGTCCAGAGCGGGTGATGCCTGCCCTTGTTCGCCATCTCGACGACACGGGCCCCGACCTGGGCGGGGCCGATCAAGGCGCCGTAGGACACGGCCGCGGCGAGCGCGACGCCACGGGCCTGCAGCAACGCGATCAGGTGCACCGAGACCAGCGTCATGACGGTTCCGCCCAGCACCAGGACACCGGCCATCAGCAGGAAGGCACGGCGCTCGCGGAGCGTCAGCGTCCCGTCCGCATAGTGCGCCTCGCCCCCGGCGATCTCGACGCTGGGTGCTCTCGGGATCAGACCGAGCACGAGCGGCAGCGTGACCAGCACATGCAACCCGGCGTAGGCGAAGCAAGCCGACCGCCAGCCGACCTGCTCGACGAGGAAGGCCGAGAGCGGCCAGCAGACGGTGCTGGCGAACCCGCCCCACAGCGTCAGGGTGGCGATGGCCGGGCGCGCCTCGGCACCGTAGAGCCGGCCGAGGGTGGCGAAGGCCGGGTCGTAGAGCCCGCAGCCCATCCCGAGCCCGAGCAGGAGCCAGCCGGCGAGGAAGGCCGGCAGGCCCGGCGCCAACCCCAGCACGACGTGACCCGCCGCCAGCAGCAGGGCCGCCAGGGCCAGCACCGGTCGGCCTCCGTGCCGGTGGATTGCAAGTCCCACGCGCGGCGAGGCGAAGGCTGCCACCAGGAGGCCGATGGAGAGGCCTCCGACCACCCAGGTCAGCGACCAGCCCGTGTCCGCCGCGATGGGGCCGGCAAGCACCGCGGGCAGGTAGAACGACGAGCCCCAGGCGAGGATCTCCACCACGCCCAGGGCGGAGACGACGACGAGGCGGCCGCGCGCCTCAGACCTCACGGGAAGCGGGCTTCAGGGCCGCTCCCTTGCCTGCCGCCCCGCGCTCGTACCAGCCTTGGCTGCGGTTCACGATCCATACGACCGAGAGCATGACCGGTACTTCGATCAGCACGCCGACGACGGTGGCGAGCGCCGCGCCCGAGTCGAAGCCGAACAGGCTGATGGCCGCCGCCACCGCGAGCTCGAAGAAGTTCGAGGCGCCGATCAGCGCCGAGGGACCGGCGACGCAGTGCTGCTCGCCGGTCATGCGGTTCAGGAGGTAGGCCAGCCCCGAGTTGAAGTAGACCTGGATCAGGATGGGCACCGCCAGCAGCCCGATGACCGCGGGCTGCGCCAGGATCTGCTCGCCCTGGAAGCCGAACAGCAGCATCAGCGTGGCAAGCAGGGCGAAGAGCGACGCCGGACCCAGTCTGGAGAGCAGGCGGTCGAGGGCGGCTTGGCCGCCAGATGCCAGCAGGCTGCGGCGGACCACCTGCGCGATCAAGACCGGTATGACGATGTAGAGAACGACGGAGAGGACCAGCGTGCCCCAGGGCACGGTGATGGCCGAGAGCCCGAGCAGCAGGCCGACGATGGGTGCGAAGGCCACCACCATGATCGCGTCGTTGAGCGCCACCTGGCTCAGCGTGAAGTGCGGCTCGCCCCGCGTCAGGTTCGACCACACGAACACCATCGCGGTGCAAGGGGCCGCCGCCAGGATGATGAGCCCGGCGATGTAGCTGTCGATCTGGTCGGCCGGCAGGTAGGGCCGGAACAGGTAGCCGATGAACAGCCAGCCCAGCAGCACCATCGAGAACGGCTTGACGGCCCAGTTGATGAACAGCGTCACGCCGATGCCGCGCCAGTGCCGGCCCACATGGCGCAGCGAGGCGAAATCGATCTTGAGCAGCATGGGAATGACCATGAGCCAGATCAGGGCCGCGACCGGCAGGTTCACCTTGGCGACCTCGGCCTCGCCCACGGCGTGGAAGAAGCCCGGCATGACGTGGCCGAGCGCGATGCCGGCCACGATGCAGAGGGCCACCCAGAGGGTCAGGTAGCGTTCGAAGGTGCTCATGGTGCCTCAAGCGGTGGCGACGCGGCGGCCGCTCTCGTCGACGACGCGCTCGCCGTCCTCCTTCACGAACTCACCCTGCTGCTCGGGCAGGACGTCGAGCACCACCTCGGATGGGCGGCACAGGCGCACGCCCTTCGGGCTGACCACGAACGGCCGGTTCAGCAGGATCGGGTGCGCCTCGACGGCGTCGAGGAGCTGCTCCTCGGTAAGCGCCGGGTCGCCGAGCCCAAGTTCGGCGTAGGGCGTGCCCTTCTCGCGCAGGGCGTCACGGACCGAGAGGCCGGCGCGGGCCAGGATCTGCCGGATGAGAGTTCGGCTCGGCGGCGTCTTCAGGTACTCGACCACGTGGGGCTCGACGCCGGCGTTGCGGATCATCGCGAGCGTGTTCCGGGACGTGCCGCAGGCCGGGTTGTGGTAGATGACGACGTCCATCACGCGACCTCCGGGCGGGCCGAGGTCGCGCCGGCCAACTGGCCGATTTCGCGGATCTTGGACGAGAGGGCGACCTGGTCGAGGCTGCCGAGCGGCAGGGCGACGAAGGCCGCGATGCGGTTCTTGAGGTAGCGCTGGGCGGTGACGAAGGCGCGCTTGCGCTCCATCTCGGAGCCCTCCGCCGCGGCGGGGTCCTCGATGCCCCAGTGGGCGGTCACCGGCTGGCCGGGCCAGTACGGGCAGGCCTCGCCGGCGGCGTTGTCACAGACGGTGAAGACGAAATCCATCACCGGCGCGTCGGCCCCGGCGAACTCGTCCCAGGACTTCGAGCGCAGGCCCTCGGTCGGGTAGTCGCTCTCGCGCAGGACCTGCAGCGCCAGCGGGTGCGGCTCGCCCTTCGGCTGGCTGCCGGCCGAGAAGGCGCGGAAGCGACCGCCTCCCTCCTTGTCGAGCATTGCCTCGGCCAAGATCGAGCGGGCCGAGTTGCCGGTGCAGAGGAACAGGACGTTGTAGGCGGGATCAGGCATGGAGGGCGTCCACGGTGGTGCAATCGCAAGCGGCGAGCGCAGCGGCGGCCGGATTGCACACCTCGGGGTGGCCCTGGCAGCAGTCGCGCATGAGGAACTGGACGAGGTCGGACAGGCCGGCGTAGGCGGCGTTGTAGATGACCGACTTGCCCTCGCGCCGGGAGGTGATCAGCCCGGCATGGGAGAGTTCCTTCAGGTGGAAGGACAGGTTGTTGCCAGCCACGCCGACTGTTTCGGCGAGCACGCCCGCGGCGAGGCCGTCCGGCCCGGCGGTGACCAGGGCGCGCACGACCCGGAGGCGATGCTCCTGACCGAGAGCCGCGAAGGCGGCGAGGGCTTGTCGTTCGTCCATCCAATGGCCTACATATCAACTACTGTTGAAATGTAGAGGAATGAAGCGCCTTGGACAAGCCCCAGCAGCCGTTCTTGGACGGGATGCCGAACCTGAGCGAGGCGCACTTCGAGGTGCCGAAGGCGGAGCGGGTGCAGGCGTCGACGCCGCTCGACCATGCGCCCCGCTTTCTCATCCTCTACGGCTCGCTGCGTGAGCGATCGTTCAGCCGATTCCTCGCCAACGAGGCGGCGCGGCTTCTCGAGGCGATGGGCGGGGAGGTGCGCTTCTACCACGCGCACGGCCTGCCGCTGCCCGACGACGCGGCCGCCGACCATCCGAAGGTGCAGGAGCTCCGCCAGCTCTCGCTTTGGTCCGAGGGCCAGGTATGGGTCTCGCCGGAGCGCCACGGCAACCTGACGGGCGTGATGAAGAGCCAGATCGACTGGCTGCCCCTGAGCGAGGGATCCGTGCGGCCGACGCAGGGGCGGACGCTCGCGGTGATGCAGGTCTCGGGCGGCTCGCAGAGCTTCAACGCCGTGAACAGCCTGCGCGTGCTCGGCCGCTGGATGCGGATGATCACCATCCCGAACCAGTCCTCGGTGCCGATGGCCTACAAGGAATTCGACGACGCTGGCCGCATGAAGCCGGGACTGCTCTACGACCGAGTGGTGGATGTGTGCGAGGAGCTGATGAAGTTCACCCAGCTGACCCGCGGGAGAGCGGACTACCTCGTCGACCGCTACTCCGAGCGCAAGGAGCTTGAGCCTGAGCGGCTCAGGGCAGTCGCAGCGGATGTGGGCTTCGTGAAACGCTGACTGACCGCATCGCCCGCTCCCACGGCGGTCGGCCCGACAGCACCATCCGATGGAAGTGCGCGTTCATGGCCACGGTGCCGCTCGGGCCGCCCTTCAGTGGCGAGAGGATCCTGGTGCACCGGACGCCGCCGCGTTCGGCCACGACGTCGATGACGCGTGCAGCCGTCACCTTCTGGCTGCATTCGACCAGCGAGACGCCGCCGGCCGACGGGTCGAACCTCGGGAGGTCCGGGCAGCGGCCGGCGCGGATGGCCTGCGCGACGACGGGAATGCCGGACGCCTCCGTCTGCCGCCTGATCGTCTTCAGCGCGTCCTTCGGAACGGCGGAGACCTCGACGGGAGCGTGCAGGGTGAGGCCGAACCCGATCGGCGGCAGCTGCGCCGCGTCGCCCACGAGCAGGAGTCGTCCGCTCTCCGGCATCGCCCGCAGGATCCGGTAGAAGGTCGGCAGGTCGAGCATCGAGCTCTCGTCGACGACGACCAGCGCTTCGGGCCCGATGACGATGTGTCTGGCCTCGGCTGCCTTCAGGAAGGCCGCGATCGTGGAGGCCTTCCGGCCGGTCGCCTCCGTCATCCTGACAGCGCGCCGGCGGACGCCGGACATGCCACCCATGCTGCCGGCTTCGATCCGGCGCGCGGCGGAAACAGGCCTTGGCGTCCGCCGCCCGCATTCGGAGCTTGCTCCGGGTCACGGTCCTCTGCAGGCCGCGCGTTCAGCAGGGTACGCGGTGGGTCGTCTGGGTCTGCGTCGTCGGCCGGGGCTCGTCGCCCGGCCGATCGCGGAGCCCGGAACGAGGCGAGCAGTCCGGTGCGGGGCGTGGAGCTGACACGCAATTCCACGCCACGATCCGGATAGCCTCATATTCGACGCCGAGACAGGGCGCGAACTCGGGCACGATCTGGTGGCGCAGGCGCAATCCCGCCCGGAGCGTCGAGAGGCCCGAGCCGATCCCGAGCTCGGGCATGTTCCGGACGGCGAGGTTGAACCCGACCGCCGGCTGGAGGATCGGCTGGTTGGTGATGCGCCGATAGCATTCGGCTTCCTGCCTCGCCGTTACGACGCCCTTGTCCGACAGGAACAGCGCGCCGTCGACCTCGAACCAGTATCGCGCGAGCCCGTGGACGCCGACGACGAGGTGCGTGCGCTCGGGATCGGGCCGGAAGTCGTGGCGGGCTCCGACCTGGACGTTGAGCCACGGATCGATCGCCCGGCTATGGAGCGCCTGCAGCTCGGCCGGCTCAGGGCTCTCGCCGAAGACGCTCTTTCCCCTCGGACTCGAGTCGAAGCTCTTGAGATGAACGCCTCCTGCGCCTGCCCGCACGCTTCGACTCGCAACGCCGCTGGCGGATGCCTCCCGCCGAGAGGCCGGCAAACCGCGTGTCCGCCACCCGAACCCCCAGGGTGACCCGTGTACGGCCAGTCAAGATGTGGTAGGTTGGGTTCGTGAAGTGGTTTGCTCGCCATATCTGCAGGCTCTTGGTTGCGGCCTTTATGGTCACAGCCCTGGCGTTGCCTGCTGCGGCACATGTCCAACGCGGGCATGCGCACGGCGCCAGGCAGACGACTTGGGAGCGGCTCGCCAGCACAGTCACTCGCGGCGCCGTGGCGCGGGTCCCCCACTGCGCGGGCAAGCGAGCATCGGACGCCGCCCACCGCACTGGCTGCTGCACGGGCTGCCTCTGTCACGCGCCCCTGTTGGTACCCGAGACCGAGCCGGTCTCCCAGTCCTGGCGCTACTCGCGGCCGGTCGCTTGGTCAGCGGACGACGGCCACCCAGACGCAGTCCTCGAAGCGTTGCGGAAACCTCCGAAATCCTTCGCGTAGCATGCGCTTGCGCGCTCGAAGCGGCTTCGTGCCGACGAGGGCGTGGAGTGTAGAGTGTAGACCTGCGAGGGGAAATATTGCCAAGCGCTTTCACACTGTCGCTGCGGCAGCCGCCGCGCCGATGCCGCCATGCATCCAATTCGGCGGCCCCTCGCCCATAAGCATAGCAATCATGGATGTCGTCCTGGCTCCGCCAACGCTGGTTTCGGGGCGACG
This sequence comes from Methylobacterium isbiliense, assembly GCF_022179325.1. GTDB lineage: Bacteria > Pseudomonadota > Alphaproteobacteria > Rhizobiales > Beijerinckiaceae > Methylobacterium > Methylobacterium isbiliense. Next base: position 22,810 of record NZ_BPQQ01000057.1, on the reverse strand, counting down.
GAACCTGATCCACTCGCTCGCCCCGGGCCACGCACGCCTGCGGCGCAGCTTCGACATAGGAAGATTCCATCATGGCAAGTGCACGTTCGAACGACGATGTCCTGACACTGACGGCTGAGGTCGTCTCCGCCTACGTGCGGGGCAATGCCATACGTGCGGCGGACGTCCTCGACCTGATCAGGCTCGTGGAAGGAGCCCTTCGGGCCATCGTGGCCGGCCCGGCGGCCAACCAGCCGGCTGCGTCCGCGACGGCGCCGACGCCGCCCGTCGCGATCAAGAAGACGGTGACGCCCGAATACATCGTCAGCTTGGAGGACGGCAGGCCCTACAGATCACTCAGGCGGCATCTGGGCACGCGCGGGCTGACGCCTGAGCAGTACCGTCAGAAGTGGGGCCTCCCGCCAGATTATCCGATGGTGGCGCCAAGTTACTCCGCGCGGCGCTCCGAGATCGCCCTGCGCATCGGACTCGGCAGCCGCGCTGGCCAAGAGGCGGTCGCGAAGGCTTGAGCGCATCCGTCGCACGGACGGCCTTTCCGCTGAGCCCGCCCTGGCGCCGGCCCCGACGGCCTGGGCGGGCCCAGGCGTGAGGGAGCAGCGTGCCTCCGACCCGGTTCTCCAGGCCCGCCGCTCAGGGGCTCGGAGCGTACCCGGCCTCGGGAGGAGCTGCCAGGGCCGCCTCGGCGTCCCGCCCGATGGCGATCAGGGTCCGAGGCCGCAGTTCCGAGACCAGCCACTCGAGCAGGTGGCGGGCCGCCTGCCGCTCCCGACAGGTATGGCAGCGATTGGGTAGCGGGTCGCCGGACGCGTGCGGGTGGAGCGGGAAGACGTTCCAGAGGACCGTCGGGCGTTGCAGGTCCCCTGCGGAACCTGGTGCGCGACACCGAGCGGACGGACAAGGTCCTTCTCGGGCGTGAGTGCCCCTACTGGGGCGGGTCGGGCCCGCTCGTTCCCCGGGAATTGCGGGATCTCGTCCACGGTACGCAAGGGCACCGGTACCAATTCGCACCTGACCGGGTGGACGCTTTCGTGGCTTGGCTTCGCGGCGTGCCAAGCCGTGGCTTGCTGGGACGGCCGGCGAGCTGGTGTGCCTGATATCGGATGCCGCGGCGTGGCGCCCGCCGAGAGCCATCCGCCCGCGGGCGATGGCGCGCACGGTGCGGCGGATTACCCGGCGCCCCGTAGATGAGGGTCGGCCTCACCATCACGCCGCGGTGCTGCTCGTCACCTTGGCGGCCTTCGCCCTGTGGCGCCCCATCCTCAGTGCACGATGCCGGACGGCGTCGCCTGCTGCCCGCGCCGGTGGCGGGACAGGTTTCGTACCCGTTCCTGGGGAGTAGTTCGGGACGAGGCCGTGGAAGCCATTCCGCAGGCGTTCCTGCCGCCGGCAGCGGCCCTTGTCTGTTCTCGCCTAAAGGTCGGGACAGACGCCACGTCGGCCCTGCTCGTTGTCCTCGCGATCACGCCCGTCGCGCTCGTCGGGCTGCCCTGGCAAAAGGTCGGGACGGCGCGCCACGCCACCGCGGCTCACAAGAGACGCGGACATCCCGGCGCGTGTCAGTACGTCCGCTTCGGTCCCGGGCGTGATCCGCGAGGGCCAAGCAGGCCTCTTCCTGTGAGGCCGAGGCTCATGTCAGGCCTCGGCGCCGCCGGCGAGCGCTTCCAGCGCGCACAGGAGGTGCTCGGCCGCGCCGAGCTCCCCTGGCGGCAGGCCTGCCGAAAGGCGGCGAGGATCAGGGCATCGATGACTTCCGCCCGACCTTGGAGCGGTCGCGATCTCATCGGTGTCCTCCTCCGGCCGGCGGAACCTCGGACCGGAAGAGACGGACCGCCGCCAAGGCCAGCGCCAGTTCCGCAGCCGCGAACACAGCGAGGACGGGCCCGTAGTCGAGGCGGAGCATCGACCCGAACAGCAGGCTTCCCAGTCCGAACCCGGTGAACAGGAGGCAGACGTTCAGGCCCATGGCCTGGCCTGGACGTTGGCCGCCGAGTGCAGTGACGATGCCGGCGAACAACGGTTGGGTCATGTCGTAGCCGAGGGACAGCACCGTGACCGCCACCGCCGCCAGGAGCAGGGGGCCGTCGAGGGTCAGGGCCGCCGCCGCTAGGGCACCCAGGAGCAGCCCGAGAGGCAGGAGGCGCCCGCGACCGTGCCTGTCCGCAACCCGACCGATGACCGGACCGAGCAGGAATCCGGGGATGCCATAGCCCAGGAGGGCGAGGCCGACGCCGACGGGTCCGAGGCCGTAGCGCCGCTCGAAGTACAGACCCAGCCAGGTGAACACGCCGGAGTGAAACATCGAATTCAGCAGGACGTAGGCGTAGGTGCGGCGTCCGCGGGGAGAGATCAGCAGGTCCCGATAGCCGCGGAACAGGGTGCCCAGGTCTGCTCCGGCTGCCGTAGCGCCCGGGATGATCCCGCGGGAGGGCATGAGAACGAGCAGGATCGCCGCCCCGGCCGCGCCGACCGCCAGGAAGAGGCCGCGCCATCCGATGGACGGTTCGAGCAGGCCCCCGAAGGTCGACCCGAAGGCCATGCCGCCCGCCATGGCGCCGAAGAGCCACCCGAGCGGGCGCCCGCGTCGCTCGTACGGAAAAAGCCTGCCGACGAGGACGAGACCGAGCGGCACGACTCCGCTCGCCCCGAGCCCGGTCAGCAGACGCCAGAGCGCGAGCTGCTCCACGGACCCTGCCGTGGCGGTGAGGGCCGTCAGCACGGCGAAGGCGGTCAGCGATCCCGACATGACGCGCCAGATGCCGAGCCGGTCCGCCAGAAGCCCGTAGACCAGCGTCGCCACCCCGTACGGGATCAGGTAGGCCGGCACGATCAGGCCGACCCGCTCCGGCGAGGTGCCGAACGCCTCTCCGAGTTGCGGAAGGACCGGCGCGACCATGAACGCCTGGAAGAAGATGATGAAGGTGGCGGCCGCAAGCACCCGGAGCAAGCGCTCCCGCGAGGCATCCGGCAGGTCCGGCGTCACCGGCGTCATGCCCGGACCTCGACGGTCTCGAATCCGCTGCTCGCCAGCGCCGCCCGGATTTCCACGGGTCCGGCCCGGGACGGCTCGAAGCGCACGGTGACACGCCTGCGCCAAGCGCTGGATCTCGCCTGCCGGACGCCTGGCACGGCCATCGCCGCGTTGCGGACACTCTCGGCGCAGCCGTCGCACATCATGCCTGGCACGGAGAAGGAAACTTCCGCGAGAGGAGGCGGTGTCTTGTCGCTCATGAGCTCTCCGAGGTTCAAAGTAGGTCCGCGTAGACCCGCGCGTAGTAGGCACTGACCAGCAGGAGGGTGCCGCCGCCGAGAACCTGGAGCGCGCGGCTCCACAGGCCGAGGCGCGCCAGGCGCGTGACCGCGCTCGCGGCCGCACCGGCGGCGAGGAACGGCAGGCCCCGCCCGATACCGAACGCCAGGGCGAGAAGGACGCCACGGTCGGTATCGCCGTCCGCTGCGGCGACCGTCAGCAGCAGCAGCGGGGCAACCGACGTGCCGACGCTGAAGACGAGCCCGTAGGCGAAGGCCCCGAGGATGCCGGGCCGGCGCCCGGTTGTGAGGTTGGCTGGGCGCATGCGCGGCCACCGGAAGGCCAGGAGCGCCGCGGCAAGCGAGACGACAGCCATGACAAGCGCCCAGGTCCGGCCGAACGATTCGGTCGCGAGGGCGCCGAGGTGGCCGGCGGCGCCAAGTGCGGCAAGGCTCAGGACGATGCCGGCGAAGAAGGCACCCGCGACGTGCAGCCCGGCGCGGCGCGATTCCGCCTCGGATGCGCCGGCGACGCTGGCGATGCCGAGCCCGACCGGCAGGGTGCAGGGGCAGACCGCGCTGGCCAGGACGCCGGCGAGGAACGTGATCCAGAGTGCGGCCGGGCCGCTTGCGCCGGTGGCGAGCGGCTGGATCAGGTGTTCGAGCGTCACGGCGCGATCACCGGGATGCCCGCCTTGTAGCCGAGGCCGTCGATGGTCGTCGCCACCCGGCCGAGCAGGAGGGCTCGGCCGGGAGAATAGGAGACGTGGAGGGACCGCCGCACGAAGTCGACCTCGGCGTCGGACACCCCCTCGATCTTCTTGACGGCGCGCTTGATCGACGCGGCGCAGGAGAGGCAGGCCATGCCCTCGACCGGAATGGTCGCGACCCTCAGGTCGGACGACCGCCCCGACGGGACCCGCCCATCCTCGGCAGCCCGTGCCGGGTCGAGGGACACGAGCAGGACCACGGAGGCGACGAGCGCGGCGACGACGCCCGGACGACGATGCGGTCTCATCGCAAGGCTCCCTCAGGCCGGGTTCGGTCGGGACGCCGCGGGCGGGTTGCCGACGCTCATGATCGCGCCCAGGAAGAGGCCGGGCTGCCCCCAGAGCGAGTTGAGGAAGATCGCGGTGACGCTGACCGCCATGGCGACCATGGCCCAGATCGGGTTGATCAGCCCGGTCGCGGCGACCGGGATGCCGATGCCGTTGAAGGCGAAGGCCAGCCAGACGTTCTGGAGCATCTTGGCGTAGCTGCGCCGGCTGATCCCGCGGGCGAGCGGCAGGGCGGCGAGGCGGTTCGAGAGGATGATGATGTCGGCGGCCTCGATGGCGATGTCGGTGCCGCCCCCCATGGCGACGCCGACGTTGGCCTGCATCAGCGCAGGTGCATCGTTGATGCCGTCGCCGACCATCGCGACCGGGCCGGCGGCCTGGAGCCGCCGCACGGTCTCGGCCTTGCCGTCGGGCAGCACCCCGGCATGGACCTCGTCGATGCCCGCTTCCGCGGCGATCCGGCGTGCGGCCCGCTCGTTGTCCCCGGTGAGCAGGACCGTGCGAAGGCCCTCCTTGCGCAGAGCCGCGACGGCCTGCGCGGCATCGGCCCGCAGCCTGTCGTCGAGGGCGAGCAGGCCCAGCGCGCGACCGTTGCGGCCGACGACGACGACGGTGCGCCCGGCCTCCTCCAGGGCCGCGATCCGGGCCCGGGCCGGCGAGAGGTCGATGCCTTGGCCTTCCAGGAAGGCCGGGCTGCCGACCAGGACCTCGCCGTCCGCGATCCGGGCCGTGACGCCCTTGCCGGGACTGGCCTCGAACGCGGTGACCTCCGGGGGCACGGCCCCGCGCGCGAAGGCGGCCCTGACCACGGCTTGCGCGAGCGGGTGCTCGGACGAGGCCTCCGCCGCCGCGGCCAGTGCGACGAGCTCGGCCTCGCTTCCCGAGAACACCTCGATCTCGCGAACCACGGGCCGGCCCTCGGTCAGCGTCCCGGTCTTGTCGAGGACGACCGTGTCGACGAGGCGGTAGCCCTGGAAGGCCTCGCCGGTCCGCATCAGGATGCCGTGCTCGGCCGCCTCGCCGGCGCCGCGCACGATGGAAAGCGGGGCCGAGATGCCGACGGCGCAAGGATAGCCCATGACGAGGACGCTCAGGCCCGCGAACACGGCCCGCTCGATGTCCGGCTCGCCGCCGAGGAGCCAGGAGCCGGCGAGCCAGCCCGCGAAGGCGAGCGCGGCCACCGCGAGCACGGTGGGCGTGTAGACCTGCAGCACGCGGTCGACGAGGTGGAGCAGGCCTGGCTTGAGGGCGCGGGCGTCCTCGACTTCGCGGATCACCTTCTGCAGGAAGCTGCCGGCGCCCACCGCGGTCACCCGCACGAGCAGGGTGCCGGTGCCGTTGATCGAGCCGCCGATGACGGCATCCCCGTGCGCGCGCTCGACCGGGATCGGCTCGCCGGTGACGAGGGCCTGGTCGACGGCGGAGCGGCCGCCCTCGACCGTGCCGTCGACGGGCACGCGCTCGCCGGGGCGGATGCGGACGCGGTCGCCGACCGCCACGAGTTCCAGCGGAAGGTCACGCTCCTGCCCGTCTCGGACCACGCGGGCGGTCTCGGGCTGAAGGTCGAGCAGGCGCTTCACGGCCTGGGAGCTGCGCGTCTTGACGATGAGCGAGAGCCACTCGGAGAAGATGTGGTAGGTGGCGACCATGACCGAGACGGCGAAGAACGGCGCCGTCGGGTAGTCCGGGCGGTCCAGGATCAGTCCGATGACGCCGCCCGCCATGCCGGCGAAGGCGCCGATCTCCAGCAGTACGTGCTGGTTCAGGATGCCTCGGCGCAGGGCCTGGAAGGCCATGTTCAGGATATGGCGCCCGACCCCGAACACGAGCACGACCGCGAGGGCGGCCACGAGCCAGGGGGCGGAGGTCGCAAGGTATCCCTGCAGGTTCAGGTAGAGCAGCCCGAGCGCCAAGGCGGCGAGGCCGCCGGTGCTGGCGACCGCGACCTGGAGGCTGGTCTTCCTCAGGACGAGGAACACCATGGCGCCGAGGCTGATGCAGACCAGGGCAGGCAGGTAGCCGATCCAGCCGAGCGTCGGATCTGCGATGATCGGGATGGAGGCGACGCTGAGGGCGACCGCGACGACGAAGCGGCGGCTCTCGCGCGCGAGGTCCCGCTCCTCCTCCTCGAAGGGCCTGACCTTGCGCGGGTCCGAGATCGTGTAGCCGATGTCGCGCAGGATCCCGAGCAGCGCCGCGGGTCGGGCGACGGCCGGATCGTACTCGACGAGCGCCTGCTCGTGGGTCAGGCTGACGGCGACCTTGTCGACGCCGGGCTGGCTGCCGAGCGCCTTCTCGATGGTGCCGGTGCAGAGCGAGCAGTGCAGGCCGCCGATCCGGGCGCGGATGCGGGCCCGGTCGGGTCGGCTGGCCGGCTCCTCGCTCCAAAGCGGGATATCCGTGTCGAGTGTCGCTGAGGCCATCGGGCTGTCTCCGGACTGGGCCGAACGGTCGGGTCAGGCCAGGTCGCGGGCCACGACGCGAAAGCCACGCTTCTCGACTGCCTCGACGAGGCTGTCCTCACTGGTGGTCGCCGGGTCGTAGAGGACGCGGGCGCGGCCCTCCTCGAAGGAGACGTCGGCGCCGCGGACGCCGGCATGGGCGCCGAGCAGCGAGCCGACCGAGGCGGCGCAGGAGGCGCACCGCAAGCCCTCGACCTTCAGGGTAACGGTCTTCATCGTGTCTTCCTCATCGGTTCGTCGCACCCGCACGGGGCTGACCCTCTTGGCATGTCCTCCAGGGCTTTCAGGATGGTGCAGTCCTCCAGCCCACCGCGTCCTGGGCAGGAGGCGACCACGGCCTCCAGGGCCGCTCGCACCCGGAGGAGCTCGGCAATCTTCTCGTCCACCTCGGCGATCTTGTGCCGGGCCTGTTCCCGCAGGACGGCGCAATCGGCGCCAGGCTTGGCGCGCAGGGCGAGAAGCTCCAGCGTCTCCTTCAGCGAGAACCCGATCCTCTGGGCCTGCCGGATGAAGCGGATGCGGGCGACCACCTCGGGCGAATAGGTCCGGTAGCCGGCCCCCTTGGACGGCTGCTCGATCAAGCCTTGTCGCTCGTAGAAGCGAATGGTCTCCACGCCGACGCCGGCGACCTGCGCCGCCTTTCCGATCGTCAGATCCCCCATCGTCGGTCCCAGCCTCATCGATTCCCTTCGAGCCTACAGTCCGTACCGTAGTACGGAGTCAACAGGTCCGTTGACGGCGAGCGGGAGCCCGGTGAAGGGCCGCCTTTCGCTGCCACGGATGGGACCTCCCGCGACACGGCCCCGGTCGGCAGCTGAGCAGTCGAGTGGCGTGTGCCGGGAGGGGTGAGCAAGCTCCTGCCGGCGGAGAGGCCCCAGTGTGCCGGGCCGACCGTCCCGGGCCCACCGGTGGACTCGCCGGCCAGGAGGTGGAAGGCATGGAGCCGGACACCTGCGAGGTAGTCCTTTCTGGGCCGAACGGGCGGAGCACCTGCGCGCGATATCGGGGCGGCGAGATGGCCTGAAAGGCTGTCGCCGCGGCATACTGGGCTCGCGCACCTGACGGGAGACCGGCCCATGGGCTTCTACGGCGACCGCATCCTGCCCTGGCTCGTCGACCGGGTCATGGCGAACAAGGACCTGCTCGGATACCGGACCCGGGTCGTCGGGGCGGCCCGCGGCCGCGTGCTGGAGATCGGCATCGGCTCAGGCCTCAACCTGCCGTTCTACGGTCCGGATGTGACAGACGTCCTTGGCATCGAACCCTCCCAGGGGCTCATCGACAAGGCTGCAAGCCGGGCGAGCAGGTCCCGCCGGCGCATCAGCTTCCTTCATGCCTCCGCCGAAGTGATTCCCCTGGAGACCGGAAGCGTGGACACGGTCGTGACGACGTGGACCCTTTGCTCGATCCCCGACATCGAGGGTGCCCTCAGGGAGATGCGGCGCGTGCTCAAGCCCGGGGGCGAGCTCCTGTTCGCGGAGCATGGTCAAGCGCCGGACCGCTGGGTTGCCCGATGGCAGGATTGGCTTACGCCAGGCTGGAAGCCCATTTCAGGTGGCTGTCACCTGAACCGCCCCATCGTCGGCCTCATCCAGAAAGCGGGGTTCAGAACCACGGACCTCAGGACCGGCTATGCCCCCGGTCCGCGACCCTTCACGTTCATGTACGAGGGACGAGCCGTTCCCGCCTGACTGTCAGGGGAAACCGGCCACGGTGCCTTGGCGAAGCTTTCGCACGGGACAGTCCAACGGGCTGTCGTTCGGCGTCAAGTTCCCGGCTCCGAGGAGCGAGACGGATTGCAGGCTTCGAGCAACCGGAAGCGGCACTGGTTTCGAGCGGGAGGACCAAATCCTGCGGGATGGCCGGGGGCTGCCGGGAGGATGCTTGTTCACACCCGAGCATTTCCAGGTCTCACGGGCTCAGAGAAGATCGGCCCGAAGATGGCCCCAGCGACTTCCAACGCCTCGTTCAAGGTCAAAGCGAGACCGTCGTGGCGTTGCGACCGGCCGGTGAGCCAGCGCCGAAGGTGCCCGTGCGAGCAGAAGAACGCGGTCGTCCGGCAGCACGAGGCGGCGGCTCCCCCCTCGTAAGCGAAGTCGTACCAGACGACGGCTTCGCTCGGCGTCGCGCTCCGCACCTTGCGGCCTTCGGACGTGGTGGCCACCCGAACCGGTTCCCCGCATGCACGGCAAGACGACTCGATCTCGACATCCATCCCGTACATCGCCCCCGCGCCGAGCGCGTCGATGGCGCAGAGGGCGTCGAGGGACCGGCGCCTGAGAAAAACCCGGTGGCCTGTCGCGGATTGCGAGAATGGGTACGCATATCGAATGGTCTCGGTTGCCGGCTCCAAGCCGAGGAGGTCTCGGAATTGCAGGCTCTGCAACACGGCGCGGACGGGGCCTTCGGCGATACCCGTCGTGGCGGCGATGTCGCCGGGCAACGGCGGGCACCCCTGTTCCGCGTAGAGCCGGAGGACGGACTGCCAGACTTGATCCTCGTCCCTGCTCAGAGGATGCGCCCACGCTTCGAGCAGGCCTGACCGCGCGGCCATCCGCCCGGCGAGCGCATCCCTTGCGGCCGGTGAGTTCACGCTCGACCAGTCCGGGCGGAACACGCCCGGCCTGATCTCGGCGGCAGGGTGGTCCGGCCCTGCGGTCCTGACGGCAGACATCGGCATCGACGTTTGCTCCCTGATCAACCGGCGCAGCAGGATAGTTTCTTGATGTCCCGGTCGAAGGTCTGGGCCGCGAGCTTGAGGCCCTCGACGGTGGTCAGGTACGGGAAGATCGTCTCGGAAAGGTCGTCGATGGTCAGGTCGCAGCGGATCGCCATCGCGGCCGTCTGGATGCTGTCCGCGCCCTCGGGTGCCAGGATGTGCGCGCCCAACAGCCTACGGGTGCTCCGGTCCGCCACGAGCTTGATCAGACCGCGCGTGTCGCGAGCCGCGAGCGCGCGGGGCACGTTGTCGAGCGTGAGCACCGAGGTTCGAACGTCGTGCCCGGCCGCCCGTGCCCGGGCTTCGGTCAGGCCGACACTCCCGACCTGGGGGTCGGTGAACACCACGCCCGGCATCGTCCTGTTGTCGTAGCGCAGGCTGTCCCCGTTGAGCGCGTTCCTGGCGGCCAGTCTCGCGCCGTAGGCCGCCATGTAGACGAACTGATCCCTCCCGGTCACGTCACCCGCCGCGTACACGCCCGGCCTCGACGTGCGCATGCGGTCGTCGACCGCGATGGCGCCCGTCGGCGTCTGGGCGATCCCAGCCTCCGCGAGGCCGAGCCCCTCTGTGTTGGCCGTACGCCCGGTCGCGACGAGGATCTGCTCGGCCGTGACCGTCTCATCGCGTCCGTTTCGCCGGACCGTGAGGCTCACGCCGCCCGCCGTTCGGCGCACGGCGTCGTAGGCGAGGTCGCCCAGGACGGCGATGCCCTCGTCCGCCAGGTAGCCGGCGAGCGCCTCGCCGATCTCCGGCTCCGCCTCAGGCAGGAGACGGCTGCGGAAGACGAGGGTCACGGCGACTCCGACCCGCGCGAACGTCTGCGCAAGCTCCGCACCGACATAGCCGCCGCCGAGCACGATCATCGAGCCCGGGAGCTCGGTCAGGGCGAGCGCCCCTGTGCTGTCGAGCGCTGAGATCGCCGCCATGCCCGGGATGGCCGGCATGGCCGGGCGCGTCCCCGTGGCGATGATGATGCGGTCCGCGTTGAACCGCTTCCCGCCCGCCTCGACGCCGCCCGCGACGAGGCGCGCCCGCCCCTCGTGGTGGACAACGTTGTCGTAGGCTGGCAGGAGATCTTCGTATTTCGCCTGCCGCAGGGAATCGACCAAGGCATCCTTCTGGGCGGCCTGGGCACGCCAGTCGACCACCCGCGCCTCACCCTGGATGCCCGCGAAGCGGCCAGCCGCCCCGTTGGCGTGATGCACGGCCTCCGCGGCCCGGATCAGGGCTTTCGACGGAACGCAGCCCACGTTCACGCAGGTGCCGCCGATCGTTCCGTGCCCGATCAGGGCGACCCGGGCCCCCTGCTCGGCCGCCGTGATGGTGGCCGAAAATCCGGCCGACCCGGCGCCGAGCACCACGAGGTCGAACCGCTCGTCGCCGCTTCTCGCGCGCCGGGCGCTGCAGCAATCGCTCATGAGATGACTTTCCAAGTGTGTTCGTGTGTTCGTCTGCGTCGCGGCATCCGGATGCCGCCGGACCCTTGGGTTCTCTTGGCCGATGGAGCCCGCCTGCGGCCAGGTTCACCGGAACGAGAAGCACCGGGATCAGGACGTAATCGGCCTTGACTGCCCAGGCCGCCGGCCCGACCGCCCCCGGACGGTCCCGAGGATGGCCGTCGCGCAACAGGGCGAGGCCACGACGGCGACCGCGGTGCCGGTTCGAACGAGGATGCGGTCCGTCGTCGCGATGCACCGCCTCTTCAGCGAGCCTGGGCGGTGCCGCCCGTGCCGTCCGCGGCCGCGCTCCTCACCTCCTTCACGGAGGACGGGTACCCGGCGTCGGTGGTCGCCTGGAAGAGCGCCTCGGCCGCGACCTTGTCGTCATCGAAGGTGACGGCCGCCGTGGCCACGCCACCGTGTTCGATGGCGGTTACCTGAACGACGCCGGTCAGACGCGCCAGCGTCCGTTTGACGATGGGAGCGCAGGTGACGCAGCTGACGTTCTGGACTTCGAGGATGGCCGTCCGAGGAGCGGCGAAGGCATCACCGGCCGACATCAGGACCGATGCGGCAATCGCGGTGCGTAGGAAGGTCTTCATGGGTGATCTCCCGGAGTTCGTTGCAGGTCAGAGGAACAACAGGTCTCATGACACCGAGGGATGGCGCTCATGCAGCAGAGCCCTCTCGGAGGGTGGGCGTTCGGCCCGCCTCCGGCGCCGCATGGCGCGAACGGCTCTCACGGTGGTAGGTCCGGGGTGCTCCGGAGGTGCGCGTCCAAGGCGCTTCCGAACACGAGGGGAAAGCCTTGGGACCTGTCGAGCATGGCGCACCCCGAGAGCAGCAGGCCCACGGCGACCGGGTACACGACGGCGAAGTATTCACGGTGTCGCGCGTCATGGGCCAGGACTAGCGCGGCGAAGGGGATGCTCTGGAGGGCGAGTGCGGCGGCGATGCTCATCGTCTGATACCTGGTCGGCCCTTGAGATCCCGACTCGCACGCCCCCGCTCGGCCCGCAGGGGCCGCATCCGGCCCGTTCATCCGCCCTGCCGGGCGGCCGCTTCGGCAGCCCTCACGTTGCTTCGAGGAGGGGCCTAGTCCCTCGACGCGCGAGCCCGCCGGGAGCGACCGGAGCCCGCGACCGAAAAGGAGGGATTACTCCCGAAACAGGGTCTCGCCCGCCAGCAGACCGACCGCCAGGGCTGCGAAGGCCGCCATGACGAGCAGGCCGAGCAGAACCCTGAAGAGGCCAGTGGCGCGTGCCGTGACCCTGCCGAGCGCCAGGGGACTCACGGCCGTGGCGGTCACGAGGAGGATCGCGGCGAGCCGAAGCATGTGGAGACCTCAGGTATGGTGGGCGGTGGATCAATGGCACATCCCTCCCATCATCCCGCCGGGCTTGACCTCGCCGAAGCGGGGCGGAAGAGACTTCAGGTAGACCGCCATCGCGGTCCGGTCGGCCTCTGAGAGCCGGGACGTGTTCCGCACCACCTCGCGCATGGGGCCGCCGACGTGCATGGCCCGCATTCCGCGGCCGGCCAGCAGGCCGGTGACGTCCCCGACGCTCCACCGGCCGATGCCGGTTTGGATGTCGGGCGTGATGTTCGGGACCTCGTAGCCCTCCAGGCGCTCGCGCGTGCCCGACATCGTGCGGCCCCGGTCAACGGCTCCGAGGAAATTGCGCGGCGCGTGGCAATCGGCGCAGTGCGCGACCGCATTCACGAGGTACCGACCCCGGTTCCATTCCGGGGGCCTGCCCGGCTCCGGCTTCAAGGGACCCTGGTCCAGGAAGAGGACCTTCCAGGGGGCCATTGCGAGCCGTAGGCTGTAGGGAAAGCCGAGCTCGTGAGGACGGTTCGGCTGGGACACCGGGGGTACCGAGCCGAGATAGGCCCAGAGGTCCTCGATGTCGCTGTCCGACATCCCCGTGTAGGAGGTGTAGGGGAAGACCGGATAGTAGTGGGTGTTGCTTGGCGAGACGCCGCGGCGCAGCGCGCGCTTGAAGTCGCCGAAAGTCCATCCTCCGATCCCGTGGATGGGATCCGGGGTGATATTGGGCGAGAAGAACACGCCGAAGGGAGTTGGCAGCGCCCGTCCGCCGGCGAGCTGATGCGCGCTGCCGCTCCCGGGTAGGGTGTGGCAACTGGCGCAGTTGGCAGCCGTCAGGAGGTAAGCGCCGCGCTGGACCGCCGCCGGGTCCGGCGGCTGTGCGGACTGCTTGGCCTGTGCATGGGCTGACAGAGTGCCGACCACGACGAGTGCGGCGGCACCGGGCAGCCGCCACGCCGAGCGGATCCAGGGTCCGCCCGTGCCGGACGCCCCGACACGCCCCGTCGAGTCAACGGCCGGCGCCACCTTCGATCCGGGGGGAGCCGCGGGTCCGGATATGCCCGGAAGCGCGTCGCGCGCGTCCGCAGGGGTTCGATTCCGCGCGACCGATGCGGGCCGGTCCAGCCATCGAGGGCGCGCAAAGGCGGGCTCCATCGGCGTGCGCTCCTTCGGAAGACGTGTTGAGGGCCGGTTCCCGCTCGAAGAAACCGGCAGGGATGGTCCGGCCCCGGCGGGCGTCAGGGCCGCTTCTGCTTGTCGGATCCGCCGCCCATCATCATCATCGCCCCGGCCATCAGCAGGCACGGGAGCAGGAACAACAGAATCGTCCAGCTTCCGACCTGGGTGGCGCTCGTCAGCCCTCCCCCTCCGCCGAAGAGCAGCGCACCGAGGACGACGCCGACCAGGACGGCCAACATCATGGACATCGGCCCGCCGCCCATGCCGCAGCTGATGCCGCCGCGGGAGCGGGCTGACGGAACAGGCGACGGCGGAGTCGGGCCCGGCCCTTCGTTCCGCCGGGGAGCGAGCTTCGGCCCGTCGCCAGGATGGTGAGCACTCATCTTGAACTCCTTGGTTCGCGGACGCGCCCCTCGAACGACATGCCCCGCCGGCTCCGGCGTCCTCCCGGCATGTCCAAAAAGGCCTCGACCGGCGGAGGTCAGGCCGGCCGAGGCAAGAGAGCGGGGCTGGCCGCTGGGCCAGCCCCGCGCGGAGACCTCCCGGGAAGCCTCCGTCGCGACCCGCCGGGGCGTGCCGGGCGGCGAACTCGTCTGCGGGTGCAACAAGAACGTGCAGCACTTCTGTGCCCGCTGTTCCTGGATCTCAGCCTGCCGCCGAACCAGACGGTTCAGACAGGCCTCAAGGACCTCAGCCGCGCTTGTCCGGGGAGGGCTGGCCGGGTCCGCCCTGGTTCTGCCGGTCCATTGTGGTCTGCATCATCTTGTTGCAGTTCTCCATCATCTTCGACATCTCCTGCATCATCGGCATGTTGCCGCCCTGCATCATGCCGCCCATCATACCCTTGTCCGAGTTGGTGGACGGGGACGTGTCAGTCTCGGCCGAGACGCCGGCGATGCCGGCAACAAGGGCCGCGCCGAGTACGGCGGCGGGCGCGAGCTTCGAGATCTTCGACATGGGTTCTCCTGTCGTCGGTGAATTTCGGGTGGTTCCACCCTCGCGCTACTCGCGCGCGAAGGCCTTCGGGTCGCCGTCGTCGATCCCGTAGACCGTGAACGGCTCCGTCTTCTCACCGTCCATGCCGGGCGAGCCTGGGGGCATGCCGGGCAGCGAGATGCCCTTGATGGCCGGGCGCACCGCCAGCACCGCCTCGCCCTGCTTGGCTCGTTTCCCGACGAATTCGAAGGCGTAGTCCTCGAGCGCGGCCGGCGCACCCGCCGCTTCGGGCTGCGTCCCCCCGCGCGGCAGCCAGCCGGTCGGGGCGGCCGGAAGGTGGCCGGAGATCGCGCTTGGGACCGTCCAGGTCCCGCGCCCGAGCCCGTAGCCGAAACCGAGGGCGGCCACGAGCATGATGACGAAGACAAGGATACCCACGATCCACGTGATCCGACCGCCGGAGGGGGCGGTCTCGAACTCCCCGAAGTCACGGAACGGTGTGTTCTGATGCATCATGGCACTGCCTGCAGGACGAGCCTGCGCTGGATCGGGTTCGGAAGCCCTGGGATCTTGGCCGCGAGCGTGAGCGCCCAAGCCCCCTCCATCGAGAGGTCAGCCTCGAAACGGTAGTAGCCGGGCATCGTATCGGCCTGGAGTTCCAGCGGAGCCGTCATCGCGGCCATCCCGTGAGGCGACATGTCGATGCGGCTGATGAACAGGACCGCATCCGGAACCACCTTGCCGGTCCGCTCGTCGACGAGCCGGACCAGGATGGTCGTGCCGTACCCCTGTTTCACCTCGCGCTCGACGAGCTCGAAGACGTAAGGGTCCGAAGAGCCGCGGCTGAAGGACGATGCAAGGGCGACGCCGGTGCCCACGAGAAGCAGAACCACGGCGAGAGCGCGCAAAAATCGGAGGTGCCGCCGCGCGGGTGCGGCCGCGGCGCGCGCTTCGGCCAGCGGAGGCGTGCGAGGTGGGACGCTCAAAACTCAGGCCCACCTGCAGTGCCGCCGAGGTTTTGCTGAGCCGGCAGGCGCTCCGGGAATCGGGCGTTGCCGCGTGTGCTGCTGCGGAAGTCTCGTCCCTGCAGGTCGCGCAGGCCGCGCGTGCGGTTCAGGCTGCCTGCGAGGGTTCCGGTCGTCTCCGGATCACGCAAGGCGGGAGCGGGATACGGGGCGTGGAGGCGCGGGCCAGTCCGCGACTGCCAGGTGGGCGCGGCCGATGCGGTGCCGACGAAGGCCAGCGTCGCGAGAGCGATACCGACGAGGGGCTTCATGATCTTGTCCACCGTTCTCCGAGGGAGCGCCATGGCTTCGGCGCCATTGCTCATCAGTTCGGGAGGCAAAATCCTTTCGTTACATCAGGAGGTGCGGGATGCCCGGCGCCTTCCCGTCGGCGCCGGAATGAACATCGGCACGCGCTGCCTCACCCTGGGCGGGCCCGTGCGCACCCGAACCACTCCGCTCATGTCCGGCCCGATACTGTCAGCCCTCGGCGAGAGTGCCTGGGCGGCGTTTGTCCTTTGGCGGCCCGGAGCGCGCCGGGGTCGTGACGCCCGTACCGCCCCGACGGCCAACCCGCCGCAATGCCCCTCGCGAACCGCCGGCGCCATCCGGTCCATGCTGCCTAGTTCGGAGGCGGCGAACCCTTCGTTGCAACGTGGGCTGCACGGGCAACGCCCGCTGTCCGTCACATCTCACTTAACCATCCGCGGCAAACCGGTCGCCCAGCCGGTGCACGCCCTTTCGGGGCGTCCCGCGACCTGTCATGCTGGGGCGAATGTCCTGGCTTCGGTCCCGTTCCGTCTGCGCGTGGTTCCTGACCCTCGCCTTTGTGGCCGGGTTCGCGCCGCATGGCGTCCAGGCCGCGCACATGAAAGCATCCCTGCCCGTGGCGGCGATGCAGGTGCCGATGCCCGACGGCTGCGACGGATGTGACGAGGGAGGGAAGGCCGCCGCGGCCTGCTCACTGCTGTGCGCCGGTTTCGTCGCCATCGCTCCGGCGGCGTTCGGCTCCCGGAGCGCCGGGGCCTCGTTCGGGTATGCGCTCGCGGATGTCGCGGGCGCGAGCCTGCAAGGACCGCCCGATCCCTTGCCGCCAAAGAGCTCCGTCCTGAACTAGGCGCGGCGGCCAACTGGCGCGCGCGTAGCCGCGCTTCCGGCGACGACAGCCGCGGCAGGCTTGTGCCTGGACCCCTCGGCGAGGGGCCGGCCCCTACAATCTTCCAGGACGAGATTAGATGTCATCCCACGGTGACCCGGCCCATTGCCGGCTGCCCTCGGCGCGCACCTGCGCGGTCAACCTCTCCCTTCGTGGCCCGGCGCCCGACCCGAGCCATCAGACGGTGGTCCGGGCCGGAAGCCGCCATGCCTTGGCCCCGCCGCCATCGCGCCGGCAGGCAACTGTAACCGTTCAGGCAGGCCTCCCGAACTTCCTGGGGAGTGCACGATGATTGCCAGTGAACCAGAACTCAGGGGTCTGATGAGGGCCAGCCTGGATGGCGATGCGGCCGCGTACCGGGTGGTTCTCGACCGACTCAGCCGGCATCTGCGCGCCTATTACCGTAGTAGGCTTGCCCGCATCGGGCGCAGCCAGTCCGAGGCGGAGGACCTCGTGCAGGACACGCTGATGGCGATCCATACGCGTCGGCATACCTACGACGTGGGCCAGCCGTTCACCCCGTGGGTGCAGGCCATCGCCCGCTACAAGCTGATCGACCACCTGCGCCATACGCGCGCCTCGATGGCCGACGTGCCCATCGAGGATGCAAGCGACTTCGCGGCGCAGGACGACCATACCGGTGCGGAGAGCGCGCATGACTTGGATCGGCTTCTGGCCAAGCTGCCCGAGAAGATGCGGCGCGCGATCCGCTACGTGAAGCTCGACGGGTTGAGCGTCGCCGAGGCTGCCAGCCGAACCGGCATGTCGGAATCCGCCATCAAGGTCAGCGTCCACCGTGGCCTCAAGGCCATGGCGTCCGCGATCAGCCAAGGAAGGGCACGATGAGAACGAGCGAGCTGATCGAGATGCTCAGCACGAACATCGAGCCGACCGACCGCCGTCGGCTCAAGCGCGGCCTCGGCCTCGCCGCGGCGCTCGGCGCGGGGGCGGCGCTCTGCGTCGCGCTTCTGTCGCTCGGGGTGCGGCCGGACCTCCACCATCCCGGAGTGCTCGGGTTCCTGCTCCTGAAGGTCGCCTTCGGCGCCGGCACCGTCGTCCTGGCCTGTTGGCTGTTGACGAAGGTCGCGCGCCCGGGCGGCGAGACCAGGATCCGGACCTGGGTCGCCGCGGCGCCATTCTTCGGCGTCATGCTGCTGGCCGCGCTCAGCCTGGCCTCGGCGCCGAGCTCGCACTGGGACAGGATGCTCGTCGGACACATGTGGCTGGAGTGCCTCGTGTCGATCCCGATCATCGCCGTGCTGCCCTTCGCCGCCCTGGTCTGGGCCGTCCGCCGGTTCGCCGCCCCGACCGACCTCGTGCGGACGGGCGCGCTCGCCGGGCTGGCCGCCGGGGGGATCAGCGCGATGGGGTACGCCCTTCACTGCATGGACGACTCGGTCCCGTTCGTGGCGCTCTGGTACGGCGGCACCATCGCGTTCTGCACCCTCGCCGGCGGCCTGCTCGGCCCGCGACTGCTGCGCTGGTGATCCGCGCGGCCGGACGGTCACGCGAGCGTGGGTTCGGGAACAGGGTCCTTCGACGAGGTCGCCATGGCTGATCCGGGGCCCGCGCCTGCCGACCTCTTGAGCCGTCCTGCACCGGCCGTGCGGATCACGGGCACGTTCGCCCATGCTCCCTTTTCCGGAAGGGCGGCCTGCGCGCCCGTGATCATCTCATCGGGACAGAGGCGGTTGCCCGCTCCCGCCCCGACGAAACGCCTGATCCACCGACCTGGGATGCCGTCCCTGCACCGGCATCGATGATGGAGGTTCGGATGCCGCCACGTGCGCTGTCGAGACGTTCGGCGAGGAGGGCCTTGGTCGCGGCCCCGGTGGCCGCCGTCCTCGGCCTACCCGCGCTCGCCCACGACTACAAGGTCGGGATGCTCGCCGGCGCGAGCCCTTGGGCTCGGGCGACACCGCCGGGGGGCACGGTCGGCGCCGGCCATCTCTCCATCGAGAGCCGGGGTGCGCGAGCCGAACGCCTCGTCGGAGCGACCTCGCCGGTCGCGGGGCATGTCGAGCTCCACGCCATGACGGTGGAGAACGGCGCCATGCGCATGCGTCCTCTCGACGACGGTCTGGAGGTCGCGCCGGGGGGACATGTCGAGATCAAGCCGCGAGGCTATCACCTCATGTTCGTGGACCGGAAGCAGCCGCTGCGCGAGGGCGAGCACGTGCCGCTGACGCTGGAGATCCGCAAGGCGGGCAAGGTCGACGTGGAACCCGTCGTCGAGCGGGTCGAGGCCTCGGCGCCCACCGGCCGCGGACGCCAGGCCGGCCCCGATGGGGACCGGACGCGGTGAGCGCCTTCAAGGTCATCCGCTATGGTGCCCTGGCGGTCGGGGCCGCGCTCCTGATCGGTCGTCCCGTGGAACCCCGGGTGACGGCAATCGGGCGGCCGGAGATCGGCGGCCCCTTCCGGCTGGTCGCGCACACGGGGGCGGTGTTCGAGTCGGGCGACCTGAGGGGCAAGCCCCTGGTCGTCTTCTTCGGCTTCACTCACTGTCCGGACGTCCGCCCAACGGCGCTGGCCACCTTGTCCCAGGACCTGCGGGACCTCGGGCCCGATGCGGACCTCCTGCAGGCGGTGTTCGTCACCCTGGATCCCGAGCGGGACACAGGGGAGGCGCTCGCCCAGTACATGCAGGCCTTCGACCCTCGCATCCTGGCGTTGACCGGGACGCCGGAGGAGGTCAAGGCCGTCGCGAAGGCCTACAAGGTCCATTCGGAGAAGGTGCCGACGGCCGCCGGCGACTACGCGATGAACCACACGGCCAGCGTGTTCCTGATGGGTCGCGAGCACCGCTTCAAGGGCACGATTGCCCAGGGCGAGTCCCGGGAAGCCGCGATGATGAAGCTGCGCCTCCTGCTCGGGCTGAAGGCTGCCTGAGTCGTGCGCCGTTCACGCGTGCTTGCCTTGATCGTGGTCGGTTGCCTGGGCGCCGGCCTGACCGCCTACTCCCTGTCGGGACCAGACTTGCCTCCGTCCGCGCGTCCCGGTCTTGCCGACCCTGCGGCCGTCGACGTTCCTGCAGCGACGTTCGAGCCCGACTTCAGGCCCTGCGCGCATTGCCATCAGATCGGAGCGGGAGCGCGGCACACGACGGGTCCTGCGCTGACGCATGTGTTCGGCCGCGCCGCCGGCGCGGTGCCGGGCTATCCCTTCTCGAAGGCGATGCGGCAGAGCGGTTTGGTCTGGAACGCGCCTACCCTCGCGCGCTTCCTGAAAGATCCCCAGTCCGTTGTGCCCGGCACCCGCATGGTGTTCGGCGGCATCACCGACGCCGCGCAGCTCGAACGGGCAGTCGAGTTCCTCCGGCAGGCCGGGGCCGAGGCCGGCAACGGGCGAGCGGCGCGTCCGTCCGCCGGTCGCCGGCCCTGAGCGCAATCCATCCCGGGCATTTCCGCCGGCTAGAGCATTTTCCGACGAAGTGGTCGCCGGTTCGTCTCAGAAAATGCGACCGTATCAAAGACTTAGCCCAGGATCCGATTGCAGCGCGATCGGATCCTGGTCGAGCGCCGGCGCGCGACCTTCCCGCCCCGTAACCGTCGACGTCGAAGGCTCGAGATGGCAGCGGCGCAGGTATGGGTGTGACCGGGGCGGCTCTTCGGTTCCACGCCGAGGCGATAGGCCCGTCCTACCGGGAGGGAGCCGGACAGCCGGCTGCTCCTTGAGCAGTTGGCCTGACAGCCCCGACGCCCGTCGATGTCTCGGAGCGGCAGGTGCTGCCGTAGATGGACGTGATGCCGCAGGATCCCGGCGAGCTCGAAGGACTGTTCGTTCGGGCTCTCCGCCGTACCGTCGCGGACCGGCAGATGGCCGCCGCGGCGTACCTACTGCAAGCGCTGGAGGCGCTCGATCCCGCGCTGAACGGTACCGCCTTGCAGGAGGCTTGCCGGTCGCTTCCGGACAGGGCCGAGGCCTGCCCGCGGCGGCGGCACTCGTGACATGGCCGGCATGCCTCCCGCAACGGGCCACCGGTTTGGCTATCATGGCCGGGGTGCCCGCACGCTTCCGCCTGAGCGAGCCACGCGCTATCCCGAGAGGCGGCCAGGTTGCCGATGGGGAGCCCGGTGACCGCATCCCCGGAAGTCACCCGATCCGGGCGAGTGCGGGAAAGGCGTCGAGGAGCCAAGCCGCGAGCCCGGCGAGGTCGCCCGTGAGCATCGCGGCTCCCATCGCGATCATGGTCATGCCGCTGAGGACCTGCAGGACGCGGCCGGCGACCCGGAGCGTGCGGAGCCGCGCGACGAACCCGCCCATGAACATCGCGGCCAGCACGAACGGCACGCCCAAGCCTGCCGAGTACACCGCGAGGAGTGCGATCCCGCTCGTGCTGGCCGAGGACGCCGCCAGAGCCAGGATCGTGCCAAGCACCGGGCCGATGCAGGGCGTCCAGCCGAAGGCGAAGGCCATGCCGAGCAGGAACGCCGACGCCGGGTTTCCGCCGGGCGTGCGGCCATGCCAGCGAAACTCGCGTTCGAGGATGCGCAGGCGGAACAGGCCCGTGGTGAACAGGCCGAACAGGATGACGGTGATGCCGCTTGCAAGCCCGACCTCGTAGAGGTGGGCTCGCAGCAGCGCGCTGAGGGTGTTCGCCCCCGCGCCCAGGCCGACGAACACGGTCGAGAAGCCGAGGACGAAACAGAGGCTCAGCCCGAGTGTGCGCCCGCGGTGCGAGGAGCCCGCTCCCGGCAAGGTTCTGCCCGGCCACGTACGACACGTAGCCCGGCACGAGCGGCAGAACGCATGGCGAGAGGAAGGAGATTGCGCCGGCGGCGAAGGCCGCCGCCAAACCAATTTCCGACGCGCCTGCCATCGTGGGTCGCCGTCCTGGGATGAGAGTTGCGGGGCGCCGTCGGGCGAGACGCCGCCGTCGCACTCCGGCGCGCCCGAAGGCGGCGGACGGCCGCGCCCGGCTGAAGGCGCCGGACGGGACCGTGCCGACCGGGCGGGGCAGAAAACTCGCGAGGTCGAGGCTCGCGGGTCAACGATCCGACTACTGGGGCTTGGCCGGGTTCGGCGGCTGGGTCGCGTTGAGACGCTGCTCCAGCCGGTCCACCCGGTCCTGCAGCGCGCTCATCTTCTTCATCATGCCGCAGCCGCCCTGCTTCGCGTCGCCGGGGCCCGATCCCTCCGACTTGCCGCCCATCATGTCCTTCGTCATGCCCATGCCGCCCTGCTGGCTCGGCTGGTCGCCTCCCGGGGAGGACGCCGGCCCGCCCATGCCCTGGGCGAGCGCGACGCTTGCCGTCAGCGCGAGCCCGAGCAGGGCCGAGGTCGGGATGATCGTCGAGCGTGTCATCGTTGAACTCCGATGTTTGTGCTTGGGAACGAGTGCCGCGACCCGGAAGCGGTTTACGGCAAGGGCCGGCCGCGGAAGTTTCAGTCCGAGCCAGCCTTCGGGTCACGCCAGGGCCCCTGGCGGACAGTGGCGGGAGCCCGAGGACCCCGTGAAGCCGTGCGGCGTGAACAAGACCACGCGACCGCCGGACAGGGCCCCTGCAGGTACCTGCCGTTGGGCGAGGTCTTCCTGAGTCGTGAGCGGCACGGGGCCTGCTCCGGTCGGTTCACGCAGATCGAGCTCGGCGAGTTCGGTCAGGCGGCGCAAGACCGGCGATGGGCCTCCGGGCCACTGCCCGGACGGTGGACTTCGTCCTTCCGAGGCTTTGGCGGTTCAGCGCGACGGCCGAATATTCACGATCCGCACCACACCGCCCTGATTGGCCGCCTGCACCTCCACCGCGTCCCCGGTCCTGACCTTATCGAGCAGGGCCATGTAGGCGACCGGGAAGGTCATGGTCATCGCCGGCATATCGACGGCCGGGATGGCTTCATGTGCAAGGGTCAGCTTCGCCCCGCGCGGATGCACGGCCACGATCTTGCCGGTGACCCCAGGGAGCTTGGTCCGTGGATGACCGCCGTGACTGGGCGACTCGGTTCAGCCAATCGACTGCGCTCTCGCTGGCCAAGGCAGGCGCGGCGGGCAACGCTCCTGCGAGGGAAAGTCCAAGCATTGCCACCAGCATCGGTTTCGAACGAACGGCCACCATCGCCTCCATCGTGTCTCAGTGGACAAGAGTTCGGGGCTGCGTGGATATCCGTTACATACCCGCATTCGAGACGGGGTCGGTGCAGTGACAACTCCGCCCGCTGAAGCAGGCGGCTTCCCGGTGCAGCTACGCGGCAACCCGCCCGCTGACGCACCGAAGGCCGTGTCCCGACCCGAGGCCGAAGGCCCGGTGATGCACGACCATCGCCGCCACGTCGCGATCCAG
>NZ_BPQQ01000056.1 GCF_022179325.1 Methylobacterium isbiliense | reverse complement strand
CCGCTCGCGGTTGCGGTCGGCCTCGCGCTCGGCCTTCAGCTTCTCGGTGAGGTCCTCGCCGGTCTGCTGGTCGACGACCTTCATGGACAGGCGGATCTTGCCGCGCTCGTCCTGGCCCAGGAACTTCACCTTCACCTTGTCGCCTTCCTTCACCACGTCGGTGACCTTGGCGACCCGCTGGGCGGCGAGTTCCGAGATGTGGACGAGGCCGTCCTTGGCGCCGAAGAAGTTGACGAAGGCGCCGAACTCCATCGTCTTCACCACCGTGCCGTCGTAGATCATGCCCGCTTCCGGCTCCGCCACGATCGAGCGGATCCAGTTGTAGGCCGCCTTGATGGCCTTGCCGTCGGACGAGGCGATCTTGATGATGCCGGTGTCCTGGATGTCGATCTTGGCGCCGGTCTTCTCCACGATCTCGCGGATGACCTTGCCGCCCGTGCCGATGACCTCGCGGATCTTGTCGGTGGGGATCTGCATGGTCTCGATGCGGGGCGCGTGCTCGCCGAGTTCCGGCCGGGCCGTGGTGAGGGCCTTGGCCATCTCGTCGAGGATGTGGGCGCGGCCCTCCTTGGCCTGGTCGAGGGCGACCCGCATGATCTCCTCGGTGATGCCGGCGATCTTGATGTCCATCTGCAGGGAGGTGACGCCCTCGGTCGTGCCGGCCACCTTGAAGTCCATGTCGCCGAGGTGGTCCTCGTCGCCCAGGATGTCGGAGAGCACCGCGTAGCGCTCGCCCTCCAGGATCAGGCCCATGGCGATGCCCGCCACCGGACGGCGCAGGGGCACGCCCGCATCCATCAGCGACAGCGAGGCGCCGCAGACCGAGGCCATCGAGGAGGAGCCGTTCGACTCGGTGATCTCCGACACGACGCGGATCGTGTAGGGGAACTCGTGCGCCGCCGGGAGCAGCGGGTGCACGGCGCGCCACGCGAGCTTGCCGTGGCCGATCTCGCGCCGGCCCGGCGAGCCCATGCGGCCGGTCTCGCCCACCGAATAGGGCGGGAAGTTGTAGTGAAGGAGGAACGTCTCCTTGTAGGTGCCTTCCAGCGCGTCGATGAACTGCTCGTCGTCGCCGGTGCCGAGCGTCGCCACGACCAGCGCCTGGGTCTCGCCGCGGGTGAACAGGGCGGAGCCGTGGGCGCGGGGCATCACGCCGACCTCGGAGACGATCGGGCGCACGGTGCGCACGTCGCGCCCGTCGATGCGCGAGCCGGTGTCGAGGATGTTCCAGCGGACCACCTTCGACTGGGCCTCCTTGAAGGCGGCCTTGACCTTCTCGGGCTCGAACCTGGCCTCGCCCTCCTCGGGGACGAGGGCGGCCATCACCTTCGCCTTCACGGCGTCGACGGCGGCGTAGCGCTCCTGCTTGACGGTCTTCCTGTAGGCCTCGCGCAGATCCGCCTCGCCGACCTCCAGCACCGCCTTCTCGACCTCCGAGAGGTCGGTGGGCTGGAAGTCGCGCGGCTCCTTGGCGGCCTTCTCGGCGAGCCGGATGATCGCTTCGATCACCGGCTGGAAGTGCTTGTGGCCGAACATCACGGCCCCGAGCATCACGTCCTCGGGCAGTTCCTTGGCCTCGGACTCCACCATCAGCACGGCGGCGTCGGTGCCGGCCACCACGAGATCGAGGCTCGAGCCCTCCATCTCCTGGACCAGCGGGTTGAGCTTGTACTGGCCGCCGACATAGCCGACGCGGGCCGCGCCGATCGGCCCCATGAAGGGCACGCCTGAGAGGGTGAGCGCCGCGGAGGCCGCCACCATCGAGACGATGTCGGGGTCGTTCTCGAGGTCGTGCGAGAGCACGGTCACGACGACCTGGGTGTCGTTGCGCCAGCCCTCGACGAAGAGGGGACGGATCGGGCGGTCGATCAGGCGGGAGACCAGGGTCTCCTTCTCGGAGGGCCGGCCCTCGCGCTTGAAGTAGCCGCCCGGGATGCGGCCCGCCGCGTAGGCGCGCTCCTGGTAGTTCACCGTGAGGGGCAGGAAGTCGATGCCGGCTTTCGGCTCCTTCATCGACACCACGGTGGCGAGCACGGTGGTCTCGCCGTAGCTGGCGACCACGGCGCCGTCGGCCTGGCGGGCGACCTTGCCGGTCTCCAGCACCAGCTTGCGTCCGCCCCAGAGCAATTCTTCGCGTTGTACGTCGAACATGTCGTCATGCCTTCATGCGGTCGGTCCGGGCGGGGCGGCGCCAGCGCAAGACGGCGAGGGGCTCGGGAATCGCGGCGGGCCGCATCCTGCCTCGAGCCTCTGGCGATCCTGCCCTGGCGGTGACGCCCGCGGGACCCGGAGGGTGAGCGGCCGGACCCATTCCGGCCCACTCGGGACGCGCCCCCCGCGACGGGGAGCCCGCGTCGGGCCCGGGGCTCCTCGGGACCCCCGGGCGAGAGCGCGGCCCGGAGAGGCCGGACCGCGCGATGGCCTTAGCGGCGGATGCCGAGGCGCTCGATGAGGGTGCGGTAGCGCGCCTCGTCCTTGCGCTTCAGGTAGTCGAGGAGCGACCGGCGCTGCGAGACCAGCTTCAGCAGGCCGCGGCGCGAGTGGTTGTCCTTGGTGTGGGTCTTGAAGTGCCCGGTGAGGTTGGCGATCCGCTCGGTGAGGATCGCGACCTGAACCTCCGGCGAACCGGTGTCCTCGCCGCCGCGGGCATAGTCCTTGATGAGCGCCGTCTTGCGCTCCGCCGTGATCGACATCGCGTGTCCTTCTTGCGTACGGGTTGAGGTCGTGTGCGGCGTGCCGCCGCTTCCGCTCCGGCTGCGGCCGGGCCGGGATGTCGTCCAGCGCGGTCGTCCAAAGCGAAAAGCCCCGCCATGCGTCAGGCGAGGGGCCGCCCTCCTATACACGATCCGGCCGGCCGCGCCACTCCCGGATGCACGGGGGGCGCGGCCGCGCGGGGTGTCGTCACGCCCGGCGCCGGCTCCCGGGGCCGCCGTCAGTAGGTCGCCCGCCCGCCCGAGACGTCGAAGACGCCGCCGGTGCTGAAGGAGGCCTCCTCGCTCGCCAGCCAGCAGATCAGGGCCGCGACCTCGTCGACGGTGCCGAACCGCCCGATCGGGATCTTCGAGAGCATGAAGTCGATGTGCTCCTGCGTCATCTGATCGAAGATGGCGGTCTTCACGGCAGCCGGGGTGACGCAGTTGACCCGGATGTCGGTCCTGGCCAGTTCCTTGCCCAGCGACTTGGTGAGCCCGATCACCGCGGCCTTCGAGGCGCTGTAGGCGGAGGCGTTCGGGTTGCCCTCCTTGCCGGCGATCGAGGCGACGTTGACGATCCGGCCGTAGCCGGTCTTCTCCAGAACCGGGATCGCGGCCCGGTTGCAATAGAACAGGCCGTGGACGTTGACGTCGAAGACGTGCTTCCAGGCCTCGGTCGGGTAGTCCCGCACCGGGCCGTTGGGGCCGGTGATGCCGGCGCTGCAGACCAGCACGTCGAGGCCGCCGAGGGCCGCGACGCTCGCCTGCATGGCGGCCTCGACCCGGGCCGGATCCACGATGTCGAGCGCCTGGACGTCGGCGGCGCCGGATTCGGTCCTGGCGCGGGCGAGCGCCTCCGCGTTGACGTCCCACAGGCTGACCGCGGCGCCCTCGGCCGCGAGGCGCGCCGCGACCGTGAGGCCGATGCCGGAGGCGCCGCCCGTGACGATGGCGCGGCGGTTGCGGAAGCGGTTCGCGTCGGTCATCGCCTCAGCCCTCCTGCCGCCGCCACGCCATCACCTCCTGGCGCTGCTCGCCGAGCTTGGCGATGCCGAGCGTCATGACGTCGCCGGGCTTGAGGTAGACGGGCGCGGGCTTGATGCCCATGCCGACGCCGGGCGGGGTGCCGGTGGTGATGATGTCCCCCGGCATCAGGGTCATGAAGCGGCTGACGTAGGACACGATCTCGGCGCAGCCGAAGATCATCGTGCGCGTGCTGCCGGTCTGCATGCGCCGGCCGTTGAGGTCGAGCCACATGTCGAGATCCTGCGGGTCGCCGACCTCGTCGGCCGTCACCAGCCAGGGTCCGACCGGCCCGAAGGTGTCGCAGCCCTTGCCCTTGTCCCAGGTGCCGCCGCGCTCGATCTGGAATTCGCGCTCGCTGACGTCGTTGACGAGGCAGTAGCCGGCGACGTGGGCGAGCGCCTCCGCCTCCTCGACGTAGGCGGCGCGCCGTCCGATCACGATCCCGAGTTCGACCTCCCAGTCGCCCTTCACGGAATCGCGCGGCAGCATCACCGGGTCGTTCGGCCCGCTGAGAGAGGAGATCGCCTTGGTGAAGACCACGGGCTCGGTCGGGATCGGCAGGTTCGATTCGGCCGCGTGGTCGGCGTAGTTGAGGCCGATGGCGATGAACTTGCC
This sequence comes from Methylobacterium isbiliense, assembly GCF_022179325.1. GTDB lineage: Bacteria > Pseudomonadota > Alphaproteobacteria > Rhizobiales > Beijerinckiaceae > Methylobacterium > Methylobacterium isbiliense. The sequence goes on along the minus strand of NZ_BPQQ01000056.1, from coordinate 52,689 downwards.
CACGCCCGCGACCGGCACGCCGAGCCGCGGCGTGCCCTCGACGAGGGGCAGGGAGGACGGGTCGAGCCGCGCCAGGGCGGCGAGGCGCTCCGGCGCCAGGGCGTCGGGGCCGAGATCGGGCAGGTGGGCCGAGAGGTCGCGGATGCGGCCCTCCGCATCGAGGAGGCCGGGCCGTTCCCGGCCCGCCGGGCCGTAGCGCAAGAGCTTCATGTCGGAGGGTCCTGGTGGCGTGTGCAGGGTGCTTCTTGGCAGGGTGGCGGCCGGGCGGGCGCGCCACCTGGCCGCGCGGGGCCGCGCGGGGCCGGCGGATCGGAATCAGGGTCGCTGTGCGGGCACGGTCATCGGCGTCCTCCCGGGCAGCCGCTGGCGGGCTCGCCCAAAATCCCATATGTTGGGATGATGTTCTTGTATGTGGGACGATAGCCGGATGGGCGCGAAGGCGTCAACAACGGGGCGGGAGCCTGCGGCGGGCAGCCAGACGCTGCTGCGCGGCCTCGACATCCTGGAGGCGGTGGCGGCGGGAGCGACCGACCTCGCCGCCCTGTCGGCGGTCCTCGGCACCCCGCGCAGCACGACCCACCGCCTCGCCGCGGCGCTGGCCGAGCGGCGCTACCTGAACTTCGTGCCGCGCGAGGGCTACAGCCTGGGGCCGAAGCTGCTCGAACTCGGCTTTCGCGCCCAGCACGCCGTGGCGCTCACCCGCGTGGCCCGGCCCCATCTCGACCGGCTCTCGGCGGTCTGCGACGACACGATCCATCTCGGCGTCCTCGACGGGGAGTGGACGCTCTACCTCGACAAGATCCCGGGACGGCGGCGCATCGAGGTGAGTTCGCGGGTCGGCGAGCGCCAGCCGGTCTGGTCGACGGGGATCGGCAAGGCCCTGATCCTCGACCTGGGCGAGGCGGAGTGGCGCCGCTTCCACGCGGTGGGCGAGGCGCGCGGCGCGCGGCGCGAGCGGGACCTGGAGGGCTGGCTCGACCGCATGCGCGCCTATGCGCGCCGCGGCGTCGCCTTCGACCGGGAGGAGAACGAGCCGGAGGTCCGCTGCGTGGCGGCGCCGATCCGGGACGCGAGCGGCGCCATCGTGGCGGCGTTCAGCGTGACCAGCACGGTGCAGTACATGGACGAGGCGCGGATGGAGCGCCTCGCCGACGAGATCCCGGGCTGGGCGGGGGAGATCAGCCGGGCGCTGGGCTGGCCGGGACGGCGGTGAGCGGGGCGACGGAGCCATCCGTCTTCACGACGGCGGTCCAGGTCGATCCGCCGCATGCCCCAGCGTCTTCGGCCCGGCCTCTGCCGCTTCGGCGGCTGGACCTCAGGCCGAGTATGTCTATGATCGGGCGCGATCCTGCGGAACCAGGTGGGATCTGCTTCCGCCTCGAGCAAAGGAAACCTTCACATGCCTCGAGAGTTTTTGCTGAACTGGTATTTCTGAGACGGCCGGCGGCCGGATCGCTCGCCTCCGTTCCGCCGGCCTCTCACCCGCGCACGGGGAGCACCCCCGGTCCGGGGATGGCCCCAGTCCGTATTCGTGGTCGCCCATCATGCATTCCATCGCTCTTCCGCAGACGGAACTGTCCTACTCGTCACCGAGCTTCGTGCGCCTGCTCGAATCGCACCACCTGTCGGGGACATGGAGCTGGACGTTCCGGACGGACGAGCATGTCTGGTCGCCGGGCCTTCTGCGGCTGCTCGGCATCGACGCCACTGCGGTCGCGCCGAGCTACGCACTGCTGACGCGGCTGGTCCATCCCGAGGACGCGCACATCCTCGAGAGCCCCGCGCAGGTGAAGCGCGACGGCATCGTGGGCACCCACACGGTCCGGTTCATCCGGCCGGACGGCACCCTGCGCATCCTGACGAGCCGCGGCGAGATCTACGTCGACCCGGACGGCCGGCCCCGGGCGGCCGCGGGCATCCTGCTCGACGTCACCGACACGGAGCGCCTCGCGCAGGCGCAGCGCGAGGAGCAGCGCCGCCGCCGCGCGCTGTTCGAGCAGACGCAGTCCTGGACCCACGCCTCGCTCTATGCCAGCTCGCGCCGGGTCGGGTCCCGCGAGATCCTCAGCCTGACCGGGATCACGCAGGCGGATTTTCAGGCCGACTGCACCCGCGTGATCGCCCCCGACGACCGCTCGCGCATGACCGCGCACATCCGGGCCATGATGGAAGCCGGCGGGCCGTTCGAGGCCCGCAAGCGCCTGATCCTGGCCGACGGCGCGCAGGGCGACTTCCGGTTCGTCTACGTGCCGATCCGCGACGAGCAGGGCCGGATCGGCAGCTGGGCCACGCTGGCCTCCCGGCTCGCCGGCCCGAAGGCCGCCCCCCTCGACCAAGCCGTCCGCGACGGGCTCGTGCAGGCGGTCGAAGGGTACCACCTGCGGGCGGCGCGCGGATTGCTCGGCTGGTCGATGAACGACCTCGCGCGGGCGAGCGGGCTGTCCCTGTCGACCATCCGCCGGATGGAGGACGGCGCCGAGGGTACGGCGCGCAGCCGGCCCGCCGCCGTGGCCGCCCTGCAGAGCGCCGGGATCGGCTTCCTGCTCGTGGACGGCAACACGCTCGCGGTCGCCAAGCGCTGAACCGGGCAGGCGCTGAACCACGCGGGTGCCGGGCGGCGCCTACAGCTCCAGTTCGACCGTCACCGGCACGTGGTCGGAGGGCCGCTCCCAGGCGCGGGTGTGCCGCGCCGCCGTCACGGCGCGCACGCTGCCGGCGAGGTCGGGCGTGACCCAGATGTGGTCGAGGCGCCGGCCCTTGTCGGCGGCGGCCCAGTCGGGGGAGCGGTAGCTCCACCACGTGTAGATCTTTTCCGGCTCGGGCCGCAGGTGCCGCATCGTGTCGACCCAGCCGGCCTCGCCCCGCAGGGTCTCCAGGCGCTCGGTCTCGACGGGCGTGTGGCTCACCACGTCGAGGAGCTGCCGGTGCGACCAGACGTCGTGTTCGAGCGGCGCCACGTTGAGGTCGCCGACGAGGATCGCGGGCCCGCGCGGGCGCTTGGCCCCCCAGGCGCGCAACTCGTCCATGAAGGCGAGCTTGTGGGCGAACTTGTCGTTCAGGGCTGCGTCCGGCACGTCGCCGCCCGCCGGGACGTAGAAGTCGTGCAGCACGATGCCGGCCGCCGCCCCCGCCTCGGGCCCCAGCACCGCCGCGATGTGGCGCGCGTCCCGGCGCTCGCAGAACGCCATCCGCTCCTCGGAGACGAGCGGCAGGCGCGACAGGATGGCGACGCCGTTATAGCCCTTCTGCCCGGCGAAGACGACGTGCGGATAGCCGAAGCCCTGCAGCTCCTTGAGGGGAAAGCGGTCGTCCGGGCACTTGGTCTCCTGCAGGCACAGCACGTCGGGCCGCGCCTCGTCGAGGAAGCGGCGCACGAGGTCGATGCGCAGGCGGACGGAGTTGATGTTCCAGGTCGAGACGGTGAGGCGCACCGGGGATCTTCCAAGAGGTTCGGCGGCAGATTTCGCGGCAGGTTTCACCTGCGGCCCATGCGGACCCGCGTCGGCACCACGCCGCAGGCCTGCCGGACGGGGATGGCGAGGATCAGCGCGTCTGCGATTGCTGGCGCATGCGCTGCTCCAGTTCCTTGTCCTCGGCCCGGCCGTAATTGATGACGAACATCATCCCGTCGATGGGCCGGCCGCGCTGCAGGTTGGAGAGCACGACGGTGGTCTGGTAGCCCTGCGGATCGGTGATCCGCCACTGGCTCAGGGTCTTCATCGCCTCGTCGAAGTAGAGGACGATGCGCGAGGTGCCGCCCAGCGTCGAGCGGTCCTCCAGGCTGATGCGCACGCCGCCCGGATCGGCCGCCACGTCCGTCACCGTGAGGTCGCGGGCGAGGTCGATCTTCTCGCGCAGCAGGAATTTCAGCGGCGTCTGCGAGATGAAGTAGAGGTCCTGCGTCGCGAGCTTGCGGTCGCGCACCGCCACCGAGGTGCCGTCGGCGACGACTTCGAGCGGCGAGGGCTGGTCGTAGTCGAAGCGCAGCCGCCCGGGCTTGGCGAGGTAGAGCTTGCCGCCGATCTTGCGCCCGTCCGCGCCGATCTGGACGAAGCCGCCGGTGAGCGTCGAGACCCCGTTGAAGTAGGCGTTGGCGCGCTCGACCACCGCGGCCGGGTTCGCCGGGTCGACGGCCGCCGGCGTGGTGACGGCGGCGACCTGCTGGGGCGGTGCGGCGGGGATGGGGGCGGCCTCGGCGGTCTCGGCCGGGGCGCGGGTGCCGCCGAGGGCGGCGGGGCGGCGGGGCGGCAGGGGAGCCCGCACGCCCGAACCCGAGCCGGCCCCGGCCGGGGCGCCCGCCGGGGCCGGCTCGGGCGCGGGAGCGGGAGCGGGCGCCGGGTCCTTGCGGCCGAACAGGCCGTCGAGGAAGGACGTCACCTGCGCCTGGGCGGGCGGGGCCGCGAGCGCGCCTGCGACGCAGAGGGCCGCCGCGAGGACGGGGAGCGGGCCGGGACGGGTGCGACGGCCGGTCATCGGCAAGGGCCTCCCTGGGAACGGACGCGGGGCGGGTCCGTCCGCCGGACCGGGTGCGCCGCGGCGGACGAGCCGGCGTTAGAGCCGGCCCCTGTGGCGAATATGCGACTGGGCGCGCCGGAGACGGGCCGGGACATGCTCACGCCTCCTCGCCGGCTCCGGCCCCCGCCGCACCGGCCGCGGCCTCGACCAGAATCTCGCGCTTGCCGGCATGGTTGGCAGGGCCGACGATGCCCTCGCGCTCCATCCGCTCCATCAGCGAGGCCGCCCGGTTGTAGCCGATCTGCAGCCGCCGCTGGATGTAGCTCGTCGACGCCTTCTTGTCCCGCAGCACCACCGCCACCGCCTGCTCGTAGAGGTCCGCCGCCGGTTCGGCGAAGCCACCCTGGTCGAAGACCGGCGTGTCGGCGGCCGCCTCCGCCGCCTCCTCCTCGTCGGCCGTGACCGCGTCGAGATAGGCCGGGCGCCCCTGCGTCTTGAGGTGGGCCACCACGCTCTCGACCTCGGCATCCGAGCAGAACGGGCCGTGCACGCGCGTGGTGCGCCCGCCGCCGGCCATGAACAGCATGTCGCCCTGGCCCAGAAGCTGCTCGGCGCCCATCTCCCCCAGGATCGTCCGGGAGTCGATCTTGCTCGTCACCTGGAACGAGATCCGGGTCGGGAAGTTCGCCTTGATCGTGCCGGTGATCACGTCCACCGACGGACGCTGCGTCGCCATGATCAGGTGGATGCCCGCCGCCCGCGCCATCTGCGCCAGGCGCTGGATCGCCCCCTCGATGTCCTTGCCGGCCACCATCATCAGGTCGGCCATCTCGTCCACGATGATCACGATGTAGGGCAGGGCCGAGAGGTCCATCACCTCGTCCTCGTACACCGCCTCCCCGGTCTCCCGGTCGAAGCCCGTCTGCACCGTCCGGATGATCACCTCGCCCCGCTCGCGCGCCTCCGCCACCCGCGCGTTGAACCCGTCGATGTTGCGCACCCCCAGGCGCGCCATCTTCTTGTAGCGCTCCTCCATCTCGCGCACGGCCCATTTGAGGGCGATCACCGCCTTCTTGGGATCGGTGACGACGGGGGAGAGCAGGTGCGGGATGCCGTCGTAGACCGACAGCTCCAGCATCTTGGGATCGACCATGATCAGGCGGCACTCCTCGGGCTTCATGCGGTAGAGGAGCGAGAGGATCATGGTGTTGATGGCCACCGACTTGCCCGAGCCGGTGGTGCCGGCCACCAGCAGGTGGGGCATGCGGGCGAGATCGGCGATGATGGCCTCGCCGCCGATGTTCTTGCCCAGGCAGAGGGCGAGCTTCTGCTTGGTCTCGGCGAAGGCGGGGGCGGCGAGGAGTTCGCGCAGGTAGACGGTCTCGCGCTTGGCGTTGGGCAATTCGATGCCGATGGCGTTGCGGCCCTGGACGACGGCGACGCGGGCGGAGACGGCGGACATGGAGCGGGCGATGTCGTCGGCGAGCGAGATCACCCGCGAGGACTTGGTGCCCGGCGCCGGCTCCATCTCGTACAGGGTGACGACCGGGCCGGGCCGCACCGCCAGGATCTCCCCGCGCACGCCGAAATCCTGGATCACCTGCTGCAATTGCACGGCGTTCGCCTGCAGGACGTCCGCATCGAGGCTGCTGCCGTCGGAGGCGCGGGCCTCCGCCAGGAGGTCGAGGGGCGGCAGTTCGTAGGGCGCCGCGACGGCCCGCGGCACCGGGCGGGGCAGGGGGGCCGGATGGGCGAGGGGCGCGATGATGTCGTCCTCGTCCTCCGCATCGTCCGCGTCGAGCCCGAGGTCGAGGTCGAGCCCGGCATTGCCGATCACCACCGGGGCCGGTTCGGGCGGCGCGGGCTCGGCGGGCAGCGGCGCGGGGGCGGCCGGAGCGTCGTGCGGCGGCCGCGCGGCGGGCAGCTGCAGGGAGGCTGCGGCGAAGCGCCGGACCAGCCCGTACGCGACGGGCGGGAGGGATGCGGGCGCGCTCACCGCGGCCGGAACGGCGACGGGCAGGGATTCCGGCCGCACCGCCCCGGCGAAGGTGGGGACCGCCGCCGGCGCGGGCTGCGGGTCCGCGATCGGGGCGGCCTCGACCGGCCCGACGGGCCGGTTGTCCTGATCCTCGGCGGGGGGCTGGCGCCAGTCGCGCCGCAGCAGCGCGTCGAACGGAGAGGCTTCGAGCCGGGGCGTCGCGTCCGGCGGAACCTCCGCGGCGACGCAGGCCGCGGCGTCCGCCGAGGGAAGGGCGGGTTCTTCGGCCGGGGCGGCCCAGCCGGGCGCCGGTTCGGCGGGCAGGGGCGCCGGCCCGGCGGGCGAGGATATCGGCCCGGCGGGTGCGCCCTGCACCGTGACGCGCGCCGCCCAGGTTCCGACGAACGGCGCATCTGCCCGGTAGAGCGGAGGCTCGGGTTCGGCGGCCGGAGCCGGCACGGGATCGGCCTCCTCGGCCACCGGAGCCGGCGCGGCGGGCTCCGCGTCCACGGATCCGGCCGGGTCGGCCGGCGGCGCGCCGACGGGCGTCGCCTCGCGGGCGAACAGCGCCTCCGGCAGGTGCGGCACCACCGGCGGCCACGCGAAGCACAGGAGGGCGCGAGCCGCCCCGAAGGGGGGCTCGCCATCCGGCGCGGGGGCCGGTGCGGGCTGCATCGCCGCAGCCGGGTCCGGGTCGGCCTCGGACGGTCCGGCGACGGGCTCCGGAACCGGCACGAATTCCGCGATCGGCGCAAAGTCCGGGATCGGCGCGAACTCCAGGCCCTGTGCGGACTCCAAGCCCTGTGCGGGCTCTTGGACCCGTACGGCCTCTTGGACCTGTACGGCCTCTTGGACCTGTACGGCCTCTTGGACCGGCGCGGGCTCCGGCAGCGGGACGATCTCGGGAAAGGCCGGCGCGGGAGGGGCCATTCCCTCGACGGCGACATGACCTTCGACGACTTGGCCCTCGACGACTTGGCCATCAACGACGTGGCCATCAACGACGTGGCCCTCGGCGACGTGAGCGTCGGCGATGGGGCGCAGGAGATGGTCCGGCGTGCGGGTGAAGCGCACGCCGGGGGGCAGCACGTAGGGCTGGCGCCAGCGCGGCAGCGGCGGCAGGGCCTGCGCCTCCGCGGCGAGGCGCTCGGCCTCCGCGGCCGCCGCGACGGCGGCGCGCTCGGCCGCGGCCTGCTCCTCGGCGGCCCGCTGGGCGGCCTCGCGGGCCTGGGCCTCCTCCTCGCGCCGCCGCCGGCGGGCCTGGAGGACGTGGTCGGGCGTGCGGGTGAAGCGCAGGTCGGCTTCGGGCCGCGCCGGTGCGGGGCGCGGCTCGGGGGCCGGGCGCGGGGCGGCCGCCCGCTCGGCGTCGGCGGCCTGCTGGCGCGATTCCGCGGCCTGCCGGCGCACGCGCGTCAGGACCGTCCGGGCCGGGCCGGCCGGCGGGATCGCCAGCCACGCATCCTCCATGTCGGGACCGGGCCCGGCGGGGCGCGGCGGCTCCGGCGGGCGGGCGGGCGCCGGCACCGCGGCCCGCGGCGGCGCGACGGCCACGGGCGCGGCGGCCGGCACGGCGGGAAGGGCGGGGACCGGCGCCACGGCGGCCGGCGGCGCGACCGGGTCAGTCTGCGGCATGGCGGGCGCCACGGCTTCCGGCATGGGCGGCCACGGCTCGGCCGGATGCGCCCCGGAGACCGGGTGCGACCCGGGAGCAGGGTAGGACTCGGGAGCCGGGTGCGGCGCGTGGGCCGCACGGGATGCGGGATGCGGCGCGGTCGCGCGCACGAGGTCCGGCGTCCAGGACGGCGCCGGATGGGGCAGGTCGGTCATCCAGCGCGGGGCCGAGCGCCGGTCGAGGCCGGCGGGAGCGGGCAGGGCCGGCAGCGCCGGCGGCCGGTGGCTCGGCGGCGCGATGCGCCGCGCCAGCAGGGCGCGCAGGCTGGTGAGGGTGTGGGCCAGGGCGCCGAGCGTGAGCCCGCGGCGCGCGGCCGGTTGGGTGGCGTCGCGCATCCCGTGCGGGTCGCGGCGGGTCGAGTCGGAGAGAGGTGGCCGTCCCGATGATCTCATGATGCTGGCTGGCTTGGGCGGTCCGCGCCGCCCGCGGCCGCTGCTTGGCTCCAGTTAGGCGGGGTATCGTTAACGCCCGCTTAGGCGGCAGGCCGCGGCGGCGTCCCGCATCTCCGCCGGCCCGGAAGCGCGGACCCGGCCCGCCGCGGGCCCGGCCCGCCGCGCGGGTCTCTCCCGCACGAGGCCGGGTGCCGACGCGGCGCCTCGCGCGTTAAGGTTTGCGACACGACCGACCCGCCCGGAGGCCCCGTCCGCGATGTTCCGATCCCTCTACCGGCACGGCTTCGCCCGGGTCGCGGCCTGCGTCGGCCGCAGTCACATCGCCGCGCCCGCGGCGAACGCCGCCGAGGTGCTGGCGCTCGCCCGCCGCTGCCACGACGACGGCGTCGCGGTCGCGGTGTTTCCGGAACTCTGCCTGTCGGCCTACGCGATCGAGGACCTGCTCCTGCAGGAGACGCTCCTCGACGCCGTGGAGGCGGCGCTCGCCACCCTGGCGGAGGCCAGCCGCGACCTCCTGCCGATGCTGATCGTCGGCGCGCCGCTGCGGCACGGCCACCGGGTCTACAACACGGCGGTGGCGCTGCACCGCGGGCGGGTGCTCGGCGTGGTGCCGAAGAGCTACCTGCCGACCTACCGGGAATTCTACGAGAAGCGCCACTTCGCCGCCGGGGCGGGGATGGCGGGCGAGACCATCCGCCTGTCGGGCACGGAGGTCCCCTTCGGCACCGACCTGCTGTTCCGGGCCGAGGACCTGCCCGGCCTCGTCGTCGGGATCGACGTCTGCGAGGACATGTGGATCCCGGTGCCGCCGGGCGCGCTCGCGGCGCTGGCGGGCGCCACCGTGCTCGTGAACCTCTCGGGCAGCCCGATCACCATCGGGCGGGCGGAGAGCCGCAAGCTCCTGTGCCAGTCGGCCTCGGCGCGCTGCCTGTGCGCCTACGTGTACGCGGCGGCGGGGCCGGGCGAATCGACCACCGACCTCGCCTGGGACGGCCAGACCGTCATCTACGAGGACGGGGCGCTGCTGGCCGAGAGCGAGCGCTTCCCGGACGGGCCGCAGGTCACGCTCGCGGATGTCGACCTCGACCGCCTGCGCCAGGAGCGCGCCCAGATGGGCAGCTTCGACGACAACGCCCGGGCGGTGCTGGGCGACAGGCCCTGGCGGCGCATCGGCTTCACCCTGGCGCCGCCGGCGGCCGATCTCGGGCTCGCCCGCACGGTCGAGCGCTTCCCCTTCGTGCCGGCCGACCCCGCCCGCCTCGCGCAGGATTGCTACGAGGGCTACAACATCCAGGTGGCGGGCCTCGCCCAGCGCCTCTCGGCCATCAGCACCAGGAAGGTGGTGATCGGCATCTCGGGCGGCCTCGATTCGACGCATGCCCTGATCGTCGCCGCCAAGGCGTTCGACCGGCTCGGCCTGCCGCGCACCGACATCCTCACCTACACGATGCCGGGCTTCGCCACCTCGGCCGAGACCAAGAGCAACGCCCACCGGCTGATGGCGGCGCTCGGCACGCAGGCGCGCGAACTCGACATCCGCCCGGCCGCCCGCCAGATGCTCGCCGACATGGGCCACCCGTTCGGGCGCGGGGAGCCGGTCTACGACGTCACCTTCGAGAACGTGCAGGCGGGCCTGCGCACCGACTTCCTGTTCCGCCTCGCCAACCAGAACGACGCGATCGTGGTGGGCACCGGCGACCTCTCGGAGCTGGCGCTGGGCTGGTGCACCTACGGGGTCGGGGACCAGATGTCCCACTACACCGTCAACGCGGGCGTGCCCAAGACGCTGATCCAGCACCTGATCCGCTGGGTGATCGCCTCCGGCCAGTTCGCGCCCGAGGTCAACGCCACGCTCGACGCCATCCTGTCGACCGAGATCTCCCCCGAGCTGGTGCCCGCGGCCGAGGGCGAGGCGATCCAGAGCACCGAATCCAAGATCGGTCCCTACGCGCTGCAGGACTTCACCCTGTTCTACACCCTGCGCTACGGGTTCCGGCCCTCGAAGATCGCCTTCCTGGCCTGCCATGCCTGGGAGGACGCGGCGCGCGGCCCCTGGCCGCCGGGCTTCCCCGAGGCGCGCCGCGGCGCCTACGCGCTGCCGGAGATCCGGTCCTGGATGAAGGTGTTTCTCGGGCGCTTCTTCGGCTTCGCCCAGTTCAAGCGCTCGGCCCTGCCGAACGGCCCCAAGGTCGCGGCGGGCGGCGCGCTCTCGCCCCGCGGCGACTGGCGCGCGCCCTCCGACGGCAACGCGCGGGCGTGGCTGGAGGAGCTGGAGCGCAACGTGCCGGAGGCCTGACCCCGTCTCCGCCTGATCAAAGCGGAGACGGGCTCAGCAAGCCCGCGCGGTGGAGCCCACGGCTCCACACGACTGAGCGAAGCCCACATCCGCCATCCCGAAGGGATCAAGCGGATGGGGTATGAGCCCCCGGGCGGAGCGGCCGCCGAGGCGGGGGCTGAGGCTCAGAGCACCAGGTTCTCGTCGAAGCGGTCGGGAGAGAGCGGCAGGCGGAACTCCACCGCGAGGCCGCCCTTGAACTGGCGCACCACCTTGCAGGGCGTGCGGCCCACGACGACGGCGGCGTCGAGCGGCAGATCCGCGTCGCAGGCGATGGCCGCGCCCGAGAGGGAGACGTCGACGATGCGGGCCGGGATCTCGCGCCCGCTCTCGAGGCGCAGGGTCACGGCGGCCTGATGCGGCACCACGCGCTCGTGGCGGCGGTCCTCCGGCAGGCCGAGGCTGGCGCGGTTGGCGAGCCACGTGAGCTGCGAGGCGATTTTTTCGCGCTTGTGCGGCGTGGCGCTGATCGCCACCGCGAACCCGTCCGGCATCAGGCGGGCGATGGTCCCCTCGATCCGCCCGAGATGCTCCAGGTAGATCACCGTGCGCTCACCGAGCTCGCCCGGGACCGCGCAGACGATCCGGACGCCGCCGGGCGAGATGTCGACGGTCTGGCAAGGGTATTCCTTGCGGTCGGAGAGCATGTAGCGGCCGAGCAGCGCGACGCCGACCCGCTGGTGCCGGCGTCGGTCCTCCGCCTTGGCCGAGAGGGCCAGGGCCGTCGACAGGCGCAGACGCGACGGCGCGGCGTGGGACATGGGCGCGGACCTGGGCGCGGACATGGGCGCGGAGCCTATCGGGACCACCAATTCCCCATCCTTGCGCCCGCAATCGTTAAGGAAACGCATCGGCGGCGCCCCCCGTCCCGATCCGCCGCGGGCGGGCCGCATCGGTCTCGACGGCCCGGCCGCTTCGGCGAACGCGGCTCAGCCGCGCCCGCCGCGATGCAGGACGAGCCGCGGCCGGCCGACGGCCCCCGGATCGTTGGCGGGCCGGGGCGGCAGGCCGGACGGCGCCTCGCTCCCGGAGAGGATCCGAAGCGAGACCGTGCGCAGCCCCGCGAGCGGCCGCAGGCCGAGCCAGGCGGGCGCCGTGCGGGCCGAGAGGGCGCCGATCACCCGCGCCTGGGTCTTGCCGCGGTGGCGCAGGGGCAGGAGCAGGAGTTCGAGATCGACCTCCTCGCCCTCCCGCGTCACCCCCACGAGGCCGACCACGACGCCGACCGTCTCCTGGACCACCACCTCGATCAGCCGCCAGGGGTCGGCGGCGGGGCTCTCGCCCCACAGCGTCCCGAAATCGCGGCCCCGCAGCTCGCCCCCGAACAGGGCGCAGAGGCGGGTGCCGGCGAGCCGGATCACCGCGCTGCGCTGCACCGGCTCCACTTCCAGGATCAGGCTGTCGGCCAGGATGTGGCGGATCTCGCCCGGCTCGATCTCTCCGCGCTCCGGCGCGGCCCGCGCGCCGCGCAGGCTGTTCCAGTAGGCATGGAGCATGGCGCTGGTGGGGTGCTTCATGGCGTCTCTTCGTGGCACAGGCCCACGCGGCCCTGGCGGTTTGGTCCGGTCCGATCCGGAGCAGCGAGCTGATGCCCGCCCTTTCCTGATTCGATGCAGCAGACCCTATGCCGAACCGGACCGGCGGGAACGGGCAAGGTTTGCTTAAGGTTAACGGTGGCATCCGGTGCCGCGCGATCCGCCGCGCCACAATTTTGACGCGTCCGACCGTCCGGGGGCTGGCGCGAGAGCCCCAACCGCTCTACAGAATGGGTCATCAAGGGGCGGGGGCCACCGGCCCGCGTCGTCACGGTCCAGACGCCGTCCGCGGCGGGTCACAAACCCGACGCGGTCGCTCCGATCAAGGGAGAGCGGCAACGCTCTCCCTTCTTTTTTGCCCGCAGGTTCCGCCGTCCTGCCGGTGCGCACCCTTGCGGATCCGGCCGGGCGCCCCTCATGGTGGCGGCATGGATGCCACCCCCGATCTCCCGCGACCGCCCCGCGTGCCGGTCTTCAACATGCCGGCCGTCGTCACGGTCTCGGTCGGCCTTCTGGTGCTGATCCACCTCGTGCGCACCCTGGTGCCGGACGTGTGGGACATCACGCTCCTCCTCGACCTCGCCCTCGTGCCGGCGCGCTGGACCGCCGCCCTCGATCCCGGCCGGGCGGATGAGATCCTGCGCGCGGCCGCGGCGTGGCCCGGCAGCGCGCTGGAGGTGGAGGCGCGCACCGCCTTCGCGAACTACCTCCTGGCCGACCCTTCGGCGATGCCCTGGACCTTCGCCAGCTACGGGCTCCTGCACGGCTCCTGGGCGCACGTGATCCTCAACGTCCTGTGGCTCGCCGCCTTCGGCACGCCGGTGGCCCGGCGCTGCGGGACGTGGCGCTTCGCGCTCATCGGGCTCGTCTCGACGGTGGCGGGCGGCGCGCTCCACGTCGCCATCGATCCCTTGAGCACCCTGCCGCTCGTCGGGGCCTCCGCGGGGGTCTCGGGCCTGATGGCGGCGGCGACGCGCTTCGTGTTCCAGCCCGCGCCGGAGCCGGGGCTGCAGCCCGGCCTGCTGCCCTGGCAGCGCCCGGTCCCGGCCCGGCTGCAGACGATCCCCGAATTGCTGCGCAACCGCGCCGCGGCGATCTTCCTCGGCATCTGGCTCGTCACGAACCTGCTGTTCGGCCTCGCCGCGGTGCCGCTCGGCGTCAGCGACGCCGGCATCGCCTGGGACGCGCATCTCGGCGGCTTCCTGGCGGGGTTCCTGCTCCTGCCGCTCCTCGACCGCCCGGAGAGGTCCTGACTCTTTTCCCGCGGCTCGACGTTAAGTCCGACTTGCCAGCGATTCGCAGGAATCCCACACTCGGTCCAACGGATGGACGGACACGGCTTTTCGGGCCGCACACGACGGCGTCCACGGCCGCGTCCACGAACCGGGAGGAAGACGATGACCGTTGCGCGTATCCTGGCTCAGAAGGGTCGCACCGTCGTGACCGTGCAGCCCCACCGCACCCTGTCCGAGGCGGCGGCCCTGCTCGCCGAGAAGGGCATCGGCGCCCTCGTGGTGAGCGATGCCGGCTCCTCCGTGCTCGGCATCCTGTCGGAGCGCGACATCATCCGGGCGGTGGCCCGGGGCGGAGCCGCGGCGCTCGAGGCTCCGGTCTCGCGCCACATGACCGGCCGGGTGGTCAGCTGCACCCGCGGCACCGCCATTGAGGAGATCATGGAGCTGATGACCGACGGGCGCTTCCGCCACGTGCCGGTGGTCGAGGACGGACACCTCGTCGGCCTCGTGTCGATCGGCGACGTGGTCAAGCACCGCATCGCCTCGGTGGAGGCCGAGCAGCAGGCCCTGCGCGAGTACATCGCCACGGCCTGACGCGGCCCAGAGGGCCGCACGCCCAGAGGGCCGCACGCCCAGAGGGCCGCACGCCCGGCCGCTCACGCCGGCAGGGCGGCCGCGGCCACGACCTCGCGGATCTCGGGCAGCATCCGGCGCGCGGCCTGCCGCCCGAGTTCGATGCACTCCTCCGCCCGGTGGAACTCGAACAGGCCCATCTGGGCGAGCTTCGGGTTGATCATCACGTCGGGCGGGTCCCCCGCGAGGCGCGAGCGCGAGATGCGGTCCTGCGTGATGTTGAAGGCATCGACCATCACGCTGGCGATGCCGCCCGGCATCCCGGGCTCGGGGCGGGGCTTGGGCGCCCGGGTCGGCCGCAGCCGCCAGCGGCGCGGCGCCTCCTCGGCGGGCAGGATCTCGGCGGGTTCCTCCGCGGCCTCGGCCATCGCCGCCTCGCCATGCGCCTGGATGACCGTGCCGCGCACGCGGATGTCGCCGTTGAGGTTGACGCACAGCACCACGTCCGCGCCGAGGGCGCGCGCCACCGTCACCGGCACCGGGTTGACCAGCGCGCCGTCCATCAGCCAGCGGCCCCCGATCTTCACCGGGTCGAAGATGCCCGGCAGCGCGTAGGAGGCCCGCACCGCCTCGACCACGCCGCCCTTGGTGAGCCAGATCTCGTGCCCGGTGCCGAGTTCGGTCGCCACCGTCGCGAAGGTGACCGGCAGGGCCTCGATCCGCAGGTCGCCGAGGTCCCGTTCGAGCAGCCGGCGCAGCCGCTCTCCCGCGATCAGCCCCGAGCCGCTGAGGTGGAAGTCGAGCAGCCCCATCACCCGGCGCTTGGTCAGCGACCGGGCGAACTCCTCCAGTTCGTCGAGCTTGCCCGCCGCGTAGCAGGCGCCCACCGCCGCGCCGATGGAGCAGCCGGCCACCACGTCGATGGTGAGCCCGGCCTCGTGCAGGGCCTGGATGGCGCCGATGTGGGACCAGCCCCGGGCCGCGCCCCCGCCCAGCGCAAGGCCGAGCTTGGGCCGCCGGAGGCCGCGCTTGGGTGCAGAGCGGTGCGGCGTGGCCGACACGCCGATGTCGCCGCCGCCCTCGACACCCTCCGACAGGCGGCGGGTCGGCAGCCCCGAGAACAGACTGATGCCGTCCCACATCATGACGCTCTACTCCCTGAGGCCCGCTTGCCCTGCGGATCCCGTGCCAATCGCTTTGGCTCAAGCGGCTGACCTCCGACGCAGTGTGCGCCGGACAGATCAAGCGATCGTCAACGGTTCAGGTTTCATCACGGATGCGTGGATGGTCGGGGTGGATCCGCCGGGACGAGGCGGACCGCGCCCGTGCCCGGATCGGCCGCGACCGTCCGGTAGAAGCAGGAGCGGCGCCCGGTGTGGCAGCAGCCGCCGTCGCCGCCGACCCGCACGCGCAGCAGGAGCGCGTCCTGGTCGCAATCGACCCGCATCTCCACCACGGTCTGGATCTGCCCGCTGGTGGCGCCCTTGTGCCAGAGTTCGCCGCGCGAGCGCGACCAGTACCACGCCTCGCCGGTCTCGATCGTGCGGGCGAGGGCGTCGCGGTTCATGTGGGCGAGCATCAGGATCTCGCCGGTCACGGCATCGACCGCGAGCGCCGTGACGAGCCCGTCCGCCCCGAAGCGCGGCGTGAAGGCCGCGCCCTCCTCGACCTCGGCGCGGGTCCCGGGCGGGGGGAAGCCGGAGGCCGCCATCAGCGCTGGTCGCGCACCAGGGTCAGGAAGCGCACCTGCTCGTGCGGGTCCTGCTTGAACACGCCGGTGAACTGCGTGGTGAGGGTCGAGACGCCGGCCTTCTGCACGCCCCGCATCGCCATGCAGAGATGCTCGGCCTCCACCATCACGGCGACGCCGCGGGGATTGAGCACCGCGTCGATCGTCTCGGCGATCTGGGCCGTCATGGTCTCCTGGGTCTGCAGGCGGCGCGCATAGGCGTCCACCACGCGGGCGAGCTTGGAGAGCCCGACCACGCCCTTGCGGGGATAATAGGCGATGTGCGCCCGCCCGATGAACGGCACCATGTGGTGCTCGCAATGGGAGTGGAACGGGATGTCGCGCACCAGCACGATGTCGGAATAGCCCTCGACCTCCTCGAACACCCGGTCGAGGATGCCGGTGGGGTCCTGGCGGTAGCCGCCGAAGATCTGCTCGTAGGCGCGCGCCACGCGCTGGGGCGTCTCGCGCAGGCCCTCGCGGTCCGGGTCGTCGCCCGCCCAGCGCAGGAGGGTGCGCACGGCGGCCTCGGCCTCCTGGCGGGTCGGACGGTCGGTGACGCGCTCCGGGCGGGCCGCGTCGCTGCGCTTGTCGGCAACCTCCGGCATCCGGACCGACAAGGACTTCAGCACCGCATCCATGAGGCCTCCCGCCCGCCACCCTGCGGGCCCATCCGTCGCGCCGCCCGGATTCCCGCTCCCCCGCGGCGCGTGGGGGCATCTCGCGGACCGGCGCAGGCCCGCCTATATCGGGGGTAACGCCCCGGCGCGCAATGCGTCCGGCGGGACCCGGTCCACCATGAGGCGGGACGCGCGCCCACGTCCAGCAGGTCCTAAGTCCAGCACTCCACAAGTCCAGCAATTCACGAGGCCGCATCCCCGGCCCTCGCCCCGGGCGGGGCACCACCGGCCTCCCGGCCCCACGGATCGAACCGCGATGCTCGACGACATCTACAACCGGCGCATCCTCGAACTCGCCGCCGACATCCCGCGCCTCGGCCGCCTGCCGGCGCCGCAGGCGAGCGCGAGCAAGCACTCGAAGCTGTGCGGCTCGACCGTGACGGTGGATCTGACGACCGAGGACGGCCGGGTCACGGATTTCGCCCACGACGTGAAGGCCTGCGCGCTCGGCCAGGCCTCGTCGTCCCTGATGGCCCGCCACGTGGTCGGCGCCAGCGCGGAGGAGCTGCGGGCGCTGCGCGAGCGGGTGCGGCGCATGCTCAAGGAGGGCGGCCCCGCCCCGGACGGCCGCTTCGCCGATTTCGCGGTGCTGGAACCGGTCCGGGACTTCAAGGCGCGGCACGCCTCGACGCTGCTCACCTTCGACGCGGTGGTGGACGCCCTCGACCAGATCGCCGCCCGGACCGCCGGAACGCGCGCACCCGCGGAAGCCGGCGCGTGAGCCTGCCGCGCCGCGCCGCGCGGCTCCCGCGCCGCGCCGCGCAGCTCCCGCGCTGCGCCGCGCATGGGGCGATCCGCTTCTACCAGCTCACCCTGTCGAGCCTCGTCGGGCGCCAGTGCCGCCACTGGCCCTCCTGCTCGGCCTACACGGACGAGGCGATCCAGCGTCACGGCCTGTGGGCCGGCGGCTGGATGGGGTTTTCCCGGATCTGCCGCTGCGGCCCGTTCGGCACGCACGGCATCGACCTCGTGCCCGAGCGGCTCCCGGCGGGCGCGGCGTGGCATCGCCCCTGGGCCTACGGGCGCTGGCGCGGGGTCAACGCGCCGCCCTCGCCCTTCGTGGCGGAGGAGGCGGAGCCGCCCCGCGCCTGACCGCGCCGCCGGACCGGCCCCGCGGCGCGGCCGCCGCGCCCCTGTCATTTCCCGCTCCGGCTGCTATGAGGGCGGCCCCATCCCATCCCGCTTACCTGCACGGTGCGCAGGAGTGAGCCGCAGGAGCCTCCATGCCGATCCTGACATTCCCCGACGGCGCCACCCGCGCCTACGACGCCGCGGTGACCGGCCGCGCGGTGGTCGAGGGCATCGCCAAGTCGCTGGCCAAGCGCACGGTGGCGATGGCGCTCGACGGCACCGTGCACGACCTCGACGACACGATCGCTCACGATGCCCGCATCGAGTTCCTCGACCGCACCGACCCGCGGGCGCTGGAGCTGATCCGCCACGATTGCGCGCACGTGCTGGCCGAGGCCGTGCAGTCCCTGTGGCCGGAGACCCAGGTCACGATCGGCCCGGTGATCGAGAACGGCTTCTACTACGACTTCCACCGCGAGACCCCGTTCTCGCCCGACGACTTCCCGGCGATCGAGGCGCGCATGCGCGAGATCATCGCGCGCGACGCCCCCTTCACCAAGGAGGTCTGGGCGCGCGACGACGTGCGCCGGCTCTTCGCCGACAAGGGCGAGAGCTTCAAGGTCGAGCTCGTGGACGCGATCCCCCCGGGCGAGGACCTGAAGCTCTACCGGCAGGGCGAGTGGTTCGACCTCTGCCGCGGGCCGCACATGACCTCGACGGGCAAGGTCGGCACCGCCTTCAAGCTGATGAAGGTGGCGGGCGCCTACTGGCGGGGCGATTCCTCCAAGCCGATGCTGAGCCGCATCTACGGCACGGCCTGGGCGAGCCAAGCGGATCTCGACGCCTACCTGCATCGGCTGGAGGAGGCCGAGCGGCGCGACCACCGCCGGCTCGGCCGCGAGATGGACCTGTTCCACTTCCAGGAGGAGGGGCCGGGCGTCGTCTTCTGGCACCCGAAGGGCTGGACCCTGTTCCAGGCCCTCATCGCCTACATGCGCCGGCGCCTGAAGGGCGACTACGCCGAGGTCAACGCGCCCCAGATCCTCGACAAGGCCCTGTGGGAGACCTCGGGCCACTGGGACTGGTACCGCGAGAACATGTTCGTCACGAAAACCGAGGACGAGCGCGTCTTCGCGATCAAGCCGATGAACTGCCCGGGCCACGTGCAGATCTTCAAGCACGGGCTGAAATCCTACCGCGACCTGCCGCTGCGGCTGGCCGAGTTCGGCTCGGTCTCGCGCTACGAGCCCTCGGGCGCCCTGCACGGGCTGATGCGGGTGCGCGCCTTCACGCAGGACGACGCCCACGTCTTCTGCACCGAGGACCAGCTCGCCGCCGAGTGCCTGAAGATCAACGACCTGATCCTCTCCACCTACGCCGATTTCGGCTTCGACGAGATCGTCGTGAAGCTCTCAACGCGCCCTGAGAAGCGGGTCGGCTCGGACGCGCTCTGGGACCATGCCGAGGAGGTGATGACCCGGGTGCTGGCCCAGATCGAGGAGCAATCGGCCGGGCGGATCAGGACCGCGATCAACCCGGGCGAGGGGGCGTTCTACGGCCCCAAGTTCGAATACGTGCTGCGCGACGCGATCGGCCGCGACTGGCAATGCGGCACCACGCAGGTGGACTTCAACCTGCCGGAGCGGTTCGGCGCGTTCTACGTCGATGCGGACGGGCAGAAGAAGACGCCCGTGATGGTCCACCGCGCCATCTGCGGCTCGATGGAGCGCTTCACCGGCATCCTGATCGAGCATTTCGCCGGGCATTTCCCGCTCTGGCTCGCGCCCGTGCAGGTGGTGGTGGCGACGATCACCAGCGACGCCGACCCCTACGCCCGCCGCGTGCAGGCGGCGGCCGAGGCGGCGGGGCTGCGCGCCGACCTCGACCTGCGCAACGAGAAGATCAACTACAAGGTCCGCGAGCACTCGCACGCCAAGGTGCCGGTGATGCTGGTGGTGGGCCGGCGCGAGGGCGAGGAGCAGACGGTCTCGATCCGCCGCCTCGGCAGCCAGCAGACCCGCACGGCGCCGCTCGCCCAGGCGCTCGCCGACCTCGTCGCCGAGGCGACCTTCCCGGATCTCCGCCGGACAGAGGCCGTCGCCGACAGCCTGCCGAGCGAGGGGGTGGCCCTCGATTCGCATCACGGGGTGGCGGCGGTGCCCTGAGGCATCGTCGGCGGCCGGCTCAAGTGCCGGCCGCTCGCGCGGTTGGTCCGGCGCTCCCGACCTGCAATGACTTGACCCTGGAACAGCCAATGAGGACTGGGTCTCAGGCCCCCCGGCTCACCGCCACCGAGAGGCGACGGTTCAGCGCCGCGAAGGCCGCCTCGAAGCGGTCGAGCCGCGCCTCCCGGTCGAGGGCAACCAGGTCCTCCACCGCCTCGGGCGGCCACCCGAGGCGGCCTGCCAGATCCGCGCGGGAGATCCCGGACTCCTTCAGGACGGCGTACAGCAGAACCTTCAGCGATGTAACGAGAGGCAATCGGACGGATGCGGAGCGCGCATCGGGTGTGACCGGAGCCTGACCCGGGAGCGGCACATCGCGGTCGTCATCGATCAGGCCCGCGATCCAAGTCTCGATGGCATCGCGGGCCTGGGCGACGGCCTCCATCTCGTCGGCGCCATACGTCACCACGCCGGGGAGATCGGGGCATGTGACCAGCAGCGTGTCGTTGTCGTCGGGTTCCAGGACGATCCGGTACGCCAGCATCACTTCAGCCCCAAATCCTTCAGGATGCGGTTCACGAGCCCCGTGCCGAGTTCCTTTCGGCTCCCATGCATCGGCAGCTCGGTCCGGCGATCCCCTCGCTTGACGATCAGGTGCCCGGACCCGCCGCGCTTCGCCTCGAAGGTGCAGCCCTGTGGAGCCAGCATCTTCCTGAGTTCCTGCGCATTCGTGCCCTCTTAATCTGCATCCCCCAGAGGAAGGCAAGACCGACCATCCCGCTCACCCTTCCATCGCCCGCGCCAGCACCCCGAAGACCCGCGGTTCCGCGCATTGCGCCACGTTGAAGCGCAGGTGGCGCCCGGCGCTCTGGGACAGGCTGAAGACGTTGCCGGGCGCCAGCACCACGTCCTCGGCGAGCGCCCGGCGGGCGACCGCGGCGGCGTCGAGGCCCTCGGGGAGGGCGGCCCAGAGGAAGAGGCCGCCGCGGGGCATCAGCCAGGGGACGAGGCCGAGCGCACCGAGGCGCTGCGCGGTCAGGCCCATCGCGTCGGCGAGCCGGGCGCGCAGGGCATCGAGGTGGCGCCGGTAGTGGCCATCCGCCAGGACGGCGTGGACCAGGGACGCCGAGAGCCGGCCGCTGCCGAAGGAGGTGGCGAGCTTGAGGTCGACGAGGCGGTCGACCCAGTCGGGCCGCACCGCGATGTGGCCGCAGCGGATCGCCGCCGAGAGCGTCTTGGAGAAACTGCCGATGCGGATCACCCGGTCGAGCCCGTCGAGGGCGGCGAGCCGCGGCGAGGGCGCGGGCTCGAAATCGTCGAACAGGGCGTCCTCGACGATGAGCGCGTCGTGCGCCGCGGCGAGCCGCAGCACCCGGTGGGCGCTGGCCGCGCTCATCGTGGCGCCGGTCGGGTTCTGGAGGGCCGAGTTGGTGAGGTAGAGGCGCGGCCGGTGGGCGGCGAGCGCCGCCGCGAAGGCGTCGAGATCCGGCCCCGCCGGCGTCCAGGGCACGCCCACCACCCGCGCCCGGTGCGCCTGGAGCAGGGCGCGGAAGTTGAAGTAGCAGGGGTCGTCCACCAGTACGGCGTCGCCCGGCTCCAGCAGCAGGCGGGCGATCAGGTCGAGGGCCTGCGTGGCCGAATCGGTGAGGATGATCTGCCCGGGCTCGGCCGGGATGCCCTGCTCGCCGAGCCGGCGGGCGAGGCGGGCGCGCAGGGGCGCGTGGCCGAGGGGTTCGTCGTAGTCGAGGAGGTCCGCGGCCTCGTCCCGGGCGAGCGCCCGCAGGCCGCGGCGCAGGCCCGCGTCGGGCATCCAGGACGGCGGCAGCCAGCCGCAGCCGGGCTTGAGCACGCCCGGCGCCGCCTCCAGGGTCTGGCGCGTGACCCAGAGCGGGTCCACCGCCCGGTCGAGCCGCGGGCCGATCGCCGCGAGGGTGAGGGGCCGGGTCGCCCCGGCGACGTAGAAGCCCGAGCCCGGCCGCGAGACGATGGCGCCCTCCGCCACGAGCCGGTCGTAGGCCTCCACCACGGTGGATTTCGACACCCGCATCGCTGCCGCGAAGCCGCGCACCGAGGGAAGCCGCGCCCCCGGTACGAGCGCCCGGGCGGCGATGCGCTCGCGGATCGCCGCGGCCACCGCCGCCACACGGGTGAGGTCTTGGGCGGGATCCGGGCCCGGCGCTCGGCTCGTTCCTGGGGCAAGATCGGGCGCGGCGCGCATCCGTACTGGTCTCCGGGTCCGGACAGTTCGACGCAACCGTACCGCCTGCGTGCCTGTCGCGACAGGGGGTTGGGCGGCATGGTCCCGGCCCGTGAACGGGAGGACGGCATGCAGGGGCTGGCAGTGGCAGGAATGCGGGCGGGCGGGCGCGGGCGGCGGGCGCTCGCGGACGGGCTCCTCGGCGTGCTGATCTTCTCCGGGTCGCTGCCCGCCACCCGGGTGGCGGTGGCGGATCTCGACCCGCTCTTCCTCACGCTGGCGCGCGCCGCCATCGCCGGGCTCGCCGCGCTGGCGCTGCTGGCGCTGCTGCGCCAGCCCCGGCCGGAGCGGGGCGATCTCGCCGGTCTGGCGCTGGTGGCCCTCGGGGTCGTGGTCGGCTGGCCGCTCTGCACGGCCTTCGCCCTGCAGGAGGTCACGGCCGCGCACGCCACCGTGACGGTGGCGTGCCTGCCGCTCGCCACCGCGCTGTTCGCGGTGCTGCGCGGGAGCGAGCGGCCGCGCCCGGCCTTCTGGCTGTTCGCGGGCGCGGGCAGCGCGCTCGTCGCCGGCGTGGCGCTGCGCCACGGGGGCGGGGCGCTGTCGCGGGGCGACGGGTGGCTCCTCCTCGGCGTCGCCCTGTGCGCCCTCGGCTACGCGGAGGGCGCGCGGCTCGCGCGGCGGCTCGGGGGCTGGCAGGTGATCGCCTGGGCGCTGGTGCTGTCGCTGCCGCTGATGCTGCCGGCCGCAGTCGCGACCCGGCCCGCCTCCTGGGCGGGGGTGGGGCTGCCGGCCCTGGCCGGTCTGGCCTACGTGTCGCTGTTCAGCATGCTGATCGGGTTCGTGTTCTGGTACCGCGCCCTCGCGCGGGGCGGCATCGCGGCGGTGGGGCAGGTGCAGCTGCTCCAGCCCTTCGCCAGCCTCGTCCTCGCCGGGCTGGTGCTGGGCGAGCCGGTCGATGCGGGCCTCGTGGTCGCCTGCGCGGCGGTGGTGGCGACGGTCGCGGCGGCGCGGCGCTACGCGTGATACCCCATCCGCTTGATCCCTTCGGGATGGCGGATGTGGGCTTCGCTCAGTCGCGTGGAGCCTTGGGCTCCACTGCGCGGGCTTGCTGATGCCGTCTCCGCGTTGATCAAGCGGAGACAGTATCAGCCGTCGGCGTCCCCCCGCTCACGGATCCTTGGCGATCGCCTCGATGTCGCGGTCGAGGCCGCTCTCGACCTTGAAGTCCTGGGTGTAGACCTTGCCGTCGTGGCGGGCGATGAGCTGGTACTCGCCCTCGGCGAGCGTGACCTGCGGGAAGGCGCCGATCGCCTCGCGGATGGTGTCGCCGCCCGGCGTCAGCACCGTGAAGGAGGTGCCGGCGAAGGCCTCCGTGCCGGGGGCGGCCACGAGCTTCAGGGTGACGGTGGCGGCGCGGTGGTTGAGGGTCGCGTCGGTGATGCGCCCGTTCTCGACCTTGAGGTCGGCGCGCTGGATCGCGTTCGAATCGCCCCAGGTCGAGACCACGTGGTAGGTGCCCTCGGGCAGCCGCACGAGGTCGCCGGCCCGCAGGCCGTCGCGCACGAGCCGGCCCTCCGGGTTGTTGCCGATCGGCACGAAGACCGCGAAGGCGAGCTGGTTGCCGGGGATGCGCACGTCGCCGACCGCGCCCGCGAGCCGCAGCGCCCCCGCATTCACGGTGATCCGCTCGGCGAGGCCCGCGGGCGCGAGCGCCACGCGCTTCGAGGTGCTGACGAAGCCGTAGGTGACGTTGGCGAGGTAGGTGCCGGGGGGCAGCCGGAAGGTCGGCTGGGCCTCGTCGGAGCGGGCGAGGATGGCGGGGCGGCCGGCCTCGGTGCGGTCCTCGTAGATGCGCCACGTCAGGCCGCCGCGGATCGGCTTCGCCTCGCTGGTGAGGACGGCGCCGAGCGTCAGGGGCGCGGTCTCGGGCGTCGCCGGGACGGGGGGCGGCAGGGGGGTGCGGATCCCGGAGGGCGCCGGGCCGCGCGGAACGAGATCCGGGACGTCCTGCGCGCGCGCCGGCAGCGCCGCCAGCAGCGCGAGCAGCAGCCCCTCACCGCACCGCCGTCGCACCCGCCTCATCGCCGTCCCTCTCCAGGAGCTCGCCCGCCGCCGCCATCAGGTTGTCCACCGAGAGGGGCCGGAAGCGGAATTCCACCACGTGCCGGCCGGCCGGCACCTCGACGCCCCGGAACAGGAGGTTGGTGCGCAGGATGGGGCGCCGGGCGCCGTCCACCCGCGCCTCCCAGCCCGGATAGTAGAGGTCGTGCAGCACCAGCACGCCGTCGCGGTCGGTGTCGACCTCCACCGTGACGACATTGCGGCGATAGGCCAGGATGGTCGCGGTGCCGCGGGCCGGTCCTTGCGTCCCCGCGTAGGTGCCCTTCACCTTCGGCAGGCTCTCCTGGTCGACGAGGGCGGTGTCGTCGCTCTCGAAGTCCGGGAGCTCGTCCTGCGAGAGCACGCTCTCGGATTCCACCGGCACGAGGCGGGAGGCGAGATAGGCGCGGGGCTTGGCCGGATCGAGGCGGTAGATCCACATCTGGCCCGAGCCGTAGAGGAGCTGCGCCCCGGTGAGCTGGGGGAAGTGGCGCGGCAGGCGCTCCGCCGGGCGGTCGAGGACGAGGTATTCGAGGCCGAGCAGGCTCGCGAGCCGCGAGCGGTAGCCGCGGAACAGGCCCGGGAACTGGCGCAGGTTCGGGTCGGCGGCGTTCTCGCCCGGCCCCACCGCGCGCTCGTAATCCGAGAGCCGCAGCGGGTTGTAGCCGATCGTGTCCTCCAGCCCCAGCACCATCGAGGCGTTCTGCCACGCCCCGCCGAGGCCGAGGATCTCCACCCGCGGGTGCTCCCCCCGGGCGTGGCGCGCGTCGAGTTCGGTCTTGAGCAGGTTGAGGCCCTGGAGCTGCTCGGGCGGGAGCTGGTGGAACACGGCGTAGCGCCCGGCGGGCTCGGCGTTGAGCGAGGAGCCGGCGTTGCGCCAGATCAGCTCCGCGCCGGTCCCGGCGACGAGGAGCGCGGCCGCGAGTGCACGGCGGCGGGGCGCGCGCAGCAGCAGCACGGCCGCGAGCGCGAGGCCGGCCCCCGCCGCGACGTCGCGCAGGGCCTCGACTCCGCGGCCGGCGGGCAGCGCGAACGCGAAGGCGCCCGCCAGCGCCCAGGCGACGAACCCGAGCGCCAGGAGCGGCAGGGCGAGGCGCCAGCCGCGGGGGAGCGCGGGCGCCCCGTCGCGCACGAAGCGGTGGACGAGATAGCCGGTCGCGACGGCGAGCCCGATATTGACCAGGAAGGTGGCGTCGGCGGGCCGGCGGTAGAGATCGATGCCCGGGACGTGGTCGAAGAGCAGCGGGAAGACCGGGGTGTAGCGGCCGAGCGCGTACAGGAGCGCGCCCGCGAGCAGGAGGGCGAAGAAGCGGATCTCGCGCGCGAACAGCCGCCCGCCCGCGAGGCCGTGCCAGAGCACCAGCAGCGCCGGCAGCGTGCCGGCAAACAGGTAGTTGATCGCCCGGTCGGTCCAGGTGCCGCCGATCAGCGACTGCCAGTCCGGGCCCCAGTAATCGTAGGTCCAGCGCAGCGAGCCGAACACGTCCGCGAACAGCCCGGTGGCGAGGCTCTCGGGCGGCAGCGAGCCCATGGCGGCGACGCCGTAGCCGAAGGACGGCCGGGTCGAGGTCATCAGGAACTGCATGGTGAGGAGCGAGGGCACGGCGAGCAGCGCGCCGCCCGCGAGCGCCATCGCGGCAAGGAGCCCGAGCCGCGCGCGCAGATAGGCCAGCGGCCGCGGGTCGCTCGCCGCCGCATGCAGCGCGCAGGCGATGAGCGCCACCCCGCACAGGAACGCCACCTGGTCGCGCCCGACCGTCATCAGCGCCGCGACGGCCGCGAAGCCGAGCCCGAAGGCATAGGAACGGCGCGCCAGCGCCTCCTCCAGCAGCCAGAGGGCGAGGGGGAAGTAGCCGTAGGACAGGATCATGCCCGTGTGCTGCAGCCGGGCCGAGGCCGAGCCGCCGAGCACGAACACCATCGCGGCCACGACC
This sequence comes from Methylobacterium isbiliense, assembly GCF_022179325.1. GTDB lineage: Bacteria > Pseudomonadota > Alphaproteobacteria > Rhizobiales > Beijerinckiaceae > Methylobacterium > Methylobacterium isbiliense. The sequence goes on along the minus strand of NZ_BPQQ01000056.1, from coordinate 26,638 downwards.
GCGCCGGCCGGGTGCCAGCCGCGGCGGCGGAAGAGCGGCAGCATCGCCACCGCGCCGGGCAGCAGATGGGCGAAGACCACCGCGTCGAACAGCTCCATCGAGGGCGACGGGACCGCCCAGGCGAAGAGCAGCATGGTGGGGGTGAACAGGAGCGATTGCGGGTCGGCGACGGAGGGATGGCCGGCGAAGTGGTAGGGATTCCACAGCGGCAATTCGCCGTTCGCCAGCGCGGCGCCGAGATAGCGCAGCATCGGGTAGAAGTGATTCTTGGAATCCCACGGCACCACCGACCCGGTGAGCGGCCAGACCGCCGCCGCCGCGGCCCAGAACAGCAGCACCGCGCCGAGCGCGAGAAGAAAGCTCCGCCCGGTCCAGTCGCTGGCGGTCGGCGGGTCGGGCAGGCGCATGATCGGCGTTCGTCCAGAGGGATGGGCGCAGTTGCAAAGCCGGCGCCGCGGCGCCTATCTGGGCGGCGCAAGGCCCCCGGTCGCGCTTAACCTTGAATCGATCGCACTGAAAGCCAGATGAACGACACTCTCGTGCTCCTGCGCACCCGCCGCTCGGTGGCGCCCGCCCAGCTGACCGGCCCCGGCCCGACGCCGGAGGAGGTGGAGACGCTGCTCACGATCGCCGCCCGGGTGCCCGACCACGGCAAGCTCGCGCCCTGGCGCTTCATCGTGATCGAGGGCGAGGGGGCGGCGCGCATCGGCGCGGTGATCGCCGCGGCCTACGCCGCCGACCATCCGGAGGCGGACGAGGCCCGCCTCGCCCTCGAGCGCAACCGCCTCGCCCAGGCGCCCCTCGTGGTCGCGGTGGTGTCGCGGGCCGGCCCCCACGTGAAGATCCCCGAATGGGAGCAGGTGCTCTCGGCGGGGGCGGCGGCCATGACCCTGTGCGTCGCCGCCAACGCGATGGGCTTCCGCACCGCCTGGCTGACCGAGTGGATGGCCTACGACCGGCGCATCCTCGACGCGCTCGGCCTGACGCCCGGGGAGCGGCTCGCCGGCTTCGTGCATGTGGGCCGCGCCGCGCAGACGCCCCCCGACCGGCCCCGGCCGGAGCTGTCGGCGGTGGTGACGCGGTTCTGACGGCCGCGCGCCCGACGTGATAGGCTGCCCCAAGGAGCCCGCATGCACTACGATCCCGAGACCCGCACGCTGCCGCACAACCCGTTCAAGGCGCTGGTGGCGCCGCGGCCGATCGGCTGGATCAGCGCGCTCGACGCGCAGGGGCGGCTCAACCTCTCGCCCTACTCGTTCTTCAACGGCGTCGCCGACAATCCCGAGATGGTGATGTTCTCCTCCCTCGGGCGCAAGGACGCGCTCGCCTTCGCGGAGGAGGGGGGCGAGTTCGTGTGCAGCTTCGCGAGCCTCGACCTGAAGGACGCGATGAACGCCACCTCCGCGCCGCTGCCGCGGGGCGAGAGCGAGTTCGCCGTCGCGGGCCTCACGCCCGCGCCCTCGCGCAAGGTGCGCCCGCCCCGGGTGGCGGAATCGCCCGCCGCCATCGAGTGCCGCTGGCTCCAGACCATCCCGCTCGTGCCGCTCGGCGGGGGGGAGGCGACCTACTTCATGGTCGTGGGCCAAGTGGTCTCGATCTACATCGACGACCGCTTCGTGACGCCGGAGGGGCGCGTCGACACCGGCGCCATGCGGCCGCTGATGCGCGGCGGCTACTTCGACTACTTCGCGGTGGACGCGCAGGCGCGCTTCGAGATGCGCCGGCCGGCGGGCGGGGGCGACACGCCGCGCGGCTGAGCGGCCGGGCCTGCTTGCGGCCGGACCTTGGCGGCCGGGCGGACCCGGCGCTGGCGCGCGGGACGATCGCGCGCCATTCGACTTCAGGCTTCCTTTACCATGATCCCCGCATCGTGACCCCAGGACATCCGGCGCGCGCGTCGCGCAGCCGGTCCCCGGGTCACCATGTTCCTCTTCACGACCTCCCCCGCCCCCCGCGACGCGACTCGCAGCCCGACGGCCGCCGCGAGCCCGGTGGTGGAGGCGATCCGCCAGGGGGCGGAGAAGACCGGCACCGGCTTCGACTACCTGCTCGCCACCGCCCGGCGCGAGTCGAGCCTCGACCCGGGCGCCAAGGCGGCGACCTCCTCGGCGACCGGCCTGTTTCAGTTCATCGAGCAGACCTGGCTCGGCATCCTCAAGCAGGACGGGCCGTCGCTGGGCCTGGGCGCCTACGCGGAGGCGATCACCGCCAAGCCCCAGGGCGGCTACACGGTGAGCGACCCGTCGGCCCGGCAGGCGATCCTCGACCTGCGCCGTGACCCCGAGACCTCCGCGGCGATGGCGGGCGCGCTCACGCGGCGCAACCGCGACGCGCTCAGTGCCGAACTCGGGCGCGAGCCGACGCGCGGCGACCTCTACGCCGCCCATGTGCTCGGCGCGCGGGGCGCCGCGGCGCTGATCCGCGCGGCGCAGTTCACGCCCGCGCGGCCGGCCGCCGCCGATCTTCCCGAGGCGGCGGCCGCGAACCGCAGCCTGTTCTACGACAAGGCCGGCCGGCCCCGCGGCGCGGCCGACCTCTACGCGCATCTCTCGGCCAGCCAGTCCGGCCCGCCGCCCGCCGCCGCGGCCGGGTTGTCCGCCGTCGCGGCCGGGTCGCCGGCCGCCGAGGCCCCCACCGCCTTCGCGCCGGAGGCCGGGACGGGCCTGCGCTCCCTGTTCCAGACCGATGCCCGCCGCGGCCCGGTCTCGGAGGGGGTGGCGCGGCTGTGGCAGACCCGCAGCCCCGAGACCGCCGCCGCGCCGAGCTACTTCCCGCGCTCGGACGGGTCCGCCGGAGGCGAGGGGACGGCCGCGACCGCCGCGGCGCCCAAGCCTGCAGCCTCCGAGACCGCCGCGCCGCTCGTCGGCGCGCCGCTCCCGCCCGCCCGCCCGCCCGAATTCGGCGGGCTTCCGTCGCCCGCCCTCGCCCGCGCGGGACGCCCCTGATGCCTCCCGCAGCCCCGGACCCGCGCCGATGACGATCCGCCAGTTCCTGCTCTGGACGCAGCACGACTCCGCCGGCCGGCGGGCGGAGGCCGCCTCGGCGCTGGCCCGGGCCTACCTGTATGGCGGCCTCGACCCGGAGGCGCGCTGGGAGGCCAAGACCGCCGTGACGGCGCTCCTCGACGATGCCTCGCCGCTGGTGCGCCGCGCCCTGGCGGAGGCCTTCGCCAACGCCGCCGGCGCCCCCCGCCCGGTGGTGGTGGCGCTCGCCCAGGACGTGCCGGAGATCGCCGCCCTGGTGCTGGCGCGCTCCCCCGTCCTCTCGGATGCCGACCTCGTGGATTGCGCGGCGATCGGCGAGGAGCCGGCCCGGCTCGCCGTCGCGGGCCGGCCGAGCCTGTCGCCGATGGTCTGCGGCGCGCTCGCGGAGATCGCCGGCCCGGCGGCCCTGCGGGCGCTCGCGGCGAATCCGGGCGCCGCGATCACGCTAGGGAGCCTGATGCGCATGGTCGAGCGCCACGGCGGCGACGGCGCCCTCCGGGAGGCGCTGCTGGCGCGGCCGGACCTGCCGCTCGACGTGCGCCAGGCGGTGACGGCCGAACTCGCCCGCTCGCTCTCGGCCTTCGTGGTCGGCTGCGGCTGGCTCAGCGCGGAGCGCGGCGAGCGGGTGGCCCGCGAGGCGCGCGAGCGCACCACGCTCGGCCTCGCCGAGGGCGCGGCCCAGGAGGAGCGGCGGCGCCTCGTCGCGTATCTGCGCCGGCACGGGCAGCTCACCGCCGGGCTGATCCTGCGGGCCATGCTGTCGCGGCAGATGGCCTTCACGGAGACGGCCTTCGCGGATCTGAGCGGGTTGCCCGGCGAGCGGGTGGCCGCGCTCCTGCACGACGGGCGCGGCCAGGGCTTCCCGGCCCTCTACCGCCGCGCCGGCCTGCCGGCGGCGCTCGAACCCGCCTTCGCGGCGGCGATGAGCGCGTGGCGCGAGGAGGCGGACGGGCTCGCGGCCGAGGCCGGCCCGGCCCTGTCGCGCCGGATGATCGAGCGGGCCGCCACCGCCTGCGCCGGCCTGCCCTTCGCCGAGAGCCACGCCATCGTCGCCCTGCTCAACCGCTTCGAGGCCGAGGCCGCCCGCGACGAGGCCCGCCTCGTCGCCCGCACGCTGGCGGACGAGGCCGCGGTGGCGGCGGTGCTCGAGTCCATCCCGGCCGCCCTGATCGAGAGCTACCGCCAGGACCGGATCCGGATCGCCGCGTGAGCCGCGGCGCGGGCCGGCCGCCCTCCGTCTCCGGCGCCGCCTCGCATCAGCTCATCCCGGCCGGATTCGCCTGGGCCGCGCCGCCGGGACGGCCTGCCGGCTCGGCATTGTCCCGGATGCGAACCGACGTCAGCACGCCCAGCGCGGCGAGGAGCAGGGCCGCGGCCGCCGCGACCGCCGGGTCGCCGCGTTCGAGATTGCCCACCACCACGCCCACCAGCGCCCAGCTGATGGTCAGGGCATACGGCAGGGCCCCGCGGGTGAGCCGGATCATCACCGCCGCCGTCAGGCCGGCACCGGCCAGGAAGGCGAGCGCCTGCAGCGTGCGGGTCGGACGGTCGGCGAGGTTCCACTCCGCCAGAACGACCGACCAGTTGGCGAAGATCGCGACCGTGACCCAGGCCGCCAGCATGCCGATGCCGCCTCCGACCGTCCAGCGGTCGGCCCCCTGCAGCGCCGGCTCGCCGCCGAACACGCGGAGGGCGGCCGCCAGCATGGTGACGAAGGTGACGAGGAAGACGAGGCCGGTGAGGACCAGGGGAAACTGGAGCTGCGCCAGGACGCTCCAGACGGCGTTGGCCGCGAAGGCGGCGGCCGTGAGCCAGCCGATGCGGCGGAACACGGGATCGGCCGCCCGCGACGGCCTGGCCTGCTCGACGGCGTAGACGAGGCAGAACAGGAAGATCGCGCTCCAGATGGCGAAGGTATAGCCGGCCGGGACGACGGGCGTCTTGATCACTTGGTAGGGCGCGTCCACGGTCCGCCCGAGGAGACCCGCGTAGCCGAGCGCCGGAACGGCGGCTTGCGCGAGGGCGGCAGCGAGGTTGGCGATGCGACGGATCAGGGACATGACGGTGGCACCTCCATATCTTAGTCTGATCCGTATAAAATAAGACGAGGCAGGGAGGCAAGCGCGTGACCCGGTCCCGCGGCGCCCGGAACCGCGACTACGAGGAGCAGCGCCTCGCGCTGGCCGTGCGCCTGCGCGAGCGCCTCGGCAATGCCGGAGGGGCGCAGCCGTCCCTCGCCGACCTCGCCAAGGCGGCGGGGGTCAGCGTGGCGACGCTGCGCCACTATTTCGGCGACCGCGACGGCCTCGTCGCGGCCGTCCTGGAACTGCACGGCGCCCAGGGCACGGAGCATCTCGCCGTCCTGCGGCAGCCGTCCGGCCCCTTCGCCGCGTCGGTGGGCGACGCGGCCGCCTATCTGGCGCTCGGGCTGTCGCAGCCGGTCGTGAGGGAGCTGCACGCCCTGGGCCTGAGCGAAGGGCTGGGTCATCCCCGGTCGGGTCCCGCCTACCTCGCGCACACGCTCGAACCGCTGGTTCAGGCGCTGGAGGACCGCTTCCGGGCCCATATCGCGGCCGGGGAGATGCGGGACGCCGACCCGCGCGCCGCCGCGCTGGCGCTGGCCGCTCCCCTGCTGCTCGCCCACCTGCATCAGGACCGGCTCGGCGGGACGACGGTCCGCCCCCTCGACCTCGACCGGTTCCGGGCCGAGCACGTCGAGGCTTTCGTGCGGGCCTACGGGCGCTGAACCGGCCGCCCGGGCCTCGCCGCAGCGCGCGGGGTCCTCAGCGGGCGAGGATGCGGGCCGCCTGCTTGGTCGCCGTCACCGCGTCCGAGACGTCCGTCACGGCGCGCGAGATCGCCTGGACGTTCTCGGCGATGGCCGCGACCGCGCCGGCCGCCTCCTGCATGCTCACCGACATGTCGCGCGTGACGGCGCTCTGCTCCTCCACGGCGGCGGCCGTGCTGGTGACGTACTGGAGCATGGTTCCGACCGAGCCCTGAATCGCATCGAGCGCGCCCACGACCTCCTGGGAGACCGCCTGCAGGCCGGTGATCTCGGACGAGATCTGCTCGGTGGCGCGCGAGGCTTGGTTGGCGAGCTGCTTCACCTCGCTCGCCACCACGGCGAAGCCGCGGCCCGCCTCGCCGGCCCGCGCCGCCTCGATCGTCGCGTTGAGCGCCAGCAGGTTGATCTGGCCGGCGATGGTCTGGATCAGGCCGACGATGCTGCCCATCGCATCGGCCGCGCGGGAGAGGTGCTGCGTGTGCGCGCCGGCGGTGCGCACCTGCCCGTTCGCCTGATCGGTCACGGCCCGGGCCTTGCTCATGCTCTCCGAGATCTCGGCCACCGAGGCCGCCAGCTCCTCGGACGCGGCCGCCATCGTCTGCACGTTGCCGGCGGTGCCGCCCGCCGCCCGCGCCGCCCGGCCCGCCTCGTCGGTCGAGCGCAGGATCGCGCCGTCGATCTCGCCGAAATTCTGCTCGATCAGCCGCTCGAGGTTCGCCAGGAGGGCGACCTGGGCGGTGATGTCTGTGGCGAACTTCACGACCTTGTAGGGCCGGCCGCTCGCATCGAGGATCGGATTGTAGGTGGCCTCGATCCAGATCTCCCGGCCGCCCTTGCCCAGGCGGCGGAACTGCCCGGCCTGGAACTCGCCCCGCCGCAGCCGCTCCCAGAAGGCGGCGTAATCGGGGCTGGCCTGCTGGGCGGGATCCACGAACAGGCTGTGGTGCCGCCCGACGATCTCGGACCGCGCGTAGCCGACGGCGGCGAGGAAGATGTCGTTGGCGTCGAGCACCGTGCCGTCGAGGTCGAAGGCGATCACCGCCTGCGCCTTCCAGAGCGCCGCGATCTGGCCCGCGCGGTCGGCATCCTCCCGCTTCTGCCGCGTGATGTCGGTGGCGACCTTCACGACCTTGTAGGGCCGGCCGGCGCGATCGAGGATCGGGTTGTAGGAGGCTTCGATCCAGATCTCCCGGTCGCCCTTCCCGAGCCGCCTGTACTGCGCGGATTGATGCTGGCCGCGCGCGAGCGAGGCCCAGAACTCCGCGTAGTCCCCGCTGTCCTTGTACGACGGCTCGACGAACAGGCTGTGGTGGCGGCCCTGTATCTCCGGCAGCGTGTATCCGACGGCGTCGAGGAAGTTCCGGTTGGCCGTGAGGATCGTCCCCGACACGTCGAACTCGATGATGGCCTGCGACCTGTCCAGAGCCGCGAGCTTGGCATCCGCCTCGGAGGCAGCCTTGATGAATGGACCGAACATGATCTGCCCCCGACGGGCCTGCCGCCACGCACCCGTCCAAATGACGTCCGGAGTCGCGCACACGGCATCACCGCGCCACCGCTCGGAGGTAAAAGTGGCGGCATAATCCTAACTTTTAGCAAATGAGATCGCCGGGGTATCGACTGAGCGATTCCTGATCGTAAACGCATCCCCGCACCCCGGGCGTGCCGCGGATGGCATGATGTACCCTGGGTCATTGATCAAACGACCTGATCCACGGCAGATCCTGAAGAGCCCGCTGGGGTTCATCTCGAGCCGGAGGCGGCGCCCGCACCCTGCGCGGCCCGCACCCGCAGGTGCGACATCACGCGAGACAGCGCCGACGCGGCGATCCCCGCGGATGCCCACCGGCCCGAGCCGAGCGCTCCACCCTTGCGCTTGACCGACGCTGCCCCTGCGGCCTCGCGGGCACGATCATCGCCCGTCGCGTCGCCCGCGCCGACACACGTCCTGCGGCTGAGCTCCATCAGATGGCCGCGGCCTTCTGCGTCCTCGCGCCCCCTCGTCACGAGATCATCTTCGCCGCCCGCCCGATCGCCACGTCGATGATCTCGAAAGCTTGATCGATGACACAAGGAACGTTGTCGGCTTCCCTTCCTCCCTCAAGACATTTGTCGACTTTCCTGTATATCGCCCAGCGCAATTTGGCGAGCAGATCGGGGTCGTCGGCCTGATGATGCGTGCAGGCAAACGCCAAGACGTGCTCCAGGGCCTGACCGATCAGTATCGCGACCTGCGCCTGCTGCTCAGCCGAGAGGGGATGGATATCTATCCCTGCATCGAGCGCCGCAAGATTCAAATTACCGGGCATCGATTTTTATTCTCCGAATTTGGCTTTAAATCTAGAGAGTTAGGTATTTAAAATCTGTTTAAGCAACATTCTACAGCGCTCGTCCGGAGGGCATATCGCTTATGGCTTAGTCCGGATCACAGCCCCGACGGAGGGATCGCGCAGCACTTTGCCCGCTCCGCCGGAGAGCGCGGCCGATCTGCGCGGCCGGCAGTCGAACAGCGCGCGATGCATGGCGCGTGCGCCCCGAAGGGACCGCGGCGCGGGCGCAGCGCGGCCGGACGGCGCTCCTCAGCCGAACTGCTCGCGCAGGATGCGCTCGTCCATGCTGTGGCCGGGGTCGTGCAGCATCACGAGGTCGGTCGAGCGGTCGAGCTGGGTCTCCACCCGGGCGACCCGGCGGAATTCGGTGTGGTCGGCCACCGCCGCGACGGGGCGGAACTCGGGGTCCTTCACCTCGATGCGGATGCGGGCGTGGTTGGGCAGGAGCACGCTCGCCTGGCGGCGGGGACGGAAGGCCGAGATCGGGGTGAGGGCGATGAGCTGGGCCGAGATCGGCAGGATCGGGCCGCCGACCGAGAAATTGTAGGCGGTCGATCCGACCGGGGTCGCCGCCAGCACCCCGTCGGCGATGAGTTCGGGCAGCCGGACCTGCCCGTCGATGGAGATTTTCAGCTTCGCGGTCTGGTGGGTCTGGCGCAGCATGTAGACCTCGTTCACCGCCCGCGCGGTGTGGGTGAGGCCGAGCACGTCGGTGGCCACCATCAGGAGCGGGTGGACGATGCTGCGCTGGGCCTGTTCGAGGCGATCCGGCAGGTCGTCGAGGTGGAACTCGTTCATCAGGAAGCCGACCGTGCCGCGGTTCATGCCGTAGATCGGCTTGGCCGTCCCCATGAAGCGGTGGAGGGCCTGCAGCATCAGGCCGTCGCCGCCCAAACCCACCACCACGTCCGCCTCCTCGGGCGGCACGTGGTCGTAGCGCTGCATCAGGAGGGCGGCGGCCTCGCGCGCGTCGGTGGTGGGGCTCGCGATGAAGGCGATCCGGTTGAAGCGCCGCGCCATGCCCGTCCTGCCCCGCTTGACGCCGCAGCGCCCCGTCCCCCAGGTCGGGGGATCGGACGCCCTCACCGGAGACGCATAGCATGGAGCGCGGGCTTCTCGTCTACACGACCTTTCCGGACGCCGAGACCGCGCTCGCGGTCGGCGAGGCGCTGGTGCGCGAGGGGCTCGCCGCCTGCGTCAACGTCCTGCCCGGGATGCGCTCGGTCTACGCCTGGAAGGGCGCGGTCGAGCGCGGGGAGGAGGTGGTGGCGATCCTCAAGAGCCGCGAGGGGCTGGCGGAGGCCTTGAGCCACGCCCTCAAGGCCCGCCACCCCTACGAGACGCCGATCGTGCTGCACTGGCCCGTCGGCGCCGAGGCCGGCACGGCGGCATGGCTCCTGGCCGAGACGTCCTTGGCCGAGACGTCCCTGGCCGAGACGGGCGGGGAACCGCCCGGCACCGGGAGCGCCTGAACCCGTGCCTCCCGGCCCGGACGCTCAGGCCGGGCCGACGCCCCATTGCAGCGGCACCAGCTCGTAGCCGTTGCCCGCCTTGGCGATGTGCCCGGCGGCCGGGAAGGGGGCGTGGTAGAAGGCGACCGGCAGGCGCTCGACGGCGGCCATCTCCAGCATCCGGCGGCGGGTCGCCCGCGCCTGGTCGGCATCCATGTCGAACACCGCCGACCAGTCGGGGTTGCGCACGAACAGGGCCGGGTGGTTGGTGACGTCGGACATCACCACCAGCTTGCGCGCGCCGGTGCCGGCCAGGAAGGCGGTGTGGCCCGGCGTGTGGCCGGGGGCCTCCAGGCTGGTGAGGCCCGGCACGATCTCCTTGCCCCAGCCGTAGCGCTCGACCTTGAGGTCGGTGCCGCCGAAGACGCGCTTGACCGCCCCGAGGGTCCCCTTCAGGGCCTCGGGCGGGTTGGCCATCCGGGTCTCGTCCATCCAGAACGCCGCCTCGGGCTCGGGGATCAGCACCTGCGCGTTCGGGTAGGTGGGCGAGCCGTCCTTGCGGCGCAGGCCCTGGATGTGGTCGGGGTGGAAGTGGCTGATCACTACCGCGTCGACGCGCGCCGGCTCGACCCCGGCCGCCGCGAGGCCCCGCAGCGTGCCTCCGGTGGTGGGCGGGCCGTTGTCGGCAAAGCCCGTATCGATCAGGACGTTGCGGCCGCCGAGGGTCAGGAGCAGCGTCGTGAAGGTGATCGGCAGCTGCTCCTTGGGCAGGAAGGCGCGCTCCATCGCCGCCTGCACGTCGGGCAGCGGCGCGTTGCGCACGAAGCTCGCGTCGAGGGGGCGGGCGGCCATGCCCTCGTGCAGGGCCGTCACGGTCGCATCGCCCACCGCGTAGCGGTAGACCGACGGCAGCGCCGCGGCGGGGGCGGGGGCCTGCGCGGCGGCGGGGCCGCCTGACAGGCCGGCGGCGCCCGCGGCGACGGGACCGGCGGCGAGAACGGTGCGGCGGGTCATCGACATGGTCTCAATCCCAGGAAGGGCGCCCCGAGGCGGGCGCGCAAGACGAGCGCCGCCCCGCAGGTAGGTCAGGCGGGCCCACCGTCAAGCCGCGACCTTCTGTATCGGCCCGGCTCGACTGTTCTTCGCCGCCCGGCATCCGGCCGTCCGGGCGGATGCTCCTGCGGCCGGGGCGCCGTGACCGTCGGCGGCACCGGCCTGTTCCGTCGCCGCGGGCGGCTCAGCGGTTCGCCCGGGCCAGCACCGCGTGCAGCAGCACGGTCACGCCGGGCAGCGTCGCGTCGAGGGCGATGTCCTCCGCCTCGTTATGGGTGATGCCGCCCCGGCAGGGCGTGAAGATCATGCAGGCGGGCGCGACGCGGGCGACGTGGTAGGCGTCGTGGCCGGCCTGCGAGCGCAGGTCCAGGGTCGGCACGCCGAGCCGCCCGGCGGTGTCGCGCAGGAGCCCGATCAGGCCGGGATCGAAGGAGAAGACCCCGAAGCCCCATTCCTCCGCGATCCGGATCGCCGTGCGCGAGCGCGCGGCGCAGTCCGGCAGCGCGGCGCGCAAGGCGGCCTTCATGGCCTCCAGCGTCTCCAGGGCGGGGGCGCGCATGTCGATGAACAGCTCGGCGTATTCCGAGAGCGTGCCGGGCAGGTTCGGCACGAGGTCGAGGCGCGCCGCCGTGGCCTTGGCGTCGGTGTCGGCGTGCGCCCAGCCGATCTCGTTGACGGCGACCGCCACCATGGCGGCGCCCACCAGCGCGTTGCGGCGCTCGGCCATCGGCGTCGGGCCGGTATGGGCGGTCTCGCCGTCGACGGCGATGCGCATGCCGCAGCTCGGATAGCCGCCCGTGACGATGCCCACCGGCACGCCGGCCGCGTCGAGCGCCGGCCCCTGCTCGATGTGGAGTTCGAAATAGGCGTCGATGGCGCGCCCGCCGACCGGCTCGGGGCCGCGATAGCCGATCGCGTCGAGCGCGTCCGAGAAGCGGATGCCGTCGCGGTCGACCCGGCCCTCGACCCATTCGGGGGTCTGCTGCCCCGACCAGGCCAGCGAGCAGAGCATCGGGGGCGAGAAGCGCGCGCCCTCCTCGTTGGTCCAGTTCACCACCTCGATGCTGCGCTTCGTCGCGAGGCCGAGGTCGTCGAGGGTGCGCAGCACTTCGAGCCCGGCGAGCACGCCGAGGATCCCGTCGAAGCGCCCGCCCGCCCATTGCGTGTCGAGATGGCTGCCGATGAGCACCGGGGGCAGGTCCGGCTCGGTGCCGGGGCGGCGCAGGGTCATGCTGCCGAGCCGGTCGACCGACAGCGCGTAGCCGCCCTCCCGCGCCCAGGCTGCGAGCTGGTCGCGCATCAGCCGGTCGGGCTCGGTGAGGGTGAGCCGCCGCAGGCCGCCGCGCGGCCCGGTGCCGATGCCCGCCGAGACCATCAGGGTGTCCCAGAGCCGGGAGCCGTTCACGGAGAGATTGGTGGGCATCGGGACCTCACGCCTGGGACAATCATCGCGGGCGCGACCATGCGAGGGCCGTGCCCGGCGGGCAAGCGGCGGGTGCGGGGCAGGGCTGCGCGGTCAGGACGCCCGCGGGAGCAGACGCTCCCTGGCCGCCGCGTACTCGGCCTTCAGGCGCGCGATCACCTCCGCGGCGGGGGGCGCGTCGTCGATGGTGCCGACGCCCTGGCCGGCGCCCCAGATGTCGCGCCACGCCTTGGTGGTGCCCGAGCCGAAATTCATCTTGGTCTTGTCGGATTCGGGCAGCGCGTTCGGGTCGAGGCCCGCCGCCGCGACGCTGGGCTTGAGGTAGTTGCCGGGCACGCCGGTGAAGAAGGGCGTGTAGATCACGTCCGCCGCGCTCGTGCCGACGATCATCTCCTTGTAGGCCGGCGCCGCGTTGGCCTCCTCGGTGGCGATGAAGCGGGTGCCCATGTAGGCGAGGTCGGCCCCCATCGCCTGGGCGGCCAGGATCGCCGCGCCCGTGGTGATGGCGCCCGACAGGATGATCGGCCCGTCGTAGAAGCGGCGCACCTCGCCGACGAGCGCGAAGGGACTGAGCGTCCCGGCATGCCCGCCGGCCCCGGCGCAGACCAGGATCAGCCCGTCGACCCCGGCCTCCAGCGCCTTCTCGGCGTGGCGCACCGTCGTCACGTCGTGGAAGACGAGGCCGCCCCAGCCGTGCACCGCCGCCACCACCGCGTCGGGGGCGCGCAGCGAGGTGATGATGATCGGCACCCGGTGGTCGGCGCAGACCGCGAGGTCGTGCTCCAGCCGGTCGTTGGACGCGTGGACGATCTGGTTGACCGCGTAGGGCGCCATGATCCGGTCCGGCTCGGCGGCCCTGGCGGCGGCGAGCGCCTCCTCGATCCGGGTCAGCCAGTCCCCGAGCGCCTCCTTGGGCCGGGCGTTGAGGGCCGGGAAGGAGCCGACGATGCCGCCCAGGCACTGCGCGATGACGAGGTCCGGCCCGGAGACGATGAACATCGGCGAGGCGATGACCGGCAGCGCGAGCGCGCGGGCGAGGCGGTCGGGCAGGGGCATCGGCGGCGTGTCTCCCGGGGGTCGTTGCGGCCCGGCATGGCACCGGCCCCGCCGAGCGTCAATCGGCCGGTGACGCCGCCGCCCGGGGCGGGATAGAAGCACGGACCGGACCCGCCAGCAGGAGCGCCGCCGTGCAGGACCCCACCCCCGTGACGCCCGAGGCGGTCGGCCTCTGCTCCGAACGCCTGGAGCGCATCGACGCCTGGATGCGCGCCTACGTGGAGGCGGGCAAGCTCGCGGGCCTCTCGGTGACGGTGGGGCGCGGCGGCGCGGTGGCGTGGTCGCGCGCGCGGGGCCTGTGCGACCTCGACCGCAACCGGCCGATGGCGCCCGAGACCATCGTGCGCATCTACTCGATGACCAAGCCCCTGACCTCGGTCGCCGTGATGATGCTCTACGAGGAGGGCCGCTTCCAGCTCGACGACCCCGTCACCCGCTTCCTGCCGGAGTTCCGCGGCATGCGCGTGCTCACCGGCGGCAGCCGCCGCAAGTGGGAGAGCGTGCCGGCCGAGCGCGACATCACCGTCCGCGACCTCCTCACCCACACCGCGGGGCTGACCTACGGCTTCATGGAATCGACCCTCGTCGACGCGATGTACCGGGACGAGGGCGTGGACTTCCAGACCGCCGAGACCTCGCTCGCCGAGGTGGTGGCCAAGGCCGCGGCGCTGCCGCTCCTGTCCCAGCCCGGGGCGGAGTGGAACTACTCGATCGCCACCGACGTGCTCGGGCACCTCGTGGCGGTGGTCTCGGGGATTCCCTTCGACGTCTTCCTGCGCGAGCGCGTCATCCGCCGGCTCGGCATGCGGGACACCGACTTCCACGTGCCGCCCGACAAGCTCGACCGCTTCGCCTCGAACTACGCCTTCGGGCCGGACGGGCGGCTCGCGCTCATCGACGACGCCCGGGAGGGCCGCTACGCCCGGCCGCGCGCGGTCGCCTCGGGGGGCGGCGGGCTCGTCTCGACGGCGGCCGATTACGCGCGCTTCTGCCGCTTCATCCTCAACGGCGGCGACCTCGACGGCGTGCGGCTCCTCGGGCGCAAGAGCGTCGCGCTCATGACCACGAACCACCTGCGCGGCGACCTCGCCGACATGGGCCAGCCCCGCTTCTCGGAATCGAGCTACAGCGGCATCGGCTTCGGGCTGGGCTTCTCGGTCATGCTCGACCCGGCCAAGGCGCAGATCCTCGGCACGCCGGGCGAGGTGGCCTGGGGCGGCGCGGCCTCGACCGCCTTCTGGATCGACCCGGCGGAGGACCTGTTCGTGATCCTCCTGACCCAGCTGATGCCGTCCTCGGCCCTGCCGCTGCGGCGCGAACTCCGGGTGCTGACCTACGCGGCGCTGGTCGATCAGGCGCCCAGCGCCCGCCGGTAGAGGTGCCAGGTGGCGTGGCCGAGGATCGGCAGCACCAGGGCGAGGCCGACGAACAGGCTCGCCATGCCGAGGACGAGGAGGCCGGCCACGATCGCGCCCCACAGCGCCATCGCGCGGGGATTCTCGCGCACCAGCTCCACCGAGGTCTCGATCGCCGTGCCCGCATCGGTGTCGCGGTCGACGACCAGGGGGATCGACACCGCGCTCACCGCGAGCGCGAGCAGCGAGAAGGCGGCGCCCGCGAGGTTGCCGAGCACGATCAGCGCCCAGCCGCGGGGGGTGGTGAGGATCTCGGCCGCGAAGCCGAGCACGGAGGCGTGGGTCGTGCCGCCGAACAGCGCCCGGTAGAGCCCCATCGCCACGGTCAGCCACGCGAGGAAGATCGCGGTCAGCACGAGGCCGATCGCCAGCAGCGCCCGGGGCGAGCGGGTGGTGAGCGGCGCGTAGGCCTGCATGAGGTCGGTGGACAGGCCCTGCTCGCGCCGCCGGCTCATCTCGTAGAGGCCGATCGCCGCGAAGGGGCCAATCAGCGCGAAGCCGGAGGCCAGCGGGAAGAGCAGCGGGGCGAGGTTGTTCTCGAAGGTCGCGGCGGCGATGATCACGCCCGCGATCGGGTAGATCATCACGATGAACAGGATGTGGGTCGGGTTGTCGAGGAAATCCTCGGTGCCCTTGCGAAGCGCCGTGATCAGGTCGGCCGTGCCGATCCGGCGCACGGCCGGTCGCGCCGCCGCGTAGCCGGGCGAGAAGGTTGAAGACACCGTCATCGCAGATCCTCCGCTCAGAAGAGAGGCGCGCGCGACGGCCGGACGAGCCGGGCGTCGAATCAGGGCAGCATCGCGGTCATCGCGGGCGCGGGTTCCACTCGTCGGTTGGCCGTCCCGCGCTCGCGCGGGCTCGCGGCCGATCCTAGCCCGATCCCTGCCTGCGCGTCACGCAGGGATCGCCGGGCCGTCCTCTGCGCGCGGCGATCACGTTGTCTCGATGAACGCAGAGGAAGGCGGCCGACCGGGCGGTCAGGACTGCCCCTCGGGAGCGAGGTCGGCCGCCGCCACCAGCGCGCGGGTGTAGGCCTCCCGCGGGCGCGCCAGCACCGCGGCGGTCTCGCCGCGCTCCACCTCCCGGCCGTCGCGCAGCACCAGCACCGTGTCGGCGAGCGCGCGCACCACCGCGAGGTCGTGGCTGATGAACAGGTAGGCGAGGCCGTGCCGGGCCTGCAGGTCGCGCAGGAGCGCGACGATGTCCCGCTGCACCGTGCGGTCGAGGGCCGAGGTCGGTTCGTCGAGCACCACCACCTTCGGGCGCAGGATGATCGCCCGGGCGATGGCGATGCGCTGGCGCTGACCGCCCGAGAAGGCGTGGGGCTGGCGGTGACGCGTCTCGGGATCGAGGCGCACCTGCGCGAAGGCCTCGGCCGCGCGGGCGTCGCGCTCGCGGGCGGAGAGGCCGGGCGCATGCACGCGCAGGCCCTCCGCGACGATCTCGCCCGCGCTGAGCCGCGGCGAGAGCGAGCCGTAGGGATCCTGGAAGACGGGCTGGAAGAAGCGGCGCAGGGGCCGCAGGCCGGCCCGGTCGAGCCGGGTCAGGTCGCGGTCCTCGAAGCGCACGAGGCCGGTGGCGGCCGGTTCGAGCCGCACGAGCGCCCGCCCGAGGCTCGACTTGCCCGACCCCGACTCGCCGACGACCCCCAGGGTCTGCCCGGCCCGCAGGGCGAGGTCGATCCCCTGGAGGGCGCGGCGCGGGGCGGCCCGGGTGAAGAGGCCGCCGCGGCCCGGATAGGAGACCGAGAGGCCGCGCGCCGCCATCACCACCGGCGCCCCCGCGGGCACCGGGGCCTTGCGGCCGCGCGGCTCGGCGGCGAGGAGGTCGCGGGCTTCCGGGCTCTGCGGCCGGGCGAAGATCCGCTCCGTCGGCCCCGTCTCGACGAGGCGGCCCGCCCGCAGCACCGCGACGCGCTCGGCCATGCGGCGCACGAGGCGCAGGTCGTGGGTGATGAACAGCAGCGCGAGCCCGAGCCGGGCCTTGAGGTCGGCGAGCAGGGCCAGGATCTGCGCCTGCACGGTGACGTCGAGCGCCGTGGTCGGCTCGTCGGCGATCAGGAGGTCGGGCTCGCAGGCGAGCGCCATCGCGATCATCACCCGCTGGCGCTCGCCCCCTGAGAGTTCGTGCGGGTAGGCCGAGAGGCGCCGCTCGGCATCGCGGATGCCGACCAGGGTGAGAAGGTCGAGGGCGCGGGCGCGGGCCTGCGCGCGGGTGAGCCCGCGATGGGCCTGGAGCGGCAGGGCGATCTGGCGGCCGACGGGGAAGAGCGGGTCGAGGGCGCTCATCGGCTCCTGGAAGACCATGCCGATCCGCGCGCCGCGGATCCGGTCGAGGGCCGGGCGGGGGAGCCCGATCAGCTCGGTGCCGTCGAACCGCACCGAGCCCGAGACCCGGGCCGCCTCGGGCAGGAGCCCCATCACGGCGAGCGCCGCCTGGCTCTTGCCCGAGCCGGATTCGCCGACGAGGGCGAGCGTCTCGCCGCGGTGGAGCGCGAGGTCGAGGCTGTCCAGCGCCGTCCCTCCGGCATAGGCCACCGAGAGCCCGCGGACCGACAGGAGCGCCACGTCAGGCCGCGCCCGGTTCGAGGGCCGCGCGCAGGCGGTCGCCGACGAGGTTCAGCGCCGCGAGCGTCGCCACCAGGACGGCGGCCGGCGCGACGAGCATCCAGGGCGAGGTCTCGATGCTGCGCGCGCCCTCGGCGATCAGCACGCCCCAGCTCGTCATCGGCTCCTGCACGCCGAGGCCCAGGAAGGAGAGGAAGCTCTCCAGCAGGATCACCTTCGGCACGAGGAGCGCCGCGTAGGCGACCACGGGGCCGAGGGCGTTCGGCACCACGTGGCGGCGCAGGATGGCGCCGGTGGAGACGCCCAGCGCCTCGGCGGCCCGCACGTAGTCGCGGCGGCGGATCGACAGGGCCTCGCCGCGCACGATCCGGGCCATGTCGAGCCACTCCACCGCGCCCACCGCCACGAACACCAGCACGACCGAGCGGCCGAACACCACCACGAGCAGGATGACGAAGACGATGAAGGGCAGGGCGTACAGGATGTCGACGAGCCGCATCATCGCGGCATCCGCCGCCCCGCCGAGATAGCCCGCGAGCGCCCCGTAGGCGACGCCGATGAGGAGCGCCACCGCGGTGGCGAGCAGCCCGAGCGCCAGCGAGACCCGGCCGCCCACCAGGATGCGGGTGAGGAGGTCGCGCCCGAGGGCGTCGGTGCCGAGGAGGAAGCGGGTCTCGCGCACGGGCGCCGTCACGGCGAGGCGGCGCCCGTCCGCGCTGCGCGCCGCCACGGCGGCCGGGCCGAACAGATCCGAGCGGGAGAAGAAGGTGAGCACCCGCTCGTCGATGGGGCGGTCCGACGCCAGGGTGAGCCGGACGGTGCCGTCCGCGACCGCCACGTCCTCGGCCCGCACCCGCATGCGCAGCGCCAGCCGCTCCAGGGCGGGGACGATCGTCTCGGGCCGCGGATAGACCGCGAGCGAGGGGGGCGTGCGGGGATAGTCGTAGGCGATGCGCTCGGCGGCGTGGCCGGTGAGCGCCGGGCCGGCGAGGCAGGCGAGCGCGATCAGGCCCAGCACCGCGAGGCTGGCGCGCGCCAAAGGATCGGCGAGCAGGCGGCGCCGGGTGCGGCCCGCGAGCGAGAGGCCGGCGGCGCTCATGCGTGGCGCACGCGCGGGTCGACGAGCGCGTAGGCGAGGTCGACGAGGAGGTTGAACGCCACCACGAACACCGCGACCAGCACCACGGTGCCCATCACCAGCGTGTAGTCGCGGTTGAGCGCGCCATCCACGAAGGCGCGCCCGATCCCGGGCAGGCCGAAGATCGTCTCGACCACCACCGAGCCGGTGAGGAGCCCGGCCGCGGTCGGGCCGAGATAGGAGATCACCGGCAGCGCCGCCCCGCGCAGCGCGTGGAGCGCGATCACCCGCCGGGGCAGGCCCAGCGCGCGCAGCGTGCGCATCGGCTGGGTCGCCAGCACCTCGAGGAGGGCGTTGCGCGTCAGCTGGGCGATCGCCGCCGCCTGCGGCAGCGCCAGCGTGACCACCGGCAGCACGAGATGGGCCGGCGCGCCGCCCTCCCAGCCGCCCACCGGCAGCCAGCGCAGCGAGAGCCCGAAGGCGATCTGCAGCAGCGGCGCCACCACGAAGCCCGGGACCGTGAGCGCGACCGTGCGGAGCGCCGTCACGGCGTGGTCGAGGGGCCGGCCCTTCGCCGCCGCCGCGAGGCCCCCGAGCCCGGCCCCGAGGACGAGCGCCGCGAGGAGGGCCAGCGCGCCGAGCGTCATCGAGACCGGCAGGCCGCGCCCCAGCAGCTCCGCCACGCTCAGGTCGCGGACCGAGAAGGAGGGGCCGAGATCGCCGGTGAGCAGGGCGCCGAGGTAGCGCGCGTACTGCACCGGCAGCGGCTGGTCGAGGCCGTAGACCCGGCGCAGGTTCTCCATCGCCGAGGGGGCGAGCGGCCGTTCGAGGTCGAACGGGCCGCCGGGGGCGAGCCGCACCAGGACGAACGACAGGGTGACGACGAGGAAGAGGGTCGGCACCGCCTGGACGAGGCGGCGCAGCACGAAGGGGATCACGGCGTCGGTCACGGCCTCCCGGAGCGGGCGGCGGTCCCACCCGGGCCAGGATAGGCGACCGGCCCCGGCCTGGACAGGGGCCGGTCCGCCCGTCCGGCGCCGCAACGCCGCCCCGGCACCGCCGCCTCATCGCCCCCGGAGAGGAGCAGGGCGGCCGCGCCCACGCGCCGCGCGCGATGCGGGCAAGGCCTCGGCCGCCCGCCGCCACGTGCGCCGGGGAGTCCGATGGGCCGCAGGTCTGCGTGACGGAACAGGCCGCGACCGTCGCGACACCGCTCAGGGCGCCAGCGACAGCCAGCGGGTCGGCGCGACGCCGCGGATGTTGGGCCGCATGCCCTTGAGCCGCGGCGACACCAAGTGCTTGTGGCGGTAGTGCAGGAGTGGGATCCAGGGCAGGTCGGCGAGAAACATCTCTTCCGCCCGGTAGAGGATGCCCGCCCGCCGCTCCAGATCGACCGTCCCGGCGGCCTCCCGCATCAGCGCGTCGTAGGCCGGGTTGGCGTAGCGGCCGGAATTGAACCCGTCGTTGCCGCTCTCGACCAGGAACAGGAAATTCTGCGGATCGGAGTAATCGGCGATCCAGCTCATGCGCGCGAGGTCGAACGGGCCGCCGTCGCGCAGGTAGGCGAAATGCGTCTTGGCGTCGGTGTTGACGAATGCGGTCGCCACGTTGAGCGCCCGCCACATCTCGCCGATCGCCACCATGGTGTTGCGGTTGTTGTCGGTGGTGTTGTAGCGGATCTCGACCGTGAGCGCCCGCCCGCCGGGGCCGAAGCCGGCCTCGCGCAGGAGCGCCACCGCCCGGTCCTCGCGCTCCAGGGGCGAGAGGTCCTGGCCGGGCATCAGGGGCGGGGGCAGGGCGTTGTCGAGGCCGGCGGGCGTGAACGAATAGGCCGGCAGCATGGTCTCGCCCCACACGGCCTCGGCCAGGAACTCGCGGTCGATGGCGAGCGAGAGGGCGTGGCGCACCCGGGCATCGCCGAGCGGGGCCTTGCGCAGGTTGACCATGAGAGCGAGGACGCCGAGCGCGGGGGTGAGCACCACCTGATCGCCGAAGCGCGCGCGCAGCGACCGGATCTGGTCGGCCGGCAGGTCGTCGAGGGACTCGATCTCGCCCGCCGCGTAGCGCCGCACCGCGGCGGCCACGTCGGGGGTCGGGATGTAGGCGACCCGGGGGATGCGCACGCTGCCGGCCTCGCGGAAATGCGGGTTGCGCACGGCCGTGATGCGGTCGTTGGGCGAAAAGTCCTCCAGGCGGTAGGCCCCGTTCGAGACGAGCCGGCCCGGCCGGCTGAAGGCGTCGCCGAAGGCCGCGAGCGAGGGCCTGTGCACCGGCGTCGAGGCCTGATGCGTCATCAGTTCGAGGAGGTAGGGGGTCGGGCGCTCCAGCTCGACCACCAGGGTGAGCGGGTCGGGCGCGGCGACGCCGAGGGCTCCCGGCGGCAGCGCGCCCCGGTTCACCGCTTCGGCCCGGCGCAGGGGGAAGAGCACGTTGGCGTATTTCGCCCCCGTCGCCGGATCGAGCATGCGGCGCAGCCCGAAGGCGAAATCCTCCGCGACGACGGGGTCGCCGTTCGACCAGCGCCCGTCGGGGCGCAGGGCGAAGGTCCAGGTCAGACCATCCGGCGACGACGACCAGCGCTCCGCCGCCCCCGCCACCAGCGTGCCGCCCGCATCGTAGGTGGTGAGGCCCTCGAACAGGTCGAGCAGGATGGTGGCCTCGGCCACCGTCGAGGTCTTGTGCGGGTCGAGGGTCTCGGGATCGGCCCCGTTGCCGCGCCGGTAGAGGGCCGCATCCGCCCCGCGGGCCGGCCCCGGGGCGGCGCCCGCCGCGCCCGCGAGGCACGCGCCCGCCAGAAGGTCGCGGCGACTAAGTTCGCGACGACGGGGGTCGCGGCGACGGAGAGGGGGACCCACGCGGCGCTCCCTCACCGGCGCTCAGGCGCCGGTTTCGGCCTGCAGGCCCGCCGCCTCGATGCCGGCGACCGCCGCGGTCTCGTCGTTGTCCGAGGTGTCGCCCGAGATGCCGACCGCGCCCAGGATGCGGCCCTCGTGCCGGATCAGCACGCCGCCCGGCACCGGCACCAGCCCGAGCGGGCCGGCGACGTGGTTGACCGCCGCGACGAAGTAGGCCTGCGCCTCGGCCCGCGCCGCGATGGCGCGCGAGCCGATGCCGAGCGCCAGTGCGCCGTTGGCCTTGGCGGCGGCGATCTCGGCCCGCTTCAGGCTCGTCCCGTCCTCGACGGAGGCCGCCTTGAGCGCCCCGCGCGCGTCGAGCACCACCACGGCGAGCGGCTTGAGGGCGAGGCTACGGGCGGTGGCGAGCGCGGTCGCCACGATGGTCTGGGCGGCATCGAGCGTGAGGTCGGACATCGGGGGCTCCGGACGGCGTTGGCGAGCCTGCGCTTACCCCGGCGCGCGGACCGCGCCAACCCGTCGGGCCGCACGGAACCGGGAGGCCGGCCGTCACGGCCTCGCGCACCGGCCGCGCCGGCCGCGACGGCGTGGCTCTGCTTGATCGGGTCACGGGCTTGGCGCAGTAGAGCAGCGCCCGGACGCCGCGGCCGCCTTGCCGCTCATCCCGGTGCGGCCCGTTGACGGCCACGATCATGCGGCGCGGGCCAGCGCCCGCGACGGTTCCTCCGCGCCCCGTCGGGCCGGCGGCACCCGATACGAAGCAGGACGCGAACCATGCCCTCCGTAGACGTCAATTTCAATGGCAGCCTATTCACACTGAAATACGACGAAGCCGTCGACGCCGCCGCGGTTCAAGTGCATAGCGGATCTTTCGAACCGCCCCTGCCTTTGCTGATCTCGGTCATACTGAATCACTTCGGAGGAACATTTCTGGATGTCGGCGCGAATTCGGGTGTCTACTGCCTCGTCGCGGCATCGATCGCCAAGTGCAAGCGCATCATCGCCTTCGAACCGCTGCCGCACGCCTACGAGACCTTGAAGCGCAACATCGAGGACAACGGCCTGACGGCGCGGGTCGACCTCCGCCAGGTCGGGCTCAGCGACCGCACGGGCACGGCCAAGCTCAGCATTCCCGACCCGGGTCACGGCCTGATCCAGACGAGCGCGACGCTCGGCGCCCCCTTCTACGCGGTTCACTCCTCTCTCGACATCGCGATCAGCAGGCTCGACGACATCGCGCTTCCACCGGACATCACGGTGATCAAGGTCGACATCGAGGGGCACGAACCTGCCTTCCTGCGCGGCGCCAAGGACACGATCGACAAGAACCGGCCGATCATCTTCGGGGAGGTGCTCAGCATCGCGAATTTCGCGGAGCTCTCGGCATTCCTGTCCGAGGTGGGCTACGTCGATTTCCGCCTGCGTCCGGACATGGTGCTGCACGACGCATCCGTCGTCTTCGACAACGAGGCGTGGAATCACGCCTGGGTCCCGCGCGAGCAGGTCAGGTTCTTCATCTGGGCCTGCGAGGCCTTCAAGATTCCGGTCTATCTGAGGCACGACGTGGAGGCCTGGAGGTCCCCGTCCTTCAGGATGCCGCCCCGCGTTCGCCGCTGGGTCGATACCGTCCGGAGGCGGCTGGCCCGCCCCGCGGCGCGGCCGGGTCGCTGAGGTCGGCACCCGGCGCGCGCGGATGCGCCTCAGGGCAGCCGCCCGATCGCCGGCATCTCGGCGCCCGTGACCGGGTCGACGAGGAGCGCCTGCCGCCCGCGCGCCTCGCGCCCCGTGCCGGCGGGCGTGACGGCGAGCAGCACCGCGCACATGAGCCCGACCGCCACGAGGCCGAGGACGCCGCCGACGAGGTCGGCCCACCGCTCGAGACGGGTGATCACGAACAGGCCGGCCGTGAAGATCATGGTGGCGAGGAGAGGAACAAGGGGAGAGGCGGACACGTGAGCGGGTCTCCGGACGCGGCATGAGGCGAAGGAACGCCCTCACGGCCATTCGGCTCCACGATGGGCCGGCCGCGGCACGATCGGTCCCGCCGACCGCCAAGGTGTTGGCGGCGCTACCATTCGGTTCTCCTGCGGCGCCATCCGTGACAGGATGTCCGCCTCCGCAGAGGAGGCCGATCATGATCCGCACGCTCGCCTATTCGAGCTTCTTCGTGATCCTGCTCACCGGCATCGCCATCGCGGCGAGCACCTGAGGGCGCGGGCCGGCGCACGCGGACCCCGCCTCATCCGACGGGTTCGCCGCGCCGGCAGCCCGGGCCGGGACGCGCGGCCCAGGTTAATGTCCCTTGGCGTGCCCCGCGCCGTCCTGCAGGGCACCGACCGCCCGCACGTCCGTCGCGCGGGCGCACTCGGTTTCGCTGCCCCAGGTGCGGCAGACGCGCATCCACGCGCGGGTATCGTCCGCGCAGGACCCGAGCAGCTGTCCGGCGGCCTGCTTGAGATCGCCCTTGGGCGAGGCGGCGCCCTGGTGCCTGTGCGCCTGCTCGCGCAGGCAGTCGCGCAGCCGCTTGTCCAGCTCGAAGCTCTGAGCGCCGGCGGTGCCGGTCCAGCCGGTCAGGGCGGCGGCGACGAGGGTGGATCGGACGAGAACGGCGCGCATGCCGGGCTCTTACACGCCGGGGATTACCGCATCGTCACCGCCCGCGTCAGACGTCACACCTCGCGGTCGGCTGAGCGCAGCGATCGAGCCGGATGCTGCCGTGAGGCGAGCCTGCGAGCAGGAGCGGACCACGGCCGCGTGGACGCACGCGGTCGCCGCGACCGGAACGATTCACACTTGCGGGGGGGTGTGGCTGCAACAGGTCGGGCGTCTTGCCCGGCGCCCCGGCATCCATCCCGGAACCTCAGGGGTCGGGATGGTGCGGCCGAGAGGACTCGAACCTCCACTGGTTGCCCAACTAGCACCTCAAGCTAGCGCGTCTACCAATTCCGCCACGGCCGCGGAGCGCTCCCTCGTCGGCCGGGGCCGGCGGTGCGGGGGTGAAACCCGTCGAAGCGGCGCAGCCAATACCAGATCGATTCCGGGGCCACAAGCGGCGCGGGCGTTCGGCGGCGCAGAATCTCGCGGGGGTCAGGCGATCCCGGCGAGCGCGCCGAGCGAGGCGGCGGCGCCGTCGCCCACGCGCACGCCCGGCTCGCGCACCACCTCGGTCTTGCGGATCAGCTCCGTCACCTCGACCGAGATCCGGTTGCCGGTGACGACGATCTGTCCGCGGGCGATCGGGTGGTCGTTGGCGAGAATCTCGACCATATCGGAATCGGTCGCATCGAGTTCGATCACGGCACCCCGGCCCATGCGCAGCAGCATGTGGATCGGCATCCGCGTCCGGCCGAGGACGACCGTGAGGTCCACCTTGAGATCTTCGAGTACCGCCACTTCCTCAATCCCTTGCCCGGTTCCTTGGCCCCGCCCATGCGCCCAGATTCGCCCGCAGCTTTCCCCGGACAGGGTGAAGCCTTGGTAAACGCCCGCCTCGCGGTCGCCCCCGACGCCCTGCGGCCGGCGCCCGGCTCGCCCCCGGTCGAGTGGCTGGTGACGGAGGGCACCACGGCCTACCCGGCCGCGGAGGCCGCCATGGAGGCCCATGTCGCGGCGATTGCCCGCGGCGCGGCGCGCGAGCGCGTCTGGCTCGTGGAGCACCCGCCGCTCTACACCGCCGGCACCTCGGCCCGGGACGAGGATCTCGTGGCGCCCGACCGCTTCCCGGTCCACCGCACCGGCCGGGGCGGGCAGTACACCTATCACGGCCCCGGCCAGCGGGTGGCCTACGTGATGCTGGACCTCGCCCGTCGCCGGCCGGACCTGCGGCTCTACGTGGCGGCGCTCGAAGCGTGGCTGATCGCGACGCTCGACGCCTTCACGGTGCGCGGCGAGCGGCGCGAGGACCGGGTGGGCGTCTGGGTGCGCCGGCCCGAGAAGGGGGAGGGCGTCGAGGACAAGATCGCGGCGATCGGCATCCGGGTGCGGCGCTGGGTGACCTTCCACGGCATCAGCCTCAACGTCGAGCCCGACCTGTCGCATTTCGACGGCATCGTCCCCTGCGGGGTGCGCCGGCACGGGGTCACCAGCCTCGTCGATCTCGGCCGCCCGGTGACGATGCCGGAGGTGGACGCGGTGCTGCGCGGCCGGTTCGAGGCGGTGTTCGGCGAGACGGTGGCGGTCGACGGGGAGGCGGGCTGAGGCGGGCTCAGACCACCGGCACCCCGCGCTGCTTGGCGTGCTCGCCGGGCTCGACGTGGATCGTCACCACGGCGCCGGGCAGCGCCCCCTCGATGGCGGTTTCGAGCCGGTCGCAGATGCCGTGCGACTCCGCCACCGTCATCTCGCCCGGCACCACGAGGTGGAAGTCGATAAAGGTCGCCTGGCCCGCGTGGCGGGTGCGCACGTCGTGCGCTTCGAGCGCGCCCGCGCCGTGCTCGGAGATCAGGCTGCGGATCTGCACCAGCATCTCGGGGGAGGCGGCCTGATCCATCAGCCCGTTCACCGAATCGCGCACCATGCCCCAGCCCGACCACAGGATGTTGACGGCGACGAGGGCGGCGATGATCGGGTCGAGCAGGAGCCAGCCCGTGACGGCGACGAGGCCGAGACCCGCCAGGACGCCCAGCGAGGTGACGACGTCCGCCATCACGTGCCGCCCGTCGGCGACGAGCGCGGGCGAGCGCCACGCGCGGCCCCGGCGCAGCAGCAGCGCGGCCCAGACCGCGTTGATCACCGTGGCGAGCCCGTTCACCGCGATGCCGGTGAGCGGCATGTCGAGGGGGCGGGGCGCCAGGGCGGCCGCGGCGGCGTCCTTGAGGATCATCACGGCCGCGACGATGATCAGCGCGCCCTCGATCACCGCCGAGAAATACTCGGCCTTGTGGTGGCCGTAGGGATGGTCCTGGTCGGCGGGCTGGGCGGCGACGCGCAGCGCCACGAAGGCCGTCGCCGCCGCCACCACGTTGACGATGCTCTCCAGGGCGTCCGAGTAGAGCGCGAGGCTCCCGGTGAGCCACCACGCGCCGAACTTGAGGCCGAGCACCACGAGACCGAGGCCGGTGCTGGCGAGGGCGAGGGTCTGGGCACGGTCCATCGGGCACGGTCCGTCGGGGAGGGCTTGTGGCAAGGGCTTGCGTCGCGCGGCCCCCTCTAGGCGGCGACGGCCCGCCAAGGCCACGGCACACCTCTTAGCTCCGGCTAAGGCGTCCCGGCACCGGGGCCGCACCGGCCCTGCCCGCAGCGCGCCAGAACCGCGCAGTTTGCAGACGGCGTGAACATCCGGGCGTCCCGCGCGTCTCTTGAATACGGCCCCGATCGGAGGGCCGCCGACAGGGATGGTTCGATGACCTCGCTCAAGACCCTCGCCCTCGCGGCCGTGCTCGCCGCCGCCGCGGCCCCGGCCTTCGCGCAGGGCGGCTCGCCCTACAACAACTCGGGCGCGCAGGCCGGCGGCCCGCTCGCCGGGGAGGAGCGCGCGATGGGCGCGCGCGGCGGCACGCCGTCCACCCGCACGGCGCCGCGCAAGCAGCGCACGATGATGCAGCGCCGCATGAACCGGGTCGAGCGCGCCCGCTGACCCTCCGCCGCCGGGGGCTGCCGGTCCGGCGACGCCCCGGGACGGGATCGCGCGCCCTGGCGG
>NZ_BPQQ01000055.1 GCF_022179325.1 Methylobacterium isbiliense | reverse complement strand
GCCCGCCGCACCGCGTCGTCCGCCGGGAGTCCGGACAGGTCGCAGGGTCGTGTCGCGGAACCGGCAGCCCGTGCCGCGGACCCTGGTCAGCCGAAGAGCGGCCACGCGCTGTTGAGGAGGATGCCGGTCGCCAGCAGCACCACACCCGCGACGATGAGGCTGACGGCCTCGATCGGGTGCCAATCATGCTGCTCGTGGCGCGAGCCGCCGGGGATGAGCGCGGCAGGGCTTGGGGTTATGCGAGACATGTCACACGCGGCGTGCCGCTCTCGAGGCTGGGCTTGGTCCGCCAACACTGGGTCCATACGGTTAACAATCCGTTAGCCGTACAACCGATATGTGCGGCAGCGGCAGCCCATACCGTCCAAATTGTGATGCCCGCAGGGCAGGGCGGCCGCACGCGCGGCCGTGCCGCAGGCGACGCGAGAAGACCGGGCCGCGCCCGAGGGAGGGCCGGGCCTCGGCCCCTCAGAAACACACCTTTCGTTAACCGTGACGACGCCAAGTGGACGGCATGTCGAAGCACCCTGATTTGCCCTTACCGCCTGTCGTCGGACGCCGCCTGACGATCAGACTGCCGCGCAGCCGGCCGATCACACAATCGACTTTGGTCGAGTTGTGGACACGCCGCACGCTCTCGACTGCGGCCGGCGATGTTGCGGCGCGCCGGCTGATCGACCTGCAACGGAACGGCAAGCCGTAGATTTCAGCACGATCTGTTTAGGAACGTCTTCTAGACTACGCAGGACCGGCCGCCTGCCGCTCCGGCTCGTCGAAGAAGGGCCCGCCGCGGCGGAGCCGGGCGGGCCGAGGCTGTCGACTTGAGACCCTTGCGATCAGATCACGGGACGATCCGGTCCGCGTCATCCATTCGGGGGAGGCGCGGGCGCTCCGGGAGCGGTCCTCGCGCTCAGCGCAGGAAATCCCCGAAGGCCCGCGGGCCGCTGGCGGTCCTGATCTCGCCCGTGACCGCGAGCGTTGCGGCGTCGATCACGCTCAGCGTGTCGGATTCCCAGTTCGCCACGTAGAGGCGCGTCCCGTCGCGGCTCACCGCGATGCCCTCCGGGTAGTCGCCCACGGTGACGCGCGGGCCGGGCGCGAGGGTCGCGAGGTCGAAGGTGCTCACGGTGCCGCCGTACTGGTCGGTGACGAAGGCGCGCCCGCCGGTCAGCGCCACCGCGTAGGGCCGCTCGCCCACCGGCACCCGGGCGACCTCGCGGCGGGCCGCGAGGTCGATCACCGAGACGTCGTTCGAGCCGACATTCGCCGTGTAGGCGCGCCGCCCCTCCGGATCGATGGTGACGCCGAAGGGCCGGGTGCCGACCGGGATCGCCGCGAGGCGCTCCCGGGTGCGGGCATCGACGAGCGAGACCGCGTCGTCGTCGCGGTCGGCCGCGACGAGGAGGCGGCCGTCCCGGGTCAGCGCGAGGCCGGAGGGCGAGGTGCCCACGGCGATCTCGCCCTCCACCGCGAGCGTCCCCGGGTTCACCACCACGAGGCGCTTGGCGTACCAGTCGGCGACGTAGACCGTGCCGTCGACCGGATTGACCGCGATGCCGAGCGGACCGCCGCCGAGCGTCAGGGTCCGGACCACGCGCCGCGCCGCGGCGTCGATCACCGCGAGCGCCTTGGCCTCGGGCGCCGTCACGTAGGCGCGGGCGCGGTCGGGCGAGAGCGCGATCCCGGCCGGAGCCCCCGGCACGGGAATGCTCGCCACGACCCGGCGCGCGTCGAGGTCGATCACGTCGACCGTCTCGGCGCTCTGGGCCGTCACGAACGCCTCCTCGGCGGCGGACGGCCCCGAAAGGCCGGCGCACACCAGGCCGGCGCCGAGGATCGGTCCGGCCAGCCGACGCCCCGGGCGGCGTCTCACGAACCGCTCTTCTCGATCTTCGCCTTCAGGCTCTCCAGCCCGGCCTTGTAGAGGCCCGACACCGCCTTCACGGCCGCCTCGTCGTTCAGCTCGGGCGGCGGATCGTTGTTCATGTAGCCGCGGTAGAACGCGCCGTCCCACGTCACCGTCGACTTGCCGCCCTCGGCGGGCTCCACCTTGATCGTGGAGGAGTAGTTGTTCACCGGCAGGGTCTTCACGTCGACCTTGTTGATCCGGTAGGACAGGCTCCTCTGCTCGGCCGAGTACTTGTAGAGTTCCTCGTCCACGGTGGCGCCGCCCTTGAGCGTGAGGGTGCGGGTGGCCTTCACCTCGTTGCCGCCCTTGCCCTCGGTCTTCTCCACCGGCGGCAGCCAGCTCATGTCCTGGAAGTTGCCCACGACCGCCCAGACCTTCTCGGGGGCGGCGTTGATGACGACCTTCTCCTCGACCTTCTTGCGGCTCGGCCCGTGGGCCTCGGCGGCCAGCGGCGCGAGCGCGACCAGCGCCGCGACGGCGCCCCCGATCAACAGCTTCATGCGGGTGTCTCCTTCTCCAGCGTCAGTCTTCGTCCAGGAGGATCCGGTCCTGCGCCGCCAGTCCGAGGGCTGCGGCGACCTTCTCCTCGATCCAGCCCCATGCCTCACGCTCGGCGGGGCCGGCCGTCTTGGAGACCGCGATCCGCAGGTAGCGCATCTCCGAGAGCACCTTGTCCGGGGGCAGCCGGTCGAGCCGCGTCGAGAGGATCGCGGCCTCCAGCACGGCGGCCTGCGCCCGGTTGTAGCCGGTGAAGGGGCGGTGCGCGGCCTCGTGGATCGCACGGGCGCGGTAGCGCGGGCGGACGGGATCATCCTCCACCGCCACCACCTGGAATTCCCGGTGGCCGTAGGCCTCGGCGAGGCGCCGGCCGGGGATGCGCGCGCAGGGCAGGGTGGCCCAATCGCGCCGCCCGGTCACGCAGCCGGCGATCACCCGCATGTCGGCGGGCGCGGCCGCGGCGAAAAAGGGATTCGCGTCGAGATTGGCGATGGTCGGGGAGGGGCGGAAGGGAGCCAGCACCACCTCCGGCCCGTCCGCCGGACCGTCCACGATGAGGCCGAACGGCACGAGGTGCAGGGCGCCCTCGGGCCCCTGCGTCGTGACGATGGTCTCGAGGATCAGCGGCACCCGCTCACTCCGTCTCGGCCGGGGCGGCCTTGCCCCCCCGCGTGTGGCCGGCCTCCTTGAAGCGCGTGGTGTCCTCGGCCACCGCATCCACCGCGCAGCCCCAGTCCAGGGGCTCGTCCTGCACGTAGCGCTTGCCGAGCCGCCACGCGAGTTCGGCTTTGGTCAATTCCCCGCCGAGATAGAAGGCGTGCGCCCCGTCCTGCGCCACGTCGAGGGCGGGGAAGAACGCCATCGCGTCGGTGCCCACGCGGTGGATCGCGCGGTTGTAGACGTGCACCCCGTCCTCGGCCACCGCCACGCGGTAATTCGGGTCGCGCACCTCGGCGGCGAGCGCCGCGATCTCCTCGGGCGTCTGCACGTAGGGGCGCTTGTCGTGCAGCCCCAGCAATTGCCGGCCGTAGCCCTTCGGCAGCGCCCCGTCGGCCTTGGCCGCGTACATCACCCGGCGGGCGGCGTCGTGCTCCTCGACGGTGCGGCGGGTGTGGTTGGAGACCTGCACGATCAGCACGTTGCCGATGGCGAGTTCCGAGCAGATGCCGAGGAGGAGCGCGGTGACGCCGACGCTGTCGGCCTCCGTCAATTCGGTGAGGTTGCCCGTCCCCATCATCATGGCGATGCCGGGGTGGCGGCGGCGGATCTCGTGGTAGCGCACCAGGGAGGCGGAGAAGCCGAAATGGATCGGTTCGAGGATCGGGTCGGCCAGGAAGGGCCGGCCGGCCCGTTCCATCCGGGCGATGGCGCGCTCCAGGGAGGCGAGGTCGTCCGGCCGCACCGGCACCAGCACCGGCACCGCGTCGGTCTCGAAGGCGAGGTCGAGCGTGTCCTCGTTGAGGCTCAGCAGGTAGTCGGCCCCGGCCCCGGCGCCGCGGGCGAGTTCGTCGCGCGAGAAGGAATCGACGCTGACGGCGAGCCCCGCCCCCTTCAGGAGCCGCACCGTCTCCTCCAGGTGCGGGAAGGGCGTGTCGGGCAACCCGCCGAGGTCGATCACGTCAGCGCCGCGGCGGGCGAGGTCCTGCGCCCGGACCAGGATCTGGTCCGGGGTGAGGCGGGGGGCGTCGACGATCTCGGAGAAGATGCGCAGGTCGTGGCGCGAGAGGTCGAGGGCGCGGCCCGCGAGGCCGAGATGGGCGGGCAGGTCCACGA
Source organism: Methylobacterium isbiliense (assembly GCF_022179325.1). Classification (GTDB taxonomy): domain Bacteria; phylum Pseudomonadota; class Alphaproteobacteria; order Rhizobiales; family Beijerinckiaceae; genus Methylobacterium; species Methylobacterium isbiliense. The sequence continues at coordinate 31,566 of NZ_BPQQ01000055.1, read as the reverse complement.
TCTCGTCGGGGCCGCGCTCCACCGGCACGCCGAAGAACGCCGCCAGCGCCGCCGTGTCGGCCCGGCAGCGCCCGGGCAGGATGATCCGGCTCACGCCCGCCGGCACGGCGACGCGGCGGCGGATGATCTCCTCGGTCATCAGCGCGGCGACCTTCACGCCCGCATCGAGGATGGTCCAAGTGTAGCGGTCGCGCGGCAGCGTCTCGGCGATCCGCTCCAGCCGCGGCTTGGCGAGACGGCCGGTGATGAAGGCGAGGTGCTCCGGCATGGCGCCCATGTCAGGCCTCCGCCGGGAGCGCCGCGGCGCCCGCCGCCCGCCAGACCCGGTCGCCGCCCGGCCCCCGCAGCACGATCGTGCCCGGGAACCGCGCCGCGAAATGCGGGAAGGCGGCGTCCACCAGGTCGCCGGCATCCGCCGACTTCACCAGCACGCAGCGCGCGGCGCCGATCTCCGCGGAAAGCCAGAGGGCGAGGCTGTCGGAGGTGACGTCCCAGGTCTCGGGGATGGCCGGATGGCCGGCCGCGAGCCGGGCCGGGTCCCAGACCGGCACGCCGCCGCGGGCCAGGATCGCGGCCGGGTCGGTGGTGACGGAAAGCCGCGGTTCGAGCGCCTGGAGGATGCGGGCCATGCCGCCCATCGCGTCGAGCGCGAGGCGGTGGGCGAGGGCATCGCCGAAGCCGAGCGCCCCTTGCGCCGCGCGCACCGCCTCGGCGAGGCCGCCGCCGCCCGGCACGATCACGGCCGGCCCCTCGGCGCCCCCGGCCAGGGCGCGCAGGAGCGCCCGCAGCCGCGGCGCATCGGCCACGAGGCTGCCGCCGAGCTTCACCACGCTGGGACCGGGCGCCATGCGGGGTGTTTACGCCGCGGCCGGGCGGGCCGCCGCCGCGGCGCGGCGTCGCGCCGTCTCCGCGGCGAGGCGCTGCGCGGCCTGCGCGATCCGCGCGGGGTCGAGGCCGGCGCGCCGGTCGCTGCCGGCGCAGAGGCCGCCGCGGAAGCCGAGATAGCCGGGCCGCAGCGGCAGGAGGTGCGGGATGTCGTCGAGGGCGAGCGAGCCGGCGAGGCCCGACAGCAGGCCGAGCCGGCGGCAGGACGCCGTGAAGGCCGCGAGCCGGGGCAGGGACAGGTGCTGGAGGAGCCGTCGTCCGTCCTTGCCGCGCGTGTCGATCATCGCCCCGTGGAAGCCCGCCGCGGCAAGCGCCGGCACCCGGTCCGGGTCCGGATCGTCCTCGGCGAACAGCACCGCGATGACGGGCGGGAAGGCGGACAGGCGCAGCTCCGCGAGGGACAGCCCCGGGGGCAGGGCGATCTTGAGGTAGTCCGCCCCCGTTCCGGCGAGGGCGGCGAGCAGCCCGGCCGCCTCCGCGGCGCTCGCGGGCTCGCCCGCCACAGCGCTCGTCGCGCCCCCGCGCGCCGCCGCCACGATGGCGCGCACGGCGTCGGGGCCGAGGGCGCCGAGCGCCCCGCGGGCGGGATCCTTGGCATCCACGAGGTCGGCGCCGCCCGCCCGGGCGAGCGCCGCCTCGGCGGCGTCGCGCACGCTGACGAGGAGGCGCACCGGCGGGGAGGGCTGGCCGGGGGCGAGGGGGGGCTCGGACACGCTCAGGACCGGCTCGGCAGGGGTTCCGCGAAGAGGCGGTTCTTCACCAGCCAGCGCACGCCGTGAAGCCACGTGTCGTCGGTGTCCCCGCGGATCACCACCTGGCCGCCGCGCAGAACCTTGCCGCTGTCGGTGTCCGAGATAGTGATGCTGAGGTTGAGGATCTGGTTGGCGTTGCGCTGGACGTAGCCGTAGACGGCGAGCGCCGCCCCCGCCTCCTTGGCGATGCGCTCGGCGCAGCCCTCGCACTTGTAGAGCGGCGCGTCCTTGCGGATGTCGGCAGCCTTGGGGGCGAGGTCGACGAATTCGAGCTGCCCCTGCACCGCCACGGCCTTGCGCAGCTCCTCGGTGGCGAGCGCGAGGCGGCGCGCCTCGTCGGGCCGGGGCAGGCGCCCGCCGACGACGCCCGGCTCCAGGAGCTCGATGCCGAAGACCGCGGCCTTCTCGGGCGCGGCGGCAGCCATCCCCGGCAGCAGCAGGGCGGCGAGGGCAGGAAGGAGGCGGGCCGGCAGCATCGCCGGACACTGGCATGGCGGGCGCGGCCCGCGCAACGGAGGGCGGGCGCGAAACCGGCGCCGGGCGCAGGCCCGCGCCTTGGACTTTCGGGTGCGGCGGGGCGGGCCGCCCCCACTTAGATTTCCCTTAGCGATAAGGCATTGAGGGTTCATCGGAATCCTTGATAGCGTGCGGCCCGCATGGCCTCCTCCCGCCCTCTCGCCTCCGCTCTCCTCTGCGCGCTCCTGTCGGGGACCGCCCCGCCGGCGGCCGCCCAGGCACCGGCCGCGCCGCCCGCCGAGGCGCCCGCGCCCGCAGGCGCGGCCGAGATCCGCATCGGCCTGATCCACCGGCCGCAGGAGGCGCCCTCCTCCTACGACGCGCAGGCGGTCCCGACCGACGAGGGCGTGGCCGGCGCCCGCATGGCGGTGCGCGACAACAACGCCAGCGGGCGCTTCCTCACGCTCCATTACGCCCTGGAGGAGGTGGCGCTCGCCACGCCCTCGCCGGGCGAGCCGCCGCCGCAGGATCCGGTCGCGGCGGCGCGCGCGCTGGCCGGCAAGGGCGTGCGCTTCATCGTGCTGGCGCTGCCCGCGCCCGAGGTGCTGGCGGTGGCCGATGCGCTGAAGGACAGCGGCGTGGTGCTGTTCAACGCCGCCGCCCCCGACGACCGGCTGCGGGCGGCGGATTGCCGGGCCAACGTCTTCCACGTCGCCCCGAGCCGGGCGATGCAGACGGACGCGCTGGTGCAGTTCCTGGCCTTCATGCGCTGGCGCAAGCTGTTCCTGATCGTCGGACCGCAGGAGGGCGACCGGCTCTGGGCCGAGGCGCTCAAGCGCTCGGCGAAGAAGTTCGGGCTCCAGATCAGCGCCGAGCGGCCCTGGACCTTCGGCCCCCTGGCGCGGGCGCGCGGCGACACCCCGACCCGGGCCGAGGCCCTGGTCTTCACCCGGGGGCTCGACTACGACGTCGCGGTGGTGGCGGACGAGGCCGGGGATTTCGGCGATTACGTCCCCTATCACACCGCCGACCCGCGGCCCGTGGCCGGCACGCAGGCGCTGTTTCCGACGACATGGCACCCGACCCTGGAGGTCTGGGGCGCCGCCCAGGCCCAGAACCGCTTCCGCCGCCTCGCGGGGCGGCTGATGCGCCCCCTCGACTACCAGATCTGGACCGCGATCCGGGCGGTGGGCGAGGCGGCGATGCAGCGGAAGACCGCCGACCCGGCGGCCCTGGCCGCACAGATCGGCGATCCGGGCTTCGCCCTGCCGGCCTACAAGGGCGTGTCGCTGAGCTTCCGCTCCTGGGACCGTCAGCTGCGCCAGCCGATCCTGCTGGTGCAGCCGAGCGCGCTCGTCGCGGTGGCGCCCGAGCAGGGCTACCTGCACCAGCGCACGCCCCTCGACACGCTGGGCTTCGACCAGCCGGAGAGCCTGTGCAGGCTGCCCAAACCGTGACGGGCCCCGGCCTGCCGCCGGAGACGGACGCCGCCCCGACCCGTCAGACCGCCTGCGGCGCGCGAACGTCGCGCCCCGGCGCGGCGTGCCGCGCGGCGGCGATGACCGTCAGCAGGGTCACGGCGTCGTAGGGCTTGGGCAGGAGGCGCGCGCCGGCCTCCTCGCGCACGGCGTGGGTGTCGCCGGTGGCGTAGACCACCACCACCGCGGGGCGCACCGCCCGGGCGCGGGCGGCGAGTTCGCGCCCCGAGGCTCCCGGCAGGTTCACGTCGGTCACCAGCACGTCCACGGGGGCGGTCTGGAGGGCGGCCATCGCCTCCTCGGCGCTGCCGGCCTCGACCACGACGTAGCCGGCCTCCTGAAGCATCTCGGCGGTGCTCGCGCGGATCAGCGCGTCGTCCTCGACGAGGAGGAGCGTCGCCCCCTCGCCCGCGGGCGGCGCGACCGCGGCGGGGGCCGGCGCGGGCGGTGCCGGGGAGACGTCGCGCTGCCGCTGGTTGGCCAGCACATGGCGGATCTTCCGCGCCAGCGCCTCCCGCGTGTAGGGCTTGGACAGGAGCTCGACCCCGGCATCGAGCCGCCCGCCATGCACGATCGCGTTCTCGGTGTAGCCGGAGGTGAACAGGACCGCGAGGCCGGGGAGCCGCTCGCGCGCCTTGCGGGCGAGTTCCGGCGACTTCAGCGGGCCCGGCATCACCACGTCCGTGAACAGGAGGTCGATCGGGATGCCGCTCTCGATCACGTTGAGCGCGCTCGTCGCGTCGACCGCCTTCAGCACCCGGTAGCCGAGATCCGCCAGCAGCTCGACCACCGTCGCGCGCACCTCGGCGTCGTCCTCGACGACGAGCACGGTCTCGCTGCCGCCCGTCACCGGGCCGGTCTCGACCGCGACCGGCACGTCCTCGGTCTGCTGGGCGCGCGGCAGGTAGAGCCGGATCGTGGTGCCGTGGCCGACCTCGGAATAGATCTTCACGTGGCCGCCCGACTGCTTGACGAAGCCGTAGACCATCGACAGGCCGAGACCCGAGCCCTTGCCCTCGGCCTTGGTGGTGAAGAAGGGCTCGAATACCTTCGCGACCACCTCCGGCGGCATGCCGCAGCCGGTATCGGAGACGGCCAGCATCACGTACTGGCCCGGCGCCACGTCGTCGTGGTCGCGCGCGTAGGCATCGTCCAGATGGGCGTTGGCGAGTTCGATCGTGAGCTTGCCGCGCCCGTCCATCGCGTCGCGCGCGTTGATCGCGAGGTTGAGGAGGGCGTTCTCGATCTGGCCGGGATCGATGAAGGTGTTCCACAGGCCGCCCGCGAACACGGTCTCGATCTCGACCGCCTCGCCGATGGCCCGCCGCAGCATGTCGTCCATGTCGCGCACGAAGCGGGTGACGTTGACGACCTTGGGCTCCAGCGCTTGGCGGCGGCCGAAGGCGAGGAGCTGGCTGGCGAGCTTGGCCCCGCGCGACACCCCCGCCATGGCGTTCGCCACCCGCCGCTCGGCGCGCTCCTGGCCCGAGATGTCCCGGGCGAGGAGCTGCAGGTTGCCCGAGACGACCTGGAGCAGGTTGTTGAAGTCGTGCGCCACGCCGCCCGTGAGCTTGCCGATCGCCTCCATCTTCTGCGCCTGGGCGAGCTTGGCCTCGGCGCGGCGGCGCTCGTCGATCTCCGCGATGACGCGCGCCTCCAGCGTCTCGTTCAGCTGGCGCAGCTGCGTCTCGGCCCGCTCCCGGTGGCGGACCTGCCGGGCGAGGTCCTCGGCCTGCGCGCGCAGGGCGGCCTCGGCGGCGCGCTGGTGGGTGATGTCGGCGTGGACGCCGACCCACTCGACGATCTCGCCCGCCGCGTCGAGGATCGGCAGGGCGCGTATCGCGAAGACCCGCCACGCGCCGCCGTGGTGGCGGACGCGGTGCTCGTGGACGTACATCGCCTTGGCGGCAACTGCGGCGTTCCAGGTCGCCACCGAATCGGCCGCGTCGTCGGGATGCACCGCCTTGGCCCAGCCGAAGCCCTCGTATTCCTCCGGCGTCTGGCCGGTCAGCGCCGCCCAGCCGGGCTGCTCGCCGACCATCCGGCCATCCGCGCTGTTGGTCCACAGCACGCCGTGGACCGCGTCCATGGCGGTGCGGAAGCGGCGGTTGCTGGCCGCGAGGCGCCGCTCGGCCTCGGCGCGCGCGCTGTTGTCGAGGACGGTGCACTTCACCCCGCCGACGCGGCCGTCCGCCTCGTAGACCGGGGTGTAGAACAGGTCGAAGGTGAAGGCCTCGGGGCGGCCGTCGCGCCGCAGCACCATCGGCTGGTCGCGGAAGGGCGACGGCTCGCCCCGGAACCCGGCCTCCAGCACCGCCCGGTTCCAGTCCCAGATCTCCGGCCAGATCTCCGGCACGGTGCCGCCCAGCGCCCGGGGATGATGCGCGTGCGCGATCTCCCGGTAGGCGTCGTTGTAGAGCACGACGTGGTGGGGCCCCCACATCAGCACCTGGGGGATCGGCGAGTTGACGATGTTGGACACCGTCGCGCGCATCTCCGGCGACCACGTCTCGGCCGACCCCAGCACGGTCCGGCTCCAGTCGCGCTCGCGGATCAGCGCCCCGCACTCGCCGCCGCCCGCGGGCCAGTCCTTGGGCAGGGGACGCTGCGGCGACGAGGGGCCGTCACGCAACGCGCGCAGCCCGGCCCGCACGACTTCGCTGGCATTGGCGTAATCGCCGGACGCGAGACGATCGGCGATGAACGTCTCGAGTTCCGGCGTGAGCGAGACGTTGCGCGACTGACGTTTGGTCATGACCGTCTCCTGCGTCAGGCCCGGTTCTGTGTCAACGGATGACACGCAGTCGTCGCCCGATCCGCCTTGCCGCCGCGTGCCGGGAGCGTATCCGGCCGGCGGTGAACTCGCGGTCACTTGAGCATCGTGATGCGGGGCGCGGGGCTGCCGGCCGCAGATCTTCCCGGGCGAGGTCTAGCCCGGATCGTATGTCCGCAGCAGCACGTAGAGGCCGAGCGATGATCTCGGCGAAAGCGTGGTGCTGCGGGCCGTTCCGCTCCGCCCCAGCGCAACATCCTGCAGATCTTCTTCGACATCAGGGAAGAAGTTAATCGACAAAATATTGCCTTTCGGTCACACCCGGCCAAGTTTACGCGGCCTCTACACCGCAATACGCTGTGCGGGGTTGCAATGCCGGCCAAGCTGGGCAGGAAGTCGGGCCGCACGGCCGCAGGGTGCCCCGGCGCGAGGCCGGCGTGCCGACCCGCTCACGAGGTGCAGATGATGGCGCATGCGAATCGCTTCTGGCTCGCCACCGCGGCCGGCCTGACGGGCGTCACGGGGGCGGGCGCCGCCGACCTGCCGGTCCGAAAGGCGGCTCCGGTCGAGTACCTCCGCGTCTGCTCGGCCTACGGCGCGGGCTTCTTCTACATCCCCGGTACCGACACCTGCCTGCGCGTCGGCGGCCGCGCCCGCTTCGAGGCCGGCTACGCCCAGAACTACAGCCGCTCGGGCGCCAACGGCGACCTGTCGCAGTTCCGCGGCCTCGGCCGCCTCAACCTCGACGCCCGCACGAACACCGCCTACGGCACCCTGCGCGCCTTCGTGCGCTTCGAGATCGCCAGCCGCACCGGCGCGTTCCTGACCTCGGGCACGCAGCAGCGCATCGCCAACGCCTTCCCGGCCCTCGGCGTCGACACGTTCGGCCGCGCCCAGCAGTTCGCGAACGTCGACAAGGCCTTCGTGCAGTTCGCCGGCCTCACCGCCGGGCGTGCCTCGTCGTTCTTCGACTTCTACGCCCACGACTTCGAGATCATCGGGGCCACCGCCGGCTCGGAGCTGGGTTCGACCAACCTCATCGCCTACACGGCGACCCTCGGCGAGGGCTTCTCGGCGACGCTCTCGCTCGAAGACCCGATCTTCCGCAAGACGCCCCTCTACGGCAACGCCGCGACGACCGGCAACCTCGCCAGCCAGTTCAACATCTTCACCGGCAACTTCAACGTCTCGCCGGTGATCGGCACGGACGCGGGCGGCAACCCGGTGGGTCTCGCCTTCACGGACGTCGTGCAGCGCTCGCGCCTGCCCGACTTCGTCGGCACGCTGCGCTACGACGGCTCCTGGGGCTCGGCGCAGATCTCGGCGGCGGTGCACGAGATCAACACCGGCAACGCCTCCTTCGCCATCAACGGCTTCAACGCCTCGGTGAATCCCGCGGTGGCTCGCGGCCCAGGCACCACCGTGGCGCCGCGCGCGCAGAGCGAGTACGGCTGGGCGGTGCAGGGCGGCCTCAAGATCAACCTGCCCTTCATCGCCAAGGGCGACACGCTCTACCTCCAGGGCGCCTACGGCGAGGGCGCGCAGAGCTACACCGGCTACTCGTTCTACACCGGCCAGTACGCGGCCTCGGTGGCGGCGGGCAACATCCAGGGCTCGCCCTTCCCGCAATTCTTCTCGGACGCCGTGGTCAACCCGAATACCGGCCGGCTGGAACTGTCGACGAGCTGGACGGTGCTCGCCTCCTACCTGCATTACTGGACGCCGGAATGGCGCTCGGCGGTGTTCGGCAGCTACGGCGAGATCGCCTTTCCGCAGAACGCCCGCACGGCGCTCGGCCTGATCAACTTCAACGGGATCGGCAATCCGGTCACCGCGCCGGGGGCCTTCGCGTTCAGCAACCAGCTGCGCGACACCAACCAGTTCGTGGTGGGCGGCAACGTGATCTGGTCGCCGATCAAGGACCTCGATATCGGGCTGGAGGCTCTCTACACCCGGGTCTCGCTCAACAACGGGCGCACCGTCGACCAGAACCGCAACCCGAGCCAGACGGTCGCCAACGTGGTGAACGGCGTGCCGGTGAACGCGGCCGGCGCGCCCGTGGCGACCACGAGCTTCGCCGACGCCGTGCAGGTGCGGATGCGCGTGCAGCGCGACTTCTAGGGCATGGCCGGCGCAAGGGGCCGGCGCACGCGCGCCGACCCGTCACGCCGCGTCGGCGCAGCCTCGGTGAGGGCCGGGCGCGGTTGACGCAGGCGGCGGCGGCACGATTTCAAGGGTCGCGCCGTCCCTCGCCGGTCTCATCCGATGCGCTTCGCTGCGGCCCTCGCCACCGTGCTGGCTCTCGCCCTGCTGCTCCTGCTGCCGGGCCCCCTGGCGATCGTCCTGTCCCTCGCGCTGCTGCTCGCATGGCCGCTGCTGGACCGGCACCGCTGAGCCGCCGCGCCGCTTGAAACGGGCCGCGCCCCCGTCAGGTATGGCCCTGAGGCAGGAGCGACGCGATGATTCCCATGCTGGACCCGACGAATCTGACCGTGTTCGTCACCGGCGCGACCGCCGGCTTCGGCGCGGCCGTGTGCCGGCGCTTCGCCGAGGCCGGCGCCCGCGTGATCGGCACCGGCCGCCGCCGGGAGCGCCTGGATGCGCTCAAGAGCGAACTCGGCGAACGCTGCCACGTGGCCGAACTCGACGTGACCGACCGCGACGCGGTGACGGCGCTCGTCGCCTCCCTCCCGGCCGGCTTCGCGGCACCGAACGTCTGCATCGCCAATGCCGGGCTGGCGCTCGGCCTGGAGCCCGCCCAGCAGGCGCAGATGAGCAACTGGGAGCAGATGATCGCCACCAACGTGAACGGCCTTCTCTACACCGTGAACGCGCTCCTGCCGGGCATGGTGGCGCGCGACGAGGGCCACGTCGTGCTCCTCGGCTCGGTGGCGGGCGACTACCCGTATCCGGGCGGCAACGTCTACGGCGCCACCAAGGCGTTCGTGAAGCAGTTCGCCCTCAACCTGCGCGCCGATCTGATCGGCAAGCAGGTGCGCGTCACCAACATCGAGCCCGGTCTCGCCGAGACGGAGTTCTCGCTGGTGCGGTTCCAGGGCGATGCCGCTCAGGCGGCCAAGCCGTACGAGGGCTTGACGCCGATGTCCGCCGAGGACATCGCCGAGACCATCTTCTGGTCCTGCGTGCTGCCGCGGCACCTGAACGTCAACCGGCTGCAGATCATGCCGACCATGCAGGCCTTCGGCAACTTCGCCGTGCACCGCCGCTGACCCGTAGCCATCTGGGCGCTGCCTCGGGATCGGCCGACCGGCGCGGCCGGGCTTCGGCGCGCGGATGAGACCGGGCGGCCCCGGCCGCCCGGAGCGGCGGGCCGGCACCGCTGTGCCGGCCCGCTCCCGTCACCTACCAGCGGCGATGCCAGCCGGCGTGGCGCCAGCCGTAATGCGGGCGATGCCACCCGGCATGGCGCCAACCGTAATGCGGGCGGTGCCAGCCCGCGTGACGCCAGCCCCAGGGCCTGCGCCAGCCGTAGCCGTACACGACCGGACGGGCGTAATAGATCGGACGGGCGTAGTAGACCGGGCGATAGGCGTAGGGCCGGAGGTTCGGCCGGCACCAGCCGTAATAGCCGCGATGGAAGCCGGGACCACAACCGTCCCTGGCCTCGGCGGCCGATCCGGTGCCGAACACGGTTCCGAGCGCGAGGAGTGCCGCGCCTGCCAACTTCAGTCGCATGGGTGTCCTCCTTTCGTGACGCCCATAAACCCCGCCGGCAGGCAATGGTTTCGAATTTGCGGAAGAAATTTGTTTCCGAATTGTAAACGATCTGGCGCAATATCGACTCCGATAGTCAACTTGCACCAGTGTCGACAAAGTCAAGCCGAAACGAGCGACGATCGAAGTGAGCTGGCGGCGCGCGGCGTCGGACGATCGACGTGCGAGCGCGCGCGCCGTGAGGGCGATGATGGACGGAGGGACCGGCGCGGACGGCCCTTCCTCTGCGTGCCTCGGAGAGGGCCGCCCGCCGCCGGATCGGGCGGCCCGCCGGACTCCGGCGCAGCAGCGTCCGCGTCAGCGCGAGACGAACAGCTTCGGAAGCACCAGGGCCTGGATCCGGAAGCTGCTGAACAGCCACCGCGGCGGCAGCGGCTGCGGGTTGAGGCCGCCGGACACGTGATCGAGATCGGCATCCGACAAGATCTCGGACTTGTCCTCGGGCTTCTGCACCGGCTTGGACTTGAGGGACTTGAGCATCTCTACTCTCCATGATGGCGACGACTGCCACGAGAGAGAGGATGACCCTCGGTCGATTGGGCGGATGTGCAATGCCGCACGGGGCGAGGCCCGGCACGGCTGGGTCCCGATCCGTTCGTGCGGGTGTTGCTGCAGTGCAGCATAAGGTCGCGACGTTTGGCCTTGGACCCGGCATGGCACGCGAATCGCCTCGCCGGCATTGAGTACGGCAGGCCTTCGCCCGGCCCGGGGGCTGCCGATGCGTATCAGGATGTGGCCGGTGGAGGTGGCATGGCCGATTTCCTCACCGTCGCGCTCGTTTGCGCCAAGACCCTCGCGGCGCCCGACTGCTCCCGCGATACGGCCCTCGACGTGTTCGTGGCGCCCGCGCCCTCGCCCATCACCTGCATGATGCAGGGCGAGACGCTGGCGGCGCAGTCGGGCCTCCTGGACCGCGCGACCAACTACCTGAAGATCGGCTGCGAACGGCGCCGGACGGCGAGCCTCGCGCCGTCCGCGACGGTTTCGGCCAACGCCCCGTAGGCCTGTCCCGGGTGGGGCACTGACCGCAGGCTGCGATCAGGGCAGCGCGCCGATCAGCGTCTTGGCTTGGCTCATGGTGGATTCGCAGGCGTCGGTCTGACCGGCCTTGTCCTGCGCGCGCGCCTTCGCGATCAGGTCCCGCGCCTGCGCGATCTTGTCCGGACTCGGCGTGACGCTCGGGTCGCTCGGCTGTCCGCCGGGCGGCGTCGGCAGGGCGCGGGGCGAACCGGTCTGCGTGCCAGTGCTGCCCGTGACGGAGGCAGCCCCCGGGCTGTCGAGCCTGCGCTCGATGGTGGCGATCTGCTCGCCGCACGGGCTCGCGAGGGCCGGCGCGGTGGCGGATGCCGCCAGAAGGGCGGTCGTCACGGCGATGGTGATGCGCATGAGGGTCATCTCCTGTCAAGAATGGCATCGCGCCGGTTTGGGCCGGCGGCGGGCGGGGACCTCCTCAACGGCGGGCCGAGGGCTTCGGTTCTCAGGCGCGACAAAGGGTTAGGGCACGCGCGCAGGGCCGGCCGAGAGGGTCACGATGCCGTGAGGCACGCGCCCTCGGATTGCGCTCCGGCTTGCCCAGCGGCAGGCCCCCGCGTCTGATGCCCGGATAGGCGGCCGAGAGCCGCTGCCGGGGAGGCGATCGCGATGGGGTGGGGACGCCGCGCGGCAGGCGCGCTGGCCGTGCTGGGGCTCTCGGCGGCGCAGGGAGCGGTCGCGCAGGACATGATGCGCCACATCGACCTGACCTCGCCCGAGATGGCCGGGGCCGAGACCACCCGCGCGGCGGTGGAGGCGATGGTCCGGGAGGCGGCCGGACGGCCCCTCGATCTCTCGGGCAAGCGGTTGTCGGGTCTCGATCTCTCGGGCCTCGACCTGCGCGGGGCGAACCTGCGCCTCGCCCGCCTGAACAGGACGCGGCTCGTCGGGGCCGACCTCTCCGGCGCCACCCTCGATCAGGCCTGGGCGCTCGGCGCCGACCTCACGCAGGCCAAGCTCGGCGGCGCCAGCCTGTTTGCGATGCAGGCCCGCAACGCCGTGCTGGTCCGGGCCGACCTGTCGCAGGCGCGCCTGGTGGCGGACCTCACCGGGGCCGACCTCACCGGGGCGAACCTGCGCCGGGCGCGCGGCGGGGCCGACATGCGCAACCAGTCGATGGGCCTGATCCGGGCGGTGCTGGTCTCGGCCAAGCTCGACGGGGCGGACCTCGCCGGTGCCGACCTGTCGCGGGCCAAGCTCGACTTCGCGAGCCTCAGGGGCGCGGACCTCACGGAGGCGAACCTGACGGGGGCCGACCTGTCGGGCGCCGACCTCACGGGCGCGCGCCTCGCCGGCTCCGCCTGGGCGGGGGCCGATGTCGGCGGCGCCCGGCTGCTGCGCCTGGAGGGCGCGGAGGCGGCGCGGGGCTTCGATGCCGTGGTGAATGCCGACCGGGCGCTGCGGAACTGAGGACCGCGCGGGCGGGCCTCAGAGCTTCGCCTGGATCTTCCGGGCGATCTCGCCGAGGCGCTGCTCCAGCAGGGTCGGCACCTCGCAGACATAGGCCAGGGACTGGCTGCGCTCCTGGAAGATGCGCTTGTCCCAGTTGAACCGGCTCTCCAGCTCGGCGAGTTCCTTCGTCTCCTTGACGTCGGGCGAGGTCTTGATCTCGCTGATCTGGCTCGCCTCCTCGCGGATGCGCTCGGCCATGACGCGCTGGCCGCGGGCGTAGCGCGTGATGCCGGCCATCACCTTGTCGCGCTCGCCGTTCACCACCTCGAACACCCCGGCGAAGACCCGGGTGAGGCGCTCGGCCTTCTCCGGCCCGGCCTTTTCGGCGAAGTCGGCGATCAGGCCGTCGGCCTCCTCCAGGGGAGTGCGGCGCGAGGCGAGCTTCTGGGCGAGCTGCGCGGCCTCGCGGTCGCCGCCCCAGTCCTTGAGCGCCTGCGTGACGTCCGGCCCGGTCCAGACGGCGCCAGGGCCGAGCGTCGTGACCTTGCGCTGCGTGCAGGGCCAGGTCGGGTCCGGCTTCGGCTGGGCGAGGGCCGCACCGGAGGCCGTGAGGGTGGCGGCGAGGAGGAGGTGGCGGAGCATGAGCCCTTGTCTCGCGTGGTCAGGCGGCCTCGCCGGCCGGGCCGCCGCGCCGGGCCATGAGGCCGCGGCCGGGGTCGTAGGCGATCACCGCCAAGGTGAAGAAGACGATGCCGGTCCCGAGCACGACCGCGCAGGAGACCGGGTTGAAGGCGCCGTAGAGGGCGAAGCGCACCAGTTCCACCGCATGGGTGAACGGGTTCGCCTGGCAGATCCAGTAGAGCGTGTCGCTCGATTCCCGCACCCGCCAGAGCGGGTAGAGCGCCGAGGAGGCGAAGAACATCGGGAAGATCACGAAGTTCATCACGCTCGCGAAGTTCTCGAGCTGGCGCACCAGCGAGGACAGGAAGAGCCCGATCGCCCCGAGCATCAGCCCGGCGGCGATGAAGGCCGGTAGCGCCGCGAGGTAGCCCCAGGCCGGGATGTCGGTCTCCCAGAAGGCCGCGATGGCCAGGAACACGTAGGCCTGGATGATCGAGACCGCGACGCCCGCCGCGAGCTTGGCCAGCAGCAGGCTCCAGCGCGGATAGGGGCTGGTGAGCAGCACCCGCATCGAGCCGACCTCGCGGTCGTAGACCATCGAGAGCGAGGATTGCATGCCGTTGAACAGCTGGATCATCGTGGCGAGGCCCGGCACCACGTAGACCTCGTAGAGCACGTAGGTCTCGTAGGGCGGCGTGATCGACAGCCCGAGCGTGTTGCGGAAACCGGCCGCGAAGATGAAGAGCCAGACGAGCGGCCGCACCAGGGCGGAGAAGAACCGCTCCTTCTGGTTGAAGAAGCGCAGCAACTCCCGGCGCACGATGCCGAGGAAGCAGATCAGGTAGCCGGCGGCGTCGAGCCGGCCGCGGGTGGGGGCAACCTGGGTGGGGTCAGCTTGCGCGGGGGCGTTCATGCGACCTGCCTCCGGCCCGCCTCGGCGGTGATCTGGCGGAAGGACGTCTCCAGGGAACCCGAGGGCTCGGCGAGCGCGCCCGCGAGCCCGAGGGCCACGATGCGGCCCTTGTGCAGCACCACGACCCGGTCCTGCGGCTCGACCTCGTCGAAGATGTGCGTCGCCCACAGCACCGAGAGCCCCTCCTCGCGCACCAGCGCGCGCACGATGGCGACGATGTCCGCGCGGGCTTCGAGGTCGAGCCCGACGGTCGGCTCGTCGAGGAGCAGGAGGTCGGGCGCGTGGATCAGCGCCCGGGCGATCTCGATGCGCCGCGATTGGCCGCCCGAGAGCGTGCGGATCTTGTCGTCGCGCCGCTCCAGCAGGCCGACGCGGCCGAGGAGCGCCGCGATGCGCGCCTCGGCCGCCCGGCGGGCGATGCCGTGCAGGGCGGCGTGGTAGAGGAGGTTCTGGCGCACCGTCAGGTCGGTGTCGAGGGTGCGGGCCTGGAAGACCACGCCGAGGCGGGCGAGCGCCCGCGAGGGCTCGCGGGTCAGGTCGTGGCCGAAGATCGCCACCGTCCCGTCCTGGTTGGCGTAGAGCCGCGTCACCACCGCGAACAGCGTGGTCTTGCCCGCGCCGTTCGGTCCCAGCAGCGCCACGAACTGCCCCTGCGGCACGGCGAGCGAGACGTCGTCGAGGGCAGTCCGGCTGCCGAAGCGGTGACTCACCCGCTCGACCTGCAGAGCCGGGGCCTGGGTGGCCTCGGGCGCGGTGCTCATCGGCCGGCCCTGGCGTCCCGGACGGCGTCCAGGCACTCGTCGAACTCGCCCTCGCGCGCCTCGCGCTCGGCCACCCGCAGGGCCTTCCTCAGGCGGCCGGCGGCCGGCTCGGGCGGCGCCTTGTCCAGCGCGGCGCGGATCTCCGCGATCCCGTCGCGGCAGGCCGCCGCATCGTCGGCGCGGGCGCCCGCAAGCCCGCAGGCGGTGAACGCGAGGACGAGGGCGAGGGAGCGCATGGGGCTCACGAGATTCCTCCGGTGGTGGTCCCGCATGTAGGGTGGCGCGGCGCGTCCCGGAACGGGCCGCTACTTCACGATGAAGCGTCCGCTCATACCGCGGCTCTCCAGCCCCTGGATGGTCCAGGGAAACTCGCCCGCCCGCACGGCGACGAACTCGACCTCGATCGTGCCGGGATCGTCGAACTCCAGGTGGTGGGGCGGTCCGGCCATGTGGATCTCCAGATGGTTGATGACGATCTGGTTCATCCACACCCCGCGGAAGAACTCGGGGGCGAAGAACTTGTACTCCTTCTGGCCCTTGGCGGTGATGCGCAGGCGGTAGGACTTGCCCGCCTCCATCTCGATGTCCTTGGTCGAGACCGCGTAGTCGTTGCCCTGGTCGTCGCCGAGGACGAGGTCGGGCAGGTCGGTGCGGCCCTTGGCGAGGTCGCGGGCGAGCGCCGGACCGGCGGCGAGGAGCGCCGCGGCGAGGACGGCGCGCAGGAGCGGGCGCATGGAAAAAAATTCCGTTCGCGGGAGGGGGCGTTCTACTGCGGCGAGACGGCGACGCCCCAGGGCAGGAGGCCGACCGGGATGCTCTTGACCACCTTGAGCGCCTCGACGTCGATCACCGAGACGTCGTTCGAGGTGCCGTTGGTGGTGAAGAGCTGCTTCTGGTCGGGGGTGAAGGCGAGCTGCCACACCCGCTGGCCGACCGGCAGGTACTTCTCGACCTCGTAGGTCCTGGCGTTGATCACCGCCACGCGGTTGGCGGGGCCGAGCGCCACGAAGGCGCGGGCGCCGTCCCGGGTGAGGCGCACGCCGACGGGCTGGATCTGCTCGTCGGTGACGCCCGGGATCTTGAACGCGATCTTCCTGACCACCTTGCGCGTCTGGGCGTCGATCACCGCGACGGTGCCGCCCACCTCCGCCGAGACCCAAAGCCACTTCCCGTCCGCCGAGAACTCGGCGAAGCGCGGGCGGGCATCCACCAGCACGTTGTCGATCACCTGATGCGTCTTGGTGTCGATGAAGTGGGCCATGTTGGTGGTCTCGGATGTGTTGACCAGCACCGTGCCGTCCGGGCTCAGGCCCATGCCCTCCGGCTCCACGCCCACCGGGATCTCGGCCACGATGCGGTTCTTCTCGATGTCCACCACCGTGACCTGGCTGTCATCCTCGTTGGCGATGTAGAGCGGGTTGCCGCCCGGATGCAGGATGAACAGCTCCGGGTCCGGCCCCGAGCGCAGAGACTTCACCACCTTGCCGGTCGCGGTGTCGAGCACGTCGACCCGGTCGTCGTCGCTGGCGCAGACGAAGAGCTGCCTGCCGTCGTGGCTGAGGGTCACGCCCCGCGGCCGGCGCCCCACCGGCCAGGTCGCGGTGACCTGCAGCGTGGTCGAGTCGATGACGCTGACCGAGTTGCCCTTCTCGTTCGTGACGTAGACCGTGTAGGCGCCCGCAGGCGCCGCCCAGAGGAGGCTCAGCCCGAGGCCCGCGGCGGAGAGGGCGCGGCGGCCGGGGCGTGGCACGGATGCGCGTCCCGTCCCGTGGCGTCTCATGGGGGTCTCCCTGGCGGTTTCTTGTGGGCGCTATGTAGCGCCCCGGCCGGCCGGGGGCGAGACGGACTAAGGCCCTAGCTGGCGGACGACCCCGCCCGGCCTCACTCCTCGGCGCAGGTGGCGTCCGCCGTCCCGCGGCGCTCGGGCGCACCCGACCACGCCACGGGGGCCGGCGGCAGGCCGAGGTCGAAGCAGGGGCGGCCCGCCAGCGCGTTCGCGATCACGGCGCTGCGCCACGCCATCAGGCTCAGCTGCGGCTCGGCGATGCCGTGGCTGGTCAGGCCGGCATTGAGCACGAAGATCCGGTGGTGGTCCGGCCCGTCCCAGCGGGCCGTGAAATCCGCCGCGAGCAGCGGGCGCCCGTCCCCGTCGAGGGCGAGCCGGTGCCGGAGCGGCGCGAGGCAGTCGGGCAGGGCGTAGCGGTAGCCGGTGGCGAGGACGACCACCTCCGGATGCAGGAAGGCGAGGCTCCCGTCGAAGCCGTTGCGCATCACGAGGCGCAGGCGCCCGCCCGCCGCGTCGGCGTCGAGCACCTCGCGGTGGGGGTAGAGCCCCACGCCCGGCCCCTCCGGCTCCAGGTGGCGCAGGGCGTAGAGCCGGCGGTAGAGCGCCTGCAGGGTCTCGGCCGAGATGCCGTCCCCGGCGAGTTGCTGGCGCGCCACGACGGCCCGCCGGCGCGCCTCCGGCAGGTCGCGGAAGCGCTCCACGTAGGCGGGCGTGAACAGCTCGTTGGTGAAGGGCGAGGCGTCGAGGGGCAGGAAGTTCGGGCGCCGGCTGATCCAGTCGACCTGCGCGGGTGCGTCGCGCCCCCGCCCGAGGAAATCGAGGACGATCTCGGCCCCGCTCTGGCCGCCGCCCACCACCGCCACGCGCAGCCCGGCCGTGCGGTCGAGCGCGAAGGCGGCCTCGGCCGCGTGGAACTGGCGCGCCGCCGGAAGCTTCGCCGCGAAGGGCGGGCGGTAGGGCTGGAGGCCGACGCCGAGGGCGAGGTTGCGCGCCCGCACGGCCCCTTCGGCCCGCGGCCCGTCGCAGGCCAGCGTGAAGGCGCCGTCTCCGAAGCTCACCTCCCGGATCGCCGTGCCGAAGCGGAGCGAGGGCAGCCGCGCCGCGACCCAGGCGAGGTACTGGGCGAATTCCCGGCGCGGCACCGCCGGGAAGTCGGCGTTCAGGAACTCGTAGAAGCGCTTCTGCGCCACGAGGTAGGCCATGAAGCTCCAGGGGCTCGTCGGGTTCGTGGCCGTGACGAGGTCCTTGAGGAAGGAGGTCTGGAGGCTCACCCCGGGCAGCATCATGCCGGGATGCCAGTCGAAGGCGGGTTTGCGCTCGAAGAAGCGCGCGTCGAGGTCGTCGACCGCGTCGAGCTGCGCCGCGAGGCTGAGGTTGAACGGGCCGATGCCGATGCCGGCGAGGTCCAGCGGAGATCCGGTCATGATGCGCACGCTCCTGCCGTGGCGGCCTGCTCGGCCCGATGGAGGGGGTTGGCGAGGGGGCTGCCCGTCCGCGGGACGGGGCGCTGAGGCGACGCGCCGTAGCCGAGGGCGAGGCGGACGCGGTTGATGCACACCCGCGGCACCGTCGGGGTGAACAGGTCGAACAGCGCGAAGCGCCCGGCGAGGTCGGGATGCGCCGCCTGGTAGCGGCGCAGCGCGGCGGCCAGAACGCCGTAGAAGCGGATCTCCGGCACACCGTCGTGGCGGGCGAGCGCGTCCGAGACGAAGCGCAGCACGCTCGCGAAATGCCCCGTCTGCAGGTGCTGCAGGAGGTGCGCCGCGGGCCGGCGCAGCAGCGTCTCGCGCACGCCCGGCGGCAGGTCGGCGGCCTGCGGAAAATCCTCGTCGACGAGGTCGCAATCGCCCTGGAAGTCCTTGAGCGCCACCCCGGACGGCACCCCGTCGCGCAGCAAAAGCGTGACGTTCTGCCCGTGCGCGATGAAGCCGACGCCGTAGGCGCAGAGGAAGTGGTAGAGCGGCACCGCGACGCGGGCGAACAGCCGCGCGAGCCACGCCTCGGCGTCGAGGCCCGAACGGGCGATCAGCGTGCTGACGAGCGGCCGGCCCGCGGCGTCGCCCTTCGTCAGCGCCCCCAGCATCAGCGCCTGCTCGCCCGGGCCGAGCCGCGCCGCGACGGCGTCGCGCCAGATCACGCCCAGCATCTCCCGGTACTGGTAGGGCGCGTCCGCCACCCGCTCGTAGACGGGATGCGGGTAGAAGGCCCCGGCCCGCTCGCGCAGGATCACGGTGCCGGCGAGGGCCGGATCGCGCGCCGCCCGGTCGGCGAGCCAGCCCGAGAAGGCCGGGCCGATCGCCATGTACTTCCCCGGCACGCCGCGCCACGCGGAGGTGTTGAGGACCGTGAGCGCGAGCTTCACGTCGAGCCGCGCCGCCGGGTCGGCGCTCGACAGCGTGCGCAGCGATTGCTGCGGCAGGTAGGGACCGCCGAAGGGGCCGAGGGGCACGAGGCGCCCGGCCGCGATCTCGCCCGAGAAGTGCAGGGCGATCATCCGGTCCCATTGCCAGGGATGGACGGGCAGCAGCACGAACCGGTCGGGGCTCACCCCCCGGTCGCGGCAGGCCGCGGCGAGGCGCGCGCGCTCGGCCGGATCGAGGGCATCGGCGACGAGCGCCTCCACGTCGAGGCCCGGTTCGAGCGACAGCCGGCAGGCGGCCCGGTCGGCGGCGACCCAGACGAGCCGCATCCCGGCCTGGAATTCCGGGGCGTAGGCCTCGAAATCCGACAGGCCCCAGCCGATGCGGCCCTTGCTCGCCGGTGCCTTCGGGTGCCCGTCGAGGAGCTGCTGCAGCAGCCGGTCGGGCAGGGCGAGGAGATCCGCCCCGCCGAGGCCCCCGCTCGCGCTCGCGATCCGCGCATCGGCCGCGAGCGTGCTGAAGATCTCCTGCAGGTAGGTGCAGAGCGTGTCCGGCGCGATGCCGAGCGGCTCGCGCGCATCGGCGAAGAAGCCCGCCGCATCCCCGGCCTGGACCAGACTCCCGCCGTGCTGCCGCACGAGGCTGTCCGGATCGACAGAGAGGTTGCCCCAGATCCGCCGCACGGCGGTGAAGCGGTAGGCCACGTCGCCGGGCAGGCGCAGCACCCAGCGGCTGGCGGCGGCATCGGTCGGCTCCGGCGCGAACGCCTCCTCGAAGGCGAGTTCGCCGATCGCCTTGGCGATCACCGCCCGGTTGAGGCGCCCCCACAGCGCGGCGCCGGCCGGGACGCCGCCGGGAAGCGGCCCGAGGCTCACAGCGCCACCTCGCGGAAGAACCGCTCGCGCTCGCAGCAGACCAGCGCCGCGCGCTTGTGCGGAAAGTCGAACTCCTTGAGCTTGGTGTAGGCGGTGGTGGCGCAGTAGCTCAGCATCTTGGTGTGCGAGGCGCGCGGCTCGCCCATGATCCGGCGCGTGCGCGGCTCGTCGAGGAAGAGGCAGTGGGTGACGGCGGTGAACCACGCCTGCGTCTTCGGCCGGCCGAGATGGCGCGGATTGCCCACGAGCCCGTGCCAGCCACGGTCGAACTCCTCGGGGTCGTAATGGGGACCGAGGCGGTCCTCCATCGCCCAGTAGAACTCGAAATAGCTGACGGGCTCGTCGTCGAACGAGCCGATCACCCCGTAGAGGTGCGGATCCGCCTCCTGCTCCGCGAGATAGCGGTCGAGCGCCGCCTCGTCCTGCGCGAGTTCCCAGTAGAAGGCGACCCGCGGCTGATTCATCCAGGCGTGGAACCGGGCGAGGTCCCGGCGCCGGTCGATCGCCCGCAGGGACAGGGTGGTCCCGAGATGCGCCAGCCAGCGCCGGTAGATCAGGCCGGCCGGCTGCGGCGGACGCAGGGGCGGCCGCCGGTCGGCCGGTCCGAGGCCGGAGCGCAGCAGCGGGTAGGGGGCCGAGGCCCGGTGCCAGAGCAGGGGCAACTGGTGGAAGGCCGCCCGCTCGACGAGGGCGTCGCCCTCCAGGCGCCCGGTCGCGATCCCGGCGAGCGCAGGGCCGTCGGTGACGCGCAGGCGCCCGGCCCCGGGGCAGCGCTGGAACGCCGCCTCGCAGAGCACCGCGACCAGATCCGCATCGCCCGGCTGCGCCCCGAGGGAGCCGGCGAGGACGAGGCGGACCGTGCCGCCCTCCGCCCTCAGTTCCGCCCCGCCGAGGTGCTCCGCCCCCCGCCGGGCCGAGCCTGCATCCAGCGGCTCGCTTTCGACCGCGATCATCGCCTCCTGCCGGGCCGGCCAGTGCCGGCTCGTCGCCACGGCGACGTCGAGGGGGGCGGCCGGCTCCAGCCTGATCGGCGCCGTCATCTCAGCACCCCGCGATCGGGTTGGCGAGCGGGACGTAGGCGGCGAGCGGGTCGGTGACCTGCGTGTTCTCGTCGATGTTGCGCAAGCAGATCATGAAGTTGCCCTTGCTGTCGAGGGTCCGGCCGGCGAGGAGGTGGTCGAGGCAGGTCCTGTCCCGCAGCGGCTGCGCGGCGATCTCCTCGAGGAACCGGCGCAGCAGGCCGACGAGGTCGCCCTCGGTGGCGAGATCCGCCTGCGCGAGGGCGCCGATGACGGCAAACAGGCTGTTGACCACGAGGTAGTAGCCCATGATGCGGGCGGCCTCGTGCGAGCCGAACAGGTGCCCGGCCTCGAAATCGAGGCCCGGGGCGGCGGCGCGCAACGCCGGCAGGAACTCGCGGACGTAGCCGGTGCCCTGGCAATCGCGGAAGTACACCCGGTCGGGCCAGCCCTCGGACAGGCCGACGACGAGGTTCTGCTGGTGCGCGCCGAAGAGCAGGCCCTCGTCCGCCTGGAGGACGAGGAGGGGCGCGGCCGCGGCGTCGAGGAAGCGCCGGAACCAGCGCGGCGCAACCGCCGCGGGCGCCTCGCCCTCGCGGGCAGCGATGCGCCGGACGAGGCGGGAGAGGCCGCTCTCGCGCCCGTCGGGATCGATCTCGCAGAGCGCCGCGAGCACGCAGGCCGGCGCATCGCCGCCCCGGAAGGGATTGTCGCGCAAAACCACCATGGTCTGCGCGAGCGGGGCGCCGTCGGCGCGCCGCAGCATCAGGAAGGCGGGCTCGCCGAGGACGTGGAAGCGGGGAAACCGCGCGGCGATGCGCTCGCCCACCGTGCCCGCGAGCAGCCGGTCCACCACCAGCCCGCGCTCCCCCTCGGCCGGCTTGATCAGGCGGGCCGAGTTGGTGAGGCGCAGGGACAGCGACACCTTGAGCATGAAGGCCGCCTGCGGCGCGTAGAGGCTGCGCAGGGACGAGGTGGCGGACCAGGGCGCGCCCGCCTCGCCGTGATCGACGACGAGGCCCTCCCGCATCAGCGCCGCGATCTCCGGATCGAGGGCGAGGCGCGCGGCCTGCCAGGGATGCATCGGCAGCAGCACCCGCCCGTCCGCCGCGTCGAGGAGGCGCGCGGGGATGGCCGGATCCTCGGCGGCGAGCGCACGGGTGAGGGCGGCGGCGCTGCGGGTGCGGGAGGCGCCCTGCGCCACGCACCGGGGGACGGCCGACCACCAGCGCAGGGGAAAGCCGCCGCCGTACTCGGGGGCGAAGCGGCGCGCGTCGGCGCGGGTGAACTCGTCCCGGCTGCGCGGCGTCGGATGGACCGCATGGCCGAAGCGCAGGGCCTGCTCGCCTTCGAGGAAGGACGGGTCGCGCTCCGCGAAGACCCCGCCGGACAGGACGCCCTGCGCGAGAAAGCCGGCGGTCTCGTCGAGGCTGTCGAGGACGCGGCGCAGGAAGGTGAGGCCCGCGCCCGCCTGTCCCCCGGCGACCGCCGGCTCGGCCGCCACCATGGCGGCGAATTCGGGCAGGCGGAGGGGCCGTGCGGCCAAGCCCGGGCGCCGCTCGCGCAGCGGCAGGCGGAAGCCATGCAGCCCGACCCGCGACAGGTGCGCGACCTCGACCTCGACCGCGCTGCCGCGCGCCGCCAGCGGAAAGCGCGCCGTGAGCGGCGCGTCCTCGCCCTCGCCGTCGCCTTGGCGATGCAGCGACCAGCCGGTCCATTCGCGCATCAGGCTGTTGAGGAAGGCCCGCGTGGCGACCCGGTCGGCATCGTCATAAGATCGGTCATGCATCATTTCCATCGGCCAAATACTCCACATCCGGCCACGGCGGAGCCTATCTAGCAGATAAAATCTGCGAGTCACGCCAAAAAATACTTTAGTATTGCTCTAGATATAATTCTGAATGCTTGCGGAAGACGGCTCCGGCGGGCTATTCGGCGGCAAGACCGGCGGGAGCGAGGCATGGTGATGGAGAATCCGGCAGCGGAGCGCGGCGCGGCGTGGCGGCTGTCCCTGGCGGTGTCCTGCGTCGGCTTCGGGCAATCGGCGCTGCTGGCCCTCATCCCGGTCGCGAGCGAGCGCACGGGGCTCGGTGGGACGGCGATGGGCGGGCTGGCCTTCCTCGGCGCGCTGGCCTTCCTGGTCGCCGCGCCGCTCTGGGGCGGGCTGGCGGGCGGCCGGCCCCTGCGGCGGCTCTACGCGCTCCTCGGCGGGCTGATGCTGCTCGGCCACGGCCTGTTCGCGGCGGCCCTGTGGAGCGAGGGCGCGGCGGCGCTGGCGCTCCTCGGCCTGTCGCGCCTCGCCTACGCGGCCGGCGCCGCCGGGGTGATGCCGCTGGCGCAGGGCGCCCTGATGGGGCGCACGCCCGAGGCCGCGCGGCCCGCGGCGTTGGGCCGGGTGGGGGCGGGGCTGTCGCTCGGGCGGATCCTCGGCGCGCTGGCGATGCTGGCGGGCGCCGCCGCGCTCGCGGCGCCGCTCCTGCTGCTGCTGGCGAGCCCGCTCCTGCTCATGGCCGCCCCGAACTGGGCGGCGCCGGGCTGCGGCGCGCCGCAGCCGCGGCCCGCGCGCGGCGCGCGACCGCTCCTGGCCGTCGCCTTCGGGGTCGCGTTCGCGCTGGGGCAGATCCAGATCGCGCTCGGCCTCCTGGCGCAGCAGCGCTTCGGCCTCTCGGCCGGTGAGGCCGCGGCCCTGGCGGGCTGGACGCTCGCCCTGGTGGCGCTCGCGGCCATCGCCACGCAGGGGCTCGTGCTGCCCCGGCTCGCGCCGGGCCTCGCCCGCAACCTGCGCCGCGGGCTGGCGATCCTGACGCTGGGGGCCGCCGTCATGGCGCTCAGCCCCGGCCCGGCGCTCCTGATGCTCGGCGGGGTGCTGGCCGGGATCGGCACCGCGCTGGCGACGCCGCACATCGCCGCGTGGCTCGCCGCCCGCACGGCCCCGCAGGCGCAGGGACGCGCCGCCGGCTGGCTCGCCGGCACGCAGGTGATCGGGCAGGGGGCCGGGGGCCTCGCGGGCGGGGCGGCGGTGGCGCTCGCCCCGGCCGCCCCCTTCTGGGCCTGCGCGGCGGTGACGGGGGCGGTGCTCGCGCTCTCGTTCCGCCTGACCGAGGACGAGGCCGGCCCGGACTCCGCCTGAGCGCGCGGCGGTCCCGGCCTCGCCCGGCCGGTCCCTCACCCGGCGGTCTCCCGGGCGGCGTCCCGGCCGGCGCGCCGGAGCAGGCGGACCGTCGCCACGGTGGCGGCGCCCGACAGCAGGGTGGCGAGGCCGAACAGCGCCCCGTAGCCGAACAGGTCGGCGAGCTTGCCCGAGACGAAGGAGCCGACGAGGTAGACGATGAGCTGGGCGCAGGCGAGGATCGTGAAATCGGTGCCCGGCTGCGCCGAGGACGCCACCGCCATGAACAGGCTGTAGAGCGCCACGATCTCCATGTAGCGGATCAGGGTCTGGAACCCCGCCGCGCCGAAGAGCGGCCAGAGACCGACCACGGCGCCGAGCGCATGGGCCGTGAACAGGGCGAAGCAGAGCGTGCGCAGCAGGCCGAGCAGGCCCAGCGTCGCGGCGGTGCCGACGCGGCGCACGAGGAGCGCGGCGATCACCGAGCCGGCGAGCCCCGCCGTCGTCGCCGAGAGGCCCGAGAGGTAGCCGATCCGGTCGAGGGGAACCCCGGCATCGACGAGGTAGGGCCCCTCCATCGCCTTCACGAGGCCCTCGCTCACCCGGTAGGTGAGCGCGACCCACAGGATGCTGTGCACCTCGGGGCGGCGCAGGAAGGCGCGGATCGAGGGGCGCGGGGTGCTCGGCCCGGGCGCCGGGTCGTGCTCGCGCATGGCGAGCGCCGCGGCGAGCGGCAGGAGGGAGAAGGCCGCGAGCGTCAGAAGCATCCCGGCCCAGCCGACATGGTGGTAGAGGACGAGCCCGAGCGTGCCGCCGATCACCACCCCGAAGGCCACGGAGCCGCCCTGGATGGCGTTGCCGATCGCCCGGTCCTCCGGGCGCAGGTGCTTCACGGCGTAGCCGTCCGTGGCGATGTCCTGGGTCGAGATCAGCAGCGAGGCGAGAAAGCCCACCGCCAGGAGGCCGCCGACCTGCGTCGGTCCGAGCGGCACCAGCGCGAGCAGGCAGGCGATCACGCCGATCTGGGTCGTCACGACCCAGCCGGCCCGGTGAGCGCGGGCGAAAGGCCGGATCCGGTCCACCACCGGCGCCCAGAGGAACTTCAGGACGAGCGGCAGGAACAGCAGGCTGAGATAGCCGATCTGGGCGCGCGACACCCCGGCCTCGCGCATGATCGGGGGCAGGGCCGCGGCGATCAGGTAGGAGGGAATCGCCTGCGCGAGGTAGAGCCCGGCGAGCACCGCGAAGAGCCGCAGGCGGCTGGGTGCGGCGGCCGGGGCCGGGCAGGGCGGCGCGGGGCAAGGGGACGCGGGAGAGGGCGGCGCGGGAGAGGGCGGCGCGGAGCGAGACCCCTGCGGCTGCGCGAAGGCGCTCATCGGACCTCCTGGCTGTCGTCCGGGTGCCCGGCGGCCGGCGCCGCGAGGCCGGAAGCCCGTACGGCGAGGAAGCGGCGGGCGCTCGCCTCGTCGGGCGTGACGGCGAGCGGCATCGACCAGAGCTTGCGGAAGGTCTCCTGCATCCGCGGCGTCGCGCCGGGCCGCACCAGGGCGATGGCCCGGCAATCCCGCTCGATGCGGTCGCGGCTGTCCTTGTACCAGAGCGCCTGCGCGCGCTCGCCGGCCTGCGACAGCCGGCCCTCGCCGCCGAAGACCGCGAGCAGCGCGAAGGGGCGCCCGGTGCGCCCGATGGCGTCGAGGGCGCCGAGATAGTCGGGCTCGTCGCGCTCGGCGTAGGGCGGCAGGAAGCGCAGCACGCGCCAGTCGCCCTCGTCCTCCAGGCTCACCATGGTCAGAAGGTCTTCCGGTAGCCGAGCGTCACGGTGCGGCCCCAGGAATAGACCGGCAGGTTGCGCACCGAGGTGGCGGTCGGGTTCTGGATGATCGCGTCGAACAGGTTGTTGACCGCGACATAGGCCTCGCCGCCGTCGACGGGCGCCGACAGGAGGACATTCATCGTGGCGCCGGGCTTGATCCTGTAGCGCGCGCCCGTGAGGTCGATGCGCGCGTCGCGGCCCGAATAGCCCTCGCCCTCGACCCGCAGCTTCACCCCGGCGTCGAACAGGTAGTCGAGCCAGACCGTGCCCCGGTAGGGGGTGGCGATGCGGTTGTTCGGCAGCCAGCTGTCGAGGCGGCCGTCCTTGTTGCTGTCGTAGCGGCCCTCCCGGTAGGTGCCGATCAGGCCGATGCGCGCCTGCTCGGAGAGCGCGTAATCGGCGGTCGCCTCCGTGCCGTAGATGAATTCCTTCTGCTGCGAGATGGTGTTGGTGAGGGGGTCGAAGGTCACGCCCTCGTTCGAGGTGCTGATGAAGCCCGCCAGGGTCGCCCGCCACGGCCCCTCGCCGCCGCGGATGCCGACCTCGTAGTTGTTCACGATCTGCGCCTCGGGGGCGATCTGCTGGAAGCTGACCGTCCGGCGGGCGGCGGGCAGGCAGTTCGGGGTCGCCACCGGGCAGGCATAGGCGGTCGAGAGGCCGGCCCGGCGCGTGTAGGCGCCGACATCCGGCAGGGCGAAGCCCTGCGAGAAGCCCGCATAGACCTCCGCGCTGTCGGTGAGCCGGTAGGTGGCCCCGACGTTGAAGGTCGGCGCCGAGTAGTCGAAGCGGCCGCCCGTCACGGCGATGGCCGGCAGCACGAACGCCTGGTAGCCCAGCGGCGTGCGGGCCGCCACCGCCGCGTAGGCGGCCGGCCGGGTGAAGTCCTGCACGTCGAGGAAGAACGCCTCGTAGCGCATGCCGCCGCGCACCGTGAGGCGGTCGGTGACCGGGACCTGGAGCTGGCCGAAGCCGGCCGCCGTCACCTGCTGGAGCGGCGTGAACACGTCCTGGCCGCTCGTCAGCGTCTGCCGGGTCTTCTCGACGATCACGTCGCTGCCCCAGGTCAGGCGCGCGCCCGGCCACAGCCAGTCGAACGGCGTGTCGACGGTGGCGTTCACCCCGCCGCGGTTGGAGAACAGCGTCGTCTGGTTGTTGCGGCTGGTCGGATCGTTCGGATTGAAGGAATAGTAGACCTGCGAATTGTACGGATAGGAGAACGTGCTGAAATTGAAGCGCTTCTCGATGTCGTTGTAGAAACCGACGACGCTGAGCGAACCGAGCGCGAAATCGCGGTCGAGGTAGCGCAGCTGCAGCGACTTGGTGTCCTCCAGCACGCTCAGGCCCGTATAGGGCTGGGAATAGATCGGCCGGGCGAAGGGCAGCGAGTAGTCGGTGAGGTAGCGGGGCGTCTGGTCGAAGGAGAACCAGTTGAACGACATCTCGACCCGCTTGGCCGCGTCGAAGTCGTAGCCGAGCTTGGCCAGGATGTTGCCGCTGCCGAAGCGGTCGCCGCCGCCCTGGCCCAGCATCGCGTCGGAGGGCAGTTCGCGGCCGGCCCCGTCGTAGGTGCGCCGGCTCATCCGGCCGGTGCCCGTGAAGACGTAGTCGAAGCCGCTCGGCTCGCGGCCCGAGATGGTGGTCGAGAGTTCGGGGGCGAGCGAGGCCCCGACATCGTGCGTGAAGGCGCGCAGCGCCGTGTTGACGGTGGCCCGGGGCGGCCCCGGCTCGGCCCTCTTGGTAATGAAGTTCACGGTGCCGCCCGTGGCCCCCGCGCCGTAGAGGCTGGAGGCGCCCGCCACCAGTTCGATCCGCTCGACCGCGTTGAGGTCGATGAGGGACAGGATGCGCGAGACGTCGCGCAGCGGCGTGTTGAGCGGAACCCCGTCCACCAAGACGAGGAGGTCGCGGCCGCGATAGGTCTCGGAGGCGCCCGACACGGTCTGGTTCGACACCGAGAAGCCCGGCACCAGCCGCGACAGGGCCGCCGAGGCGCTCGGGCTCTGCTTGAGCTGCTCCTCGATCGCCGTCTGCCCGACCACCTGCACGGTCTGGGGGATCTCCGAGATCGACCGTTCCGCGCGCGCCGCCGTGACGGTGATCGTGTCGAGCGCGATCGCGGCGCCGTCCTGCGCGGCCGGCGCCGCGGGGGCCTGCGCCGCAGCCTGCACCGTCGCGGCGATCAGCGCGGTCGTCGAGATCAGGATGGTACGCATCTGTCCGCGCATGTCCCCAAAGGTTCCCCGCACACCCGGAAGCATGGTCCGACGGCCGAAGGCCGCGAACACCGTGTCGATCCGGATCCAAGCCGCAGATTGTAACCGTTATAATGTAATTCTTCTCATCAGCAGCAGAATCTGGTCCACTCTGTGCTGTGTTTATGCTTATGGGCTAGTAGGGTGGGCTCACGACAGCTGTCTAGGACTGGAGCGCCGTGAAAGACGGACTCACACGAAACCCACAGCCGGAGGAGGGCGGCGGGCTGGCTCCGGTCTGGATCCTCGCCGAGGGGCAGCCGCCGCATCGCGCCTGGACGGGAGCGCCGCCGGCGGGCCGGGCCGCCCCCGTCCGTCACGCGCCTGCGGCGGAGGTGCCGTTCCGGGCCGCGGCCTGCCTCCGCCTGGAGCCGGATCTCGGCCTGATGTCCTGCTTCCGCCCCGCCGGGGACGACGTGCCGGTGGCGAGCCCGGTCCTGCCCGGCGGGGCCGTGCTGCTGCGGCCGCATGGCGGCACGATGCGGGTGCGGGCCGGCCGGCGATGCGCCACCGTGACGGACGGGGAGGCGATCCTCGTCTCCGGGCCGGGTCCGGCGAGCCTGCGGCTGTCGGGGACGGCGCGCCTCGACGGGCTGGCGCTGCCGGAAGGCGCCGTCACCCCGGCCATGTCCGAGGCGGCCGCGAGCCTGCGGGTGTTCCACCGGGACAACGCCGCCCTCGCGCTCCTGCACCATTACGGCGCGGCGCTGATGCGCGGGCTCCTGCCGGTGGAGACCGCTCCGCTGCGCGCGCATGCGCTCGCCCATCTGGCGGGGCTCGTCGCCATCCTGTGCGCCGACCCGGCGCCGCTCCCCGACCGCGCTCCGGCGGCCCGCCACGCGGCACGGCTCGGCGCCATCAAGGCCGAGATCGAGCTGCGCCTGGACGACCGGACGATGAGCGCGGCGCGCGTCGCGGCGCTGCACGGGATGAGCCTGCGCTCGCTCCAGAAGCTGTTCGAGGCCGAGGGGCGGACCTTCTCGGACTTCGTCCTGGAGCGCCGGCTCGACCGGGCGCTTCGCCTCCTGCGCTCCCC
Source organism: Methylobacterium isbiliense (assembly GCF_022179325.1). Classification (GTDB taxonomy): domain Bacteria; phylum Pseudomonadota; class Alphaproteobacteria; order Rhizobiales; family Beijerinckiaceae; genus Methylobacterium; species Methylobacterium isbiliense. The sequence goes on along the minus strand of NZ_BPQQ01000055.1, from coordinate 2,518 downwards.
GGCGCGCCGCGAGCAGGCGATCAGCCAGATCGCCTTCGAGGTCGGATTCGGGGACCTCTCCTACTTCAACCGCACCTTCCGCCGCCGCTACGGGCTCTCGCCGCGCCGCGCGCGGGCGACGCCGGACGCGCCTCCCCAGCCGGGCCAGGGCGCGTAACACCGGCGGTCATTCTCAATGACCGCCGGTTCGGTTCTCGATTTTTCGTCAGATCTTCGATCTGGCATCGAAGAATCGAGATGCCCAACGGCCCGATGCGTCAGCATCTTGGGCCGTTGGCATAAGGGCCCGCGCAGGACGCGGGCGCGATCCCGTCGGCGTGGCGTCGGGGTCCGGCGGGCGGCGCCCGCGAGGCGCCGCGTTACCGCGGCGGCAGCGCCTGGATCAGGCGGATCCGCAGGGAGGCTCCGGGCTCGGCGAGGGTGAAGGCGGCGGCGGGGAAATCCGGCCGGCCGCCGCGCCCGGCTCCGTTGGAGAAGCCGTAGGGCTCGCGCGGGAGGCCGAGCGGCGTGCGGGCGAGGCGCCCGTCGCCGTCGAGGTCCTGGTAGGCGGCCACCGCGTAGAGGCCCGGCGGCACGTCCGAGAAGCCGAAGCCCAGGGCCGGCGCGCTCGCGGGGGCGCTCTCGCCGATGCGGCAGAACTGCTCCGACAGCCCGCCGACGCAGAGCGCCACGAAGACGCGCCCGGTCCCGGGCTGCACGCCCTCGACCGTCACCCTGACGCTCGCCGCGCCGGCCGGGCCGGCGAGCAGGCCGGCGACCAGGAGGACCGGGAGCCTCACGAGGCCTCGCCGGTCGGCGCCACGCTGAAGGGCGCGAGGGCGGGCGGGGCGGTCCGGCGCTCGCGCGCGAGATCCTCGAGCAGGAGCCGCGCGGTGATGCGCGCGCCCTCGTAGATCACCGGCAGGCCCGAGCCCGGATGGGTGCCGCCGCCGACGAGGTAGAGGCCCGGCCCGAAGCGGTTATGGGGCCGGAAGTAGAGCATCTGCCCGAGGTCGTGCGAGAGGTTGAAGGTCGCCCCCTCGTTCACCGCGAACTCGTCCCGCCAGTCGGTCGGGTCGACGATGCGCTCGTAGCGGATGCGCGCCTCGATGTCGGGCAGGCCGAGCAGCTTCAGGCGGTCGAGGACGAGCCGGCGGTAGGCGGGGCGGATCTCGGCCCAGTCGATCCCGGCGCGCAGGTTCGGCACCGGCACCAGCACGTAGAGGCTGGTATGGCCGGGCGGGGCCATGCCGCCGTCGGTGTAGCCGGCGTGCTGCACGTAGAGCGAGGGCTGCATCGGCAGGATGCCGGTGGAGATCTCGTCGATGTTCCGGCGGTAATCCTCGGCGAGCAGGATCGTGTGGTGGCCGAGCGCGGGCGGCATGCCGCCCTCCAGCCCGAGATAGAGCATGAAGGTCGAGCAGGAGAGCCGGGCCTTGTCGAGCTTGGCGTCGCGCCAGCGCGGGCGGTGGCGCTCCGGCACCAGATCGCGGATCACCTTGGCGAAGTCGCCGTTCACCACCACGCTGTCGGCGGCGATGCGCTCACCCCCGGCCTCGACGCCCGCGGCCCGGCCGTCCTCGAACAGCACCCGGTCGACGCTGGTGCCGAGGCGGATGTCGACGCCGAGCCGGCGCGCCAGCCCGGCCATCGCCTCCGAGACCGCCCCGCAGCCGCCCACCGGGTGGTACACCCCGTGCTCGTATTCGAGGAAGCTCAGGATGGTGAACAGGCTCGGGCAGCGGAACGGCGACATCCCGAGATACTTGGTCTGGAACGAGAAGGCGAGGCGGACGCGCGGGTCCTTGAAGTAGCGCTGCAGATCCCGGTCGACGGTGGCGTGCGGGCGCAGCAGCGGCAGGGCGGAGAGCATCGCCGGCGAGACGAGGCTGCGCAGCGTGTCGAAGGGCTGCTCCAGCACCGGCCGGAACGCCTCGAGCTTCGCCCGGTTGTCGGCGAGGTAGCGCTCGACCTGCGCGGCATCCTGCGGCGCGATGCGGGCGATCTCGGCCTTGAGGCGGGCGACGTCCGGGGAGGAGCGGATCTCGCCGCCGCCCTCGAACACGAGGTGGTAGAGCGGGTCGAGCCGCTCCAGCCGGACATGGTCCTCCAGCCGCTCGCCGCAGGAGGCGAAGATGTCCGCCAGGATGCGCGGGTAGAGGAAGAAGGTCGGCCCGATGTCGAACCGGTAGCCGCCCGGGGCCGTCACCGTGCGGGTGCGCCCGCCCACGCAGTCGTCCTTCTCGATCAGCGTGACCTGAACGCCCTCGCGGGCCAGAAGCAGAGCGACCGCGAGCCCGCCCGGGCCCGCTCCGACCACCACCGCATGCCGCCCCGACACCATGCGGTACCCATCCCGCGGTTGAAGCAACGCCGCACTCCTGCACGTCTGGTCCGGTGAACCCGGGTCCTTCCCCTACGGCCTAGTTTTGGGGCTGCGCGCGGGCGCGGCAATTGGCACCCTTTGTCGCGCGCCCCCGCTGCCGGGCGCCCTTGCGCCGGGGAAGGCTTCGTGCGTCTGAGACCGTCTCCGCTTGAT
>NZ_BPQQ01000054.1 GCF_022179325.1 Methylobacterium isbiliense | reverse complement strand
CACATTCTGCGATGACCCCAGCCCCCACGTGACTTGGTCACATGTTCACGTGAAGAAACATGCTTGCCGGGCCGTATCGGTTTCGATACATTGCGCCGTGTGAAGCGACTCGACTTTTTGGGAGACAGTCTTGCCCGTATTCGGGAGTTTCCTGCGGAAGCCCGATCGGAAGTGGGTTTTCAGCTGCGACGGGCCCAGGAGGGTGAGGATCCGGCCGACTGGAAGCCGCTGAAGGAGGTTGGTCCAGGAGTTCGTGAGCTTCGGGTGCGTGAGGCCTCGGGCGCGTTTCGGGTGGTTTACTTGGCCACCCTCCCGGACCGGATCGCGGTGTTACACGCCTTTCAGAAGAAGACGCAGCAAACGCCGCAACGGGATATCGAGCTCGCCGCTAAGCGACTTCGAGAGATGAAGGAGTAGGAGCGATGGAGATTCAATCCTTCGACAACGTGTGGGATGCGCTCACCGATACGCCGGCCGAGGCGGCCAACATGACGGCCCGGTCTGATCTACTGATCGCCTTGCAACGGGCGATCGGGAGCTGGGGCCTGACGCAAGAAGCGGCCGCCAAGCGGCTCGGGATCACCCGGCCGCGGATCAGCGACCTTCTCTCGGGAAAGATCAGCAAGTTCTCGCTGGACGCCCTGGTCAACCTCGCGGCTCAGGCCGGCCTTGCAGTCGAAATTCACGTTTCTGAGGCGGCGTAGTTGGTGGGGCACGAGCGCGACCCTGGGAGCGAGCTGGTATCGGGCAGGCCGAGCCGCCGATCGGTGGCTCGGGGAGGGGCGTTACGTTGTATAACCTGCTGCGACACTGGGGGCCTGGTCTCAGCGGGCCTCGCGGAACCGGCTGAGGTCGATCGTCATGGGCGCCGAGGTGACCTCGAACATGGTCGGCGGCACAGGCGGGGCGCTCGCCCCCCGGGCCGGCTTGGGAGCAACATCAGCGGGTTCAGGGCCGGAGGACGCAAAGGCTTCCGCGACCCGGCGCGGCTCACGATCGCCAGAGCCAGCTGTCTCCCTCCGCTCGAACTCGCGCGGCGGGGGCTTGGCGACCACGACCGGAACCGAGGGGGTCAAGCCCTCGATCGGAGCCCCGTTGTACGTACCCGTCACGTAGGTCCGCACCGTCGCGAGGGGCAGATCACGCGGATCTCGCACGGAGGCCGAGACCATCTCGCGGGCGCGCTGGTACAGGAGCGACCCGATGCGGATGTTCGTACAAGGTTCAATCGCTTGCGCGACCGAGACCTTCAGCTCGGGGAGGAGACGGGCCGGAACGAGCAAGAGCCCAAACCGCACGTCGGCTCCGGCGCCGATGTAGCTCGTGACGGCCTGGACCATCGCTGCATTGGTGGTGGGCTGGCGAACGACCATCGCCTTGCGGCCGTCCTTGGTCACGATCTTCAGCGCGAGCTCGTTGTAGCCCGAGGTCTCGTTGATGAGTTCCTCGATCGCGGCCGGTTCAATGCCCGGAGCCACGCACTGTTTGATGTAGTTCGCGTCGAAATCCATGGCATTTCGATCCATCAGGAGAGGGCGAGACGGCTCGCACGATCAGGTGTCAGGTTGTCGATCATCGGACTGCACTCGTCATTGGGCGTAGGGCGGGAACACGATGTCTTTCTCGACGATCACATTGAAGCGATAGCCGGGACGCACTTCGATGGTCGGCTGAATGTTGAGGTTCTTCTGGAACGACTGGCGCACCACGCTGCCGAAAGTCGAGGCGGTGTTCTCGATGCCAGCCTGCCCGAGTGAGATCGAAACACCGCCGGCACCGGGATTGCGCGCGGTCGCGATCGCGTACTCGCTGCCGGCGCCGACAAGGCTCAGGAGAAGCGCGGAGCCGTAGGTCCGCAGCTCGTGATTGTCGACCCGATCGGCGAAGCCGCCGTAACCTGCCCCGTCGGTGCCGGCCATGCTGCCGAGGTGGAGCGTCGAGCCGTCCGGGAAAGTCAGGTCGGTCCAGACCACGAGCACCCGCTCCTGGCCGTAGGTGACCCCGGAGTCGTAGCGGCCGAACAGGCGCGAGCCTTGTGGGATCAGAAGGTAACGGCCGGTCGCGCTGTCATAGACGTTCTGGTTCACCTGCGCGATCATCCGCCCCGGCAGGTCGGAGTTGACGCCGGTAATCATCGTCGCCGGAATCACAGAGCCCTTCTTCAGCTCGTAGGGCGACAAGGGCTGCTGGACGAGATGAGCCAGATAGCCTTGCGCATCCGTCTGTTGGGTCAGGAAGCCCAGCTTGCCGGACTGGCCGTTCGGGTCCTGCTGGACAAACTGCGCCTGTTGCAGCGCGCCGAGATAGGCCGGCGAGAGGCCGCCGCCGGCGCTGCCGCCATATCCTCCCCCAAAGGCCCCGCCGTATCCTCCACCATAGCCGCCCCCGTAGCCCGTTGAGCCGGTGGAGCCCGTGAATTCGCTGCCCAAGCCGCCGGCAATGCCGGACCCACCGGCGCCCGAGAAGCCCTGCCCCGAGGGGAGGGCCATGCCGCCGCCGCTTCCACTCGCCCAAGCCGTGCGAACGGTGGGCGCCGGCGGCGCTACGCCGGCGCTGGTCGGCCCCGTGCGGGGGGCCGGAGCAGCCGCCACCACGCCACTCCTCACGGCCGAACCGCCGGGGACCATCCCGTTGCGGACGCGATCCGCGGTGCGCGCATAGCTGCCGCGCGCCATGTCGATCAAGGTCGGCGAGCCGAGCGCCTCCTCGTGGCCCTGGATCGTCGCCAGCTCGATCCGCTGGCGCTCCTGCTCGAGCCGCTCGGCTCGCTGGAGCGCCATGCGCTTCTTCATCTCCTCCATGGGATCAGTCGCGGTCGAAGCCGTCATCGCCTGCCTGGTGATCGGGGGCTGAACGGTGCCTTCAGGACTCACGATCGTCTGCGGTGCTGGAGAAGGTGGGGCCGCGACCTGACGGGCCCCGATCGTCCCATCAGGGCGCCCGGCTGTGAGGCTACGGCTGATGGCCTCCGTGCTCTGGCCGCCCATGGCCTTCGGAGCCTCGACCGTCCGCCGGTTCGAGCGGTCGATCGCCACGCTGACCGCGGCCGCCGTGACCGCGGTGCCCAGGCCAACCGTGATGAGAAGCGGAATGCGATTAAGACGCCGCACGGGCGCCTTCTGTGGGCGGGCGTTCTGCGAAGCCGCTCCCTGGATGACGGTCGGATTGGCTGTGGCGCTCATGGTTGACCTCGTGTTGGAGACGCCCGCCGCGGTCGAGCCCGGCCCGAAATGGCGTCGAGTGAGACTGGGGTTAGTTGAAGATCCGCGTGAAGAAGGCCGCCACCGGGTCCTGCTCGCCGCGGGTGATCGTTACCCGCTCCTGGCTCCACCCGACGCCCGACACCAGGATCGCCCGGTCAAAAACCTGATCGACGATGTAGCGATCGTCTTGGAGGCGGTAGTTGACGACCTGCTGCTCGCCGGCGCTGTTAATGACGTGCAGGACCGGAGCCTCGCGGCTGCGCATGTAGAGCGGCATGTCGAGGACGGTGCGGACACCATCGTTGTAGATGCGGACCGGCTTGAAGGCGGCGTTGCCGCTGGCGACGTAGCGATCGTCATAGACCTCGCCGGCCGCGACGGGGCGTCCGGTGGGGCCGGTCCCGCGGGCCTGCGCCACGGTCTTGTCCGGAGGGTATTCGAACCCTACCCGATCCATGTAGGGGCCGCGCACGGACTTGAGGCGGATCGAATAGGTACGTCGGTTCGTGGTAACGATCATGGTGGTGTTCAGGCCGGCGCCGTTCGGCTTGACCACAAGGTGGGCAATCTCACCCGGCCCGGCGCCGCCCGAGGTCGCAGGCGCGATCTTCCAGCGTACGGTGTCGCCCAGGTTCACGTCCTTGACGATCTCGCCGGCCTCGAACTCGATGTCGCAGACCTGCAAAGGGGCGCACACGAGCGTTGGCTGGGAATGGCCGAAGGCGAACAGGACCTTGCCGTCAGGACCGGTCCGCAGCACCGCCTTCTTGGTCCGCCATTGGTTGGCGCGCGCCACGGCTGCCTGCTCGGACGCGGTGAGTTGAACAGCCGGCGCGACCACGGCGCCATCCTGCTCGACGGGCTCGGCCGCATAATCGGCACCCCAGGCCGCGCTGGTCGACGCGACCGCCACGATGGCGAGCGCAGAAACAATAGCCTTCATGGTTGGAGTGCCCCGCACCTATGCTCTTGTTGGTCTTGGCTGCTCGCCCTGCTCAGAGCTGCTGCACCCAGTCGAAGTCCTTGATGTAGAGACCGATTGGGTTGGCCCGGATCACCGCCTCGGATTGAGGCGGGATCATTTGCACCTGGGCCACGCCCTTCATGGCGATCCGGCTCCTCTCGTCGCCGTTCGGCTTGCGGACGATCTCGATCCAATCGACCTGGTAGCTCGTCTCGGAGAGCGGCACGACCGAACGGACCTGGACGGAAACCGTTTCGGTGAGCGCCCGAACGAAGGGGTCCTGGCCTTCCGTCCGGAAGTAGCTCGTGATCTTGTTGGTCGCCGGATCGCCGGTGATGAGGAAGCCGTAGAGGCGCTCGACGTTGCGCTTCAAGACGGTCCCGTCGGTCGTGACCGAGCGAAAGTTGGTCACGAAGTCGCCGAGGAGGTTCTGAACGACGCGGCGATCGGCATACTCGATCCGCTCGGGGAAGCCGGCGAATACCGGCATCCCGATCTTGTCGACCGCAATGACGAACGGCTGGTAGGTGGTGTTCTGCCTGATCCAGAGCGCGTAGCCCGTGCTCATGGTGGCGAGCCCCAGGCATAGGAAGGCCATGATCTGCCACATCCGGGCCTGCCGGATGTAGGAGCCGTAACGCTCGTTCCACTCGCGCCTGGCCGCCACATAGGGGTTCTCGGCTGCAGCGTGGGAATAAGAGTCGGGCAAGGACGTCGGCGACATAGAAGCCCCTTGGAATCGATCGCGCGCTACGAACGCGGCGTTGTGGTCTTGGTGGATGTGAAGGCGAGCGGACGCGACTTCGGCGGCGGTACGCTGCTCACATAGGCCGCGGACGGCACTCGCTCCGATGGCGGTGCTCCGCCAGCCGGAGCACCCGAACGAAGCGCCGTGTTGAGAGATTGAGCAGTGCCGGCCGAACGACCGTCCACGCCATGACGACTGGACGGAGATCCGGAGGTGGCCGGGACCGCCTCGGTGCCCGCCTGGACGCGGGGTCGGGCGGCAGCATCCGAAGATGAGGTCTCGGACATGGCGGGCGTTGCACCCGTCGAGACGGCCAATGCGGCGTCCCGGAGAGCGTCGCCCTCGCCCGCTTCTCCTGCCGGGCCTGGTGAGCCAGCGGACGCTTGGCTGGCCGCAGGCGCGGCCCCGCCGCCCGTCTGCGACATGCTCACCGCAGCGGCTATAGCCTCCCTGGGCGAGAAGCCGCGAGCGGCTGCTGCTGCGCTCGTCGCGCCCGGACTCTGGGAGCCGCCAGCAGGAGCAGTGGTGCTCGGGACGGTGCGGCCAGTCGCGGACGGCGCGGCGGAGTTCGCGCCCATAGAGCCGGCTCCGGCCGTTGCCGCGGCTGGCCCTGCGAAACCGGCCGGGCTGCTCGTCCCACCCGATGACACGCCGGCGGCCGGGGTTGACACGCCGTCGGAACCGGAGCTGGCACTCGCCCCTCGTCCTGCCCCGCCGCCGGAGGGCGACGAGGGCGGACGGCCGCCCCCGCTCCCCGATGTCAGCATCGGCTGCGACGCGCCGGTAGCGCGTGCGCCGGACGAGCTTCCCGGGCCTAAGAGGCGGGCGGCCTGCTGATTGCCCAGGCGGAGCCTTGAGGCCGCGTTGCCCATCACGGAGCCCATCCGGGAGCCTGGAACGCTTGCCGCGCGGTCGAAAGCCGCTCCGGCAACCGCTCCGATCGCCCGGCCCGCCATCTGCCCGATGCTCCCGCCGCCCCGAGCGGCGGCAACGCCCACGGCCGCAGGGCCGGCCACCGCGCCCACCGCAGCGCCAGCGGCGCCGGCGGCCACGCCCAGGAGCGTGGTGTTGCTGCCGACCGACGAGCCCACCACGACCGATTGAAGCATCGAGGGCAGGGCTTTGGTGACGGCGAGCAGCACGATGGCTACACCCACGACGGTGTAGATTTCGGTATTGCTGGTGTTGCTGAAGTTCCTCACCGTCTCCGAGATGATCGACTGACCGATCGAGACGACGAGCCCCATGACCATGAGCTTCAAGCCAACCGATATGGCGTAGGTCAGATACTTAATCGCATAGTCTTTGGTGAAGCCGCTGCCGCCGAAACCAAGCAGGATGATGCCTGCATAGGTCACGATCCACATCTCCACCGTGGTCACGATGACGATCGCGGCAATGAGCGCGAAGCACACAACAACCACGAGCGCGGCGATCAGAAGGGCGACCGACTTGCCGCTGTCCGTCCAGAACGAAACATTGTCGGCGAGCTTCTGAGCGACCTGCACGCCGGCGTTGAAGATGTCGGACGGCTTGAACCCGACGCCGCCCGCGTTCTGGGCGATCTGCCGGAAGCTCTTGATGACCGCATCGACGACCGCGGGGCCCTGGTCGAGGATGAAGTAGAAGATGCCGACGACCAGGATACGTTTGACGACCTCGGAGGCGAAGTTCTGAATCCCCGACCCGGAGAGCGCGAGGAAAATCGCGCTGACGGCGAACTCGATCGCCGCCAAAATCCAGAAGAGGCTGATGGCGGCCGACTTGATGGCGCTCTCCCACCTGGAGGTCGCCGCCTGGAATCTGTCGACGAGCGAGTCGAGGACCTGGCCCGCCTGCGCGTGCGCATCGGCAGGCATGGCGACGACGAACATGGCCAGTGCCAGGAGGGCGAAAAGCGCCGGAAGGGCCGGGTTCGCACGCCGTCTCATCGAAGTCCTCGTCTTGCTCGCTCGCCGGGATGCGAGGTCGGTCAGTATTCTTTCCCGCAGTCGAGGCAGGCCGGCCGGTCGTTCCGGAAGTAGGCCGCCTCGGCGCTCGCGGTTTTCGCCTGCATGAAGGCCCAAAAGCCCGCAGCGCCGAGACCTGCTACGACGACCGTCGCGAGAACGATGATCTTGAGGTTCATCAGTATTCCTTTCCGCCTTCGATGCCGACCGGTGCCGTGGTCTGGAAATACCTGCGATCGCCCGCCTGCTGCTGTTCCTCGATGGCCTGCCGCCGGCCAAACACCTGGCCGAACATCACCGTCTGCTGTGCGATGAGGGCCCGCAGCTTGAGCATCTGGTCGACCTGGAGGCTCGCCAGGGAATGCCCGACCTGGAGCGCCCGCATCTGGCCGTCGGCCGTCTCGGACTGGCCCTGGAGCCGCTTGAGAAGGTCCGCGTCCAGCGTGAGCTGGTCGCCCGTGAGGTTCGCAGTCTTGAGCGTGTTGGCGATCGTGTCGCGCTGCGTGGTCGACCACGAGGAGTAGGCTTGGGAAAACGAACCGCCGGTAAGGTTTTGGCCCAGGAAGGTGTCGTAGCTGCTGAACCGTTGCCGGAACACGTTGTCGACGTTCCCCATGCTGAAGGCGAGCCCCTGCCCCTGCTGGGTCAGTTGAGCCAAGCGGCCAATGTCACTCTGAGCTTGATCCCAGATCCGCTGCGGCAACATCGCCGTATTTTGCAGCATGGTCTGGTACATTCGCAGCTGGTTCTGGATTTGCTGGATCTGGTTGGTGATCTGCTGGGCGAATTGAGCCGATTGCCTGATCTGCTCGCCCCCCATCTGCACCAACTGCGCGTTGTTCATGATCTGCGTCCACTCGGTCGCAAACTGCGCCTGCTGGACGAGGCTCGGGGGCACGAGACCGACCGGCGCGACGCCGAGGCCGGGCGCAGCAACGGCGTGGGCTGGGGCAAGGATGGCAGCGGCCAGCATAGCCGCCTTCAGCTGATGGCTCGGCACGTCACAGTCCCCTTTCGTTGAGCCAGCGGGCCGGCCAATCGGACCCGAAGCGGGCTTCGAGTTCACACACGCGGCGCAGGTCGTCCTTGCCGGTCGCGCCGACGAAGCTCAGCGCCACCGGGCCCAGGGCGAGGTCGAACAAGCGCCGGCCGTCGGGCTGGACGAGGTAGTAATGTTGCTTCGGCGTGGCGCTCGCGACGATCTCGATCTGACGCTCGTTGAGGCCGAAATCACTGTAGAAATCGACCGTCCCCGCCTCCTTCGCGGCATGGTTCGGAAGGAAAATCTTGGTCGGGCAGCTTTCTTTGATGACGTCGACGATGCCTGACCTCGCGGCGTCGCTGAGAGACTGCGTCGCCAGAACGACCGCACAGTTCGCCTTGCGCAGCACCTTCAGCCACTCGCGGACCTTGTCGCGGAAGGTTGGGTGCCCAAGCGCGATCCAGGCCTCGTCGATGATGAAGAGGCTCGGCTGGCCCTCGAGCCGGCCTTCCATGCGATGGAACAGGTAGAGCAGGACCGGCATGACGATCCGGTCCCCCATCGCCATCAGCTCCTCGATCTCGAAGGTCTGAAACGCCTCGAAGTCGAGCGTGTCGGCTTCGCTGTCGAGGAGCGACCCGAGCGGACCTTCCATCGTATAGGGCTCGATCGCCTCCCGCAGCTCCTTGGACTGCAACGTGGTGCGGAAATCGGAGAGCGTCTTGGCCGTCCGCGACTGGCGCGTGATGGTGAGGGCGCGCTGGATCTCGTTGCGGAGCTCCGGCGTCAGCGTGACGTTCTGCAACTCCACGAGCGTCGAGACCCACTCGGCCGCCCACGCCTGATCTGCGTCGGTCTCGACGCTGGCGAGCGGGCAGAAGGCGAGCGTCCCATCCGAGCCGCCGATGTCATAGTGCTTGCCCCCGACGGCGAGCGTCAGCGGCAGCATGGAGCGGCCCTTGTCAACCGCGAACACCTGCGCCTCGGGGTAGCGCCGGAACTGCGCCGCGATGAGGCCGAGCAGGGTCGACTTGCCCGAGCCGGTCGGGCCGAAGATCGCCGTGTGGCCCAGATCGCCCGAGTGCAGGTTCACCCGCATCGGGGTCGAGCCTGTCGTGGCCACCTGCATCAGCGGGGGCGAGTCCGGCGGATAGAACGGGCACGGATTGACCGCGTGCCCCGCCCACACGGCGTTGATCGGCAGCATGTCGGCCAAGTTGAAGGTGTGGATCAGTGGCCGGCGGATGTTCTGAACGCCGTGGCCGGGCAGGGAGCCGAGATACGCTTCGGTCGCGTTGATGGTCTCGATGCGGGCCGAAAAGCCGATGCGCTGAAGTTCCTTGCGGACGGCCTGCGCGTCCTGTTCCGCCTGATGCAGGTCCGTGCTGTGAATGACGATGTTGGGCGTGTAATAGCCGTAGGTGACGAGGTTCGAGGCCGCCTCGGACATCGCGGACTCGACCTCGCCGACCATCGTCACGGCGTCCTGATCGACGACGCCACCGTGCGGATTGAACACCTGGTTCAGGAAGGAGCGGGTCTTCTGCGCCCACTTCCGGCGGTGCTTGGCGAAGTGCTTCTGGACGTCAATGTTGTCGAGGCCAATGAAGCGAGTCGACCAGCGATAGGGGATCGCCAACTGGTCGAGCACGTTCAGGATGCCGGAATGCGAGTCGCTCGGGAAACCGTCGATCGCCACCACGACGATATACTTGTCGCCGATCATGGGCGTGATCGCCGACACGAACTCGTCGCCCAAAACGGCATCGAGATACATGGGGATCGGCGGCAGGGCGATCGGATGATCGTTGCCGGTGATGCAGAAGTTAAGATGCTGCAGGAGCCGGTCAAAGACCAGCCTTCGGCCCTGATCGTCCATCACCTCCACGGCGCCGAGCGGCTCGACGCGGAAGAAGTTGTCGAGGGCCTTCTCGATCTCCTCGCAGGTGCGCTTGAACGTGCGCAGCATCGCGTCGGCGTAGCTCTCGCGGCGCCCGCCGGTCTCGGTATACATCATGCTCGCCACCTTCGAGGCGCGCATGTCGGGCGGGTTGTAGGTGAGCACGAACACGTGCCGGCTCTCGAAGAACGAACCCGCGGCCTGGAAGCGGGCGCGGCGCTCGTCGTCGATTGCCCGAGACACCCAGTCCGGGAATGCGGACCGGAACGGGTCCGGGTAGCTGACCGCCGGCGTGCGGATCGCGTCCACATGGAGCATGTAGCCCGTGCCGAGGCGAGCCAGGATGGCGTTGAGCTGGGCGCTCAAATGGTCGCGCTCGAGCGCCGTGGCGCTCTCCGTGTCCGGCCCGTCATACTGCCAGGCCGTCATCAGAGAGCCGTCCTTGTTGAGAACGATGCCGTCCTCGACCACGGCCGCGTAGTTCAAGAGGTCCGAGAACCCGCGCTTGTGCGAACGGTATTGCTTGAGGGCCAGCATGGATCAGGTTCTCACGAAAGGTCCGGATTTCGCGTCGTAGTGCTGCGAGTACTTGATGTGCCTCAAGTAGAGGTTCCGCATGAGGGGGTCGGCCTTGGCCATCCAGCGTAAGCCCCACATGCCGAAGAACCAGACGACGATCCCGATCACGACCGTGTACCAGGAGGCCAAGAGCACGATCAGGAACACGGTCGAGAGGATCGTCACGAGGACGAGCTCCCGATCGCCCCCCATCAGCAGGTTCGGGCGGTTCAGCGCGCGGTAGATCGGGATCTGCCGCAGCTCAGCCATGAGCGGCCCCCGCCAGGGCGGAGATCGGCGCGGTCGGGGCGCCGATCGACGAGGACGTCGAGCCATAGAGCGTGGTGAGCAGGTTCGAGCCGCCGAGGAGGAAGCCGCAGGCGAGCACGACGAGAGCGGCCCGACGGGCGAAGTCGGTCATCTCGCCGCCGAACACCAGCATGGCGCCGCCAGCAAAAAAGGCGATCACACCAACCGCCAGAGCGACCGGACCCGAGAGCGAGTCCTTAACCTTGTTGAGCGGCGTCTCCCAGGGCAGGCCGCCGCCCGAGGAGGCGAAGGCCGGGTCGGTGGCGAGCGTGACAGCCAGGACGGCCACCAGCGCGAACAGAACGAGGTTCACAGTCTTAGGCGACATCACGAAGCTCCTGATGGGTAAGGTCGTTGAAGACGTACTCGCCGGCTCGCACGCCGTTCACGGCGACGAGCTCTTCGATCCGGCGCGAGGTTTCGGTGCGCTGAATCGACACCACAATGTTGATTGCCTCGGCGAGCAGGTGCGGCATCGGCCGCTCGCTCGCCTCGCCGATCAACTGCTCCATTCGGGTGAGGGCCGCGCGCGCGTCGTTTGCGTGAACGGTCGCGAGGCCGCCCGGATGGCCGGTGTTCCAGGACTTCAGAAGGGTGAGCGCGGCCCCATCGCGGACCTCGCCCACGATGATGCGGTCGGGTCGCAGGCGCATCGACGCCTTCAGGAGCATGTTCATGCTCACCGTGTCGGAGGTGCGCAGAAACTGACGGTTCGCGGCCGCGCACTGGATCTCGGCGGTGTCCTCGATGATGACGAGGCGGTGATCGGGCGTCAGGCGCTCGACCTCCCGGAGCAGGGCATTGGTGAGCGTGGTCTTGCCTGTGCCGGTGCCGCCCACAACCAGGATGTTGCGCCGATCGCGCACGGCCGCGCGAAGGATGTCCGCCTGGTGCGGGGTCATGATCCCACCGGCGACATACGCCTCGAGCGGAAACACGGCCGACGCCTTCTTGCGAATGGCAAAGCTCGGCCGCGCCACGACCGGCGGCAGCATCCCCTGGAAGCGCGCGCCCAGGATCGGCATTTCTCCGGAGAGGATCGGGTTCTCGCGCGTGCAGGTCGTGGAGAGCGACGACGCGATCGTGCCGATGATGGCCTCCGCGCGCTTGGCATCGAAGCTGTCCTCGACCTTCGCCATAGGCTCGCCGAGGCGCTCGACGAACAGCGCGCCATCGTCGTTGAGGAGGACCTCGATGACCTTGGGATCGTCCAAGGCCTCGCAGATTCGCTCACCCAGTTCTTCGCGCAGCTTGCGCGTCAATCGCCGCCGCGTTTCGTCAGTCGACATGCGCCTGTCCGTCTTCGACCTTTGCCCAGCGTGCGTGGGCCCGAGCGGCGGCCATCGTCGACCTGAGCCGTCGCGGATCCTTGCCCATGAGCCGCGCCGCCCCCCTCGCGTGAGCAGGGCTCGACGGCATCGGCGAGGGGGCGGTCGCGTTCGGCTTGGAAGTCGCGTGAACAGAGAGCGGCTTTCCGCTCTGGACGATGGCCATCATGAGCGGCTCGCACCCGCTCGCCTGGCGCACGAAGGCAGCGAGGGGCCGCACCGGAGCAGCCGGTGCGCAGCGCTCGACGAGCTCTACGAATGCCCCCGGGTGCATCATCGGACCCGCTCGAGCGTATGTTGCATAGGAGCCCCCGTCGGTTTGCCCGCCCTTCAGGCGGTGTGCCGGCGTAGAGGGGTAGCCGAAGGTTCCCGTCAGGGTCCCTGAATTTTTGGCGGTGTAGCGTCACGAATCGTGACAACCCTGCCGCCTGAAGTCACCGAAAGTGAAATCTTGCCCCCGCCACCACGAGAGTTTTGGGGCGTTGCTCGAGCGACACGATTCGCTTGGGTGGGATCCGGGTGGGCTAACTTGCCGCCGAGAACGGGATCGCAAGGCCGCGCTTTGACCATCGCAGCACCACGTGCGTTCTTATGTTCTTCAGTTGCGGAAAATCGGCCTGCAAGCGGCGGAGCGCAGCCTCGTACTCGTCCAGAGTGCGGCTCATCACCAGAAGGACGACGTCGACCTCGCCCGTGACAACCCACGCATTGGTGATCTCGGCCCTGGGCAGCACGCATTCCATGAACTGGTCGACTGTGGACGGACCATCCGGGTCGAACGAGCACCAGACCAGCGCACTCACGAAGGGGCCGATCGCCTTCAGATCGAGCACCGCGACGGTGCCTTCGATAAGGCCGCTCTTGTGCAACTTCTTCAACCGTTTCACGACGCCCGTAGGCGACATGTTGACCTCGCGCCCGATTTGCTCCCGCGTGAGCGAGTTATTCTTCTGGATGAGCGCGAGGATCTTGTCGTCCTTGTCGTCGACGTTCATGGAAGTGGCTCATTCATAACGCGCTATGCTGCACTGCTGATGTAGTTGGCAGGCGCTTGCCTGAGGTTTTTATGAAATTCACATGGACGATATTTGGTCATGGAGACACCGGGGCTGCAGCTTTGGTGGATTCGTGATAGGCGCCTTTGGACTCCCCCGATGGTCATTAAGGCTGCCGCAACCCGCAGCCTTCTGTCTTGTCTCTCCGTGCTGTTTTCCGACTCTGCGTGCTCAGAAATTTCGTCAGAGCCGCATAGCTTGCCGGTAGGTGGCTGGTGTTTCTCCGGCCAGGCGTCGGAATACCCGGGCAAAATGGTCTTGGTTCTTAAAACCCACTGCGAGCGCGATCTGGGCTGTCGCGAGATCGGTATCGGCGAGCAGCGCTTTGGCACGCTCAATCCGACAGCGCTGCAGGTATCGGATGGGGGACGTGCCGGTCGCCCGACGGAGCGCTCGCGCGAAGTGCCAGGGCGATAAGCCTGCAGCCTGCGCGAGGTCTGTTAACGAAGGATCGTGACCCAAATTCTCGTCGACGTATTCGGCGACGCGCCGCAAGCGCCAGGGCGCCAGGCCAGCTTGCGACCGCGGTGCTACCGGAAGCGGTCGTCCGGTCAATCGAAGAAGCGCGGCGGCCAGGACAAGCACGGCATAATCGGCAAAAAGGGTGCCGAGCGGTCCGCCCTCGGCGCCCTCTTCCCACACCCGCTGGCAAAGGCCCTCAATAAACACGTCCCGGAACGGTGCCGCGTGCAGCCGCCCGAAGTCGGTCAAGCCAGGTGAGGTCTCAGACAGCGCGGATTGCATAGACGCTGCCGGGACGGAGACAACCAGGAATTCAGACGCGTCGTCCAAGACGTAATCGGTTGGCGTGCCAGGCGGCGCGAGATAGATCTGGCCGGCGCGCAATCGTTCCGATCCGCGACCCGCTCCCATATCGAAGTCGATCCTGGCCTTGCCGCCGACAATCAGCTGCAAGGCGAACATGGGCACAGGCGGATCAGGGAAGGCGCCGGCTGGCTGCCCGATGTGGAAAAGGCACACGGGTGCAGAGCCTGCGAGCCTACACTCCTTGACATACGGGGCGTAGGGCCCGCTCCGAAAATAGTCGAGATACCTCGTGTAGGCCTCGTCCATGTTCCCAAGCTCTGCACCAGGAACATAGACCAGTCCTCCGGCGGCCAAAAGAGCGTATCGCGCATGCCTCTTGTGCACGATAAGCCGTTCTCGAAGATCGCGCATTCTCACCCAGCGGTTCAGACCACCCGCGGTTCGGCTGATCGTGGCGCGACGGGCACGCGAGCGCTGCTGAGCGGCTCTCGGCCGATCCGGCAGGCTTGGGCGATTCAGGGGCGAGGTCGGCCTCGTGCCGGCCGGGGCCAAAGGAGCGCGCCCGAGCGGAGCGCATGGCGCGGGCTGCTGTCGCCACCGCCAAGGACGACCCGGAGCGGGCGCGAAGCTGGAGCAGCATCGAAGCCGATCCGAACGGGCCTTCGAGGAGCTAAAGGCGTTCTCGGCCGCGGTGGAGCGGCGCTTCGGGGAGGAGGGTGTCCGCGCCCTGCTGCGCTCGAGCGAGCCCGGGCCGAAGCCCTTCGATGGAGGCGCGACGGCCGCGGCCGCGGAGCAAGCCCGATTGCCCGAGGTGGCCCGTGCTGCCGCAATTATCAAGTCGGGCGAGCGCCCCAGCTGGTCAGGCTCAGGCTGAGCGCCTCTCGCAGTGGGTATGGGCCGACGCCCGCCTGAAACCCTGATCGGCCCGCGACGGTGCTGCGGGGCGATTGGCATCTTCGCCCGGATCAGGTCAGATTGTCCCAAAGAGGGAGTGCGCCCATTGATCAAGGAACTGCCGACCTATGACCCGAGCTGGGCCGAGCGCTTCGAAGCGGCGCACCGCCGGTTCGACCTCATGAAGCTCGGGGGCGCGCCCGACGCGATGCGGGTCGAGGTCGACGCCATGCATCAGGCCCACGACGCCCAGTTTCGGACCGTGTCCGACTACGAGGCCTTTCTGTTCGGAGAGGCGAAGGCCGAAGCCCGGGTGCGGGGCTACGAGCTCAAGCTGCGCTCGGTCGGTCCGTCGGGCACCAGGGAGGATGTCAACGGGCGCTACGCTGATGCGATCGAGGCCATCGATCGGGCTGAGCGTGTTCGTAGCCGGCCGCCCCCGGCCTGCCCCGCGGGGCTCGACGCCTTCCACAACCCGGTCGCGCCCGGGCGAATGCGCCGGCTCGAGCGATGGCATCGGCGCCGGATCTCCGGCAGGAGCGCGACTTACCTCGTGGCGGCGGAACACGCCGTCGAGGTCGTGCACGTCTGCGTCGTGCATCTCGGGGAGGGCGCCGTGCCATCAAACTTCGCCGCGGAGTTCGCGACCGAGATTTACACGAGCCAGCTGGCACCGAACCGCGCTGAGACACCCCCGTGGTGGAAACGTCTTTTGGGCCAGGGCGGCGGATACCGACCCGACCAGGTCCATTTCTACACCTACGTCCCTTGGTATCTGCACCCACTCGGGCACGAGCAGCTTTGGGAACACCGTCTCTTTTGGCGACGAGGGGGCTTCCGCGAGGAGGACTGGCGAGGAGGGCTCGGGCGACGATTCGAGACTGTGCCGCCCGCGCTGGTCGACCTCGATCCCGCCCCCTCTCACAAGAGCGGCGTGTTCCTGACGTGGACAGGCCAGCAGACGGATTGAACGAATTCGCTCGGCCATGCTGCCTAGGGCAGCGAGATTCTCGGCAAGGCTCACGCGCCGGACCAAGCGATCAGATGCTGCCGACCTCGCGGGCGGTTGCTCCGCTCAGGAGCTCCGAACGAGTCGGACGGTTAATTGAGGATTCGAATCAGCAACCCCGCCATGAGCGCCAGCACCGCTTCGTCCCAATATGTGAGCGTGGGGGCGGTAGGTCGTTCGCGACGCGCCAGGGCGACTCCGACATTCAGCAGGGCCGCAACGTACAAGAGTGTCGACAGCTGGTGCCAGAAGTCGCGGTGGCGAGCAGCCGCCGACAGGCCGGCAAAAATCGTGAGTTTGAGGGCAAAGCGCTCGAGGACCTGTATGTTCTTCATCCTGACCTCGACACCATCGACAAACCCGACGCTTCTCGCGACGCGGGTCCCGGAGTCGAAAGAAGCATTCAACCTGTTCAAACATGAGAGCGCTCCTTGCCAGTCCGCCCGAATTCATCGGTCAACGGCTGCGCCTCGCGGCAGAACGGCGACCGCTCCCGCTCTGAGCTTGGGATGTCTACGTTCTCGTCCCGATTAGGAGGGTGCCGTGAGACGTCCAGCCCTGGTTCTGTCGTCCGTCCTCATCACCGCGCTTGTAACCGAAGAAGCTGCGGCACAAGAGGCACCCTTCGGGTTTTCCTGGGGGCCCGTGAATCAAATACCACGTCCCTCCATGGCGCAGCGAGAGAGCAACATCACTGCGCTCATCTACCTCCGGGATCGGGTCCCACCTGAATTGCGGGACACCGAGGAGGTCGTCCTCGAGGTATGTGCCGTTGAGGGCCTACAGCACATCCTTTGGGTCAGCCGCCCGCTCTCGGAGACAGAGGCCGGTCAGAAGTACGAGGCCGCTCTTTCTGAGGGGAAGCGGCGTTTCGGGGAGCCCGAGAATGACCCGTCGCGTACCGGAGTTATCTGGCGGAACGGACGAACCACCTTGTCCTGGGCTCCGGCTGGAACTGGGCTGAGGCGCATAATCATGACGACGACTGGTCCCGAGTTCGATGCATGTTCAAAGCGGCATCTTGACACGACGGGGCATCCCGCGACGGAGCACATTGCCGACCTGTGGACGCACCGCTGAATGAGGGCGCCCTGCTCGGAACCGCGCGCACTGGCGAGGGTCGCCCGGTGCATCGTGCCGAAATGAGCGCCAGAATGCCCAGGCTTTCGGCCGTGGGTGTCTGAGCCGCGCCGATTATGACTGCGCCGACCGTGCCGGAGGCCCTGGGACACGAACAGAGCCGTCGAGGCGACCGCGCCCACCACAATGATGATCGCGCCGAGAGCGTCCATTGTCATCGCAATCCAGTGCAGGGTAAGGCCGACCCGCTCGGGCATGTCAACGTTCTTTGATCTGTGGCTTAAGCCAGGGCTCGGTCTCATTTCATAGCAGGAACGGCGCGGGCCGTTCCAGCCGGACGGCTCCTCAGCGGAAACGCGGATCGGGTCGCCCCCGGCGGCCACCACGGAATTCTTCCCGCCATGGGCGTTCCACCATGCCCGCGCTCCGTTTCTGCGAACAAATTGCATATAGAATCAAGAGGTTGTGAGACAAATGCCCCTTTAATAGAACGGTCTTCAAAGAGCCTTGAAGGAAGCCTCGCTGATATGTCGATCACATTGAAGCTCGCCATCGGAAGCATCCTGATTGGAGTCGTCGTCCTCGGCCTCAAGTTCCTGGCCTACTACCTGACCGGCAGCATCGCGCTCTACTCGGACGCTCTGGAGAGCGTCATCAGTCTCGTGACCGCGCTCGCGGCTCTGACGGCCGTCCGCCTGGCTGCTCGACCGGCGAGCCACAGGCACCCGTACGGCTATCACAAAGCCGAGTATCTCTCGGCGGTGCTCGAGGGCGTTCTGATCGTGCTCGCCGCGCTCTCGATCCTGCGCGAAGCCTACTTCGGGTTCATCAGCCCGAAGCCGCTGGACGCTTCTTTCTCGGGGCTAGCGTTCAACGGACTGGCGACCCTCATCAACGCGGCTTGGAGCTGGGTGCTCATCCGGGGCGGTCGCAAGAGCCGCTCGACGGCGCTGGAGGCTGATGGGCGTCACCTCTTGACCGATGTCATCACCTCGGCCGGCACGCTCGCCGGCGTCGGCCTGGTGTTTGCGACAGGATGGCAGGTCTTTGACCCCGGTCTGGCCGCCCTGGTGGCCATCAACATCCTTTGGTCCGGCTGGAGGCTTGTGAAGGAGTCGGTCGCAGGCCTGATGGACGAGGCCGTCGCGCCGGAGATCCTCACCCGCATCCGTCACGTGATCTCGACCCATGCGGGGGGCGCGATCGAGGCACACGACGTACGGACCCGGCATGCCGGGCGCATGACGTTCATCGATTTCCACCTCGTGGTGCCGAGCACGATGCTGATTGCGGAGGCGCACGAGATCTGTGACCGCCTTGAACGAGCGCTGAGGCGGAGATTGAGGATGCCGTCACCACGATCCATGTCGAGCCCGAGAACAAGGCCAAACACACAGGCGTGCTGGTTCTGTAATCCGGCGCCGGATGCCACGACCTATGGAACACGATGAAGCCGCCAATGCGAGCAGCACGACTCGAAGCCTGTCCGCAGGAAGCAATCGAGCCAGAGAGCCCATCCCAGTCGCAAACCTCCCTCGCCCGACCTTGCGTGGAGGCCGGCAGGTCGGGACGAGTTCTCGTTACCAAAGCAGTCTAACCTGGGAGCCCTACGTCGTATGACTTCGCCGTCGAAGGCCGAGGGCAATCGCGCCCAGCTGCAATCAGCGTCCTATCGCCTGGCTGCGCTCGACCAGGAGTTCCTCCTCGGCGACTCCATGCGCGGCGTGCGCTTTCTCCTCGAATACGCCAAGGCCGAGGAAGCCATGCGGGCCTGGGGCGTGCGCTCCACCATCGTCGTGTTCGGAAGCGCGCGGGTGCGCGAGGACGGCCCAGCGCAGCACGCGGAATGGTACCGGCAGGCCCGAGCCTTCGGGCGGATCGTCTCCGAGCGCGGCGGCGCGCTACACCCGGACGGAGGACTTCGCGACAATGTCATCGCCACGGGCGGCGGTCCCGGGTTGATGGAGGCGGCGAACCGAGGAGCACATGATGCGGGCGCGCCCTCGATCGGGTTCAACATTACACTGCCGCGCGAGCAGGACCCCAACCCGTACTCCACTCCGGAGCTGACCTTCCGCTTCCATTATTTTGCGATGCGCAAGATGCACCTCGCCATGAGGGCCAATGCGCTGGTCGTGTTTCCGGGCGGCTTCGGCACACTCGACGAGTTGTTCGAGATCCTTACCCTCAAGCAGACCGGCAAGGCGGTGCCGATCCCGATTCTCCTGGTCAACGAGGATTACTGGCGCGGGGTGGTCAACTTCGAGCAGCTGCTGAGCATGGGTATGGTTGCGGAAGAGGAGTTGCGAATCTTCGAATTCGCGAGCAATGCGGAGGCGGCTTGGTCCATCCTCGAGCAGCACAAAGTCACTGTCCCGCCCCCGCCGTCGTTGCCGGAGCAAATCAGCAAGCCGGCCATGTGAGCCCGCCGGGTGCTGAGCCGTAGCGGAACCCAAACGCCTTGGCTCACGCTGCTCGGACCGCCGCTGAAGAGCGGCGCTCCCTCGGGTCGCGGTAGGCGAGCAGGCGCAGCGCGTTGGCAACGACGACAAGGGTCGAACCTTCGTGGAAGAGGACGGCGATCCCGATCTGGAGCCCGAGCACCGTCGCGGGAATCAGGAAGACTACCATGCCGAGACTGAGCCACAGGTTTTGACGGATGATGCCGCTCGTGCGCCGGCTCAGGCCCACCGCGAAGGGCAGGTGTTCGAGGTCATCGGCCATGAGGGCGACATCGGCCGTCTCGAGCGCCACGTCCGAGCCCGCTGCGCCCATGGCGATCCCGACCGTCGCGTTCGCCATGGCGGGAGCGTCATTTACGCCATCGCCCACCATCGCCACCTTCTGCTGTGCGCGCAGCTTCTTGATCGCCTCGACCTTGTCCTCCGGCATCAGGTCGCCCCAGGCCTCGTCAATGCCGACCTGCCGCGCCACGGCATCCGCGACGCGCTGGTTGTCCCCGGAGATCATGATCATGCGCGAGATGCCGAGCTCGCGTAGCCGCGCGACCACGCGGGTCGCGGGCTCGCGCGGCGTGTCCATCAGCCCGAGCGCGCCAAGGTAGCGCTCGCCGCGCCGGACCACCATCGTGGTGCGCCCCTGCTCTTCAAGGCCCTCGATCGTGGTCTGCACGGCCGGCGGAAGCGGCGGCCCCTCAACCTCGGTGAACAACTCGCTTTTGCCGACGAACACGGGCTCGCCGTCGATCCTCGCCGCCAGGCCACGCCCGGTGATGCTGCGCAAATCCTGCGCGCATGCTGGGCCGGACACCGGGCGGCCGTCCACTGGGGCCTGCTACGGGAGAACGCGCGCCGGGCGGAAGCCGCGAGCCCCCGGGCGAGACCGCGGGCTCGCTTGGAGGCGGCGGGCTCGGCGACCTTCTGGGCGGCCTCTTCGGCGGCGGCGCGGCAGGGCGGCCGACGGGAGGCGCTGGCGGCCTCGGCGATCTGCTGAGGGGCGGTTTGGGCGGCGTGCTCGGCGGCGCAGCAGCTGGCACGCTCCTGAATGGCGGTCTCGGCGACTTGATGAGACGGCTGCAGCAGAACGGCTACGGCGATGCGGCCGACTCTTGGGTGGGTCGTGGTCCCAATCGCGCCATCGGCCCGGCCGAGCTGGAAGGTGCGATTGGACGCGACACATTGCAGTCCTTGGCGAGTGAAACGGGACGTCCCTACAACGAGGTCCTGTCTGAACTGAGTCAAAGCCTGCCCGACACGATCGACCAGCTCACGCCTGACGGACGCATGCCGACCGAAGACGAAGCGTCTCGCTGGGTCTGAAGGCGCCGACAGGCAAAGTTCGTGGCGGGGCGATCGGCGGAACGTCCTGATCCGCTGAGCCCTCATTCATCCATCCTACAGTGGTTTACCCGGATCGTTCGGGTCGGCAAGGGCGTGCATTGCCCATCGAGGACACCTCAAATCCACCCGCGGTAATATGCAAGCGCCACGAAGAAAACCGCCAGAGCCACGAGCCCGATAACCAGTTCTACCATGAGCCTGCGCCGTGTATGGCCGCGAGGGTAGCCTGTCTTGCGATCATCCATCGTTTCCACCTTCGGTTCGAACGCCTCTCAGGACTGCGGACTCCGCCGCGAGGACAGGTGATTCGGTCCTGTTGTATGTGTTGTTTAAGTGAGAATCGCTGATGGCATCTTGGCGCAGAGCACACCCTCGCTATCGATGGCCTTGCCCGCTACGCCCTCGGGTCGGGGACGCCACCCCTCCGGGTTGGCCGTGGAAACTGCCCGGGGCCGCGCCGCGTTGGTGAGCGCAGCCCGACACGCCGCTCCAAACCAGCACAAGGAGATGACTCATGTTGAAGCCCTGCGTTGCAATCGGCGCCGTTGCCCTGTTCACCAGCGTCGCACTTGCCCAGACGAGCCCGCCGCCTGCTGCCCCAAGTCCGGGCGCGACCGCGAGGCCGGAATCAGGCACGGCGCGTGGCACCAACACGCGGGGCCACACGAGCGAGTACCGGGCCGCGCAGGCCGCCAAGGTCACCCTCACTCAGGCGATCGAGACGGCGGAGAGCAAAGGCCAGGGCCGCGCCGTCGAGGTCGACTTCGAGATCGAGAACAATGTTCCCCAGTATGAGGTCAAGGTGCTTGGCACCGACGGCAAGCTCATCGAGCACCATGTCGACGCCAATACCGGGCAGGTGATCAAGAGCGAGAACCATCCAATCGAGGGCTTCTTCAAGCGCCTCAAGCCGGCCGACGTGCAGAACGCCCGCACGTCCCTCAAGCAGGCGGTCGCGGCGGCCGAGCAGAAGGCCGGCGGCAAGGCCGTCGGCGCCGAGGTCGAGCACGAGGCCAATTCCGTCCAGTACGAGATCACCGTCGCGAACGGAGACCGAACCCAGAAGGTCAAGGTCGACGCCAACGGTCAGATCGTGTCCCAGAACTGATCCGCCCCGGGAAACCGGCCCCGCAGGCGGAGCGGCGAGCCCCGCCTGCATTCGAGTGTACGACCCGGACGTTCTCAGCGATGGCGCTGATCGTGGCGGTTACGAGCCCGGTGGCCGCCGTTATCAGCTCCATGACCGGCGCCGTGAGCGCGATCTCCCTCGTGCCCACGGCGGTCATCGGAACCTCTCTCGCCAACGCCGTGACCGCCGTCATGGTCGCGTGAGGCGCCATGGCTGCCGCCATGGCGATTGCCCCGTCGACCCATACCGAACAGCTTTTGCAACATCTGCGAAATCATCTGAACACTCCTCCTTGTGAGCCGATCCGAGAGACGCTCTCCCGGCTTAGGGATTGCGCCGCTCGCGGTTGCTCAGGCCGGTGCGCCCCGGCTGGGGCACGACGCGAAGATAGGGCCTGAGGGTCTTCCAGCCGCCCGGAAAGCGCGTCCTGGCCTCCTCGTCGGATAGTGAGGGCACGATGATGACGTCCTCCCCCTCCTGCCAATCGGCGGGGGTCGCCACACCGTGCTCGGCGGTGAGCTGGAGCGAATCGATTGCCCGCAGGATCTCGGCGAAGTTCCGTCCCGTGCTCGCCGGGTAATCGATCCTGAGCTTGAGCCGCTTGTCGGGCCCGATCACGTAGACCGAGCGCAACGTCATGGTGTCGCTCGCGTTCGGGTGGATCATCCCGTACAGGTTCGTGATCGCGCGGTCCGCGTCCGCGATGAGCGGGAAGTTGAGGGCGTGCCCCTGGGTTTCGGCGATGTCAGCCGCCCAGGCGCGGTGCTCGGGCAGCGGGTCGACCGAGAGCCCGATCACCTTGATTCCCCGGCGATCGAACTCGGGCTTGAGACGGGCGACCGCGCCGAGCTCGGTCGTGCACACGGGGGTGAAGTTCTTCGGGTGCGAGAACAAGACAGCCCAGGATCCCTCGATCCACGCATGGAACCGGATCGGACCCTCGGTGGTCTCAGCCGTGAAGTCGGGAACCATATCGCCAAGCTGCAACGTCGCCATTGCGACCTCCTCTTGATGTCAGGTGTGTACGGACGGCGACCGCCGTGGGGCGGGTAGGTCCGGCCGCTCTTGCCGGAATGCGCCGAGTCGGCTGATCCGACGTGGCACCTGCCATTGGCAGGCGCCCTCTGCACCCTTGGCCTTACGCTCGTCCACACTTCATGCGGAACGCATGAGACGAGGTCCGGCCCGGCCGAGGTCACACCAAAACAACTGTTGTTGCCCCCGAACGAC
>NZ_BPQQ01000053.1 GCF_022179325.1 Methylobacterium isbiliense | reverse complement strand
TGACGCCTCCTGTGAATCTTCTCAATGCGTCAATGCACTAGGGTCGCGCCCATGACCGATGCACCCGCTTCAGCGATCCTCGCCCGGCTGCTCGCCTTCGCGGAGGACGCCGCCCTCGTGGCCCTGCGCCAGCGCGAGGCCGGACTCTCCGTGACCTACAAGGATGCGGGGCTCGGGCAGGCCCTGACCCAGGCCGACCTCGCGATCAGCCGCCTGCTGCACGAGCGGTTCGGCCCGCGCCTGATCGAGGAGGAGACCGCCCTCGACCTCGGCCATGCGACCGCGCGGCGCCTGCTGGCCGAGGACGACTGGACCTTCGTGGGCGATCCGGTCGACGGAACCAAGCCCTACGCGGGCGGGCTCGCGAGTTGGGGCACGATGGTGGCGGCGTGCCGCGCGGGCTGGCCGCGCGCCAGCGTGCTCAGCCTGCCCGCATGGTTCGACGACAGGACGGATCCGTTTCGGACCGCCCCGGCGCAGGAGCAGCGCGGCCTGCTGCTCGCCGCGGTCGAGGGGACGGCCTACTGGGCGCCGACCCGCGGCGGCCGTCGCGCCGAGGCGCTGCGCCCGCTGTTGCGGCCGGACAGGCGCACCTTCCACGTGGGCTGGCTGCCGGTCGCGGCCCAGCGCTACACGCTCGACTACGATCACGGCGTCTTCCCGTGGGGCGAGAGCAGCGCGATCTCGGATGCCGCCCTGGTGGCGCTGGGCCGGCTCGACGCGACCTTCCAGAACCACATGTTCTGGGACGCGGCCCCGATCCTGCCGGTGCTGGAGGCGCTCGGGTTCGGCCTCCATCGCTGGCCCGATCTGGCGCCGCCCCCCGCGATGCTGATCGACCTGTTCGACGACCGGTTCTCGGGCCACGATGCGCTCTGGATGCTGTGCCGCGACCGCGATCAGGCCGGCATCCTCGCCCGAGCCGTGCGGGCCTGCCCGACCGGAGCGGCTTGAGCCGCCTCCGCAGGCCGGCGATGCGCCGGGCCCCGCGAGACGGCTCTCCGTCCGACCCGGCGGCGGCGGACCCGGCGTCAGTTCCTGTTTCGGGCCGCGCGGTACAGGTGCTTCACGGTGCGCTTGATCCTGATCCTGTAGTCGCGGACGAGGGGGCGGATCTTGCTGTGATAGTGCTGCATCGCGACGACGTGCAGCCGATGCTGGTGGGCCAGCTGCTCCGGCGACGGCAATCTCAGAGTGTCGTCGACCGCCCGGATGACGTAGACATCGTGGTCGCCGATGCCTGCGGACCGATAGCTCTCCAGATGAAGCCGGTTCGCGCGGATCACGTTGATCACGTATTCCGGCATGGTCAGCGTGTTGCCGTAATCGCTCGACGACAGATCCTTCTGCTCGCTCCCGCCGTGGAACACGTAGCCGTCCGCATCGAGTGGGCAGCGGTTCCAATGACGCCAGATGTGCGGCCCATGCGCCGAGAACACCAGGAGACCGCCGGGGTTGAGGCAGTCGGCCAGCACCTTCAGCCATCGCCCCCAGGTACGCCTCGGCAGGTGCGTGAACAACGACAGAACGAAGATCACGTCGTACGTCTGGGGAGCGGTGAACTTGTCCGGATCCACATGCGAGATGAAGGAAGGGATGCCGATCGATTCGAGGAAGCGGACCGCGTCTTCGTGGATGTCGCAGGCATGAACCTGCGCATGGGGAACGACTCGCGCGATGTGGCGCGAGACCCGTCCGTAGCCCGAAGCGAAATCCAGTATCGACAGACCGTCCTTCTGCATCTTGTGCTGCTGCAGCACGTCTCCGAGGAACTCGGCATCGTGCCGGCCGCCCAGGTGATAGGCCCGGACCGCACCCTCCCTGGCATCGGCCGGGCTGATGTCGTGCACGAACCAGAAGATGAAGTCGCCGTCGTGGATCCTGCCGTTCACGCCCAGCTCGCCGCCCAGGCGCATGGCGAAATCCTGCAGAGCGGGGTCGATGTTACGCTGTTCAGTCATGTCAACACAGGCCTTCGACAGGATACCTACGGTCTAACATCACGCCCGGAGATCGTACGGCTAAGCCAATTCTGCCAGAATTTTTTCCAGCCGCTCGACGTCGATGGCAAAAGGATCCCGGTTCGGCTGCTCGATAGATTCGTTGCTGCCGTATAGGATATGGCATGTATGGCTGCAAGCAGAGGCCAGATCCCAGAAGAACGGGTCGTCCCAGCCCTGCGCCGCCAAGTGAACGACAGTAGAACCGGGCTTGCAGAACATCGTGTTGGTCATGGCAGCGCCCATGATGCCGACGACGAGGCGTGCATCCGCGAAGGTCGCGACCTGACGCTGGAAGCTCATCGACAGGGGATCCACGATCTCGAAGCCGTACCGGGCCAGCACCGCGAGCACCTCGTGGCGGTTGCTCAAGCTCCGGCCATAACTGGCGGAACGGTCGACGAACAGCTTGCGACGCAGAGGCACGGAGCGGTTCGCGTATAGCCGCCTGCAGAACGCCTTCACGCGAACGCCAAGGACCTGTCTGCGCAATCGCGAGGCCACGAAGCGGAGCGCCTCCGGCGATTTCAGCGCCGGGGGAACCGCCACCGGAGATGCGTAGTACAACCTCTCGAAGTGGTGGGCATCCTCACGATTGATCCTGGTGATCGTGTAGTCGCTTCCTCTCAGCAGCAGATCGATGGATTGCAACCGGATCTGGTCGATGATCGGATGATAATTCCTGAATACGATATTGATCTTCTTGTCGGGAAACAGCCGCCGCAGGATCCAGAACGCCTTCAGGCGCGGCAGGTCTTCGACGATCCAATGACCGTAGTTGAACGAACCGCCATTGTTGAAGATCAGATCGATCGTGTCCGGAGAGCGAGCCGCCTCGACGAACGTCACGTCCGGGTCGTTCAAGGGCAGATGAGACAGATCCTGGGGCCTGAACGTCTCATAGATGCCCCGGATCTCGTCCCCATTCTGGAAGTAGATGGCATTGTCCAGAACGATCGCATTCCTGATGCAGAATAAAGCGGACGTCAATCCGCCGGTCCAGGTCTGCTTGATCCAGTTCAGGCTTGCGAGCCGGGCCTCGGCATAGGCCTCATCCGGGGCGTGCAGGGATGCCGGAAGCGGCCGCTCGTACGATCGGCCTTCGTAGAGTGTGCCAACGAACTCGATCGCCGCATCCCTCGGCGAGATCTCGTCGCGAACAGTTGCCGCCTCCGGGAACCCACCGTCCTTGTACAGAATGTCGATATCGCAGGACGTCAGGGATCCGGTGGTGCGACTCATTCCTGCTTGGCTCGAGAGTGTGCGGGCGATCGCGGCGTCGTCTATCATGCGGGCGGGGCCGGGGTCGACACTCGACGCGCAGGCCCGCCGCAGTGGCGATCCGGCACCGGGGCGGAGGCGGGGGCCGTTCAGTCCGCACCGTCCCGGCGCTCGCCGCGCGCCACCACCATCATCCGCGCATCCGGCAGCGGCCGCTGCAACCGCAGCGCCTCGTCGGCGGGCGCGTCGAGCCAGGTCGACCACTCCTCCTCGGTGGTGAGCAGCACCGGCATCGCCTTCGGGTGGACCGGACCGACGACCCCGTTCGCCTCCGTCGTGAGGAAGGCGTAGAGCCGGTGCTCCTCCTCGACCGGCGCGTCGCGCTTCGGCCCGCGCAGGCCGGTCCAGGGCCGCCAGACACCCGCGAAGGCGAACAGCGGACGCTCCTCCGAGAGGGCGAACCAGACCGGCGTCTTCCTCGGCTTCGTGTCCGCGTACTCGCTGAACGAGGAGACCGGCACGAGGCAGCGAAAGGCCGGCTTGAGCCAGGGGCGCCAATAGGGCGACGCAACGTTGCGGACGTTCGTGACCGGCTGTGTCCCGGTATTCGGGGGCGGGGGAAAGCCCCAGCGCATCATCGTCAGTTCCCGCCCAGCCTCGGTCCGGCGCACCACCGGCGCCAGCTGGTCGGGGAAGATGCCGGGCAGCGGCGGCAGGTTGCCGGCGTCGTCGCGCCCCACCGCGAAGAGGCGGCGGATCTCGTCCTGGGAGCGGGTGAGGCTGTAGAGATTGCACACGGGTGGACCCTACGGCCGGGTCGGCGAGGACATGCCGTCCGGCTCGACCATGATCATAGGCACCTCCGTCCATCGCGTCGTGGCGTGCATAGCGCATGATGCGGGATCTGGTTGCACGCCCGCATCCGAGACGGTGGCGCCAACGGCCGGGCTTCGACCAGATCGCGGCCACGAAGGTCCTGCCGAGATCCGGCCGACACTCTTCCTTGTACGGGGATCCGGCTCCATATTCCGGACATGCCCGCCCCCAAGAAGCCCCGCCCGTCTTCGGCCAAGGCGTCGAAGCCCGAGCTGAAGCCGCTGGATCCCTTCCTCGCCGAACTGCTCAACCCGGCGCTCAACCGCGACCGGTTGCCGGTTCAGGAGGCGCCGGCCCAATCCGGGCCGGAGCCGCGCCGCCGGGGGCGGCCGAAGAAGGCACCGGCGCCGGGCTTCGGCGAGGCGCCGCAGGCCGCCTTCGCGCACGGCACCGTCCAGGACGTCGATCCGGCCCTGGCGCAATCGCTCGGCCTGCGCACCCCCGACGACGGACCGGACATCCCGGAGGAGCGCGAGACCTCGCTCGCGAGCGCCGGCGTCTCGGCGACGGTCGATGCCCTGACGAAGCTGCTGACCGAGGGCAATCCGCTGTTCAAGCACGGCCAGCCCTGGGTGCCGCATCGGCCCGAGCGGCCGCTGAAGTCGGAAGGCGGCGTCCCGTTCCGGCTGAAATCCGACTTTACGCCCGCCGGCGACCAGCCGAAGGCCATCGCCGACCTCGTGGACGGCGTGAAGCGCGCCGAGCGCGACCAAGTGCTGCTCGGCGTCACCGGTTCGGGCAAGACCTTCACGATGGCCAAGGTCATCGAGGAGACCCAGCGCCCGGCCCTCATCCTCGCGCCGAACAAGACGCTGGCCGCCCAGCTCTACGGCGAGTTCAAGGCGTTCTTCCCGGACAACGCGGTCGAGTATTTCGTCTCCTACTACGACTACTACCAGCCCGAGGCCTACGTGCCGCGGTCCGACACCTTCATCGAGAAGGAATCCTCGATCAACGAGCAGATCGACCGGATGCGCCACTCGGCGACGCGCGCGCTGCTCGAGCGCGACGACGTCATCATCGTCGCCTCGGTCTCGTGCATCTACGGTATCGGCTCGGTCGAGACCTATACGGCGATGTCGTTCACGGTGACGCTGGGCGAGAAGATCGAGCAGCGCCAGCTCATCGCCGACCTCGTGGCGCTGCAGTACAAGCGCATCCAGTCGGATTTCGCCCGCGGCACCTTCCGGGTGCGCGGCGACGTGATCGAGCTGTGGCCGGCCCACCTGGAGGATCGCGGCTGGCGCATCGGCCTGTTCGGCGACGAGGTCGAGGCGATCACCGAGTTCGATCCGCTCACCGGCAAGACCATCAACCCGCTGAAATTCGTCAAGATCTACGCCAACAGCCACTACGTGACGCCGCGCCCGACCCTGCAGCAGGCGGTGAAGGGCATCAAGGACGAGCTGAAGTGGCGGGTCGAGGAGCTGACCCGGATGGGGCGCCTGATCGAGGCGCAGCGCCTGGAGCAGCGCTGCACCTTCGACCTCGAGATGATCGAGGCGACCGGCGCCTGCAACGGCATCGAGAACTACTCGCGCTACCTCACCGGCCGCAAGCCCGGCGAGCCGCCGCCGACCCTGTTCGAGTACCTGCCCGACAACGCCCTCGTCTTCACCGACGAGAGCCACGTCACGGTCTCGCAGATCGGCGGCATGTACCGGGGCGACTTCCGCCGCAAGGCGACGCTGGCCGAGTACGGATTCCGGCTGCCCTCCTGCCTCGACAACCGTCCCTTGCGGTTCGAGGAATGGGACGCGATGCGGCCGCAATCGATCCACGTCTCGGCGACGCCGGCCAAGTGGGAGATGGAGCAGACCGGCGGCGTGTTCGTCGAGCAGGTCATCCGCCCCACCGGCCTCGTCGACCCGGAGGTGATCATCCGCCCGGCCCGCTCCCAGGTCGACGACCTCCTGGGCGAGGTGAAGGAGGTGGCGCAGGCGGGCTACCGCACGCTCGTCACCACGCTGACCAAGCGCATGGCCGAGGACCTGACCGAGTACCTGCACGAGAACGGCGTGCGGGTGCGCTACATGCACTCGGACATCGACACGCTGGAGCGCATCGAGATCATCCGCGACCTGCGGCTCGGCGCCTTCGACGTCCTGATCGGCATCAACCTCCTGCGCGAGGGCCTCGACATCCCGGAATGCGCGCTGGTGGCGATCCTCGACGCCGACAAGGAAGGCTTCCTGCGCTCCGAGACGTCGCTGATCCAGACCATCGGGCGCGCGGCGCGCAACGCCGAGGGGCGGGTGATCCTCTATGCCGACCAGGAGACCGGCTCGATGCAGCGGGCGATCGCCGAGACCGAGCGGCGCCGCGCCAAGCAGCTCGCCTACAACGCCGAGCACGGCATCACGCCCCAGAGCGTCAAGCGCAACATCGCCGACATCCTGGAGAGCGTGTTCGAGCGCGACCACGTGCGGGTGGATACCGGCCTCGCCAAGGGGGCCATCACGGTCGGCCACAACCTCAAGGCCGTGATGGCGGATCTGGAGAAGCGCATGCGGGCCGCCGCCGCCGACCTCGACTTCGAGGAGGCCGCGCGGCTGCGCGACGAACTCAAGCGTCTTCAGGCCACGGAACTCGCGGTCGCGGACGACCCGATGGCCCGCCAGGAGGATGTGGAGGGCCAGGCCGGCCGCTACGGCGAGAAGGGTGGGCGCCGCCGCTACGGCCGCAACGCCGACCTGCCGCCCGGCACGGGCGGGGCCGACGAACCCCTGGGCTCCGGCCCCCTCGGCCGCGGGCGCTCCGACGAGGGCACCCGCATCCGCAAGCCGACCCTGGACGAGATGGGGCCGGGCACCGACCGCGAGATCCCGATCTTTTCCGAGCGGCCCGCCGCCCGCTCGACCCAGGGCTTCCCGGGCCAGCGGCCGAAGTACAAGGGCCGCAAGGGACGCGGCTGAGCCGCGGGCACCGGTCCGGCAGGCGAGAGCACCCCGCGCGCGGGAACCGCAGCGCGGCTCGCGCTTTTGCGGTCGAGAGGCTCCGGAGGCTGGCCCATGATCTCGCGTCTTCGTCCCGCATGGCTGGCCGGCGCCCTGGTGCTCGTCGCCGCGCCCGCCCTCGCGATCTCCGACCGCCGGGACCAGCCGACCCAGGCCGATATCCCGGACGGCACCCGCGCCCCGGCCGACATCGCGCCGCCCCAGGCGATCAAGCCGGACACCAAGGTGATGCCGGGCGATGTCGGGCGTACCGGCAGCACCCGCAGCCGCACCAACCCGCTCGACCACCTCGACGCGCGCGACCGGCGCGCCACGGGCGGCGGCGACGGCGCGCGCGACGCGCGCTGAGGCGGCCCGGCACCCGCGCCCCGAGAGCTGCCAAGCAACCGCTCGGCCAAGCAACCGCTCGGCCAAGCAGCCGCCCGGCCAAGCAGCCGCCCGGCCAGGCAACCGCCAGGCACTGGCCGGGTTAATCCTGCGGACCGTGCGGGAGAGGATGTCATGGGGCTGCTCGATCAGGTCATCGGCTCGGTGCTCGGCAACGTGCTGGGCGGGCAGAGCCGCCAGGAGGGCGGTGCCGGCGGGATGTCGCCGCTCGTGAAGGCGCTGCTGATGCTGCTGGCCTCCCGGGCGATGCAGGGCGGCTTCGGCGACATCTTCGGCGGCGGGGAACGGCCGCATCCCCGCGGCGGCGGGGGCTTCCCGCCCGAGGCCGACGAGGGGCCGGATCCCGGCTACGCGCCGCCGCCCCGGCGCCGCCGGGGCACGGACCCGGACGATTCCTATTCGGATCTCGCGGGCATGCTCGACGGGCCGGGCGGCGCGCCGCCGCAGGGCGGACGCGGCGGCAGCGTCCCGAACCCCTTCGACACCGGTGCCGACCAGTATTCCGGCCTCGATCGCGAGATCCCGGACAATGCCGGCCCGGCGGGGCTCGACCAGCTCATCGACCGCTTCCGCCGCGGCGGCCTCGGCGACGTGATCGAGTCCTGGGTGGGGCCGGGGCAGAACCGGGGCATCCAGCCGCAGCAACTCGGCCAAGCCCTCGGCCCCGACACGGTCGACCACCTCAGCCGCGAGACCGGGCTCGACCGCAACACCCTTCTGGCGCAGCTCGCCCAGGTGCTGCCGGGCGTGATCGACGGCCTCACCCCGCAGGGACGGCGCCCGACCCACGACGAGATGCGCGGCTGGTAGCCCAAGTCGGTCACCTGTTCGCGGGTCTGGTCCGCCTGTTCCTGCTCGGACCCGGCCGCGCGGGGTCGGCCCGCCTGGGGCTCAGGCCGGGTAGTCGACCCCGACGAGCGTCAGCCCGCCCGGCGGGGCGAGCGGGCCGCAGCGGGCGCGATCGCGCGAATCGAGCACCGCCCGCACGCCGGCCGCGTCGAGCCGGCCGCTGCCGGCGAGCATCAGCGTGCCCACCATGCCGCGCACCTGATGGTGCAGGAAGGAGCGCGCGGCGGTGCGCACCACGATCTCCTCGCCCTCGCGCGCCACGTCGAGTTGGTCGAGGGTGCGCACCGGGCTGTTCGCCTGGCACTCGGCGGCCCGGAAGGCCGAGAAATCGTGCCGGCCGAGCAGCCCCTGGGCGGCCTCGTGCATCGCCCCCGCATCGAGGGCCCAGGGCACGTGCCAGACGGCGCCCCGGGTCAGGGCCGGCGGGCTGCGCCGGTTGAGGATGCGGTAGCGGTAGTGGCGTTTGATCGCGGAGTGGCGGGCGTCGAAATCAGGGCCGACCCGGGCGGCGCTCAGCACCGCCACGGGCTCGGGCCGCAGATGGGCGTTCGCGGCGTCGCGCACCGTGTCGGTGCGCCAGTCCCGGTCGAGGTCGAGATGCACCACCTGATGCGTGGCGTGGACGCCCGCATCGGTGCGGCCGGCGCAGTGCACCCGCACGGGCTCGTTGACGAAGCGCGAGATCGCCTCTTCGAGCGCCTGCTGCACCGTGCGGTCGGCGGCCTGACGCTGCCAGCCCGCGAAGGCGGTGCCGTCGTACTCGACCACGAGCTTGTAGCGGGGCATGTCAGGCGGGGAGGGCGCCCGCCAGGCGGGCACCCGGCTCCAGGCGCCGGCCGCGCAGGAACTCGCCCGCCTCCATCACGCCCTTGCCGGCGGGCTGCACGCGCAGGAGCCGGAGCGCACCCTCGCCGCAGGCCACCGTGCCGGCCGCATCGAGGAGCGTGCCGGGCTCACCCTCGCCCTCCGCGGGCGCGGCGCGCAGCACCTTCACGCGCTCGGGCCCGGAATTGCGGCCGAGATCGGCCAGGAAGAACGCGCCCGGAAAGGGCGAGAGCCCCCGTACCCGGTCGTGCAGGCGGGCGGCGGGTTCGGCCCAGTCGATCCGCGCCTCCTCGTTGGTGATCTTGTGGGCGTAGACCACGCCCGCCTCGGGCTGGGGCGTGAAGGCGAGGCCGCCGCGCTCCAGGGCGCCGAGCGCCCGGTGCATCAGGTCGGCGCCGAGCGGCATCAGCCGGTCGTGGAGTTCGCCGGCCGTCATGGCGGGGGTGATCGCCACGCGCTCCAGCATCGCCACCGGCCCGGTGTCGAGGCCCGGCTCCATCCGCATCACCGCCACCCCGGTCTCGGCGTCGCCCGCCATCACGGCGCGCTGGATCGGCGCCGCGCCGCGCCAGCGCGGCAGGATCGAGGCGTGGAGGTTGAGGCAGCCGAGCGGGGGCGCATCGAGGATCGCGGGCGGCAGGATCATGCCGTAGGCCACCACCACGGCGACGTCCGCCCCATGGCCCCGGAAGGTCTCGGCCGCCTCGGCGGTGCGCAGGGTGGCGGGGGTCAGGACCGGCAGGCCGAAGCGCTCGGCGAGCGCCTGCACCGGGGAGGGCTTGAGCGCCATGCCGCGCCCGGCCGGGGCCGGGGCGCGGGTGTAGACCGCCACGACCTCGTGGCCGCCACCGACGATCTCGGCCAAGGTCGGCACCGCGAAATCCGGGGTGCCCATGAAGACGACCTTGAGGGACATGACGGATCCCGGCCTCAGGCGGCCTCGCGCTTGGCCGCCTTGGCGAACTTCTTGATCACCCGGTCGCGCTTGAGCTTCGACAGGTGATCGATGAACAGCACGCCGTTGAGGTGGTCGATCTCGTGCTGCAGGCAGGTGGCGAGCAGCCCGTCCGCCTCCTGCTCCACCGTCTCGCCGTCGAGGGTGCGGAACCGCACCCGCACGCGGTCGGGCCGCGTCACCTCGGCGTAGTATTCGGGGATCGACAGGCAGCCCTCCTCGTAGACCCGGGTCTCCGGCGACGACCAGACGATCGCGGGGTCGAGCAGCACCAGGGGATTGCGGGCCTCCTTGTCCTTGGAGGTGTCGATCGTGACGATGCGGGTCGGCTCCCCGACCTGGATGGCGGCGAGGCCGACGCCGGGGGCGTCGTACATCGTCTCCAGCATGTCCGCCGCGAGCTTGCGCACCTCGCCCGTGATCGTGCCGACCGGCTCGGAAATCACGCGCAGGCGCGCGTCCGGAAGGATGACGAGGGGACGGATGGTCATGTCGCGTGAGAACCGTGTGGGGCCGGAGGGCGCCGCTCAGGCCCCGAGATAGGGATTCGCCGGGGTCCGGTCAAATCCGGGTTCTAGAACGCCGTGCGCTGGCGGATGGCGGCCGAGAGCGTGCCCTCGTCGAGGTAGTCGAGTTCGCCGCCCACCGGCACGCCGTGGGCCAACCGCGTCACCTTCACGGGCAGGTGGGCGAGGAGTTCGGTGACGTAATGGGCCGTGGTCTGGCCGTCGACGGTGGCGTTGAGCGCCAGGATGATCTCCTTCATCTCCGGCACGCTCGCGCGCTCCACGAGGCGGGCGAGGTTCAGGTTCTCGGGCCGCACGCCGTCGAGGGCCGAGAGCACGCCGCCGAGCACGTGGTAGCGCGCCGTCACCGCGCCCGAGCGCTCCAGCGCCCAGAGGTCGGAGACATCCTCCACCACGACCAGCATGGAAGGATCGCGGCCGTGGTCGCGGCAGATGGTACAAGGGTCGCAGGTGTCGACGTTGCCGCATTCGCGGCAGACCACGATCCGCTCGACGGCCACCCGCATCGCCTCGGCGAGCGGCGCGAGCAGCGTCTCCCGCTTCTTGATGAGCTGCAGCGCGGCGCGCCGGGCCGAGCGCGGCCCAAGGCCCGGCATCCGGGCCAGGAGCTGGATCAGGCGCTCGATCTCCGGACCGGCGACGGCTTGAGGCATGACACTCCTGTCGGGGCAAAGGATCGATCGCGGGATCCCCTCTCCCGGTTGGGGAGGAGCGAGGGGAGCGGAACGGGTCGGAATCGGCCAACGGCCTCGGTGCCGGCAGCGGGACGGTTCATGGGGCTTGCCGGAACCCGGGGTCCCTCACCCGGGATCTTCGATCCCGCACGGAAGAGGAGATCCCGCGCCCTCCGCGGACGGCCGCGCAGGACGATCTAGAACGGCAGCTTCATGCCGGGCGGGAGCGGCAGGCCCTTGGTGAGTTCCTGCATCCGCTCCTGGGCGGCGCGCTCGCCCTTCTGGCGGGCGTCGTTCACGGCGGCGACAATTAGGTCCTCCAGGATCTCCTTCTCGTCGGGCACGAGGAGCGAGGGGTCGATCGTTACGCCCTTGACGAGGCCCTTGGCGGTCATCGTCACGGCGACGGCGCCGCCGCCGGCCGCGCCCGAGACCTCGACGGTGTCGAGTTCGGCCTGCAGGTCGGTCATCTTCTGCTGCATGGCCTGGGCCTGCTTCATCAGCCCCATGATGTCGCGCATGGCGTGTCCTCGCGTGTCTGGCCGTCAATGTGGGGCGCCGCGCGCGATCCCGCTACAGGTCGGGTTCGGGCTCCTCGGGCGGCGGCGCCGCGTCGTCCGGCTCCGGCGCCTTCTCGCGCACGTCGATGATCTGGGCGCCGGGAAACCCCTTCAGCACCGCCTGGACCAGCGGATGGCTCGCCGCGCCCTGGTGGCGGCTCTCGACCGCGGCCTTCGCGCGCGCCGCAAGCGTCGGCTCCCCGGCCTCGCGCGAGAGCGCCACCACCCAGCGCCGGCCGGTCCAGAGGTCGAGGGCGCGGGCGAGATCGTTGGGAAGGGTCGGCCGGCCGCCCTCGGCGAGGCGGAACTCGATGCGCCCGTCCTCGAACCGCACGAGGTGCACGTCGCGTTCGAGCGCGATCTTGAGGGTGATGTCGCGCTGCGCGTCGGCGAGCGCCACCACGTCCTCGAAGCGGCGCAGGCGCAACGCCGGCTCCGCCGCGGGGGCCTGGCGGGACGGAGCGGGCACTTGGTGGGCCTCCGGCACCGCACGGGCCTCAGGCACTTGGCGGATCTCGGGCAGGGCGCGCGCCTCGGGCAGCGGCCGCGGATCCGGCACGGCCCGAAGGACCGCCGGCCCGCCCGACGAGGGGCCTGGCGCGGGGCGGGGGGGCGCCGCGCCCGCGAGGGCGCCGCCCTCCCGGACCTGCCGCAACGCCTCGTCGGGCGTCGGCAGGTCGGCGGCGTAGATCAGGCGCACGAGGGCCATCTCGGCGGCGGCGAGCGGGCGGGCGGCGGCCTGCACCTCGGGGATGGCCTTGAGCAGGATCTGCCACGCCCGCGACAGGGCGCGCACCGAGAGCCGGTCGGCGAAATCGCCGCCGCGGGCGCGCTCGGCCTCGCTCAGGCCGGTATCGGCCCGCGCGCTGTCAGGGGCGACCTTGAGGCGCGTGACGAGGTGGGTGAACTCGGCGAGGTCCTGGAGCACGACCGAGGGGTCGGCCCCGGCCTCGTGCTGGGCGCGCAGTTCCGCGAAGGCCGCGGCCGCGTCGCCCCGCATGCAGGATTCGAACAGGTCGATGACCCGCGCCCGGTCGGCGAGACCCAGCATGTCGCGCACGGTCTCGGCCGCGACGCGGCCCGCCCCGTGCGCGATGGCCTGATCGAGGAGCGAGAGCGAATCGCGCACCGAGCCTTCCGCCGCCCGCGCGATGGCGGCGAGCGCCTCCGGCTCCGCCGCGACGGCTTCGGCCTCGCAGATGCGCTGCAGGTGGGCGATCAGCGCGCCCGCCTCGACGCGGCGCAGATCGAAGCGCTGGCAGCGCGACAGGATGGTGACCGGGACCTTGCGGATCTCGGTGGTGGCGAACACGAATTTCGCGTGCGGCGGCGGCTCCTCCAGCGTCTTCAGGAAGGCGTTGAACGCCTTCTCGGACAGCATGTGGACCTCGTCGACGATGTAGACCTTGTAGCGCGCCGAGACGGGGGCGTAGCGGATGCCGTCGATGATCTGGCGGACGTCGTCGATGCCGGTGTGGGAGGCGGCATCCATCTCCAGCACGTCGATGTGGCGCGATTCCATGATCGCCGCGCAGTGCAGGCCGAGGCCCGGCATGCGGATGGTCG
Source organism: Methylobacterium isbiliense (assembly GCF_022179325.1). Taxonomy (GTDB): domain Bacteria; phylum Pseudomonadota; class Alphaproteobacteria; order Rhizobiales; family Beijerinckiaceae; genus Methylobacterium; species Methylobacterium isbiliense. The sequence continues at coordinate 3,947 of NZ_BPQQ01000053.1, read as the reverse complement.
GCCCGGCCTTCGGGTCGTCGGCGAGCGCGTAGTTGAGCCCGCGCGCCAGGATGCGGGCGGTAGTGGTCTTGCCCACCCCGCGCACGCCGGTGAGCATCCAGGCCTGCGGGATCCGGCCGGCCTCGAAGGCGTTCGCCAGCGTGCGCACCATCGCGCCCTGGCCGATCAGGTCGTCGAAGTCCTTCGGGCGGTACTTGCGCGCCAGCACCCGGTAGGGCGCGGAGGCCGGCGTCGGGGGGGAGGGCGCCGCAAAACCCGGGAAACCCGGCTCGTCGGTCGAGGGCGTGCCGGAGGTCTCGTCCATGCGCTGAGCATCGGGAGGGCGGGCCGGGCCGCGAGGCCCGGCGCACGCGCTCGTGGCGAGTGGGGTGGGAGGCTGGACGAGAACCCGCTCGTTCTCGTTAGGGCTGCTTCCTTCCGGACCTGACCCGGTTGGCGAGTGAAACGTCCCCCGCCAACCTCCCGGCGCCTATATGAGCGGCCGGACCCGGAAACGCAAGCGCGGGCTTGTCCCGCACGGAGGACCCCGATGACGCGCCGCCCCACCGTCCGCCTCGCCCTGGCCGCGAGCCTGCTGGGCGCCCTGCCGGGCCTCGCTGCGCCCGCGCGGGCCGCCGAGACCTACGGTCCCGAACTCGAAGGCTTCGATTACCCTCACGCGGTGCGCCGCCACGCCTTCACCTCGCAGGGCCAGACCGTCTCGATAGCCTACATGGACGTGGCGCCGAGCGCCCCGGCGAACGGCCGCACCGCCGTACTGCTCCACGGCAAGAACTTCTGCGCCGCCACCTGGGAGGGGACGATCGGCGCGCTGACGAAGGCCGGGTACCGGGTGCTCGCCCTCGATCAGGTCGGGTTCTGCAAATCCACCAAGCCGCAGGGCTACCAGTTCAGCTTCCCCCAGCTCGCCGCCAACACGCACGGGCTGCTGCAGGCCCTCGGCCTCGCGCGCGCGACGATCATCGGCCACTCGATGGGCGGCATGCTGGCCGCCCGCTACGCCCTGATGTTCCCGGACGCGGTCGACCAGCTGGTGATGGTCGATCCCCTCGGGCTGGAGGACTGGCAGGCCAAGGGCGTGCCCTACCAGACCATCGAGAAGAACTACGAGCAGGAGCGCAAGACCACCGCCGAGAGCATCAAGGCCTACCAGCTGCGCTTCTACTACGACGGCCAGTGGAAGCCGGACTACGATCGCTGGGTGCAGATGCAGGCCGGGCTCTACGCCGGCCCGGGGGCGGAGCGGGTGGCGTGGAATCAGGCCCAGACCTCGGACATGATCTTCACCCAGCCGGTCGTGCACGAGTTCGAGCGCCTGCGGGTGCCGACCGTGCTGATCGTGGGCGGCAAGGACCGCACCGCGCCCGGCGCCAACCGCGCGCCCGCCGACCTCGCCCGCACGCTCGGCCGCTACGACCAGCTCGGCCCCGAGGCGGCCCGCCGCATCCCGGACGCCAAGCTCGTGGAGTTCTCCGACCTCGGCCACTCGCCCCAGGTCGAGGCGCCCGACCGGTTCCACGAGGCGCTGCTGAAGGAACTGGCGGGGAAGTAGGCGACAGGGCCTCGTCCCATCCTATGGCCGCTCGGGCACGCAGATCAGCGTCTGCATGCCCGCGGCGCACAGCGTCCGGCGGTCGCCGCGCTCGCCGTAGACCTTGAGGTCGCAGACCGTGAGGGTGCGCCCCGCGCGGATCACCTCGCCCACGGCCACCAGCCGGTCGCCCTCGGCCGGAGCCACGAGGTTCAGCTTGAACTCGACCGTGAGCACGTCGGTGTTGGCGGGAAACAGCGTGAAGCCGGCGTAGCCGCCGGCCGAATCGGCGATCGCCGCGGTGCCCCCGGCATGGAAGTAGCCGTTCTGCTGCGTCAGCGCCGGGCGGTAGGGCAGGGCGATCTCGACGCGGCCCGGCGCGATCAGGATCAGGTCCGCCCCCAGGGTGGCCATCAGGCCCTGGTGAGCGAAGCTCGCCCGCACGCGCGCTTCCGCGCCGGGATCGCGGAAGGTGTGTTGGCTCATCGCGGTCCGGCTCATCGCGGTCTCCCTGGGCCGCCGAAGCGCGGCAGGCCGGCCCGGGCAAGAGGTGAACGGGATTCACCTTACGCTGCAAAAACCGCGTTTGTCGCCCCGCGTCCCGGCTGGCACGGTGCAGCCAACGAGAACGCGAGGAAACGCCCCGGCCCCAGCGCCGGAGAGCCGGAGCGAGGCGAGACCCGCCCGATCCCTCCCGTTCGTCGCGCGAACGCGGTCGATCCGCGACAGGGAGGGTGCTGTGCTACTGTCCGACAAGGTGTGCCTGATCACGGGCGCCGCATCCCTTCGCGGCATCGGCCGCGCCACCGCCCGCCTGTTCGCCGAGCACGGCGGCCGGGTCGTCATCCTCGATCTCGATGCCGGGCAGGCGGAAGCCGCGGCCCGCGAGATCGGCCCCGACCATCTCGGGCTCGCCTGCAACGTCGTCGACCGGGCGGCCTGCCAGCGCGCCGCCGACGAGGTGGTGGGCCGCTTCGGGCGCATCGACGTGCTCGTCAATAACGCCGGCATCACCCAGCCGCTCAAGATCATGGACATCGCGCCGGAGAACTACGACGCGGTGACGGACGTGAACCTGCGCGGCACGCTCTACATGAGCCAGGCGGTGATCCCGCAGATGCGGGCGCAGCAATCGGGCTCGATCGTCTGCATGTCGTCGGTCTCGGCCCAGCGCGGCGGCGGCATCTTCGGCGGGCCGCACTACAGCGCGGCCAAGGGCGGCGTGCTCGGCCTGTGCAAGGCGATGGCCCGCGAACTCGGCCCCGACGGCATCCGCGCCAATTCGGTGACGCCCGGCCTGATCCAGACCGACATCACCGGCGGCAAGCTCACCGACGCGCTGAAGGCCGAGATCATCAAGGGCATCCCGCTCGCCCGCCTCGGCGTCGCCGACGACGTGGCCAAGGCCTGCCTGTTCCTGGCGTCCGACCTCTCCGCCTACACCACCGGCGCGGTCATCGACGTCAACGGCGGCATGCTGATCCACTGACGGAGGGACGAATGTCGACGACCGACCAGAGGGCGGGCACCAACGTCTCGCTGCCCGAGCGCGCCTACCGCATCCGCCGCAACGCGCTGCGGATGGGCGAGGTGCAGGGCCAGGGCTACATCGCCCAGGCGCTCGGGATCGCTGACGTGCTCGCGGTCTCCTACTTCCACGCCATGACCTACCGGCCCGAGGATCCCGAATGGGAGGGCCGGGATCGCTTCCTGCTCTCGATCGGTCACTACGCCATCGCGCTCTACGCGGCGCTGATCGAGGCCGGCATCCTGCCGGAGGACGAGCTCGAGACCTACGGCTGCGACGACAGCCGGCTGCCGATGTCCGCCATGGCGGCCTACACGCCGGGCATGGAGATCACCGGCGGCTCCCTCGGGCACGGGCTCGGCATCGCGGTGGGCTTCGCCCTCGGGCTCAAGCGCAAGGGCTCCAAATCCTTCGTCTTCAACATGTTCTCCGACGGCGAGCTCGACGAGGGCTCGACCTGGGAAGCCGCCATGTCGGCGGGCTCGTTCAAGCTCGACAACCTGATCGGGATCGTGGACGTCAACGGCATGCAGGCGGACGGCCCCTCGACGGGCGTCCTCAACTTCGAGCCGCTGGCGCCGAAATTCGAGGCCTTCGGCTGGTTCGTGCAGCGGGTCGACGGCAATGACATCGACGCGCTGGTGGCGGCCTTCGACGCCGCCAAGGCCCATCCGGAGCCCAAGCCCCGGGTCATCATCTGCGACACCAAGATGGCCAAGGGCGTGCCGTTCCTCGAAGCGCGCGAGCGCAATCACTTCCTGCGTGTCGAGCCGGCGGAATGGAGCCAGGCGCTCGCGGTCTTGTCCGAGGGGAGGGCGGAATGAAGCGCTCGAAGTACGAGAGGCCGACGCACCTGCTGCAGGGCGGGCCGCGGCTCACCACCTCGGC
>NZ_BPQQ01000052.1 GCF_022179325.1 Methylobacterium isbiliense | reverse complement strand
GTTTTGTCACCGCCCTACACACCGGCGCTCCGGTGCCGCCAGACGGGTACGCAGGACGGGAGCCTCGCGCCAGTGCCGGCCGCCCCCGCGCGGGAGCAGCGGGGCCAGCGCTTCGCCTCAGGGCCTATAGCCCGTCCCTTTTTCCTCCCGCATGCTCGGTTCCTCGCCCGGCGCGCGTTTCCGTGGCGGCGGCGGCTCACGGAGGATGAGCTCCGAAACGAGACCGGCGAACCGGCGCACGTCGTGCTCAAGGCTCGCGGCATCCAGCGAGCGCATGTACCGCGCCCGTTCGTCGACCGGGACGATGGTCCACGGATACCCGCCGGATGCGAGTTGCGTATTCATGATGAACCGGCCGATCCGCCCGTTCCCATCAGGGAGCGGGTGGATGTAGGTGAAGATGAAGTGACCCAGAATTGCACGGACCCGCGGGTCGGCCTCCGCATCGAAGCAGTCGAAGTAGGCGTCCATCGCGTCCTGAACGGATGCATGCGCCACCGGGACGTAACGCGAGCCGTCGAGATAGATGAAGTGGCCGCGATAGCCGGCGAGTCGCTCGGACAGGAAAAGGCCGGCGGCAACCGAAGGCTGAAACATCGCCCTGAACCACGTCATGTGCCTGTCTTGGACGACCCGGGCAGCATCCTCGCCCGCCAGGATGTCCGCGACGGTCCTGCGGACGAGCTTGAAGCACTCCGCGTAACCCTTCGCCGCCAGGGCGTTGCGCTGATCGCGGTCGGCGTCCGAGTTCTCGGGCTTCCAGTCGCCGCGCCTGATCTTCTCGATCAACTCCGGCGTGACCTGGTACCCCTCGATGGATAGCGAGTGATAGGCATCGGCAACGTAGCGCTCGTCGACGTCATCGATGTAGCGCCCGGCATCCTCGACCTGACGCGGTTCCTCGGCGAAGGCTTCCAGCACGCCTGGCCGAAGCGAGGCCCAGAGCGCGGTCACGCGCGCCGCCACCGGCGACACGCGCCGTCGGAACGAGAGACCCGGCGGCACCCTCCGGAGCGGGTTCTCGCGTTCGGACACGCGGTGTCCGCCGGCGGTCATCGCCCCGACGATCTCGTCTGCAACCCCAGTTCTGCCTATGGATCTGAAGGCCGCGGCCAAGCGGCCCGCGACGACCGAGTGCCCGCCCGCGAGAAGCGGCGCGACTACCTCGGACGCCGAGCCGAGCGAGGCCAAGGCGGCGAGGGCGACGGACTGTTCCTGCTCGAAGAAGGCTGGCGCCGCCCTCACGAGCGCTTCGCCCAGGGGCATGACGCGCATCCCGTTTCTCACCTCCGAGGGAGGTAGGTTGGCCCGCATGGTGAACAGCGAAGTCTTGAACGGGAAGTCCTGGGATCGGTTGTTCGCACCGGGACTGATGATCACGACTTGCCGTGGCACAGTGTACTCGCCGGCATGGAGTCGCAACGACGTCTGAGCATCGGCGACCCACCGACCGTCGAAGCGCTCGTCGCAATACATGGACAGGAAGAGCCAGAAATTCGCGTAGTACGGGGTGCTGTCGCCGGCGCGCGCGTTCGGGTCCACGACCATGAGCCACCCGGGCATGATCTGCCGGAGGTAGCCATGCTCGACCAAGCGTTCCTGGTCGGTACGCGACAGGGCCGACGAGCGAAGTACGCACACCCTGTCCGCGCCTGCCGCGCGGAGGCTCTCCAGGGAGGCGGCGATCTTCTCGTTCAAGGTGGGCATCGCAGGCTACCACGTGCGCTGTGCATCCAAACTTATCATCCACTGCGACGCGAAATTTATCAAGCGATGCGATGTCATTTTTATCATCTGAAGCGACGCCGAATCTATCATCCTTTGCTGCGCCGTTCCCATCATCTCGTGTGACACGTGCTCAGCACGTCCCGGCGGCAAGCCTACGAAAAAGGTCGCTTACGTGCCTGCACCTTGGCATGCCGGGGTCGCCAGACCGACCACTCCGTACAGATGACAACCGTCGGCGTCCGAGTGGCCATTCCGGTGGCTTGTTCGAAGGTCCGCTGCTGGCAGCATAGTTCAAGAAACTCAGGATGCGATCGGAGTTGCGCCTCGCACGAGGCTTGTCAGAGGCAACTTCGCTCTTGAACCATCTGGGATGGGGCGGTGGCTGGGGCGGAATGTTTGCCGCGCAAACCAGGTCATGTAGGCCCTGTAGGTGTGGACAAGCCAATCCATCCCCTACCCCTTGTTCTCTTTTCGTTCTAGGAATGCATATCGCCTACGAAGCAGGCGATCTCCTGAAGCCGATGCCTGCCGAGCGCTCCCGTACTGACGAGCCAGCCGCGTCGCCGCCCCCCCATCCAGCACCGACGCAGACGGCCAGCCCTCCCGTGGCTCGGCCGCGGGAGATCTCGCATGCTCGCTCCATCGCCTCTGCTCCCATCCATGGATCCGCATCCGCACGAAGGCGCATTCTCCGACCGACTCCCACGCGCATTCCTGCAACAGCTCGCCCAGGACGAACGCAAGCGCCTCAAGGCTGGCCAACGCTCCGGCGCGTACGGCTTCGGTAACGATCCTCTTCTCGACGAGAACGACGCCGTCGAGCAGATCGTCGTTCAGGACGAAGCCAACCGACCCGAGGCCGCACACGTGCCCGTTCCAGCGGATCTCGCCGCGGTGGCAGTGATGCTCGCCCGCGCCATCGAGGCAGAACCCGGTCTCGTGCGTCGGCTGCGCCGGGAGGCGCCCGTCGTCACGCTCGCGACGCACGTGGCCGATCTTGTCGAGCCTGTCCGCATCGTCGCGGAGAAGTGCCTGTTCCGGCCCGACGCGCAGGTCGTAGAGCTCTCGACGGGGAGAACCCGCGACCTCACACACAGAAACGCCGCCCTTTTCGTCTGCGACGGGGTCGGCCGCGACGCTCGGCCCGAGAAGGGCAACGAGGTGATCGGCACCGCATTGCATGTGCGGGTTCCGATCGTCGGCATCGCTCCGGATCCGAAACGTCAGCTGCCGCGCGACCTCACGCGCTCCGCCGAGCACCGGATCGCGCTGCCGAGCCTGGATCAGACCGGACTCGCACTCGTTGTCGAAGCCGTGGTCGGTAGCCGGCCATCGCGGGGGATCGATCAGGATCTGCTGCGCATGATCGACATCGCCGATCTGCCCGTCGCACTCCGGAGGGCGACGTCCCCCGAGGGATGCATAGAAGCGCTGGAGCGAATCGTTGCTGCCAAGGCTGAATATCTCGGCGAAGGACCTGCGCTGGAGGAGCTCGACGGCTATGGCGAGGCCAAAACCTGGGGTCTTGCCGCTGCAGCCGACTTGCAAGCCTTCCGGAACGGTCGGTTGGGCTGGGCCGAGTTCGACCACCGCGGACTCCTCCTGAGTGGCCCGCCAGGAGTAGGAAAGACTTCCTTTGCCAAAGCCTTGGCGAAGAGCGCACGCGTGCCGCTGGTGGCGACCTCGGTCGCCGAGTGGAACAGCGCCGACTACCTGTCGGGCACGCTCCAGGCGATCCGCAAGATCTTCGCGCAGGCGAAGGCGCAGGCCCCCTGCATACTGTTCATCGACGAGCTCGACGGCATCTCCGACCGCGGGCAGATCCGGGGGGAGTACGTGCAGTACTGGACCCAGATCGTGAACCTGTTCCTCGAGCTGCTCGCCGGCGTGGAGGAGAGGCCCGGCGTGGTGGTGGTGGCTGCCACGAACCACCCGGAGAAGATCGATCCCGCCGTGAAGCGCGCTGGCCGCCTCGATAGGGAGATCGCGATCGCGAAGCCGGACACGACCGCCCTCGCCCAGATCTTCCGTCACCATCTCGGTCGCGGGATCCTGCCGGACGCACCGATGGTGCCGCTGGCGCTGGCGGCGCGCGGCATGACGGGCGCGGACGTGGAAGCCTTCGTACGGCGGGCCAAGGGAAAGGCCCGACGCCACGATCGGGCGTTGACTTCGGATGACCTGCTGGCCGAAATCCGGCAGGGGCGCTGTCCTCTCCCGGTCGGCATACGGCGCCGGGTCGCGATCCACGAAGCCGGGCACGCGGTCGTAAGCCACGCTCTCGGCTTCGGCACCCTCCTGAACCTTTCCTTGCACGATGATGGCGGGCGGGTCTGTATCGAAGTCGCGACGGACGGAGCCGCGACGCTGGCGGATCTGGAAATGGCGATGACGTCGCTCGTGGCCGGCCGGATCGCCGAGGAGATCGAACTCGGAGCCGGCTCGATCGGCGCGGGTTTCGGTCCGGACTCGGATCTCGCCATGGCGACCAGGATCGCGCGCGACATCGAGCTGAGCTATGGCCTCGGGCAGTTCGGGAACGTGTGCTTGGACTCGGCCGCCACCGACATGTTCTTGATCAGCGGTTTGCTGCCGTCCGTTGCCGAGCGTTTGCGGATCGCGAGCGATCGGGCGCGGAGCATCCTTATGGAATACAGGACGGCACTGCAGGCTGTCGCGCACCTGCTCGAGGAAAGCGGCTACCTCTCGCGCGACGAGCTCGACCGAGCGTTGGATGCGAGGATGGGTCCGGAAACCGACAGATGTTTTGCAGGCCGCGAGGAGGTGCGGTGATGTTCGCACCGGCACCCGACGTCCCGGACATGGGCGACCTGCAGCCGCTTTCCGACGCGATCGATGAGCTGTGCGAGATCCTCCACGGCGATCGCGAAGCTGTCATCGAAGGACTGGCCGAAATCGTGCGGAGACGAGCGGAATTCGAGGATCTCAGGACGATATCGATCGATCGCCGGAGCACCTATCGGTAGGTGCGAGTCGTCCAGACGACTGAACGATAAAGCGAGATCTCGCCGCGAGTTCGAGAGACTCCAATCGCGGCGGGAGTGGCCTCAGGAGGGGGTCTGGCCCTCGTCCGCCAAAAACGCATGCTCCCAGCTGCTGACCTGCTGGTTCCGGCGTCCGTCAGAAAATTACTACAAACAACTTATTTCTTGTCGCGAGGCAACACAACGGTAGAAATTTGCACCCTAGGTGGAGACTTCTTCTGAGACGTGTCCGTCGGGAGCTTCCGTCCCCTGATTTTTTGAACGACGTCGATCGTGCTGACCGAGGAGGGGCGCTCTGCAGCACCCGGCCCGGTCTTGCCAGCGCGCTTACTCCTGGTTTCGACCACGACGGTCCTCTGCCTAACGCTCTGTGAGAGTTCGGCAGGCTCCTCCTGCGGAGGCTCGTCACCAGGTGTCGACTTGAATGGCATGTGCGCGGCCCGTCCGACCTTGCTCGCGGAGTACTCGTCCAACTCCTATCGGAAGGGGCTGTACAGGGTGTTACCGTTCCTTCGATTGCTGCGTTTCGACGCGTAGGAAGGTACGGAAAAGCAATGGGTGCCGACGATGCAAATCCGGATCGGAGCCGCAGCGGATGCAGCATCCTGAAGGATGGATCGTTTCGATGACGCCTGCCGAGTTCAAGGCGACGCTGCGCAGGCTTGGCCGAACTCAGATCGGCTTCGCTTCCGAGATCGGCGTCTCCCGCCGCACCATCCATCTTTGGGCCGAGCGGGGCCCTCCGGCCTACGCGGTTTATCTGCTTGGGCTGATCGAGCGGTACGGCGTGCGGGCCGCGCAGGAGGCTTCGACCAAGCCGATCCTCGGAGACGCTGCCGCCGTCTTGGACGATATGTACGCGCGGGCTGCGTCAGAGGGTGTCGGTACGGACTTCGTCGACGTGGTCGAGCATTGGCTCAGGATCCATAGCGGAACCAATATTTAGCCGGCATGACTGCTTATCCGCGCCGTTAAGGCTCGTACTTGGTGTGGATAAGGGTGCGGACCTGCCCTTGATCCTAATCCGATGATTCAAAACCGGAACTCCTCGGATCAGGCCAGGGAAGAGGTGTTGCCAATGCCCGTTATCCACCATGCCTGGCCGGCGAAATCAATCGAGGGCGGTTGCAAAAGGGGCATATTTAGCCCCTTATATCGCTGCGAGCCGACGAGAAGAAGTCTGGCCGCTCCCCTGGGTCGGCGAACGAGACCCTGCAGGAAAGTAAGACCATGACACGGTTAACATCCGTATAGAAGGACGGTGGCGTTGTACTTCCCGTCCATGCGGAAACATTCCAGGACGCAAGGCAATGCTGCAGATCGCATCGAAGGCTCCGCCGCCGACCGGTAATCGCTCGGCCGACGCGCGCTATCCGGGTTTTCGAGGGGGCGTGTGCCGGTCCCCGATCCGCTACCGGCACCGATGGCATCGCGATCTTCTCATCCAGGCTGCTCTCGATCCCGAGATCGATGTGATGGAGCCTGCCGAGACGGACGTTCCCGGTTGCGTCGCGTTCGTCGTTCGCCGGGCCTTCCGCCGAATTCTCGTCGTCGGCGTCCACGACAACTCGCTCCGCCCGGAGATCGTGGCCCAGGAGCCAGCCGTGCTCGTCGTCCGGACGACGGTCCTGATGGAGCCGTTTCTCAGCGCCGCCCGCGCAGTCTGGGCTACTCGGCATTGTCTGATCGCCGCCAGTGACCGCGTCAGGATCCTGGCTCACCTCGATCGAGTCCCGGAGGCTGAGCTGCACGATCTGGCAGCCCTGGTCAGAGCGCCCGCCGATGGTGTCGACACCGTCCTCGGCATGGCGTGTTCGGGCGAACTCTCGATCTCCCTTTCTGACGGGATCTGCCCGCAGACGAAGGTACGGAGGCGGCGGCCCTTGCCGGCTGTGGAGGTGGGCTCCAGCCTCTGAAAGGATGGCGCGACTCCGCGGTTGTCCACAGAAACCAGGCGAGCCGCCGAACGCCATGCCGATTCCCACTTGTCTCGGAAAACCGAGCCTGGCTGATTGATCGACGCGGTTGCTCGTCGTCACTCCTTGGGTAGGGAGTGCGTCCTAAGGGACTCGAGCGACAGTCGGGGATTGCCACCCCTCGGCGATACGCAGTCGCACCCCCGCCCTCGCGGTGTTGCGGCCGGTGACCGACTACCTGCGTAGCCAGACGGCCGCGCCCCGGTCCGGATCAGGGCTCTTAAATCTCAATCTGCATTCATCGCCTCACGGGCCAGTGTATCTGCATAGATACGCTGTGTGCGCGAGCTACGAAAACTTGTCTGTTTTGGAGAACGTGATGACGATCTAGAAAACGAATGGGGGCGCGGTGTCGTCACCGCACCCCTTCAGAAGGAAAGCTGCCGCCTCACGGCCTTGGAACCTCGGCTGCAGCTTCACACACCAGCAGGATCCTACGGATCCGATGGCCCACCCGACCTCGACCCTGACCGGTAGAGGAAGGCGGAGTCGTGCCGTCAAGCACGATTCGAAGGTGTCATCGCCCAAGGGATCCTGCAAGGCCCGCGGCCGCCCTGGTCGGCCGCTGTCCACAGCCGCGATCGTCGGCAGCGTCCGCGCGCCAACAGTCGCCCCATCCATCAACAGCCCGATCCCGGGCCGGTGGACCTCGCGTTCCCGGTCGACGGGACGGCTTTGCCGAAGGCGACCCGATCCATGGATCTCGAAACCTCGATTGCGAACCTGCCGGCGTACATGCCGGCTTTCGCGCCGGCCTTCTGGGACGATCCCGACCCGAGCGACGGATTCCGCCGTCCATCCGCACGCTCGCGCGGCTCGGCCCGCGCCTCTCTGGCCGTCGGCTCCGGCGACGTCTTCCGCGTCCTGCACGTCGAAAGCGGCCTCGAATACGATTGGGCGGTCGTCATCGACGGCCTGATGAATCCGCAGTACTTGGTTGAACAGCCGGAGACCGTGCAGTTCTACGACTTCGACGGAACGCTCCGTGAGCACACCTTCGACTTCTTCCTGCTGACGAGCACTGCACGGCGGATCTACATACAGGTCAAGCCGCTGGAGATCGTCGAACGGTATCTCTGGGAACCGACCATCGAGCTGATCGCGTCGCAGATGTCGGCGGACGACGTCGACGAGGTTCTGCTGCTGACCGACGCAGAACTGCACCCCGACACCATCGCGAATGCGAAGCTGCTACGCCACGTGCGCCGTTGCCCCCCGCACGACGCGGAAAACGTGGTTCTCGAGCTCGCGGAGAAGGCTTCCGGCTTCGCCACGATCGGCGACCTGGTCGCATCGAGCGGTCTCGATGGGATCGCCTTCGTCGCCACCCTGCGCCTGGTCGACCGCGGCCGGCTCGTCGTCCTGGACGAAGGCCGCATCGGATACGGAAGCCGCGTCCGCGTGGCGGAAGCCGCTTCCGGCGAGGCGGAGGCCGACGTCTGATGGCCGCCCCCAATCCGCTCGCGAAGATCACCCGGATCGATCCCGACGCTAGGATCCACGGCTTCGGGGACATCTGGCGCCTGAGGAAATCGACGCCGAATGGTCATTGGCTCTCGCAGGTGTACGATCCTGCGTCGAAAATGTTCGTCTCTCACCTCGACTACAACACGGAGGCGCAGCGCACGGACTTCGTCTACGAGCCCGGTTTCTTCCGCGTCGACTGCGTCCTCGAGCGCAGCAGGAAGCATCATCTCTCGATCGCGCATCTGCCCAAGCAGGACCAGGCCGACGTCGTCTTCAAGGTCAACTGGATCCGAGAATTCTACAAGCTGTACAGAGATGGCACGGTCGATCGAAGCACGAAGGGCTTCGACCTGGCCGTCGAACTCATCGCCGCCAACTTCGGGCTCGCCAAACCCCGCATCAACTGGAACGTCGACGATCCTAATCCGCCACCCAAGAAGCGTGGATGCCGGAACAACGTCAACGCCATTCCGAGCGGATCCTCGCTGCGGCGCTGGATCGAGCGGCTCGAGGAGTGCGACTGGGACCTGACCGAACTCCGGGACGGCAGGCACAACTCCGGCAATACCAAGGGCTGGTTCTCGGACGAGACCTACGATCTGCTGGACAAGTTCGCTCACAAGTTCGCCAGCGCTAAACGCCCCACCCGGTGGGAGATCTACGGGCGCTTCGAGATCGCGTTCAGATGGCAGAACAGGCGGTTCAAGCGCGAGGGGCGCGAGCCCGACCGCAAGCCGAGCTTTTCCCGCTTCTGCCTGGAGGTCGCGAAACTCGATCGCTTCGAGGTCGATCTTGCGCGCCTCGGACGCGACAAGGCCCACCGCAAATGGAAGATTCTCGGCATCGGGCAAGACGTCACGCACGCGCTCGAACGCGTCGAGATGGACTTCTACAAGGTGGATCTGCACGTCGTCTTCGCCGATACGAAGGTCTGGCAAAGCCTGTCGCCGCGGCTGCGCGAGAAGATCGAGCGCGGCTCCTGGTACCTCTGCGTCGCGCTCGATGTCGCGACGCGATGCGTCCTCGCGATGAAGCTGACGCAGCGGGAGGACGCGAGGGTCGCGCTCGAAACGCTGCGCATGATCTATCACGACAAGAGCAGCATCGGCCGTGCCGCCGGTGCTCTCACGCTCTGGGATCAGCACGGGCCGCCTTGGGAGCTGGCGACCGATCAGGGGGCGGCGTTCGTCGATGCCTTCTTCCAGAGCCGCGCCCTGTCGCTGCTCATGGACGTCTTCAATCCCCCCGCGGCGCAGCCGCAGCTCCGCGCCTTCATCGAACGGTTCTTCAGAACGGTGAAGGAGAATCTTCTGAGCCGCTTCGAGGGCAATACCGGCGGAAGCGTTGCGGCACTCGGCGACTACCCAGCCCAGCTGCGGGCCGTGCTGACGGTCGACCAGTTTGCCGATCTGCTCGTGCGCTGGTGCGTCGACATTTACCACAACAGGCGGCATGCGGGCTTGGGCGGCGAGACGCCTCGCGACGCATGGCTCCGTCTCACGAAGCTACTGCCGCCGAGACCGGCACCGGATCGCGAACGGGTGCGGATCAGCTTCGGGATCGACCTGACCAGAACGACGCGGAGGACAGGCGTCCGCGTTCTGGGCCTGGATTACAGCTCGGAGCAATTCCAGGCCCGGTGCCGCAAGCAGGGCGATGCCGAGGTCGAGGTCAAGCTCGATCCCTACAACCTGGGCGCGGTCTCCGTCCGTTTCGATCCGGGGAGCACGGACTGGATGACCGTCCCGTGCCGGACCAGGTTCATGGAGGGGCGCCGTCTCCGCGACTGGCTTTCGGCTTCGGAGGATCTCGCGCGCCGGTTCGATGATGTCGCGCAGATGAGGTGGCCGATCGTCCTCGCGGCGATCGAAGCGATCGAACGTACCCACAAGGATGCCGTCGGGATCGCGCAGATCGGCGACGAGCAGTACGACAGCGATGCGATCGCGTTCCACGAGCGCAAGCTCAGGCTCGGCTTCGCGGTTCCGCCGACCGACGATGGGATCGTACCCGGATCGACGCCGGGCGGAGCAGCGGCATCCGTCGCCCGTACGGGCACGCTGCCGACGAGCTTCGCGCTGCCGGGCAGCCGCAGTTTCGCCGCCGGCGCTCCGCGCGCGACCAGCCCCGTGCACCGGCCTGAACCCCATTCCCCGATCCGGGCGACGCCCGCGGCCGAAGCTCCGGTCTCCGACCGCGCGGCCGCTCCGCCCGTGCAGCCCTGCGGTCCGAACGACCAGACGCCCGGCGAGGACGCCGTACCTCAGCCCGCGCGTCGTTCGGATGCAACCGAGCCCGCCCGGCCGCGCCGGAGGCAGTCCACCTGGAAACTGGAGAAGTAGCATGCTTACCGACGAAAAAGCCCCGGCCGGCGACCGCCGCGCCCCGATGTCCCCTGCCCTGCGCCGCGACCTGATGTCCGGCGTGCGCCGTCAATTCCTGACGACCAGCTCCTTCGAGCATCTATCGATGCAGTTCGACAGGATGCTCGAGCTCCTCGACCCGTCGATCGGCGGGCTCGACGAACTGTCGCCCGACGAGAAGGGCGGCGACATCGCAGCAGGGTGCGTGGGTCCGCTCGCCGCCGACATCGACGTGCAGCCGGTCGACGACATCGACGACGACGCCCTCATGCCGGAGGGCCGGATCCTGGTTCTGACCGGTGAGACCGGTGCTGGCAAGTCGCGTGCGCTCAAGCGACTCTTCCGGAAACGCCACAACGAGCTCGGGGGTCGGCTCCTTTCGATCACCGCACCGTCGCCCTGCACCCTGATGCAGCTGGGGCGTACGCTTCTTCCGGAGTTGGGCTACCCGATCCAGCTCGACAGGAAGGAGCACCTGATCTGGGAGGAGGTCAGGCGCCGCCTCAAAACGGAGGACAAGCGGGTGCTGCACATCGACGAGATGCAGCACGTCACGCAGACCGCGAACGTCGACCAGCAGGAGCGCATCCTCAACACCATCAAGAGCCTGGTGCAGCGTCGCCGCGATCCGATGATCCTCATCCTCTCCGGCACCTGCGACTTGGCGAACTTCCTGCGTACCGACGGGCAGGTGATGAGGAGATGCAGGTTCGTCGAGTTCGGTCGCCTGACGCTTCCCTCGGCAGCCGATCCCATCGCGGAGACGATCGAGAACCTCGTGTCCTTCACGCCTCTGACGATCGAGCCCGAGGTCGCCGACGATCTGGCCGGCCGGCTCGTGCACGCGGCGAACTTCGCGCTGGGCGTCGCAATCGAGCTGATCTGCGAGGCGATCGAGGAGGCGCTGCGCTTCGGAGACACGCGCCTCCTCCCCGACCACTTCGCGACCGTGTTCTGGTTGCGCACCGGTTGCCCGAACACCATGAACCCGTTCCGGGTCCAGAACTGGTCCGACACGGATCCCATGCAGGTCCTGGATCGCCCGCGCACCGACGTCGATCCGCAGAAGCCGGCGCCGATACCGCGCAAGGCGCCGAAACCGCGCAAGGCGGCGACGCCGAAGCGGGGACGGGGCGGCAGGAAGGCCGGAGACTCGAAATGAGACTTCCTTCGGCACGGCTTCGCCCGTCGCTGCCGCATCTGGCGGGGGAGGCTCCGGCCTCCTTCGTCTCGCGGCTGGCACAGCTCCATCTCGTCCGGGACGCGAGCGCCCCGTTCTTCTGTGCGGACATGGGGCTCGATTTCAGGGGCATCGTCGACGGAGACCAGGATGCCTTGGATGCCCTCGCGGGTCTCGCGGGCGCCGATCCGGATCGTCTCGCGGCGGATGCCTTCCGGCGCGTACCCGACGGCCAGACGTTCAGAACCGAGCTCTTCCCCGGCAGGCACCTTCTCAGGACGGCTCTACGCGTGTGCCCGGCCTGCCTTCTCAAGGATTGCGGCCAGGCCTCGAGGCCCGAAACCGCCGCCTACGGGCGGGCGGTCTGGTCGATCATGGCGATCCGGACCTGCCGGGAGCACGGCCTGGGACTGATCGAGCTCGAGCATCAGGAGACGTCGCGCAACCACGACTTCGCGAGGCTTCTGAAGCCGCACCTGCCGGATCTCGGAGCGCTTTCCGAGAGCGCCACCCGCCGTACCGCCTCAGGCCTGGAAACCTACGTGCTCGACCGCCTCGACGACGGACGCGGAAACATTCCCTGGTTGGACACGTTGCCTCTGCATGTCGGCATCGGGGTTTGCGAGACTATCGGCGCCGTGGCACGCTTCGGCCGCGACGTTCGTTTCAACGCCCTCTCGGACGACGACTGGTGCGCAGCCGGAACGACGGGTGTCGCGATCGCGGAACAGGGCGAGGCCGGCATCCGCGAGTTCATGGACGGGCTCGTCCGCTCCTATCCCTACACCCGCGGCGCGACCGAGGGACCGCAGGCTGTTCTCGGGCGGTGGTTCAAGGTTCTGTGTTTCGAGAAGCTGCACCCCGACTTCGACGTGGTCCGGAATTTGGTCGCGGATTTCATCGTCGAGAGGATGCCGTTCGGTCCGGGAGACACGATATTCGGAAAGCCGGTCGAGCGCCGCGTCCTGCACTCCGTGCACACGGCGTCTCAGGAGTTGCGGATACATCCCAAACGTCTGCGCAAGATCCTCCAGGCGACCGGCATCCTGACGAAGGAGCAGGCTGAGCTCCCGAACGGTAGCGCATTGTTCGACGCCGTCGCAGCATCCCCGACTCTCGCGGACGCCGCCGACGGCTTGTTCATGACGGAGGTCGAGGAGTACCTCGGCGCAGGCCGCGTCCAGACGAAGCTGCTCGTCGACGGCGGGTTCATCAAGCCCATGTTCCCGAAGCGCCCGGAACTCGATCACCTGTTCAGGCGCCGCGACCTCGACGCGTTCCTGACGCGCCTGTTCGCCGATGCCGTTCCTGTCGCAGAGCCCGACGAGGACATGGTCGACGTTCAGAGAGCGGTGAAAAAGGTCTGCTGCAGCACCGTCGAGATCCTCGATCTCGTCCTCGGGCGGAAGCTCGCCTGGGTCGGTCGACGGAGCGACGCTCACGGCTTCTCGGCTCTGCTCGTCCGGGTGTCCGAGGTTCGTGACCGGACGCGGGGCTCCATGGACGGCTTTACGACAGCCCGAGCGGTCGAGAAGGTGATGCGCACGAGCTCCGCGGTCGTCCGCAAGCTCATCGATCTGGGCTTTCTTGAGACGACGACGATCGTCAGTCCTTTGAACCGGTGCCCCGTGAACGTGATCAGGGAAGCCGACCTCGAGGCATTCCGGGCGGAGCACGTCACCCTGTTCGAAGCGATGGCGACGACGGGAGTTCACTTCCGGCAACTCCAAAAGCGACTGACCGAACTCGGCATCGAGCCACGGATCCGGCGCGAGGAGGTAGGGGCCGCGTTCTATCGACGATCGGACCTGGCGCGCATCTGAAGCGCTCGCGTGAACGAGCTTCCGAGCCCCCGCAGAGAAATCTGCGGGGGCTTTTTCGTCGCTTCAATCGTGCTTCTTGCGGCGTACCGGCGATTCAATGGCGGGCCTGCAGAGCATCTTATTGTGCCGGAATGAGCATCTTTCGTTGTTTCTCTGAACCGAGAGACAAAATAGATACGCAAAATCAATGGCTTAGTAGCTACGTAGAATCCATGTTTTGCCTGAATCTACACTCGGCCGCATCATCCGATCGCCCCTGTCGACGGCCGCCGGCCGTCGACAGGGTGGGCCACTGCCTGGATCACACGCGTCGCCGAGGATGCCGCCGCGGCCGCCCCGAGCGCCATCAGCGAGGTTGCCGCCATCCGCACGTCCGGCCTGCCGGGGCGCGGAGCGCCCGGCCCGATCGTCTCGCCCGCGCCGCTCTCCCGGTGGGCACGGGCCGGGTGCGGACACGGCCTCGCCTCACTCGTTGTCGCCCTGGATCGCGGCGATGACCGCGTCCGTGACCTGGCGCGTGGTGGCTTGGCCGCCGAGGTCGGGCGTGTGGAGGGTCGGGTCGGCCGTGACCCGCTCGATCGCCCGCATCAGCCGGCCGGCCGCCGCCGGCTCGCCGAGATGCTCCAGCATCTGGCAGGCGGTCCAGAAGGTCGCGATCGGGTTGGCGGTGCCCTTGCCGGCGATGTCGAAGGCCGAACCGTGGATCGGCTCGAACATCGACGGGAATTTGCGCTCCGGGTTGATGTTCGCGGTCGGCGCGATGCCGAGGGAGCCCGCGAGCGCGGCGGCGAGGTCCGACAGGATGTCGGCGTGCAGGTTCGTCGCCACGATCGTGTCGAGGGTCTCGGGCTTCATCACCATGCGCATGGTCATGGCATCGACCAGCATCTTGTCCCAGGTCACGTCCGGGAAGTCCTTGGCCACCTCGGCGGCGATCTCGTCCCACATCACCATGGCGTGGCGCTGGGCGTTCGACTTGGTGACGACGGTGAGCAGCTTGCGCGGCCGGCTCCGCGCCAGCGCGAAGGCGTAGCGGATGATGCGGTCGACGCCCGTGCGCGTCATCATCGAGACGTCGGTGGCGACCTCCTCCGGCAGCCCGCGATGGACCCGGCCGCCGACGCCCGCGTACTCGCCCTCCGAGTTCTCGCGCACGATCACCCAGTCGAGCTCGGGGCCGGTGACGTGCCGCAGCGGGCTCACGATGCCCGGCAGGATCCGGGTCGGGCGCACGTTGGCGTACTGGTCGAAGGGCTGGCAGATCGCGAGGCGCAGGCCCCACAGGGTGATGTGGTCCGGCACGTCCGGCGCGCCGACCGCGCCGAAGAAGATCGCGTCGTGATCCTTGATCTGCTCGCGCCCGTCCTCGGGCATCATCACGCCGTGCGCCTTGTAGTAGTCCGAGCCCCAGTCGAAGTGATCGAACCGGAACCGGAAGCCGCCGGACTTTTCGGCGAGGGCGTTCAGCACCTCGATGCCGGCGGCGATGACCTCGATGCCGATGCCGTCGGCGGGGATCGCGGCGATGGCGTAGGTCTTCATGACGGGTCTCCGTGAGGACGGGGGATGAGGGCCGGCGCGCCGCCCCGGGCGGGCGACCGCGGGGGCGACGGCCGCGGCCGCGACGATCGGGCCGCCGGTGACGCGGCCCGTGCGGTCCTTGAGCCGGCCGTGCAGGCCCGGGATGCCCTCCATCGCGAGGAGGCCTGCCTGCGCGCCAGCTTCCATGCAAGCTGGCATCGGTTAGGCTGCCGGGACCGGGCCGTCAAGCCTTCCATTGCAGCTTGCATGGAAGATGCTATCTCAATCCGAGAGGCGTGAGGGGGGAGCACGATGGCGCGGGCCGGGCCGGCACGAGGCGGGGACGGCGAGAAGCGCCCCTCGCTGGTCGACGACGCCTATGCGGCGATGAAGCGGGCGATCCGGAACTCGGATTTCGCGCCCGGCTACCAAGCCTCCGAGCAGGAGATCGCGCTCCGGCTCGGCATGAGCCGCACGCCGGTGCACGAGGCGGCGATCCGCCTGCAGGAGGAGGGGCTCGTGCGGGTGCTGCCGCGCCGGGGCATCCTGATCTGCGCGATCGCGCCGGAGGACATGCGCGAGATCTACGACGTGATCATCGCGCTCGAAGGCCAGGCGGCGGAACGCGTCGCCGGACTGCCCGAGGCGGAGCGGGCACGCATCGGCGCCGCGCTGGCGGCGCACACCGAGGCGATGGCCGAGGCGCAGGCCCGGGGCGACCTCCCGGCCTGGGGCGAGGCGGACGAGCGTTTCCACCAGACGTTGATCGAGCAGGCTGGCAACGGCCGCATGATCCGGATCATGCAGACCATCACCGACCAGTCCCACCGCGCCCGGATGCTGACGCTCCGGCTGCGGCAGGAGCTCGATGCCTCCGTCGCCGAGCACCGCCGCATCATCGCGGCGATCCGCGATGCGGATCCGGCCGGCGCCCACCGGCAGGCGCGCCAGCACCGCATCCGCGCGCGCGACGCCCTTCTGCCGCTCCTGGAGCGTCTCGGCCTCAGGCACCTGTAGGGCCGGAATCCCCCGCCAGCCCGTCCCGGCGGCCGAAGAAGCTGTTCTCCGGGCGCGGCAGCCCGAGATGCTCGCGCAGCGTCGTGCCGGCATACTCGGTGCGGAACAGGCCGCGGCGCTGCAGCTCCGGCACGACCTTGCCGGTGAAGTCCTCCAGACCCTCGGGCACGTCCGACACCATGATGGTGAAGCCGTCGCAGGCCCCCGCCTCCGCCCAGGCCTGCATCTCGTCGGCGATGCGCCGCGGCGTTCCCACCATGGCGAGGCCCGCATAGCCGCCGAGCCGCTGCGCCAGCTGGCGGACGGTGAGGCCCTCGCGCCGGGCGAGCGCGATGGCCCGCTCCCGTCCGGTCTTCGACTGGTTGCTCTCCGGGATCTCGGGCAGGGGGCCGTCCGGATCGAAGCGTGCGGCGTCGTGGCCGAGCGCGATCGAGAGCGCCGCGATGGCGCTCGCCTCGTGCACGAGGCCGTCGAGACGCGCCCGCTTCTCGCGCGCCTCCTCGTCCGTGTCGCCCACCACGGCGAAGCAGGCGGGCAGGATCTTCAGGCCGGCCGGGTCGCGGCCGATCCGCTCCATCCGGCCCCGCACGTCCCGGGCGAAGCGCAGCCCGTCCTCCAGGCTGCCGGCGGCCCCGAAGATCACCTCGGCGGTCTCGGCCGCGAGCTGGCGCCCGGCCTCGGAGGCGCCCGCCTGGACGATCACCGGCCAGCCCTGGACCGGGCGGGCGACGTTGAGCGGCCCGCGCACCGAGAAATGCGGCCCCTGGTGGTCGAGGGTGTGAAGGCAGGCGGGATCGAAGAAGATCCCGGTCTCGACGTCGCGCAGGAACGCGTCGTCCGCAAAGGAATCCCACAGGCCCTTCACCACGGAGACGAATTCGTGCGCGCGGTCGTAGCGGTCCGCGTGCTCGGGATGGTGCTCCAGGCCGAAGTTCCGGGCCGCGTCCGGGTTCGAGGTCGTCACCACGTTCCAGCCGGCGCGCCCGCCGCTGAGGTGGTCGAGCGAGGCGAACCGGCGGGCGATGTGGAAGGGCTGCTCGTAGGTGGTCGAGGCCGTGGCGATGAGACCGATGCGCTGCGTCACGACGGCGAGCGCCGGGAGCAGGGTCAGCGGGTCGAACGAGGTCACGGTGGCGGAGCGCTTCAGCGCCTCGATGGGCATGTTCAGCACCGCCAGGTGATCGGCCATGAAGAACGCGTCGAACTTCGCCGCCTCCAGCGTCCGGGCGAAGCGGGCGAGGTGGGCGAAGTTGAAGTTCGCGTCCGGAAAGCCGCCAGGATAGCGCCACCACGCCGTGTGGATGCCGACGGGGCGCATGAAGGCGGCGAGGTGAAACGGGCGGACCTGCGCCACGGGTGACCTCCTGGATATCCGCGGGCTCCGGCCGGACCATGGGGCCCGGCCGCGTCTGCGGGAGGCTGCCAGCGTGAGCCGGCGAGGGCATCCCCGTAAAGCCCTCCCGCCCGGAGCCCAGGCCGGCCGCGGCCTGGTGTCCGTGGGCCGCCGGAAAAGATCTCTGCCGGCGCCATCATCCGAAGATCGTGCGCCTCCCGGAGCAAGAAAAAACGAAAATCGATTTCATTGACCAGCCGGCCCGCTCTCGCTGAGATGTGAACGATCAGGACGGCGTTGCTCGGATCGGAGCGATCGTGCGGCCGCTCCTGCACGCGAAACCTTCGAGGATCTTCTCCATGCCGAGCATCGCGGCCCGCCGCGTTCTGACGCGACGCGGCCTTTTCGAGACGTGGCTGCTGCTGTCGGCCTTCGCCTTCGTGTTCTTCAGCGTGGTCACGGCCCGCGCCGACGAGCGGGTGATCCGGGTCGGCTACCAGAAGTACGGCACGCTGGTGCTGCTGAAGGGCAAAGGCCTGCTGGAGCAGCGGCTGAAGCCGCTCGGCTACCGGGTGACCTGGGCCGAGTTCCCGTCGGGGCCGCCGCTTCTGGAGGCGCTGAACGCGGGCGCGATCGATTTCGGCTCGGCCGGCGAGGCGCCGCCGATCTTCGCGCAGGCGGCGAGCGACACCCTCGTCTACGTGGCGAACGAGCCGCCTGCGCCGAAGGGCGAGGCGATCCTTGTGCCCAAGGACAGCCCGGTGCGGAGCGTCGCCGACCTGCGCGGGCGCACCATCGCGCTCAACAAGGGCTCGAACGTGCATTTCCTGGTGGTGCGGGCGCTGGAGCAGGCCGGCATTCCCACCGATCAGGTGACGTTCGCCTTCCTGGCGCCCGCCGATGCCGGGGCGGCCTTCGCGCGCGGCAGCGTCGATGCCTGGGCGATCTGGGACCCCTTCCTGGCCGCGGGCGAGCAGGCCCATGCGGCCCGCACGCTGACGACCGGCGAGGGGCTGGTGCCGAACCGGCAGTTCTACCTGTCGCGGCGGGGCTTCGTGGACGAGCACGGCCGGGCGATCGACGCCACGCTCGCCGCCATCGCGGAGATCGACGCCTGGGCGAAGGACAACACCGACGCGGTGGCGCGGGAGCTCGCGCCGCTCGTCGGCATTCCGGCGCCGATCCTGACCGTGGCGCTCGCCCGCCAGAGCTACGGCGTCGCGCCGCTCGACGCCGCCGCGGTGGCCGACCAGCAGCGGGTGGCCGACACGTTCCACCGCCTCGGCCTGCTGCCCAAGCCGCTCCGCGTCCTCGACGCGGTGCGCCGCCCCGGCACGTGAGGAGCTGTCTCATGCCGTATCCGACCCGCCGCGCCGTGCTGGGCGGCCTCGCCGCCGGCCTCGCGGCCCCGGCGCTCGCCGGCCCGCAGACGATCCGCTTCGCCTACCAGCGCTCCTCGACGCTGCTGACGATCCTCAAGACCAACGGCACGCTGGAGCAGCGGCTCGGGGCCAAGGGCTTCGGGGTGAGCTGGCACCTGTTCAACAGCGTGATCGAGCCGATGAACGCGGGCAGCACCGACTTCCACGCGGACGTGGCCGATGCGGTGCCGATCTTCACCCAGGCCGCCGGGGCGCCGCTGACCTTCTACGCCAAGGAGGACCCCTCCCCGTCGGCCGAGGCGATCATCGTGCACGCGGATTCGCCGATCCGCACGATCGCCGACCTCAAGGGGAAGACCGTCGGCTTCCAGCGCGGCTCGGGCTGCCACTTCATCCTGACGGCGGCGTTGCGGCGGGCGGGGCTGACGCCCGCCGACATCCGGCCTGCGCATCTCAACGCTCCGGACGGGGCGGCGGCCTTCGAGCGGCGCAGCCTCGATGCCTGGGTGATCTGGGACCCGTTCCTCGCCATCGCGCAGGCGAAGAGCCCGGTGCGGGTGATCGCCGACGCCACCGGCTATTCCAGCTACAACCGGTACTACACGGTCCAGACCGCCTTCGCGCAGGCCCGTCCGGACGTGGTGGGCGTGGTGTTCGACGCGTTGGCGGAGGCGGGGCGCTGGGTGAAGGGCAATCCCCAGCCGGCGGCGGCGCTGCTCGCGCCGCTCTGGGGCGACGTGCCGGTGTCGATCGTCGAGACCGTGAACGCGCGCCGCAGCTACGCGGTGAAGCCGGTCCTCCGCGAGGGCCTCGGCGAGCAGCAGGTGATCGCCGACACCTTCTACGAGGCCGGGCTGATCCCCCGGCGCATCGACGCCACGGCCGTGCCGCTCTGGCATCCGGAGGCACGCGGCTGAGCGTCGGTGTCCAGAGAGGGCTCGAGCCCTCTGGCGGGGTGCAGGGGCGGCGCCCCTGCGAGTGGCGCTAAGCCCCTGTGTAGGATTCGCAGATGACCCTTCCCCGTTTCGGCGTCTGGGCGCCGGTCCACGGCAGCCGGGCGGCGCACCACGACCCGGACGAGCCGGACGACGCCTCCTGGGCGCGCAACCGCGCGCTGGTGCTGGAGGCCGAGGCGCTCGGCTTCGACGCCGTGCTGGTGGCCCAGCACACAGTGAACCCCTACGACGACGCCCGCGATCAGCTGGAGACCTGGACCGCGACGGCTGCGCTCGCCGCGCTGACGCGGCGGATCGAACTCATCGCGGCGATCAAGCCCGGGCTCTTTCACCCGGTGGTGCTCGCCAAGATGGCGCTGCAGATCGAGCACATCAGCGAGGGCCGCTTCGCGCTCAACCTCGTCAACGCCTGGAACGCGACGGAATTCGAGGCGGCGGGCCTGCCCTTCCCGGAGCACGACGCCCGCTACGCCTACGGCGCCGAGTGGATCGGCTTGGTCTCGCGGCTGATGCGGGGCGAGCGCGTGAGCCACGAGGGCCGGCACTTCCGGGTGAGCGGCCTGCAGCTGCGGCCCGCCGATCCCTGGCGCGCCCGCCCGCGGATCTATCTCGGGGGCGAGTCCGAGCCGGCGCGCGCCCTCGTCGCGGCGGAGGGCGACGTGTGGTTCATCAACGGCCAGCCGCTCGACGCCGTGCGCGGGCTGATCGCGGACGCCGCCGCGCGCCCGCGCGGGGATCTGCCGCCGCTGCGCTTCGGCCTCTCGGCCTTCGTGATCGCCCGCGAGACGGACGAGGAGGCCGAGGCCGAGCACGCCCGCCTGCTGGCGCTCGCCGACGGGGATGCCGGCCTGCGCGCGGCGAGCCGCACGCGGGTCGACCCCGCGGTGGTGATGATCCGCACCATGGCGCAGGCGCGGGCGGTGGGCACCAACGGCGGCACCGCGGCGGGGCTGGTGGGCAGCTACGCCACGGTGGCGGCGCGCCTCGCCGCCTTCCACGCCGCGGGCGTCGTGCTGTTCATGCTGCAGTTCCAGCCGTTCGAGGCGGAGATGCGCCGCTGCGCCGAGCGGGTGCGCCCGCTCCTCGGGGCGCGAACGCTCCCGTCCTCGGCAGCCTCCGGCATCGTCTGAACCCTCACGCCTGCCGGTTGCCTGCCGCCGGCTGTGCCTCCGCCGAGCGCCCCAGGTGTTGGGCGGGAATCCGCTCGGCAGGGCGACGGTCCGGCGCTGGGGCATGGCCCGCCGATCCCGCCGGCCCGGCCGCGTCCTCCCGGCGGCCGGTGGCGCCCTCCTCACGAGCCTGGCTCGCGGCATCGCCTCCCGTTCCTCGGAATGTCCGGTAAAGAGAACCGCTTGGCCGAGATCGGGCCTCACCGGAACGCCGGGCTGGCGTCGGCGGCACGCCTGCACCGGACGGCTGGCTGCGGCGGCGAGGGCTGGCGCCGGCCAAGATCCCCATCGACGCTGTCCCCATCAAAGCCGTTCTGTTGTCAGCTCACATCGTTCGGTTTATAGAACGATCGCTCCGGGGTGACCCGGGGAGCGGACCGCGCCTGATCGCGGCGGCTCGGGACAGGAAGGATTGCGCGTGGGACATCGGACGGCCGCCCAGACGATCGCTGCCGCGAACGGCATCGGCACGGATACCGCGTTCGGAGCCGTCAGCCCGCCGCTCTACCTCTCGACGACCTTCGCGTTCGAGGGCTTCGAGCGCCCGCGGGCGCACGATTACTCGCGGCTCGGCAACCCGACCCGCGACCAGCTCGCCGACACCATCGCCAAGCTGGAGGGCGGCGCGCGCGCCGTCGTGGTGGCGAGCGGCATGGCGGCCCTCGATCTCGCCCTCTCGCCGCTGGCGCCGGGCGACCTGCTGGTCGCTCCCCACGATTGCTACGGGGGCACCCACCGGCTGCTGAGCCAGCGCAGCGCCAAGGGGCATTACCGCGTCGCCTTCGTGGACCAGACCGACGACGCCGCGCTCGCCGCCGCGCTGTCCGAGCGGCCGCGCCTCGTGCTCGTCGAGACGCCGAGCAACCCCCTGATGCGGATCGTGGACATCCGCCGCACGGCCGCCCTCGCGGGCGCCGCGGGCGCGCTCCTCGTCGTCGACAACACCTTCCTGTCCCCTGCCCTGCAGCAGCCGATCGCGCTCGGGGCCGACCTCGTCGTCCACTCCACCACCAAGTTCCTCAACGGCCATTCGGACGTGATCGGCGGCGCGGTGGTGGCGGCGGATGCCGGGCTCGGCGCGACCCTGGCCGACTGGGCGAACACGACCGGCGTCACGGGCTCGCCCTTCGACGCCTACCTGACCCTGCGCGGCATCCGCACGCTGTTCGCGCGCGTGGAGCGCCAGCAGCGGAGCGCGGGAGCCATCGCGGCCTTCCTGGCGGCGCACCCGGCGGCGGCGCGCGTGCATTATCCCGGCCTGCCCGATCACCCGGGGCACGCGATCGCCCGGGCGCAGCAGAGCGGCTTCGGCGCCATGCTGAGCGTCGAGCTCGCGGGGGGGCGCGAGGCCGTCCGCGCCGTGGTCGCGCGGCTGCGGGTCTTCACCCTGGCGGAATCCCTCGGCGGGATCGAGAGCCTGGTCGCCCACCCGGTGAGCATGACCCATGCGGCCATGGACCCGGAGGCGCGGCGCACGGCTGGCGTCGGCGACGGCCTGCTGAGGCTGTCGGTGGGGCTTGAGGCCGAGGAGGACCTGCTGGCCGATCTCGCGCAGGCCCTCGACGCCGCGGGCTGAGCGGGGTGGCCGCCCTGCCGGCCGGCCTGGCACGCCACGGCCTCCCCCGCGCCGGGCGGCCCGGTGCGGCGGTCAGGCCGGAAGGCGGTCGGGGGCGGTGAGATCGCGCCGGATCCGCCGGGCCGTCTCCTGCAGGGCCGGGGCCGCCCGGTCGCGCGGGCGCGGCGCCGGTACCGTGTGGGTCGCCACGATCCGCCCGGGCGATCCGGCCAGCACCACGATCCGGTCGGCGAGGTAGACCGCCTCCTCGATGTCGTGGGTGACGAACAGCACGGTCTGCCGCGCGGCGCCGCAGAGGCGGGAGAGTTCGTCCTGCAGGCTCTCGCGGGTCAGCGCGTCGAGGGCCGAGAACGGCTCGTCCATCAGGAGCACGTGCGGCTCCACCGCGAGCGCCCGGGCGAGCGCGACCCGCTGGCGCTGGCCGCCCGAGAGCTGGAACGGCCAGCGCGCGGCCAGCGCCGCAAGCCCGACCCGCGCGAGCGCCTCCCCGGCCCGCCGCCGCCGCTCCGCCCGCGCCAGCCGCAGCTTCTCCAGCCCGAAGGCGACGTTGTCGAGGATCCGCCGCCACGGCAGCAGGCGCGCATCCTGGAACACCAGCGCGACCGCGCGGCGGCCCGGGGCGGGCGGGCTCAGCCGGACGCTGCCGGCGCTCGGGCGCACGAGGTCGGCGATCACCCGCAGGAGCGTCGACTTCCCCACCCCGGACGCGCCCACGATGGCCAGGAACTCGCCGGGCTCGACGTCGAGGTCGAGGTCGGCCAGCACCTCCGTGCGGGCGCCCTCGCGCGTGAAGGCGAGCGCGAGGGCCCGGATCTCGATCAGGCCCGCCATCGCAGCATCCGGCCCTGCAGGGCGGTGAAGGCGGCATCGAGCACGCCGTAGAGGAACGCCATGGTGAGCATGTAGACGACCACGATGTCGGTCGCGAGCAGCGTCGAGGCCTGCATCATCCGCTGCCCGAGGCCGGGCACGCCGAAGATCTCGGCCGCCACCACGGCCATCCAGGCCTGCCCGATGGCGGTGCGCACGCCGACCAGGATGCCCGGCGTCGCGGCGGGCCAGACCACCTTGACCAGGCGCTCGGGGGCGGAGCGGAAGCCGAAGGCGTCCGCCACCTCCAGGAGGTCGCGGTCGACGCCCCGGATCGCCCCGTGGCTGGCGAAGTAGACGATCCAGAACACGCCGACCGCAATGATGAACACCGCCGCGGCCGGGCTCACCCCGAACCAGATGATCGCGAAGGGCACCCAGGCGAGCCCCGGCACCGGGCGCAGCACCCGCACCACCCAGGCGGTCAGGGCCTCGGCGGTGCGGAACAGGCCCGTGACCGTGCCGGCCGCGATGCCCAGCCCGATGCCGAGTCCGAGACCGAGCGCGTAGTGCCCCAGGCTGTTGCCGATGGCGGCGAGCCACTGGCCGGTGCGCAGCTCCCGCAGGAACGCGCCCGGCAGCGCCGAGGGCGGGGGCAGGAAGGCCGGGTTGACGAGGCCCGCCAGCGGCACCGCCTCCCAGAGGGCGAAGAAGGCGACGAGCCCGAGGAGGGGGAGCAGCGGGGCTGCCCGCCGCGCCCTCACCGGCCCGCCACGGCGCGCTCGTAGAGGCGCGGCTCGAACAGGCCGTCGAGGGAGACTTCGCGGTCGAGGGCGCCGAGCCTGACCTGATAGCGCTGCATGGCGGCGGTGGCCTCCACGATGGCGCGCGGATCCGCGGTGAACCGGGTGGCCGGCGAGGCGAGCGCGCGGCGGATCGTGGTGCCGTCGACGAGGCCCTTGCCGAGCGCCGCCTCGATGACCGGCGCGACGCGGTCCGGGTTGCGGCCGATCAGGTCCACGGCCCGCACGATCCCGGTCACGAGCGCCTGGGACGCCTCGGGCTCGCGGTCGAGGAGCGTGCGGGTGAGCGCCACGACGGTGCCGGGCTGGTTCGGGAACATCTCGCCGCCCAGCGCCACGAGCCGGATGCCCGGATCGCGGCCGGTGACGATCGAGACCGCCGGCTCGCGCAGGATGCCGCCCTCGACGGCGCCGGCCAGGACCGCCTGCTGGGTCGCGTCGATCCCCATCGACACGATGCTCACGTCCTTCGGATCGGCCTTCGCCACCTCCCAGAGCCAGTGCTGCAACGTGGTGTTGGGCACCGAGCCGAGGGGCTGGGTGGCGAGCCGGGCGGGCGTGCCGGTCTCGGCGCGGAAGCGCCGGAAGGCCTCGGCGGGGGCGAGGCCAGGGGTGAAATGGCGGGCGAGCTTCGCGCCGGCGACGAAGACGTTCTCCTCGACGGCGGTCGCCGTCACGACCTTGACGTCGATGCCGCGCGAGCGGGCGACGCCGAGCGGCGCCACGCCCGCCACGTAGACGTCGAGGGTGCCCGAGGCCAGCGCCTGGATCATGTTGGGGCCGGATTCGAAGGTGGTGACGCTGAGGGTCAGCCCCGCCTCCTTCAGCCAGCCCTCCTTCTCGGCGACGAAGACAGGGGCCGCGGCGAGGATCGGGATCACGCCGACCCGCAGGGGCACGCCGCGTGCCTGCGCCCGTCCGGCCGTGCCGAGCGCGGCGGCCCCCAGGACCGGGGCTGCCGTAAGGATCGTGCGTCGCGTGAAGGTCATGACAGCCCGGCCGGATCGAGGAACGCGGCCGGCTTAGAACATCGTGCCTCGGCCGCGCAAGAACGCGGCCGCAAGAAGATGATCCTGCCTGATTCCTGCGCTGCGGGAGGGATTTCTTCTCCGTCGGACCGGTGGCGGGCAAGATCGTCCGCGCCCCGGACGATGCGGAAGGGAGCCGGCGTGGGTCCGGCCGGTCCTCAGATGATCTCGTCCCGTCTCAGCGCGGCGATGTCCTGCGGGCCGTAGCCGGCCTCCGCCAGGATCTCGTCCGCCTGGCCGCCGCGCTCGGGGGCCGGGCTCCGGATCGCCCCGGACGAGCGCGACATCCGGATCGGCTGGCCCACCAGCCGGATCGGCCCCAGGCGCGGATGCGCGACCGCCTCGGCCATGCCGAGATGCGCGACCTGCGGGTCGGCGAAGACCTGATCGAGCGCGTAGATCGGCCCGCACGGGATGCCCGCGGCGTTGAACGCCTCCACCCAGGCGGCGGAGGGGCGGGTGCGGGTCACCGCCCCGATCAAGTCCACCAGGACCGCACGATTGCGCCCGCGCCCACGCGCGTCGGCGAAGCGCGGATCCTCGATCCATTCGGGATGGCCCAGCACCTCGCACAGCCGCCGCCACATCGGGGGGCCGAGCGGGGCGATGTTGACGTGCCCGTCGCGCGCCGGGAAGGTGCCCATCGGGCTGATGGTCGGATGGTGGTTGCCGGCCTGGGGCGGCACCTCGCCGTCCATCGTCCAGCGCGCGGCCTGGAAGTCGAGGATCGCGATCTGGGCCTGGAGCAGCGAGGTCTGGACCCACTGCCCCTCCCCGGAGACCTCGCGCTCCAGGAGCGCCGTGAGGATGCCCAGCGCGCAGTAGAGCCCGGCGCTCGTGTCGGCGACCGCGATCCCGGCCCGGACCGGGCCGCCGCCCTCCGGGCCGGTGATCGACATCAGGCCGCCCATGCCCTGGGCGATCTGGTCGACGCCCGGCCGCAGGCGGTAGGGGCCGTCCTGGCCGTAGCCGGAGATGCTGGCATAGACGAGGCGCGGGTTGACCGCCCGCATCGCCTCGTAGCCGATGCCGAGCCGGTCCTTCACGTCGGGACGGTAGTTCTCCACCAGCACGTCGGCCGTTGCGGCGAGGCGCTTGAGCACCGCCACGCCCTCCGGCCGCTTCAGGTCGAGCGTCAGGCTGCGCTTGTTGCGGTGCAGGTTCTGGAAGTCGGAGCCGTCGCGGTCGCCCTCGACCTGATCGCCGTCGCGCGCCTCGATCTTCACGACGTCGGCGCCCCAATCGGCGAGCTGGCGCACGGCGGTCGGGCCGGCGCGCACGCGGGTCAGGTCCAGCACCCGGAAGCGTGCGAGGGCGAGGGGATGGGGCATTCGGCGGACTCCGATCGGCTTGGGCGGGCGCCGTCCGGCGCCCCGCAGCGGTGAGGCTCAGCCCGTGACGACGGGCGGGCGCGACGGCGCCCTCGACCGTCGGGAGGGGGGCGTGCTCTCGCTGGCGTCGCTCGTCATCGGCGGCTCTCCCGGCTGCGCATCACAGCACCGTTCCGGCGCAGGTGCTATGGCACGATCCCGGGCCCGGGCGCAGCCCCGCGGCGCGTCGCCGCCGGCACCCGCGCGGCGGGGCCCGGTCACTTCGGCCGTTCGGGCCCCATCTCCTCCGGCACGATCGCCCGCCGCCCGGAGGCGGGCGTCCACCCGGGAGGATTCCATGAAGGCTGCCGTCCTGGCCGCACCGCGTCACGTCGTCGTCGAGGAGGTCGCCCCGCCCGAGCCCGGCCCGGGCGAGGTGCTGGTGCGGGTGCGGGCCTGCGGCCTCAACCGGGCCGACGTGATCATGGCCTCGGGGGCGATGCACGGCGCCCGCGGCGGGCCGGGGGCGCGGCTGGGCCTCGAATGCGCCGGCGAGGTCGCGGCCCTGGGGGCGGGCGTCACCGGCCTGTCCGTGGGCGACCGGGTCATGGGCGGCACGAGCGGCGCCTTCGCCGAGCAGGTCGTCCTCGCCGCCGCGCAGGCCTGCCCGATCCCGGCCGGCCTCGACTTCGCGACGGCCGCGACCCTGCCGATCGCCCTGCAGACCATGCACGACGCGATCGTCACCAACGGGGGCCTGCAGCCCGGGGAATCGGTGCTGATCCAGGGCGCGAGTTCCGGTGTCGGCCTGATGGGCCTCCAGATCGCCCGGCTCCTCGGCGCCGGCACCGTGATCGGCACCTCGACGCATCCGGACCGGCGCGCCCGCCTCGGCGCGTTCGGGGCCGACCTCGCCCTCGACACCGCCGATCCGGGCTGGGCCGAGGCCGCGCATGCGGCGACGGGCGGCGTCGACCTCATCATCGACCAGGTCTCGGGAGGCGTCTTCGAGGGCTGCATGCGCGCCGCCGCCGTGCGCGGGCGCATCGTCAATGTCGGCCGGCTCGGCGGCCAGACCGGCCCGTTCGACTTCGATCTCCACGCGCTCAAGCGCCTGCGCTACATCGGCGTCACCTTCCGCACGCGCACGCCCGCGGAGGTCGCCGAGATCGTGCGCCGCACCCGGGCCGACCTCTGGCCGGCCCTGGAGGCCGGCCGGCTGCGCCTGCCCGTCGACCGCAGCTTCGCCTTCGCGCAGGTCTCGGACGCGCTCGACCACATGCGCGCCAACCGTCACTTCGGCAAGATCGTCCTCACGCTGTGAGCGCGAGGACGGCGCGTCCCGGCGATGGCGGCGCCCCGGGGGCGGCCGCCGTCACAGGAACCCGATCGAGAACCAGGGCACGAAGGTCAGCACCAGGAGGCCGATGAACAGCGACCCGAGATAGATCCAGATCCGGCGCATCCCGGCTTCCGGCGGGACATCCCCGATGATGCAGGCCGCGTAGTAGCAGAGGCCGAAGGGCGGCGCGAACAGGCCGAGCCCCATCGCGAGGATCACCACGATGGCGTAGTGCACCTCGTGGATGCCGAACTGCTGCGCGATCGGAAAGAGCAGCGGCCCGAACAGGACGATGGCCGGGATGCCCTCCAGCAGGCTGCCGAGCACGATGAAGGCGATCACCGAGATCAGCAGGAAGCCGGTCTTCCCGCCGGGCACCGCCGCCATCGCACGGGCGAGGTCGTGCGAGAAGCCCGACTGCGTCAGCGCCCAGGCCATCGCGCTCGCCGCCCCGACGATGAACAGGATCGCGCCCGAGAGCGAGGCGGTGCGCGCCAGCATCGGCCGCACGGCCGCCCAGGACAGGCCGCCCCGGTAGATCAGGAGCCCGAGCAGCAGCGAGTAGGCGATGCCGATGGTCGAGACCTCGGTCGCCGTCGCCACGCCCTCCACCACCGCGGTGCGGATGAGGAAGGGCAGGAGCAGCGCCGGCAGCGCGACGAGCAGCGTCCGCCCCATCACGGAGACCGGCGCCCGCGGCACCGGGGTCGCGTCCTCCTCCCGGCCGGCCCGGTAGCGGGCGACCACGCCCAGCACCAGCGCCAGCACCAGCGCGGGCAGGATGCCGGCGGTGAACAGGGCCGCGATCGACACGCCGGTGACCGAGGCGATGGCGATGAGCACGATCGAGGGCGGGATCGTCTCGCTCATCGCACCCGACGCGGCGAGCAGCGAGAGCAGCTCGCCGTCCTTCATGCCGCGCCGGCGCATCTCCGGGAACAGCACGGGGGCGACCGCCGCCATGTCGGCCGTCTTCGAGCCGGAGATCCCTGAGACGAGCAGCATGGCGCCCAGCAGCACGTAGGACATGCCGGCCTTCACGTGGCCGAGCAGCGCCGCCAGGAAGGCCACCATCACGCGGGCCATGCCGGTGGCGTCGACGAGCTGGCCGAGCAGGACGAAGAGCGGCACGGCGAGCAGGATCAGGCTGCTCATGCCCTCGTCCATGCGCCCGACCACGATGGTGAGCGGCGTCGAGGTGACGGTGAGCAGGTAGGCCGAGGTGGCGAGCGCGAACGCGAAGGCGATCGGCACGCCCGCCAGGATGCCGAGGCCGAGGAGCCCGACGAAGAAGACGAGGAGCGACCAGTCGCCCATCGCGGTGAGGACCGGTGCGCCGAGCGCGAGCAGCCCGGCGATGGCCGCGAGCACCAGCGTGGCCCCGGCGAGGTCGGCGATCCGGTGGCGGGCGAGACGCAGCGAGCAGCTGAGCAGCGCCGCGACGAAGCCCACCGGGACCGCGAGGGCCCGGACCGTCCCGGACCAGCCGAGCGCCGGCGTCTCCACGAAGGACTGGTCGTCCGTGTAGTCGTAGGCCGCGTGGAGCAGCAGGACCAGGAAGACGAACATCGTCCCGACCGCGAGCGTCTCGCACCACGCCTGGACGCGCGGCGAGAACTGGCCCACCACGAAGGTCAGCCGCATGTGCTCGCCGCGCTGGATGGCGACGACGCTGCCCAGCATGGCGAGCCACAGGAACAGGATCGAGGCGAGTTCGTCGCTCCAGATGATCGGGTGGCCGAGCGCGCGGGCGACGATGCCGACGAACAGGATCACCACCTCGGCGACGACGACGAGGGCCGCCGGCACCTCGACGGCGGCGCGCAGGCCCCGCTCCGCGAGGGCCAGCCAGTCGGAGGCGGGCGCCGGGACCGTCTCGACCCGGCCCGGCAGGTCGGCCGCCGCGCTCACGCGAGCCCTCCCGTGACGGTTTCGAGGGCCTGCCAAGCCTCGGGTCCGAACTTGGTCTTCCATTCGCGGTAGTATCCGGCCTGGGTCAGGCTCCGGCGGAACGCCTCCTTGTCGACGCTCTCGAAGACGAGGCCCCTGGCGGTGAGCTGGGCCTTGAGCGTGCCGGTGAGGCGGACCATGTCCTCGCGCTCCTCCATCGCCGCCCGGTCGAACTCGCGCCGCACGATCTCCTGCAGGGGCTCGGGCAGGCGCCCGAAGGCGCGCCGGTTCGCCACGATCCAGTAGGGATCCCAGATGTGGTTGGTCTCGCAGACGTGTTTCTGCACCTCGAAGAGCTTGCCGGTGTCGATCGTCACGAGGCTGTTCTCCTGGCCGTCGACCAGCCGGGTCTGCAGCGCGGTGTACAGCTCGTTGAAGTTGATCGAGGTCGGGTTCGCCCCGAGCGCGGAGAACAGCGAGGTGAAGATCGGGGAGACCGGCACGCGGATGCGGTACCCCTTCAGGTCCTCGGGCCGCTTGATCGACTTCGAGGCCGAGGTGATCTGGCGGAAGCCGTTGTCCGCGGGCTTGGCCGCGACGATCAGGCCCGCCTTCTCGATCTGGGTGCGCACGTACTGGCCGACCGGGCCGTCCGCCCCGCGCCAGACTTGCTCGTAATCCGCGAAGGCGAAGCCGACATTGGTGATCGCCGCCCCCGCCGCGACGGTGGAGAGGACGGAGCCCGCGATGTTGAGGAACTCGATGCCGCCTGCCCGCACCTGCGTGATCAGGTCGGTGTCTGAACCGAGCTGGCTCGCCGGGAAGAACTTCAGGTCCAGCCGCCCGCCGGACGCCTCGCGGATGCGCTGCGTCGCCTGGTCGAGGCGGGCGTTGATCGGCTGGGCGAGGGACTGGCCGGTCGCGAGCTTGTAGGTGAACTCCGCGGCGAGAGCGGGCCGCGTGCGGATCGCGACCAGCGGGATCGCGGCCGTCAGCAGGCTGCGGCGCGAGAGGCCGCGGCGGGGGCCGGAATCCGGATCGTTCGGCATGGTGTTTCCTCCCGTGCGCCGTCATCCGCCCCGCGGGGCCGGTACGGGCATCGCTTCTGGTCTGGCGGGCCGCGGGCCGGGCGGCAGGAAGGGCCGGCGCAGGGCAGCGCGGCAGGGCGCGGTGGCGCGCGCCCTCATCCTCCCTGTCGGCGCCCCGCGGCGGGGCGTTCTTGTGGTGTCCGGCCGGACTCTACGGAAGGGTGTCCGTGTAGGACCATCCAGATTGTTTGCGCGTTCGTGTAGCGGAGCTAAAGTGTCGCCATGCCGGTCCCCCTGCGCGCCATCACGGTCTTCCACGCGGTCGCCCGCGCCGGGAGCATCACCCGGGCGGCGGAGGAACTCGGGGTGACGCCCTCCGCGGTGAGCCAGCAGATCCAGACCCTGGAGGTGGGCCTGGGGACCGCGCTGATCGGCAAGGTGGGCCGCACCATCGTCCTGACCGAGGCGGGCGAGCGCTACTTCGAGATGATCGGCGGCGGCATCGACCAGATCATGGAGGCGACGCAGCGCATCCAGGGCTTCCGCACGGTCACCACCCTCACCGTGCGGGCGACGCCGAGCCTCTCGACCAAGTGGCTGCTGCCCCGCCTCGCCGGCTTCATCGACGCTCATCCCGACATCGAGCTGCGCCTCGACGGCACCAACGAGCCGACCGCCTTCCAGAAGGAGAGCGTCGATCTCGAGATCCGCCACGGCACGGGCGGCTGGCCGGGCCTCTACGCGGAGGGCTTGGTGGAGGAGAGCTTCCGGCCCGTCTGCGCGCCCGCGCTCGCCGCGTCGGGCAGCCTCGCGCCTGACGACCTTCCCCGGCACCGGCTGATCCACTCGGTGAAGTCGCAGGTGCAGTGGGCGCACTGGTTCAAGCTCGCGGGCGTCACTCCGGCCGCGCGCTGGCGCCGGCTGCTGTTCGATCGCAGCCACATGGCGATCGACGCCGCCGCCCGCGGGTTCGGCATCGCGCTGGAGAGCGACCTGATGATGGGCGGCGACCTGCAGGCGGGGCGCCTCGTCTGCCCGGTGGAGACCCCGCCCCGGGTGACGCTGGTAACGCAATGGGTGACCTGCCCGCCCGACCACCTGCGCCACCGCAAGGTGCGGGTCTTCCTCGACTGGATCCGGCAGGAGCGGGATGCCTGGGCCGGGGAGCGGGCACGAATCGTTTAGCCCTGCTTCAGGATGCGTTCGGAAATCTGGATTGTCCTACACGAAACCCGCTTCTAGCGTCCGCTCGTCACGACCTCGCGGCGCGGCCGATAGAACCGCCCAGGTTGCAGAGAGGACCCTCCCGCCCTGCCCGGCTCGCCGGGCCTGGGGCGGCGACGCATCCGGTCCTCGCGGAGGAGGAAACCCATGAACCTGTCCACCCTGCTGCTGCAGCGCGCCTCCGCCGGGCGGCCGGTCCGCGTCGGCCTGATCGGCGCCGGCAAGTTCGGCTCCATGGTGCTCGCCCAGGCGCAGCGCATCGAGGGCCTGCACGTCGTCGGCATCGCCGACCTGAACGTCGGGCGCACCCGCGACGCGCTCGCGCGCGTCGGCTGGCCGGAGGAGCGCTACGCCGCCCCGTCGCTCGGCGATGCCGTGCGCACGGGCCGGACCTGCGTGCTGGACGATGCGGGCGCGCTCAGCGCCTGCGACGAGATCGAGTGCATCATCGAGGCGACGGGGCATCCCATCGCGGGCATCCGGCACGGGCTGCAGGCGATCGAGGCCGGCAAGCACGTCGTCATGGTCAACGTCGAGGCCGACGTGCTCTGCGGCCCGCTGCTGGCCGAGCGGGCACGCCAGAAGGGCGTGGTCTACAGCATGGCCTACGGCGACCAGCCCGCCATCATCTGCGAACTCGTGGACTGGGCGCGCGCCTGCGGCTTCGAGCTGACCTCGGCCGGCAAGGGCATGAACTTCGAGCCGCGCTACCGCTACTCCACCCCCGACACCGTCTGGGGCTTCTTCGGCTGGTCCGAGGAGGAGGTACGCAAGGGCGATTTCAACCCCAAGATGTACAACTCCTTCACGGACGGCACCAAGGCGGCGATCGAGATGGCGGCGGTCGCCAACGGGACCGGGCTCGACTGCCCGGAGGACGGCCTCGCCTTCCCGCCGGCCGGCCTGCACGACCTCGCCCGCGTGTTCCGCCCGGTGGCGGATGGCGGCCGCCTGCCCCGCAGCGGCCTCGTCGACATCGCGGCGAGCCAGGAGCCGGACGGGCGCGAGGTGTTCAACAACATCCGCTACGGGGTCTTCGTCACCTTCAGGGCGACGAGCGAGTACACCCGGGCCTGCTTCCGCCAGTACGGCCTGCTCACCGACCCGTCCGGCTGGTACGGCTCGATGTGGCGGCCCTTCCACATGATCGGGCTGGAGACGAGCGTGAGCGTGCTCTCGGCGGTGCTGCGCGGCGAGCCCACCGGCTGCTCGAAGGAGTTCCGCGGCGACGCGGTGGCGACGGCCAAGCGCGACCTGAAGCCCGGCGAGATGCTCGACGGCGAGGGCGGCTACGCGGTCTGGGCGAATGCGATCCCGGCCGCCAAGAGCGTGCGCCTCGGTGCGCTGCCGATCGGGCTCGCCCACAACGTCAGGCTCAAGCGGCCGGTCGGCAAGGACGAGGTGGTGCGCGTCGACGACGTGGAACTGGAGAACGACCTCGACGTGGTGGCCCTGCGCCGCCGGATGGAGGAGGCGGTCCGGCAGGATCCCTCGCAGCAGCCCCCGCAGGCCGCCTGAACGGTCCCGCGCGCCCTCCCCGTCTTCCGCCCCGGATCCACGCGAGGCCTCCGCATGTCCGACCCGCGTCCCTTCGTGGTCATCGCCGAGTTCGAGGTCAGGCCCGGCTGCCTCGACGCCTTTCTCGCCCTCGCGCACGAGGATGCCCGCGCCTCGGTCGCGCTCGAGCCGGGCTGCCGCCGCTTCGACGTCGCGGTCGGCACGGACGAGCGGACCGTCGTGTTCTACGAGGTCTACGCCGACCGCGCCGCGTTCGACGCGCATCTCGCCACGCCGCACCTCGCGCGGTTCCGGGATGGGTTCCCGGCCCTGGTCGCGGCGGAGCGTCCGGTGCGGATCCTGAGCCGGACCTGCTCCGGCGAGGACAGCCCCTGATGAGCCCGGCCACGATCGGCTTTCTCGGCACCGGCCTGATGGGCGCGCCGATGGCGCGCCACCTCTGCCGGGCCGGCCATGCGGTCCGGGTCTGGAACCGCACCTCCGGCAAGGCGGCGGCTCTCGCGGCCGAGGGCGCGCGGATCGCAGGCGACCCGCGCGAGGCCGCGCGCGGGGCCGACGCCGTGATCTGCATGGTGAGTTCCGGCCCGGTGAGCGACGAGGTCCTGCTCGGGCCGGAGGGCGCGCTCGCCGCCATGCGGCCCGGCAGCGTGCTCGCGGTGATGAGTTCGATCCCGGTCGGGACGGCGCGGCGGCAGGCGGAGATCGCGGCGGCCTCGGGGGTCGGCTACGTCGATGCCCCGGTCTCGGGCGGCGAGGCCGGCGCGGTCGCCGGGGCGCTCGCCATCATGGCGGGCGGCAGCCCCGAGGCCTTCGCGCAGCTCCGCCCGATCCTCGCCGCGATGGGACGGCCGACCCATGTCGGCCCGGCCGGCAGCGGGCAACTCGCCAAGCTCGCCAACCAGGCCATCGTGGCCTCGACCCTCGTGACGGTGGCCGAGGCGATCACCTTCGTGGCGCGCGGCGGGGCCGACCCGGCGAAGGTGCGCGAGGCCCTCCTCGGCGGCTTCGCCGATTCGACGATCCTGCGGCAGCACGCGCCGCGGATGATCGAGCGCAACTTCACGCCCGGCGGTCCGGCCAAGTACCAGCTCAAGGACACGGGCACGGCCCTCGCGCACGCCGCCGCGCTCGGCCTGACCCTCCCGGTGCTGTCGCTGGTCGACCGCCTGTTCGCGGACCTGATCGAGAGCGGGGACGGCGACCTCGATCACAGCGCGATCATTCGCACGCTCTGGCGCCGCAACGATCCGGCTGCCGGACCGGCGCCGCAGGCGCACGCGGCCTCGGCCGCATCCTGACCGGCGTGGGCCCCGGGGCGGGCGACGACGCGTGCGAAAGCGCACGCCGCACGCCGTCGCAGACCCGGCCACGGCAGTCAGCGCTTGACTGTGCAGCGCGACATTGACCGTCTGTTCATTCGCATGCGCGAAGGTCGCCCGACGACCCCGCGCCGACACACAGGATTGGAGGCCTTCGATGCGGCCTGCACTGCTCATCGCAGCTGCTAGCGTGCTCATGAGCTCCGCAGCGGTTGCACAGGTGCAAACGACGGCAGCTCTCCCTGCGCCGGTATCCCAGTCTCCCGGCCCCCGCGCGGACGGGGAGGAGTTTTACGGGCATCCGTACGACATCCCGGCGGATCCCTACGGGCTTGAGCCGCTGCGGAAGAAGGCGAAGGCGGCCCACAGCTCGTTGCCGTCGGCCCAGCGGCCGGTGGGCAGCCGGTAGCGCCCGGGCGCGATCACCGTCCCGACGCCGACGACGGAGGTCGAGGGTCCAATGCGGAACAAAGATCACGCGGCCCCATGAACCTCCGACCCTCGCCGTTCGTTCGTAGACGGGCGAGCAGGGAGCCGTGCCGATGGGTGTCATGGACAGGACTTGGCGGCCGGGGCGCATCGTCGCGATGGGCACGCACGGACTGGCCCGGTACGCGGTCATGAGCAACGGCGACACGATCTGGTGGGGCTCCGAGGAGGAGGTCCCCGACCAGGTGGCTCTGGCGGCCTGGGCGACGCAGGCCGATGCCGCACGCGTGCGGGCCTCCGGGGCGAAGAAGCCCGAGACGGCCTGATTCCCACGCAAGGACAACTCGGGCCGCCGCCCCGCCGGCAGCGTTCCGGCGGGAGATTCCTGCCGGTCCGCGTTTCGGCCAGGGAGGACACCATGCCGGACATCCACCCATCGTCGGCCGAGCCGTTCGAGCAGGGACGGCACGCGCGCTATCGCGGCGATCCCGAGACCGCCAATCCCCATCCGGCCGGCTCCGAGCAGCATGCCAAGTGGCTGGAGGGATACCGATACCCGGATGGCCGCGGGGCGGAACGGGACGGCGAGGCGATCGGGACCAGGGGCTGAGGATCCGGAGCGGTGCCATCCAGGACGGGCGGCCCGTCCCTCGGGCAGACCCTCCGTACGGGCCGGACACGGGTCGCTTTGCCCGGGGCGTGAGGCCTCCCGAGGAGGATCGGGCCGGTGCCGCTCCGGGCCGATGCGGAGATCCCTGCGCGCGGCCGGGCGCGCCGGCGAGGCCGGCCGCGACAACGGCCGACGACCGGAATGTCCGTGCACGGCAAGTGATTCCACCATCGCCGGCCGGCTTGATGCTCCGGCACGGCCTGTGCCGTGCGCCACCGCTCCGACGAATCAAATGGCAATACTCGTATCCCTGGATGTGATACGGACGATTTTTGGGGGTTCGAGAATGAAGAACGTCGTCAAGACAGAATCGACTTTTGGAACGATTCTGTGTGGGCTGGTTATGGCAGTGGTCTCGTTCGGGTGCGCCGAGGCGCGGCCGCGATCGAGCGGGCCTGACGCCGCCGCCGCGTCCCAGCCGGCGAGCGACGGGAAGGCCTCGCCGGAGGCGCAGGAACGGCGCCGGAAGGCGGCCTTCGAGGCGGAGGCCGCCAAGCGGGAAACGGCCGACAGGATCCGCATGAAGCGCCTGGACCGCCTCTCGAACTCGATCTGCACCGGATGTGGTGGTCCTGCCGTGCCCTTCGATCCGACCGGAGGGAAGCCGTCTCTCCAGAAGCCTCGACCGCCGGCCCAGGCCCGCTGAGGGGCTTCTCGGGGCTGGCCCGGCGACCGGCGCGCCGCAGGCCCTCGGCCAAACGGGGCCGATCGTCGGCGGCAGCCGCAGCGAGGCCCGGGTTGCGCTGGTGGTCCCGGGCGTTCGCCGCGCATCCCGCATACCTGGCCTGGGGCGTGCGGCGGCCGGGTTCTAGCTGCCCGGGGTCCAGTCGATCGCGGGCCGCTGCGACAGCATGCGGTCGAGGTAGTTCGCGACGGCCTGCGCGCCGTCCGCGTGCATCATGGCGATGGGATGCGCCAGATAGGCCCGCGCCAGATCGCGCGGGATCGTTCCCGCCTGGAGCGCGTCCAGCACCTCGTCGATGAAGGCGTCCGTCGCGTCGTTGAAGTCGTTCGAGAGCTTCTTGCGGTCGTTGAGAGCCTTGATCGCCATGACGCCCTTCATCCTCTGCCGGCCCTGGTGAGGCCCTGCGGGTTGCGCGACATGCCGTCGCTCCAAGTCCAACGCCCTCGCCCGTCGACTGCTTCCGAAGGGCCAGAAACGACGAAGCCGCCCGCAGGCGGCTCTCTCGTCAGTCGTTGTGTCTGGTTGGGAAACTGGAGCGGGCGAAGGGATTCGAACCCTCGACCCCAACCTTGGCAAGGTTGTGCTCTACCCCTGAGCTACACCCGCTCTCGTGCCGGGCGATCCACCGTGGCGGCGCCGACGGGCCGGGATAAACACCATTCCGGCGGCGGGCGCAAGGGGTGCGGCGCGGCTTTTTCGGCGGCGGCTACCAATGGGTCGCGGGGGGCAGGCCGCGGGTGATCTCGGCCAGGCGCGCGCGGGTCGCCCGGGTGGTCTCGGGCGGCAGGGCGTCGAGGGGAAAGAAGCCGGCCTCGGCGATCTCCCGGTCGGGGACCTTCGCGGCCCGCACCGTGAAGGTGCGGGCGACGTAGAGCACCACGTGGTCGCGGCGGGAGGCGAGCGTGTTGAAATAGACCCCGTGCAGGCGCGCCGCCCCGGGGTCGATCAGCACCTCGGCCTCCTCCTGGAACTCGCGGGTCAGCGCGTCGAGCGCGGTCTCGCCGGGCTCGACGCCGCCGCCCGGCAGGTGCCAGCCGTCCACGTAGGTGTGGCGGATCAGGCAGACGCGGTTCTGCCCGTCGATCGCCGCGCCGCGCACGCCGAGCGTCATGCCGCGCGTGACGCGCCAGACGAGGTGGGCGCCCCGCATCAGCAGGCGCTGCGCGCGCGTCACGCCACCTCCAGGCGGATCTCGCCCACGCCCTCGATCGCCGCGACCATCGTCTGCCCGCGGGCCACCGCGCCGACGCCCTCGGGCGTGCCGGCGAAGATCACGTCGCCGGGCTCCAGGGCGAAGAAGGCCGACAGGTAGGCGATCTGCTCGGCCACGGACCAGATCATGTCGGAGAGGTCGCCCGACTGGCGCGGCTCGCCGTCCACCGTGAGGGTGATCGCCCCGCGGGACGGATGCCCGATCAGCGCGGCCGGCCGCAGCACGCCCACCGGCCCGGAGGCGTCCGCCGCCTTGCCGAGTTCCCAGGGGCGGCGCAGGCTCTTGGCCTCGTCCTGCAGGTCGCGGCGGGTCATATCGAGGCCGACCGCGTAGCCGTAGACGTGGTCGAGGGCGCTCTCGGCCGGGATGTCGCGCCCGCCGCGGCCCAGCGCCACCACCAGCTCCACCTCGTGGTGGTAGTTCGCGGTCCGGGGCGGATAGGGATGGGTCACGGTCTCGCCGTCCGGCACGATCTGCAGGGCGTCGGCCGGCTTCATGAAGAAGAAGGGCGGCTCGCGGGTCGGGTCGGCGCCCATCTCGCGGGCATGGGCGGCGTAGTTGCGGCCGACGCAGTAGACGCGCCGCACGGGGAACAAGTCCGCGGTGCCCTGGATCGGCAGGGCGATGCGCGGCGGGTTCGGGATCACGGAGAGCATGGATTCTCGGTCTCGGCGGGGCCGCCCGCGCCTTGCACCGAGGGCCTTCGGGGAAGGCGCCTTGGGAAAGCGGAGGCGAATCGCTATCTAGAGGCCGCTTCCCCGGGATGCCATCCTGCCGGATGCCATGCCGGCTCATCCCGCCCCCGGTTCGATGCCCGATCCCGCCCCTGCCCTCCTCGATGCCCTGGCGGCGCGCCTGGGTTCCGCCCATGTGCTGCGCGCCCCCGACGACATGGCGCCCCACCTCGCCGAGACCCGCGGCCTCTACCGGGGCCGGGCGCTGGCGGTGGTGCGCCCGGCCGACACCGCCGAGGTCGCCGCCGTGGTGCGCGCCTGCGCCGAGGCGGGCGTGCCGGTGGTGGCGCAGGGCGGCAACACCGGCCTCGTCGGCGGCGGCGTGCCGTTCGGCGGCCTCGTGCTGTCGCTCGCCCGTCTCGACCGGGTGCGGGCGGTCGATCCGGCAAACGCCACCCTGACGGTGGAGGCGGGCTGCATCCTCGCCCGGGTGCAGGAGGCGGCGGAGGCCGCGGGCCTGCTGTTTCCGCTCTCGCTCGCCTCCGAGGGCTCCTGCCGCATCGGCGGCAACCTCTCGACCAATGCCGGCGGCACCGCGGTGCTCGCCTACGGCAACGCCCGCGACCTCGTGCTCGGGCTGGAGGTGGTGCTGGCCGACGGGCGGGTCTGGAACGGCCTCAAGGCCCTGCGCAAGGACAATGCGGGCTACGACCTCAAGCACCTGTTCATCGGCTCGGAGGGCACGCTCGGCATCATCACGGCGGCAGTGCTGAAGCTCCATCCCCGCCCCGCCTCCACGGCGACCGCCTTCGTGGGGCTCGCCTCCGCGCAGGCCGCGCTCGCCCTGTTCACGCGGCTGCGGGACCGGGCCGGGGGGCGGCTCACCGCCTTCGAGTACATTCCGCCCTTCGGGCTCGACATCGTGCTGCGCCACGCCCCCGGCGCCGTGAGGCCGCTCGACGGCGACCACGGCGCCTATGCGCTCGTCGAGGTCTCGGCCGAGACGCCGGAGGCCGGCCCGGCCCTGGAGGCCCTGCTCGGCGACGCGCTGGAGGACGGGCTCGCCGAGGACGCCGTCGTCGCCCGCAGCGCCGCGCAGGGGCGTGCCCTGTGGCGGCTGCGCGAGAGCCTGTCGGATGTGCAGCGCCGGGAGGGCGCCTCGATCAAGCACGACGTCTCGGTGCCGGTCTCGCGCACCGCCGCCTTCCTGGAGCGCGCGACCGCCGCCTGCGAGGCGGAGCTGCCGGGGGTGCGGGTCTGCGCCTTCGGGCATCTCGGCGACGGCAACATCCACTTCAACCTGAGCCAGCCGGTGGGCATGGAGGCGGCGGCCTTCCTGGCGCTGTGGCCGCGCTTCAACCGCATCGTCCACGACATCGTGCATGCGATGAACGGCTCGATCGCCGCCGAGCACGGGGTCGGGCTGATCAAGCGCGACGAACTCCCGCGCTATGCGGACCCGGTCGCCCTCGACCTGATGCGCCGCCTCAAGCAGGCGCTCGACCCGCAGGGCCTCCTCAACCCCGGCAAGGTGGTGGCCGTGGGCGAGGCTCCGGGAGGGGTCGACGCAGCGGTCGGCCCTTCGTTCGGGTGACGCCCGGGCCCCGGTCCGCGTCAGAAGGCCTTCGGCAATCCGGCATCCGTCCGCGTTCCGAGGGCCGCCGCGGAGGTTCCCGATCCGGGGCGCGGGCGCAACGGGATCCGCGCGAGAGCCCCGAGCCGTGACATCAGGGCCGGGCTGCCCCGCCCCGAACCATCTTGCAGGATTCCGCCCGCTTGCTAGCTCAGGGCATTCCTCCTCGCGGAGAACGGCATGAACGCGCGTCCCGACGCCCGCGACTTCGCGGCCCCTCTGAAGTTCGG
This sequence comes from Methylobacterium isbiliense, assembly GCF_022179325.1. Lineage (GTDB taxonomy): Bacteria > Pseudomonadota > Alphaproteobacteria > Rhizobiales > Beijerinckiaceae > Methylobacterium > Methylobacterium isbiliense. The sequence continues at coordinate 16,458 of NZ_BPQQ01000052.1, read as the reverse complement.
CATCGGCCAGCCGGTCCCGCGATCCGAGGATCCGGTGCTGGTGCGGGGCGAAGGCCGCTACACCGACGACCTCGCCCTCGACAACCAAGCCTACGCGGTGTTCGTGCGCAGCCCGGTGGCGCACGGGATCGTGCGCGGCCTCGACGCGGACGCGGCCCGCGCCATGCCGGGCGTGCTCGGGATCTTCTCGGCGCAGGATCTCGACGGCTACGGCGGCATCGGCAACGCGCTGGGCTTCACCAACCAGGACGGCTCGCCGATGCGCAAGCCGCCCCAGCCCTCCTTCGCCACGGCCAAGGTGCGCTACGTCGGCGAACCCGTCGCGGTGGTGGTGGCCGAGACGGCCGCGCTCGCCCGCGACGCAGCGGAAGCCGTCATCCTCGACATCGCGGATCTGCCCGTGGTCACGACCCCCGAGGAGGCGGCCGCCCCCGGGGCGCCGCTCCTCCACGACGACGTGCCGGGCAACCTCGCCCTCGACTACCGCACCGGCGATGCCGCCGCCACCGAGGCCGCCTTCGCGCGGGCCGCGCACGTCACGACGCTGGCCCTCGACAACAACCGCCTCGTCATCAACCCGATGGAGCCGCGCTCCGCCATCGGCGTCTACGAGCCGGAAGGCCAGCGCTACACGCTGCATGTCGGCTCGCAGGGCGTCTTCGGCCTGCGCAACGGGCTGGCGGACGGGGTGCTCAAGGTGCCCCGCGACACCGTGCGGGTGCTCACCGGTAATGTCGGCGGCTCCTTCGGCATGAAGGCGCCGGTCTATCCCGAATACCTGCCGCTCCTGCACGCCGCCAAGGTGCTCGGGCGGCCCGTGAAGTGGACCGATCTGCGCTCAGAGAGCTTCCTGTCCGACCACCACGGGCGCGACGTCGCGGTGACGGCGGACCTCGCGCTCGATGCCGAGGGGCGCTTCCTCGCCTTCCGGGTGCGGGGCCTCGCCAATATGGGCGCCTACCTCAACCCGCTGGCGCCGCTGTTCCAGACCCAGAACATCGCCCGCAACATGGTGGGGGTCTACCGCACCCCGGCCTACGACGTGGCGATGGCCTGCCTGTTCACCAACACCACGCCGATCGGCGCCTACCGGGGGGCGGGCCGGCCCGAGGGCAACTACTTCATCGAGCGCCTGATCGACACCGCCGCCGCCGAGACCGGCCGCGACCGCGTGGCCCTGCGCCGCCTCAACCACATCCGCCCGCAGGACATGCCCTACGCCGCCCCCTCGGGACTGACCTACGACAGCGGCGACTTCCCGGCCGTGCTGGACCGCGCGCTCGCTGCCGCCGACTGGGATGGCTTCCCGGCGCGCCGGGCCGAGAGCGAGGCCCGCGGCCTGCTGCGCGGCATCGGCATCGGCAACTATCTGGAGATCACCGCCCCGCCGCAGAACGAGATGGGCGGCATCCGCTTCGAGGCCGACGGCACGGTCACGATCGTCACCGGCACCCTCGATTACGGCCAGGGCCACGCCACGCCCTTCGCGCAGGTGCTGCACGAGCGGCTCGGCATCCCGCACGACCGCATCCGCCTGCTCCAGGGCGACAGCGACCAGCTCATCGCGGGCGGCGGCACCGGCGGCTCGAAGTCGCTGATGGCGAGCGGTGCCGCCATCGTCGAGGCGGGCGACCTCGTGATCGAGAAGGGGCGGCTCGCCGCCGCCTGCGTGCTGGAGGCCGGGCCCGCCGACATCGCGTTCCAGGACGGGCGCTTCGTCATCGCCGGCACCGACCGGGGCATCGGGCTCCTGGAGCTGGCCGCGCGGGTGCGCGAGGGGCTGCCCGACCCGCAGGCGCCGACGAGCCTCGACGTCGCCCACATCCACAAGGAGTCGCCCTCGGCCTTCCCGAACGGCTGCCACGTCGCCGAGGTCGAGGTCGATCCCGAGACCGGGGTCGCCGCCGTGGTGCGCTACACCACGGTCAATGATTTCGGCACGATCGTGAACCCGCTCCTCGTCGAGGGGCAGCTCCACGGCGGCGTGGTCCAGGGAATCGGGCAGGCCCTGATGGAGCGCACGGCCTACGACGACCAGGGCCAGCTCGTGACCGGCTCCTTCATGGATTACTGCCTGCCGCGGGCCACGGACGCGCCGCCCATGGGCTTCGAGAGCCACCCCGTGCCGGCCACCACCAACCCGCTCGGCGTGAAGGGCTGCGGCGAGGCCGGCTGCGCGGGCTCGCTGCCCTCGGTGATGAACGCGCTCGTCGACGCCCTGCGGTCGCGCGGCGTCACCCACATCAACATGCCGGCGACGCCCCGGGCGATCTGGGCGGCCCTGCGGGAGGCGGCCTCCGAGGAGGCGGCCTCCAAGGAGGCGGACGGGCGATGAGCGGGCCCGTCACCCTCGCGGCCCGCGCCCGCGTCGACACCCCGCAGGCGAGCCGCTACCTCACGCAGCTCTGCAAGCACTGGAGCCACAAGTTCCCGGAGACGCAGTTCGGCCCCGAGCGCGGCGCGGTGCCGTTCGGCGAGGGACGCTCCGCCACCTTCGAGGCGGATGCCGAGGGCCTCACCCTCACGGTCACGGCCCCCGACCTCGCGGCGCTGACGCGGCTCGAAGGCGTGGTGGCCGAGCACCTCGCCCGCTTCGCTGTCCGGGAGAATCTCGGCGGGCTCGCCTGGACGCGGCTGGCGTGACGGGCTGAAGCGCATGGGCGAAGCGTGCTACGCCGTTCCAGAGGAGACATGCCGATGAACGCCCACGCCCCCTTGAGCGCCACCCAGGACGCCCGCCTCGACCGGCTCGCCGAGGTGGCGGTGCGGGTCGGGCTCGGGCTGCAGCCCGGCCAGGAACTGGTGATGACCGCGCCGCTCGAAGCGCTCGGGCTCGCGCGCCGCATCACCGCCAAGGCCTACGCGGCCGGGGCCTCCCTGGTCACCACCCTGTTCTCCGACGATCAGGCGACGCTCGCCCGCTTCGCGCACGCCCCCGACGCGGCCTTCGACCACGCCGCGGGCTGGCTCTACGAGGGCATGGCGAGCGCCTTCCGCAACGGCGCGGCGCGGCTCGCCATCGTGGGCGACGATCCCTCGCTGCTCGCCGGCCAGGACGCCCAGAAGGTGGCGCGCGCCAACCGCGCCCGCTCGAAGGCCTACATGCCGGCCCTCGACCTGATCGCGAACTTCGCCATCAACTGGACCATCGTCTCGGCCGCGACCCCGGCCTGGGCGCGCACCGTCTTCCCGGACCTGCCCGAGGAGGAGGCGGTGGCCCGCCTCTGGGACGCGATCTTCGCCGCCTCCCGGGTCGACGGCGAGGATCCGGTCGCCGCCTGGGCGGCCCACAATGCGGGCTTGCGCCACCGCACGGCCATGCTCAACGCCCGGCGCTTCGCGGCCCTGCGCTTCCGCGGCCCCGGCACCGACCTGACGGTGGGGCTCGCCGACGACCACGAATGGTGCGGCGGCGCGGCGCCGGCCCGCAACGGCATCGTCTGCAACGCCAACATCCCGACCGAGGAGGTCTTCACCACACCCCACCGCCTGCGGGTGGACGGCGTGGTGGCGGCGACCAAGCCCCTCTCCTACCAGGGCACGCTCATCACCGACATCGCGGTGCGCTTCGAGGCCGGCCGCATCGTCGCGGCGAGCGCCCGCACCGGCGAGGACGTGCTCGCCAAGGTGCTCGACACCGACGAAGGCGCGCGCCGCCTCGGCGAGGTCGCGCTGGTGCCCGCCTCCTCGCCCATCTCCGCCTCGGGGCTCCTGTTCTACAACACCCTCTACGACGAGAACGCCGCCAGCCACATCGCGCTCGGCCAAGCCTACAGCAAGTGCTTTCGCGATGGCGGTCGCGACTTCAGCGAGGACGACCTCGCGGCGCGGGGCGCCAACCGCAGCCTGATCCACATCGACTGGATGATCGGCTCGGCCGCGATCGACGTGGACGGCCTGACGGCGGAGGGCGAGGCCGTGCCGGTGATGCGCCGGGGCGAGTGGGTCGACTGAGGCGGCGGGCCTACAACCCGGGTCCCTTGGCGGCCCCCAGGATGCGTCCGGGGCCGCCGTGCTCGGCCTGGAGCACCAGCACGTAGGAATCCGCATCCGCGGCCAGCACGCTGCGGGGCACCTCGAACCGGGCGGCGGATCCGTCCCACGAGCCGACATGGTGCATGCCGCGCACCACGTTGCGATAGGTCACGGTCTTGCCCCGGTTCTCGCCGCGGCCGATCACCACCTCGCGGGCGCGCACCACCGGCAGCAGCCAGAGTTCGGCCTTGCGGCCGTGATCGGACAGCGCCCCGACCTCGATCCGGATGCGGTCGGCCACCACGTCGCTGCGGATCGGCACCGGCAGGCTCTCGGCGGTGCCGGGGTCGCGGATCGAGTGCTCCAGGGCGGCCCGGTCGGAGCCCACCACCGCGGCGGCCCCGTTGACCACCGCCTGCGGGGTGTAGACCTGCCGGTCCCCGCGCTGGCCCGCATAGGCGCGCTGGCGCTCCGTGAAGGCCGCGTGGGCGAGCGTGTCCTTCCAGCCGAGATAGTCCCAGTAGGTCACCGGCAGGCTCAGGGCGATCACGCCCGGATCGCGCGCGAGGTCGCCGATGATGCGGTCGGCGGGCGGGCAGGCCGAGCAGCCCTGGCTGGTGAAGAGCTCCACCACCGCCCGGGGCGCCTCGCCCGCGCGGGCCGTGCAGGCGAGGCCCGGCAGGAGGAGGGCCGCGAGGAGCCGGCGGGACACAGCGCACGTCATGGCGCGCATCAACACCCGCCGGCCGGGCTGACGGAAGTCACGTTAGCTTGAGCCCCGGGGTGCGGCCCGGCGGGCGAAGCCGTCTTCGGCAGCATCGCCGGGCGCCAGCGCCGGTGCATCCACATCCACTGGGCGGGATGCTCGCGCACCCAGGCCTCGATCACCCGGGTCATCGCCTGCATGGCGCCCTGGACGTCGACGGCCCCGGAGGCGTCCCGCGGCAGGTCGAGGGCGGGCGTGAGTTCGAGCCGGAAGCGGTCGCCGGGCAGCCGGATCACCCGCACCCCGTGCACCGGGCACTCGTAGTGCCGGGCGAGCTTGGCCAGCAGCGGATTCACCAGCACCGGCCGGCCGAAGAACTCGACCACCACCCCGCGGGTGAAGTGCTGGTCGACGAGCATCCCGAGATGCCCGCCGCGCTCGATCACGCCCTGCATGGCGAAGGCGGCCCCCGGCCCGGCCGCGGTGAGGCCGCCCATCGTGGCGCGGCGCACCTCCTGCACCAGCCGCTTGGCGGCCGGGTTGTTCGGCGGGCGGAAGACGGCGCTCGCCTGGAGGCCGAAGCGGGCGGCGCAGATCGCCGGCAGCTCCCAGTTGGCGAGGTGCGCCGAGAAGATCAGGCCAGGCTTGCCGTCGTCGCGCAGCCCGAAGAAGTGCTCGATGCCCGAGACCTCGATCCGCCCCGGCACGGTCGCGGCGGGGTCGTAGTCGAAGATCTCGCCGAGATGGGCGTATTCGGCGCCGGTGCGGCCGAGATTTTCCCAGGCGCCGCGCGCGAGGGCGGCGATCGCCTCGGGCGAGCGGTCCGGGAAAGCGTGCCGCAGGTTGTCGAGGGCGGTGCGGTGCGCGGGCAGGCGCGGCCCGAGCGTGCGCCCGAGCCACGCCCCGAACCCGCCCGCGCGGCGCGGCCCGAGCAGGCTCGCGATGCCAAACAGCATGCGCACGAGCAGCACCATCGGGAGTTCGGCGAGGCCGGAGAGGAAACGGTACAGCCTCAGCTTCAGGCGCAGCACGGCGGTCTCGCGGGTGTGGGACGGGGCCGGAAGGCTATTCGCCCGGCAGGCCGGAGGCCCGTCATAGTGTTGCGAGCGGCGCGGCGGAAGCCCGTCCTCACAGGGTGGCGATGATCTTGCCGAACACCTGCCGCGATTCGAGCCGCGCCAGCCCCTCCGCGAAGGCGTGGAGCGGCAGCACGGTGTCGATCACCGGCGACATCCCGGCCGCCATCTTGTCGAGGCTCTGGCGGATGTTCTCGATCCGGCAGCCGAAGGAGCCGGTGATGCGGTACTGCTGCTGGAAGAGCTGCATCAGGTTCATGGTGGCCGACACGCCCGAGGTCGAGCCGCAGGTGACGAGCCGCCCGCCGCGCTTGAGGCAGAGGAGCGAGCCGTTCCAGGTCTCAGGCCCGACATGCTCGAACACCACGTCGACGCCGCGGCGCTTGGTGAGGCGCCGCACCTCGCCCTCGAAGCGCTCGGTGCGGTAGTTGATGACGTGGTCGGCCCCGAGCCGACGGGCCTTCTCGCCCTTGGCGTCGTCGCCCACGGTCGTGAAGACCGTGCACCCGATCGCCTTCGCCATCTTGATCGCCGTGGTGCCGATGCCCGAGCCGCCCGCATGGACCAGCACGGTCTCGCCGGGTTCGAGCCGCGCGTTGTCGAACAGCATGTGCTGCACGGTGCCGAAGGCGACCGGCGCGCAGGCCGCCTGCTCGGGGGCGACGCCCGCCGGCACCCGCACCACGAGGCGGGCCGGCATGGTCACCCGCTCGCGCGCGAAGCCGTCGATGTGGAAGCCCATCACCCCGCCCACTTCCTCGCAGAGGTTGTCGCGGCCCTCGCGGCAGGCGCGGCAGCGCCCGCAGGTCATCGCCCCGTAGAGCGCGACGGGATCGCCGACCGCCAGGCCCTCGACGCCCTCGCCGAGCGCCGCGACCTCGCCCGCCGCCTCGGCGCCGACCGTGAGGGGCAGCTTGCGCTTGGCGAAGGCCATGCCGCGGAAGCCCCAGACGTCGATGAAGTTGAGGCCGACCGCCCGCACCCGCACCTGCACCTCCCCGGGGCCGGGCGGAGGCGGCGGCGCGACCTCGGTCAGGCGCAGGTCGCGGTCGCCGAAGATCTGGAGGGCTTGCATGGACTCGCTCAGGCTCGTGGTGCGGGATCGCCCGCTGGCATCAGAATGTGGCCGAGGCGGGATGCGAGGGCGTCCCGGTCGGTCGCCGCCATCGTGCCGAGCCTCCCGCCGACGACGGAGGCGGGCAGCGTGAACAGCTTCCAGCGGACCACCGAGGGCGTGCGCAGGCCCGCGCGCGCGAGATCCAGAATCGCATGGTCGCTCGGCCACCGGCTCCCGGCCCCGGTCGTGATCATGGCGGCGATCACGTGCCCGTCGTTGAAGGCGCGATCGGACAGAACCAGGACGGGGCGCGGCTTGCGCAGCGGGAGGTCGACGAACGGGAACAGCGCCTTGAGCACGTCCCAACGCTCAAAGCCCGTCATAGGCCTGCGCGTCTTCCGGGCTGTTCCATTCGTCCAGGGTCATCGACAGGGACAGCAGGTACGGATCGACCTGCCCCCGTCCGGGCTCCGCCTCGACCGGCACCTCCTCGCCGCGCCGCCTCCGGCGCAGGGCGGCCCAGGCCGGCGCGTCGGAGGGATCGACCTCGAGGTCGAGCGGCGCGCCTCCCGCCTGATCGGGACGCTTGCGGAACCGGATGGCCTCTCCGGCGACCCTCAGCCGGATCGCCGCGTCGTCCGGAAGGGCGAGGATACGCGCGACGAGAGCGGGGTCGTCGAGCGATCGTCCCGCCAGCAACGCTTCGTCACGGAGGATCATCCGGCCCATCTCTCGTCCCGTGTCGCTCTCGTGCCGTGTCGGGGGCGCCGCCGAGCCGGCCCGCATCCGTTCAGGAGACTCACTCCGGCGCAAGATACCGGCGGCGCGCCCAGCCCACCAGCCGGCCGTACTTGACCCGGCACCATGTCCGCCCGCTCGGGGTCTCGTTGGTGCAGCCGAAGCCGCGCAGGCGCGCGTCCCAGGGCACGCGGCCGACCTGGGGCGACTCGGCATCCGGCAATTCGCGGATGCTGAGCGAATCGCCCGGCGGCACGTCGTCGACCCGGAACGCGGATTGGCCGAGCGCCGGCCCCGCCGCCAGGACCAGCAGGGGGAGCGCACAGCGCGCGGCCGTCACGGGGAGTCTCGTCATGGATCAGCCGCGGTGGACGCCCATCATCGCGGTGAGGCCGCCGTCCACCGGCAGCACCGCGCCCGTGATGTAGGCGGCCCCCGGCCCCATCAGGAAGGCCACCAGCGCCGCCACGTCGCCGGGTGCGGCGAAGCGCCCGGCCGGGATCTGCTTCTCCATCGCGGCGCGATGGGCCGCGTAGGGGGCCATCATGGCGGTGTCGATGAAGCCCGGCGCCACCACGTTGACGGTGACGCCCCGCCGCGCCGATTCGATCGCCAGCGTGCGGCAATAGCTGATCAGCGCGCCCTTGCTGGCCGCGTAGGCCGCGTTGCCGGGATTGGCCCGCAGGGCCGCCACCGAGCCGATCGCCACGATGCGCCCGGCCTTCGCCCGGGTCATCGGCCGCACCAGCGCCTTGGCGAGGCGCGTCAGCGACCAGAAGTTCACCTGCATGGCCGCCTCGGCCCGGTCCTGGTCGAGGATGGCCGCCAGCGTGTCGTAGGACTGGCCGGCATTGTGGACGAGGCCGTAATAGCCCGCCTCGGCGGCGGCCTCGCAGAAGGCATCGAGGGCCGTGCGGTCGGCGAGGTCGAGGGGCAGCGCGCGCACGCGCCGCGCCGGATGCGCCTCGGCACACTCCGCCACCAGCGCCTCCGCCTCCTCGCCGGAGGCGCGGACCGTGAAGTCGACGTCGTGGCCCGCCTGCGCCAGCGCCCGCACGATGGCGGCCCCGAGGCCCCGGGCGCCGCCCGTGACGAGGACGGGGGCGCTCACGCCGGCTCCGCCGCGAAGACCAGGCAGGTGTTCTGCCCGCCGAAGCCGAAGGAGTTCGACAGGACCGTGCGCACCGGCAGGTCGCGGGCCTCCGTCACCACGTCGAGGGGGATCGCCGGGTCCGGCACCGCGTAGTTGAGGGTCGGCGGCACGCGGCCATGCGCGAGCGTGAGGAGCGAGAACGCCGCCTCGACGGCGCCGGCCGCCGTCAGCGTGTGGCCGATCATCGACTTGTTGGAGGAGATCGGCACCGCGCGCATGCGCTCGCCCAGCACCGCGAGGCAGCCCAGCGCCTCCATCTTGTCGTTCTCGGGCGTTCCGGTGCCGTGGGCGTTCACGGTGTCGATCCGGTCGGGGGTGAGCCCGGCATCGTCGAGCGCGCCCTGGATCGCCGCGATGATCGGGGCGCCGTCGGGGCTGGAGCGGGTGCGGTGGAAGCCGTCCCCCTTCTCGCCGCAGCCGAGCACGTAGCCGAGGATCCTCGCCCCGCGGGCCCGGGCGGCCGCGGCATCCTCCAGCACCAGGGCGGCCGCGCCCTCGCCCATCACGAAGCCGTCGCGGTTCTTGGCGAAGGGCTTGGCCGCGGCCTCCGGCGGGTCGTTCTGGGTCGAGAGGGCGGAGAGGAGCGAGAAGCGGATCAGCGATTCCGGGTTCACCGACCCGTCGGTGCCGATGCAGAGCGCGGCGCTCATCTCGCCGCGGCGGATCGCCTCGACGCCGAGCTGGATCGCGGTCGCCCCCGACGAGCAGGCGGTGGAGAGCGAGATCGGCGAGCCGCGGGTGCCGAAGCGGTCGGCGATGCGGTCGGCCACCGTCCCGAAGATGAAGAGGTCGTGCCAGTCGTCGAAGCGCCGGGTCGCGGCGGCGCGCAGGAGATCCGCGTAGGTCACCTCGCCGGCCGTCCCGGCCGCCTCCGCCAGCGCCGCCTCCGCCAGGGCCTGGCGCTGGGGCCACTCCATCTCCACCGGCGGCACCGCGATGAACAGCGCGCCCGGGAAGCCGGACCCGAGCCCCGCCTGCCCCACCGCCTCCTCGGCGGCCGCGGCGGCGAAGCGCTCCGACAGGACCGGCGCCACCATCGGCTCGGCCTTGAGGAAATCGACCGTGCCGGCGATGCGGGTGCGCAGGCCCGTGGTCGGGAAGCGCGTGATCGCGTGGATGCCGGAGCGGCCCGCGGTGAGCGCCGCCCAGTTGTCGGCCGCGCCCTGCCCCAGCGAGGTGACGACGCCGAGGCCGGTGACGGCGACGAGGGGCCGCCCCTTGGCGTCGCGGATGGGGGACGTCATGCGGCCTCCGTGGCGGGCAGGATGCGCAGCACGCCCTCGCCGCGGCGGTGCCCGACCGCCGTCACGGCGACCTCGCGGGCGGCGCCGGCGGCCACCAGGGCGGCCGCGAGCGCGGCGCCGAAGGGCGCTGTCGCCTCCAGCGTGTGGCCGGTGAGGTCGCCGAGCGCACTCCGCCGCGCCCCGGGCGCGAGGCTGTCGAGCGCCTGCGCCTCCTCGGCCGTGATGCCGGCGCAGCCCGTGGCCCCGGAGATCACGGCGTCCGGGGCGGCGAGCCCGGCTTGGCGCCAGAGCGCCGCGAGGCTCTCGCGCGTGCGGCCGGGGGCGCGCGCCGTGCGATCGCTCGCCACGCCCGCGAGGCGGGCGATGGCGGCCGCGCCCCGGGCGCGGGCCTGCTCGGCCGCCTCCAGCACCAGGAAGGCGGCGCCCGAGCCGAGGATGAAGCCGGGCGCGTCCGCGCGCGCGAAGACCGGGGCGTAACCGGGCTTGCGCAGATAGCCGCCCATCTCGTGGACGAGGAGCACGTCCGCCCGCTCGGCATTGTAGGAGCCGCCGACGAGCACGCTGTCGACCTGGCCCGCGGCGATGCGCGCCTGGGCGATGCGCAAGGCGTCGACCCCGCTCGATTCCTCGCCCATGAAGGTGCGCGAGGCCCCCGTCACCCCGTGCACGATGGCGATGTTGCCCGCGAGCAGGTTGGAGAGCTGGGCCAGGAACAGCGTCGGGCGCAGGTCGTTCAGCAGCCGCTCGTTGAGGAAGGCGCCCGGATCCGCCGCCTGCCGCAGGCCGGAGAGGATCTGCCCGTCCACCGCGTAGTCGCGCTCGCCCCCGCCCGCCGCCACGATGAGGTGCATGGCGCCCTTCAGGGCCGCATCGCCCTTGAGGCCCGCCGCGTCGAGGGCGAGGCCCGCCGCGTAGACGCCGAGGCGCTGCCACGGCTCCATCTGGCGCTGGTCGGCCTTCTTGGGGATCTGCCCATCGAGGACGAGGGGCGCCACCGGGTGCACCGGCCAGGGCGCGAAGGTCTCGGCGTCGGTGCGGGGCGGCCCGCCCGCCTCCAGGGCGGCGAGGTGCGCCGCCACGCCCTCGCCCGCGGCCGAGACGAGCCCGAGGCCCGTGATGACCACCGCGCGCGCGCTCACCGTCCCGTCTCCGCCAAGCCCGTCTCCGCCAAGCCCGTCTCCGCCAATCCCGGCTGCGCCAATCCCGGCTGCGCCAAGCCCGCCTCCAAGCCCGCCTGCGGCAGGCCCTCCTCGGTCAGCAGGCCGATCGTGGCCGCGCGCTCGCGCATCGGCCCGTCGAGGCCGGCCGGGAACGGCATGGTCTTGAAGCGCAGCTCCGCGTTGCAGAGCGGCTTGCCCTCGGCCCGGATGGCCGCCTTGGTGACGGCGTAGCCCGAGCCGTCGTGCTCCAGGCTCGCCTCGACGTCGAGTTCCGCGCCCGGCCCCACGAAGGAGCGGAAGCGCGCCTTGTCGACGCCCATCAGGAACGGCATGTGGCTGAAGCCGCAGCGGGCGAGCAGCAGGTAGCCGGAGGCCTGCGCCATCGTCTCGGTGAGGAGCACGCCGGGCACCAGCGGATGGCCGGGGAAGTGTCCCTCGAAGACCGGGCTCTCGCGCGGCACCACGGCGCGCGCGCGCAGGGTGCCGGCCGCGCGGTCGAGGCCCACCACCCGGTCGATCATCTCGAAATATTCGAGGCGCATGGCGGAGTGTGGCCGCCGCCTAGACCTTAGCGGCCTTCTCGGCCACCAGGGCGTCGATGCGGGCGCAGAGGTTCTTCAGGACGAAGTACTCCTCGGCCGGCACCTTGCCCTCGTTGACCTCCTGGGTCCATTGCTCGAGCGGCAGCTTGATGCCGAACGCCTTGTCGATCGCGAAGGCGATGTCGAGGAAGGCGAGGCTGTCGATGCCGAGATCGTCGATCGCGTGGCTCTCCGGCGTGATCGTGTCGCGCGGGATGTCGGCCGTCTCGGCGATGATGTCGGCAACGCGGTCGAAGGTGTCGGACATGGGCGTGCAGCCGCTTTCGTGATGTGGTCAGGCTCGCCCACGCGACCTTACGGACCTCCGCCCGAGCCCCCGGTCGCGGGCCGCCCGCAAGGCGGCTTCGAGCTGTCAGGTTTCCATTCGCCGAATCGGGAGACCCGCTCGCGCGGCATTCCCCCGGTCGAGCGGTCCGCATACACGAGGGGGCATCCGCGGGCAACCGCATCACCCGGGACCGGACTCCATGGACATGACGCGCGACACCCGCCCGGCGGGTCCCCCCGACCGCTCGCACGCCGCGGCCCGGGTGGCGCTGGTGCTGGGGCTCGTCGCCCTCGGGCTCTGGACCCTGCACGGCTTCCTGCCGGCGCTCGCCTGGGGCGCCATCCTGGCGCTCGCGCTCTGGCCGCTCTACGCCCGCTTCGTCCGGCGCGTCCCGCCCGGGCGCCACAACGTCGTGGGGCCGGCCCTGTTCACGCTCGGCGTGGCGCTGGTGGTGCTGGTGCCGCTCGCCCTCGTCGCCGTGCAGGCCGCCCGCGAGGCGCGCGAGGTGCTGCAGTTCTGGCGCGAGATCGAGCAGTCGGGCTGGCCGGTGCCCGAGATCGTGAACCGGCTCCCGTTCGGCGCCGAGGCCGTGGCGGCGTGGTGGCGGGACACCCTCGCCCACCCGGCGGGCGCCTCCGAGTGGCTGCACCACCTCGACAACGGCGCGCTCGTCGGCGTCGGGCGCAGCGTCGGCACGCAGGTGGCGCACCGGGCGATGCTGTTCGGCTTCACCCTGCTGACCCTGTTCTTCCTGTTCCGGGACGGGCCGGCCCTGGCCGCGCAGGGCCTGACGGCCTGCCGCCGGCTTTTTGGCCCGCGCGGCGAGCGCGTGGCGCGCCAGATGGCCGCCTCCGTGCACGGCACCGTGGACGGGCTGGTGCTGGTCGGCCTCGGCGAGGGTGTTCTGCTCGGCCTCGTCTACGTCGTCGCGGGCGTGCCGCACCCGGTGCTGCTCGGCGCCCTGACGGCGTTCGCCGCGATGATTCCCTTCGCGGCCCCCGTCGCCTTCGGGATCGCGGCCCTGCTGGTCGCCCTGAAGGGCAGCCTCGTGGCCGCCGGCGCGGTGGTGGCCGCCGGCCTCCTCGTCACCTTCCTGGCCGACCACCTCGTGCGCCCGGCCCTGATCGGCGGCGCGGCCGGCCTGCCCTTCCTGTGGGTGCTGCTCGGCATCCTCGGCGGGGTGGAGAGCTTCGGGCTCCTCGGTCTCTTCCTGGGGCCGGCCGTGATGGCGGCCCTGGTGCTGCTGTGGCGGGACTACACGCAGGAGGAGCCCGCCCCGGCGCCCGCCCTGGTGGACGGGCACGGCGGCGCCCTCTCCCGCTCGGGTTAGGGCCGCGGGACATCCGGCTCGGCCAAGTCGAGGGCGGTGTCGAGGGCGGTCCTCACCCTGCGGCGGTTACTCCCTCCAGCGCAGGGCCTCGATCAGCGCCCGCAGCGCGGGCGTGGCCTGTCGGCCCGGGTGGTAGAGGTGATAGCCCGGGAAGGGCAGGCACCACTCGTCCAGCACCTGGACGAGGCGCCCCGCCGCCACGTCGGCGGCGACGTCCTCCTCCAGCATGTAGCCGAGCCCGACGCCCGCGCGCACCGCCGCGCCCGCCAGCGCTCCGTCGTTGACGACGAGCTGGCCGCCGGGGCGCACGCGCAGCTCGCGACCGTCCCGCGCAAATTCCCACGGCAGAAGGCCGCCTCCGCCGACGAGGCGATAGGCGACGCAGTTGTGCCCCTCCAGGTCGGCGGGGGTCCTCGGGTGGGGGCGGCGCGCGAAATAGCCTGGTGTCCCGACCACGACCGTGCGCAGATCCGGCCCGACGCGCACCGCCAGCATGTCGCGCTCCACCGCCTCGCCGAAGCGGATACCGGCATCGAAGCCCGCCTCGACGATGTCGACCAGCCGGTCGTCGATGATCACCTCGACCGAGACGGCCGGGTGATCGACGAGGAAGCGCGGGAGCGCCGCGTCCAGGACGCTGCGCGCCGCCGACAGGAAGGTCGTCAGCCGGATCGTGCCGGAGGGCTCTCCGCGCCAGTCGGCGAGCGCCGCAAGCCCGCGCGCGACTTCCGCCAGCGCCGGGTCGAGCGAGCGCAGCAGCCGCTCGCCCGCGGGCGTCAGGGCGACGCTGCGCGTGGTCCGCGCGAGAAGCCGGACGCCGAGCCGCGTCTCCAGGCCGCGCATGGCGTGGCTGAGGGCGGAGGGCGACAGGCCGAGTTCCGCCGCCGCGCGCGTGAAGCTGCGCGCGCGGGCCACCGCTGCGAAGGCCGCGAGATCGTCGAGCGTACCGCGCCGCATTCCTGAGCCTCGCTCACAAGCGCTTACCACCGATCACGGCTAATCCTCGGCGAAGGGTCGCGCTATCCCAAGCCTCCCCCGTGAGGACATGCAAGAATGGATCTGTCGCATTATCGCCCGCTCGGCCGCTCCGGCCTCGGCGTCAGCCCCCTGGCGCTCGGCACCATGACCTTCGGCACGGCGCGCTGGGGCCTGGACGAGGCCGGCAGCCGGGCCGTGTTCGACGCCTATGTCGAGCGGGGCGGCAATTTCGTCGACACGGCGAACCTGTACGCCGACGGGGAGAGCGAGGCGATGATCGGCCGTTTCCTCACGGAGCGGTCCCTGCGCGACCGGATCGTCCTCGCGACCAAGTCGGGCTTCGCGACGGGCACCGGGCCGCACGCGGGCGGCAACGGCGCCAAGCACGTCCATGCCGCGCTCGACGCGTCCCTCCGCCGATTGCGGACCGACACCATCGATCTCTACTGGCTGCACGTCTGGGACGGCATCACGCCGGCCGAAGAACTGCTGGAGACGATGGCCGGGCTCGTGCGGACGGGCAAGATCCGCTACTGGGGCGTGTCGAACACGCCCGCGTGGTACGTCGCCACGCTCGCCGCGCTCGCCGCCGCGCACGGCCTGCCGGGGCCGATCGCCCTCCAGTACTTCTATTCCCTCGTGAGCCGGGAGGTGGAGGACGAGCACGTCCCGCTCGCGGCGGAGTTCCGGCTGGGGATGGTGCCGTGGTCGCCGCTGGCCTACGGGCTGCTCACGGGGAAATACGACCGCGCCGCCGTGGAAGCCGCGCCGCCGCGGCAGGCCGGCCTGCCGAACGATGCGGCGCGGGGGCGCGAGGCGCGGTCGTCCGACGACCGGCGGCTCGACGGCGCCAACCCGTTCGGCGACAGCCTGTTCACCCCGCGCAACTGGGACATCGTCGCGGCGGTGCGCCGGGTGGCGGAGGCGATCGGGCAGCCGCCGGCGCGCGTCGCCCTGGCCTGGGTGGTGGGCCGGCCGGGCGTGGCCTCGACCCTGATGGGCGTCAGCCGCCCGGCGCAGGTCGCCGACAACGTGGCCGCCCTCGATCTCCGGCTCTCGGCCGAGCATCGCGCCGCCCTCGACGCGGCCAGCGCTCCGGCCGAGCCGCGCCTGATCTACGCCCTGACGCGACCGCCGCTGCGCCAGCAGGTCGTGTTCGGCGGCGCCCAGGTTCAGACGCCGCCGCACTGACCAGCAGGTCGGCCGGAGCGCCCCGCCTGTGGCACATTCGGGCTGCGGCGCCCATGACGGCCCCCCGGCCGCGGCGCTGAGCGCCTCATCCCATCCTGGAGACCCCGCTGTGCCCTCCTCCGACCTCCCGCCGGGCGTCGCGTCCCGCCTCGCCGCCCTCGGCCTGACCCTGCCGCCGGTGCCCTCGCCGCGCGGCGCCTTCCTGCCCTTCTCGCGCAGCGGCGCCACGGTCTGGCTCGCCGGCCAGATCTGCGAATGGGACGGCGAGGTGCGCTGTGCCGGCCCGCTCGGGGCGGCGCAGGATCTCGCGGCCGGGCAGCGGGCGGCGGAACTCTGCGCCCTCAACCTTCTGGCCGCGCTCAGCCTCGCCCTCGACGGCGACCTCGACCGGGTGGTGCGCTGCCACCGCCTCGGCGGCTTCGTGCAGGTGGTGCCGGGCTGGCCGGACGTGCCGAAGGTGATCAACGGCGCCTCCGACCTGATGGCGGCCCTGTTCGGCGAGGCCGGCCGCCACGCCCGCACCTCGGTCGGAGTCGCGAGCCTGCCGGCCAATGCCAGCGTCGAGGTGGACGGGATCTTCGAGGTGCGCTGAGGCGCGCCTCACGCGTCCTCGTCGGCCGGCTCCAGCGTCGCCCGGACGGTGGCGAGCACGCGCCGGGCGATCTCGGAATCGGGGTCGTCGCGGGTGAGCGCGTCCTCCAGCATCGCCAGATAGCCCTGCAACTCGTGCCGGTAGTGGTCGGAATCGATCCCGCGCAGGATCCGGGCGAGGAAGCCGATCGCCATCTGCAGCCCGACCTGCTTGGCCGCCACGTCGGCCTGCGCCTCGGAGAGCCGCCCGATCATCTCGCCGTGATTCGCCGACAGGACGGTGAGGCCGTTGATCTTGTCGTCCAGGGTCATGGCGTCCTCACCTGAGCCGGCGCGTGCGGCGGCCCGAAGCAGCGCCGCCACGAGGAAGGGCCTCTCCCCGGCCGGGG
>NZ_BPQQ01000051.1 GCF_022179325.1 Methylobacterium isbiliense | reverse complement strand
GGCGCCTTCGAGCCCCGGCGAATGCAGGCCGTAGAGGTTGGTGAAGATGCGATCCTGGTCGGAGAGCATGGCGTCGTCCTACCGGTTCGAGGAAGGTGTGGAGGAGCCCTCGGGGCCCCCTCGGGATCCGGGGCCCGGCGGCCCCTTGTCGTTCGGATCCGCGCCGACCGGCTTGGCCTGCGTGCCGTCCGTGCGCCCGCCGGCGATCGGCTCGGCGCCGGCCTCCCGGGTCGAGCCCTTGGTCTCGGCGACGGGCCGGCCCTCCTCGGGCTTCGACGGCGTCTGCGTGTAGGAGCGGCCGCTCTGCGGCGCGGGCTGCGCCTCCGGGCCGCTTCTGGGCTCGGCGACCGTGCTGCGCTCGGGCGCCGCCTGTCCCTTCGCCTCGGCGGGCTCCACCGGCGCCTTGCCGTCGGCGGCGCGCTGCGCCGGGGCGGCGGCGGCCGGGCTCTCGGTGGCGCGGCCTGAATCGGGCTTGGCGGCCTTGGGCTTCTCGGCGTCCCTGGCGGCGTTCGCCGCCTCGGCCTTCGCACGCAGTTCCGCGCCTTCCTCGTGCAGGCCCTCCTCCTCGAAGCGCTTGCGCCACGCGCCGATGCGCGAGCCGTCGAACAGCGTCTCGTCGGTAAGGGTCGTCAGCCCGCCCTGCGGCTCGGAGGAGGTGCGGCCAACCTGCGAGCCCACCTTGACCGGCCGGCCCGCCGCGAGGTCGTCCATCAGCCGGCCGAGCGATTCGGGGGTCAGGTCCTCATAGTAGTCCTGGTTGATCTGCGCCATCGGGGCGTTGCAGCAGGCGCCCAGGCACTCGACCTCCAGCCACGAGAAGGTGCCGGTCGGGTCGACGTGGCCGGGGGGTCCCAGGCGCTCGTGCAGCATCTGCTTGAGCTCGCGCGCGCCGCAGACGTCGCAGGGCACGGTGCCGCAGACCTGGATCCAGTAGCGGCCGACCGGCTCCAGGGCGAACATCGTGTAGAAGGTCGCGACCTCCAGCACGCGGATATGCGGCATGCCGAGGTGGTCGGCGACCGCCTCGATGGCCTTCTGCGGCAGCCAGCCGCCGTGCTGCTCCTGCGCCTTCCACAGGAGCGGGATCACCGCCGAGGCCTGCCGGCCCTCGGGGTACTTGGCGATCTGGCCCTTGGCCCATTCGGCGTTCTCGGCCGTGAACGCGAAGCTCGCGGGCTGCTGTTCGGCGGGCGCCAGTCTGCGGTTTGCCATCGTGTCAGTTCTCTTCGCCGCTCGTGCCCAGCCTCACCGGTCGACTTCGCCGAACACGATGTCGAGGGTGCCCAGGATGCACGACACGTCCGCCAGCATGTGCCCGCGGCACATCCAGTCCATCGCCTGCAGGTGCGCGAAGCCCGGTGCCCGGATCTTGCAGCGATACGGCTTGTTGGTGCCGTCCGCGACCAGGTAGACGCCGAACTCGCCCTTCGGGGCCTCGACGGCGGCGTAGACCTCGCCCGCCGGCACGTGGAAGCCTTCGGTGTAGAGCTTGAAGTGGTGGATGAGCGCCTCCATCGAGCGCTTCATCTCGCGCCGGGAGGGCGGCGCCACCTTGCCGTCCTGCGTGGCGATCGGCCCCTGACCGGCCGGCTCGCGCAGCTTGGCGAGGCATTGTTTCATGATGCGCACGGACTGGCGCATCTCCTCCATCCGGATGACCTGGCGATCGTAGGTGTCGCCGTTCTTCCCCACGGGGATGTCGAACTCCATCTCCTCGTAGGCCTCGTAGGGCTGCGCCTTGCGCAGGTCCCACGGAATCCCCGAGCCGCGCACCATCACGCCCGAGAAGCCCCAGGCCATCGCCTCGTCCACGCTGACGATGCCGATGTCGACGTTGCGCTGCTTGAAGATGCGGTTGCCCATCACGAGGCTGTCGAGGTCGTCGACCACCTTCAGGAACGGATCGCAGAACGCCTCGATGTCGTCGAGGAGGCCCGCCGGCAGATCCTGGTGGACGCCGCCCGGCCGGAAGTAGTTGGCGTGGAGCCGCGCGCCGCTGGCGCGCTCGTAGAAGATCATCAGCTTCTCGCGCTCCTCGAACCCCCAGAGCGGGGGCGTGAGCGCGCCGACGTCCATCGCCTGCGTGGTCACGTTGAGGAGGTGCGAGAGCAGCCGCCCGATCTCGCAGAACAGGGTGCGGATCAGCTTGGCGCGCCGCGGCACCTCGATGCCCAGCAGCTTCTCCACCGCGAGGCAGAAGGCGTGCTCCTGGTTCATCGGCGCGACGTAGTCGAGCCGGTCGAAGTAGGGCGTGGTCTGCAGGTAGGTCTTGTACTCGATCAGTTTCTCGGTGCCGCGGTGCAGCAGCCCGATATGCGGGTCGACCCGCTCGACGATCTCGCCGTCGAGTTCCAGCACGAGGCGCAGCACGCCGTGCGCGGCCGGGTGCTGGGGTCCGAAATTGATCGAGAAGTTGCGGATGGAATGCTCGGTCATGGGCTGGATCCCGGCGGCCCGGCGAACGCGGCGACGACCTCGGCACCGGTCATCTTGTGCGTGTCGTTCGCGAAGGCGTAGTTGGCGGGCTTGTCGTCGATGAAGATCTCGGTGGCGAGGACGAAGCGGTCCGGCGCGTCGAAGGCCTGGGCGCAGACGGCCAGGAAGGAGCCGTCGCGCATCCGCCAGAACAGCGAGGTGCCGCAGGCGCGGCAGAAGCCCCGCTCGCCGTGGTCGGATGAGGCGTAGAGCCCGAGTTGGCCCTCGTCCTCGACGGCGAGACCCGGATCGCATTCGACGGCCATCAGCGCCCCGCCCGACCAGCGGCGGCACAGGCCGCAATGGCAGACGTCCATCTCCAGGCGCCGGGGGCGGGCGCGGAAGCGCACCGCGCCGCACAGGCATCGTCCGGACAGGGGGGCGGGCTCGCTCATGGCGGGCTCAGTTCGCCTTCGCCTTCTCGTCGCCGGGCAGCACGTAGTCCGTGCCTTCCCAGGGCGAGAGGAAGTCGAAGTTGCGGAATTCCTGCGTGAGCTTCACCGGCTCGTACACCACCCGCGCCTCGTCCTGATCGTAGCGCACCTCGACGAAGCCGGTGAGCGGGAAATCCTTGCGCAGCGGATGGCCCTCGAAGCCGTAGTCGGTGAGCAGCCGGCGCAGGTCCGGGTGGCCCGAGAACAGGATCCCGTAGAGGTCGTAGGTCTCGCGCTCGTACCAGTTGGCGGCCGGGAAGACGGAGATCACGGAGGGCACCGGAGTCGCCTCGTCGGTCTGCACCTTCACGCGGATGCGCTGGTTGTGGCGCAGCGAGAGCAGGTGGTAGACCACGTCGAAGCGCTTGGCCCGGCCCGGATAATCCGCCCCGCAGATGTCCACGAAGGAGCGGAAGGCGCAGGACGGATCGTCGCGCAGGTGGGTGAGCACCCGCACGATCTCGGCGGCCTCGACGATCAGCGTCAGCTCGTCGAAGGCGATCACCCGGTCGGTCACCGCCGGACCGAGCGCCTCGGCCAGCCGGTCGCCGAGGGCCTGAAGCGCCCCGGGGCCGTGGACGGCCTCGGTGTGGGGCCGGATCGTGATGCCGTTCGTCATGGCCCTCGCCCTCAGCGCTCGATCGTGCCGGTCCGGCGGATCTTCTTCTGCAGCAGCAGCACGCCGTAGAGCAGCGCTTCCGCGCTCGGCGGGCAGCCCGGCACGTAGATATCCACCGGCACCACGCGGTCGCAGCCGCGCACCACCGAGTAGGAGTAATGGTAGTAGCCGCCGCCGTTGGCGCAGGAGCCCATCGAGATCACGTAGCGCGGCTCCGGCATCTGGTCGTAGACCTTGCGGAGCGCGGGCGCCATCTTGTTGGTCAGGGTGCCGGCGACGATCATCACGTCCGACTGGCGGGGCGAGGCGCGCGGCGCGAAGCCGAAGCGCTCGGCGTCGTAGCGCGGCATCGACATCTGCATCATCTCGACGGCGCAGCAGGCGAGCCCGAAGGTCATCCACATCAGCGAGCCGGTGCGCGCCCAGGTGATGAGGTCGTCCGCGGTGGTGAGCAGGAAGCCGCGATCGGCCAGCTCGTCGTTGATCGACAGGAAGGTCGGGTCGGTGGCGCCGATCGGCAGTCCCGTCGAGGGGTCGATGAGGCCCTTCGGCTGGGGAGCGATCGCCGGGGCGCGGGAGAGGGGGGTGTCGAGGGCCATGGAGCGGGGGTCTCTCGGAGGCGGCAGGGCTTTCGGGGTCGGCTCAGTCCCACTCGAGGGCGCCCTTGCGCCACTCGTAGACGAACCCGACGGTGAGCACGCCGAGGAAGATCATCATCGACCAGAAGCCGAACCAGCCCAGGTCCCCGAACGTGATCGCCCAGGGAAACAGGAACGCGACCTCGAGGTCGAAGATGATGAACAGGATGGCGACGAGGTAGAAGCGCACGTCGAACTTCATGCGCGCATCGTCGAAGGCGTTGAAGCCGCACTCGTAGGCCGAGAGCTTCTCCGGGTCCGGGCTGTTGTAGGCGACGAGGAAGGGCGCGACGAGCAGCGCCAGCGCGATCACCAGCGAGACGCCGATGAAGATCACGAGGGGCAGGTAATCCGCGAGGAGACCGTTCATCGAGAGCCCTCAATGGTCGTCGGGCGGCGCAGGCACGCGGCCCGGCCGGCTCGGCCCGTCATTCGGAACGGTTCCAAGGCCCGGAGAATGCCGCGAGGCTTAAACGAGCGGGTATGCCGAAACAAGGGGCGTTCGCACCGCACAAACCGCGAACGCGTGATCCCTAGATAACGACGCCGCGCCCGGCCACAACCGGGCGAAGGCCCTTTCGGATGGCGAGTTTCGTCGCAGCCCCCTCCCCTTCCGGGTCGATTTCGCCGCGACGGCGCGGTTCGGCGCCCTGCCGCAGCCTCAGGAATCCGACAGGATCAACGCCCAATAGCGCTTGTAGCGCGTGTCCGGCGCATCCACGCGGGCGATGCCGATCCGGCGGACCTGCGGCATCAGCATGTTGCGATTGTGCTCGGGCGAGGCCTGCCAGCGGCGCAGGACGTCGTCGAAGGTGGCCGCGCCGGCGCTGAGGTTCTCGGCGGCGTAGCGCCCCGCGAAGCCCGCCCGCGCGAGCCGCGCGTCGAAACTGCCGGCCGCCTCGTGGGAGAGCCGGCCGACCCTGGCGTTGGCCTGCGCCTGCAGGGAGGCGGCGCGGATCAGCGAGGAATCGATCACCACCGGTCCCAGCCCGTGGCTGGCGCGGTAGCGCGAGATGGCGGCAGCCGCGGCGGCCTCGTCGAGGACGACCGGGCTCGTGACCGCATCGGGGCTCGGCAGCAGGGCCGAACCGCTGCATCCGGCGAGCGTCAGGCTGGCGGCGAGGAGAACGAGGCGCAGGCGCGGCATATGTCGAGGATCCCAGACCCGGGGACGATCGGGCCGGCCTCGCTTAAAGCGCAGATTGTGAAGATTTTTGGAATGATGGCGCGGGCGACGGGGCTCGAACCCGCGACCTCCGGCGTGACAGGCCGGCACTCTAACCAACTGAGCTACGCCCGCGTGGCGTCTCGCGTTGCTGCGATGGCGGCGGTGTATGGGGCCGGCCCTACCCTGTCAAGCAGGCTGGGAGCGCAAAATCGAAGCCCGCCGCGGCGGCCCGCACCCCCGGCCCTTGCGCTCCCGGATGCACGCCCTTACGCATACGGCCCGCGGGCGGTTAGCTCAGTTGGTAGAGCATCTCGTTTACACCGAGAGGGTCGGCGGTTCGAGCCCGTCACCGCCCACCACCGCTCTTGCAGGGTCGCCCGGAGGGGCTCCCGTCGCGAGCCTATCGTTGAAATCCGTCTCTGACGTCTCCGGGAGTCGGGCGGCGGCGCGTCGGGCGCGCGGCCCGGACCATACGGGCTCGTTCGCTTTCACCGCCTGATCCGACGACCCTGGTTCCGATGGCCCTTGGCGCGCACGCGCTGGCTGCCGGATCCGCCCCGAATGCATCGGCGCCGGTTCGCAACGTGACAGACCACGATCTCGTCGGGCAGGCGCAGCTCAACACCGGTCGTCAGTATTTCCGAAGATCCGGCAATCTATCGTTCAAAGATAATTTCTTCTCCCTCATGTGCTTATCAACGAAAGCATGAACACCGCGATTAACAATTAATAATGAATTCTGCTTGATTTCAGCTGGAGAAGGAATTTTGCCGAACATGGCGATCAGCAGTTTCCTAGCTATCTCGTTCGGACTCGTGTTCAGCAAGAATTTATCGGCAAATTCCTCTGACCGCATGAATTCATTCGCAATATCAAGCGGGCTCATGCCATTGGTAAGACGATCGATCACATAAGCGAAGCCGTCCGGATCTGCATTCCGCAAAAGGATTTTCCCATACAGTTCGCCTGCGACCAGCTGCGCTTTCGAGTGATCCATGATTCTCTCCAAGATAGAACGGCTTTATTGATAATCGCAATTCAGGTCAAGCAAGCATAAATACACTCAATGACAAAAATATTACCTAGAGTTGTGATATCGAGATGCGGGCGCGTTCTCGGACCAAGACATGCGCGGTCCGGCCGTCCAACCGTGCGGTGCGGATGGAAGGCGGAGCATGGCGTCGGAGATGAACAGGTCAGCCGGGAAGCGGCTGGTGGCGATGACGGGGCCAGGCCCGTCGCGATCTCGCCGTCCCGGGCGGACCTCCGGGCGAGCGGGTCGGATACCCTGCAGGCGGGACGAGGATCGCTCCGTTCAACCGCCTCGCCCCCCTTGGGCCGTGACAGGACCGGACATGCTGAAATTCGATCGGGCCAACGAACGAGGTCGGACTCGCCTGAAACCGTCGTGCGGGCGTGTCCGCCCGCGCTGACCTCGCCGTCATGCGTCGGACGGTCGACGGGGCGAGATCACGATGGTCCTGGGCCGCCGACCTGCCGTTGGTGACCGTCCGGGAGATCCGACAGATGTCGTGAAGCGCCAGCAGGGCTACCACCGCCCTAAATCAAGCCGGTCGCGGGGTCGCCGCTCCGGCAAGACCGATTCCGCTGCCGGACAGACATGCCGGCCATCGTGGCACCCCGGCCGTCGTCTCAACCCGACGCCGCGCGGCGGGCCGCCTCGACGACCGAGCGGGCGAACGCCATCGCGGCGGCCCTCGCCTGTAGCGGCGACGCAAAGGTGTTGTCCGACCGAAACAAGGTCGAACCGGTTCGGCCGAGCAAACGCCAGCCCCACTGGCCCCGGCGCTCTTCCTCGATGAAGAATTCCATAGCCGCCTCCATTGCCTTCTTTTTGCGGCAGTATAGAAGATCGGAGCAGGACGGCTCGATCAAACACACGAGATCTGACGATCGAGGCCGCTTCCGGCCGTGTCTTCCCCACAATTCACAAGGCGGCCGCTTCGGGCGGCGGGGCCGGATCCGCCACGGCCGGCGCGCGCTCTTGAGACGGTGTTAAGCGTCAGGCGGGAGGATGGCCGCATGGAAGATCGCCCCGGGCCGGATCGGCCGGCACCGGGCGCCCGACCGGGCTCCTGTCTGAGGCCGTCATGCACATCGTCGTCGTCGACCCGAGCCGCGTCGTCCTGAAGGTGATCAGCTCCCTGCTCGTGCCGCGCGGGCACGTGGTGGACACTTTCACCGACTCGCGCGAAGCCCTCGACTTCGTCACGACCAACATCTCGGTGACCGCGCTGATCACCAGCCTCGAAGTCCGCCCGTTGAGCGGCCTGGAACTGTGCTGGTCGGCCCGCCTCCTCGCGGAGGCGCATCGTCCGCTCTACATCATTGCCATGTCGTCGGCCCGCAACGCCCGCAACCTCGCGGAGGCGCTGGACAGCGGCTCGGACGACTTCATCGACAAGCCGCCGGGCGCCGAGGAATTGTACGCGCGCCTGCGGGCCGCCGAGCGCATGACCGAGATGCAGCGCGAGCTGATCCGTCTCGCCGAGACCGACACGCTCTCGGGCCTGCTCAACCGCCGCGCCTTCCTGCAGCGCGTCACCGACATGGCGGACCGGGCCGGCGATCACGGCCGCCTCTCGCTCGTGACCGCCGACATCGACCACTTCAAGCGCATCAACGACGAGCACGGCCACGACGTCGGCGACACGGCCATCCAGAGCGTCTCGCGCCTGTTCGCCGAGACCTCCGACGCGGCGGTCGGGCGCATGGGCGGCGAGGAATTCGCGATCGCCCTGCCGGGGCGGACCCTGGAGGAAGCGGAGAGCGTGGCCGGCAAACTGCGTCTGCGCTGCACGCAGATGCGCCTGCGGGGCTCGCGCGGCCCGGTGGCGCTCACCTGCAGCTTCGGCGTCAGCACCTGGTCGGAGGGCGAGACGGTCGGCAGCCTGCTCAAACGGGCCGACATCGCCCTCTACGAGGCCAAGGCCGGGGGGCGCAACCGCGTGGTGTCCGCCTGCACCGACCTCATCCTCGCCCGGGCCGGCTGAGCCTCGGTCACCGCCATGGTCACCGGTTCGGCAACGACTGGTCCACCGGGGACTGCCCCCGCGGGCGGCGCGTCCCGTTCCGGGACAGACCCGGCCTTGCAACCGTTGCGAGTCCCGGACTGGCCGGCACGTTAACCCTAGGGGCGACCGGGCGGGGGCCTGCCGGGTGCGACCGAGCGACGAAAGTTTTCGCGCACCGTCAGCGGTTTAACGCGCCCGCCCGACAGTCCGACGCGCAGAACGGCCGCGGTTGGAACGCGGCTTGATCCTTACACTCCGTCAACCAAGGCGCGTGTGCCGCGCCGGGACGGAGGCCAACGGCATGAGTGACGCCGTCAGAGTGCTGATCATCGACGAGCCCTCGGATCTTGGGGCGGTGTTCCGGGCCACCCTGGAGCACGCGCCCGCGCTCCGCACGGTCGGGGAGGACGAGCTGCGCGGGCCGAACGGTGCGGCCCTGGAGGGCGTCGCCCTGGTGTTCACGCCGGAGCGCAGCCCCGCCGCGGTGGCGGCGCTGCGGGAGCGCCATCCGCGCCTCAAGGTGCTGGTCGCCTTCCTCACCGCGGAGGCCCAGACCCTGATCGCCCTCGCTCAGGCCGGTGCCGATGCCTTCGTGGCCCGCTCCGCCCCGCCGCAGGACGTCTGCGCGGCGATCCTGGCGCTGGCCGGCGGCGAGCCGCTGCCCGGCGGCGCGGCGCCCCAGGCGGACGCGGCGGCCGATCTCGGGCTCACTCCCCGCGAGGCGGAGGTGCTGCGCTTCCTCAGCGCCGGGTTCAGCAACAAGGAGGTGGCCCGCCGCCTCACGGTGAGCGTGCGCACCGTCGAGACGCACCGCCTCAACCTGCGCCGCAAGACCAAGACCGGCCGCCTCAAGGATCTGGTCCAGCTCGCGCGGCAGATGGGCCTCGCCCCGGTCTACGAGGGCGATGCCGCTTCACAGCGCGCGGGCGGCGGAGCGCGGGGCCTCCGCCATGCCGGGCATGTGGCGGCGCCGCATTGACTGAGGACGGTGGACGCCGCCCCGCCGGATCGGCCGCAAGGGGCCGCACCGGCCTTGTCCCGCAGACGCGGGCGCCGGGATTGACGCAAGACCCGGCTCCCGCGGACGCATTGAAGGTCGTCGCGCGGAGCGGCCGACGGGTCAGGCGGCGCGCCGCACCGCCCGCGCCGGCTGCGCACCGGATTTGCGGCTGCGACCGGCCTGCGCGGCCGGGCGCTCCGTTTCCTTCGCGGTGGCGAGGCGGGCCTGCAGCAGGGCGAGCACCGCCGTCTCCTCCGGCCGCAGGCGGCTGAGTTCGTCGCGCAGCTCCGCCTGCACCTCCTCGCGCACCTGCAGCAGCAGGTCGCCGGCGAGATAGCAGTCCAGAATCTCCGGATGGATGTAGCACTTGCGGCAGATGGTCGGGGTGTTGCCGAGCCGCTCGGCCACCCGCTCGATGGCGGCCCGGACGTTCTTCTTGGCCGCGGCCTCGCTGTCGAAGCTCTCGAACTCGCGCAGGGCGAGGGCGGCCAGTACCGTGCCGGACCACGTGCGGAAATCCTTGGCGGTGATGTCGCGGCCGGAGATCTCGCGCAGGTAGGCGTTCACGTCCGCCGAGGTGACGTCGCGCTGCACGCCGTCCTCGTCGATATACTGAAAAAGCTCCTGCCCGGGCAGGTCCTGGCAGGCCTTGACGATCTTCGCCACGCGCCGGTCGCGCAGCGAGAGCTGCCAGACCTTGCCGCTCTTGCCCTTGAACCGGAACCTGAGCTCGGCGCCCTCCACCTGCACGTGCGGGTCGCGCAGGGTGGTGAGGCCGTAGCTGCGGTTCTGGCGCGCGTAATCGTCGTTGCCGACCCGGATCAGCGTGGCCTCCAGGAGGTGGACGACCGTCGCCAGCACCTTCTCGCGCGGCAGGCCGCGGAGGCCCATATGCTCCTGCACCGTGCGGCGCAGGGCCGGCAACGCCTGCGCGAAGTCCAGCATGTGGGCGAACTTGGTGCTCTCGCGCGCCTCGCGAAAATCCGGGTGGTAGCGGTACTGCTTGCGGCCCTTGTCGTCGCGGCCGGTGGCCTGGATGTGCCCGTTGGCGTGGCGGCAGATCCACACATCCGTGTAGGCGGGGGGTATCGCGAGTTTTCTGATGCGCTGAAGCACCGCCTCGTCGGCCACCGCCGTGCCGGCCGCGTCGAGGTAGCGGAAGCCCCGGCCGCTGCGCTTGCGCCGGTAGCCGGGCTCCTCGTCGCTGACGTAGCGCAGGCCCACCTCCCGGGCGGCGTCGCGGATGTCGACGCGCGGCTCGGGGCTGGTCTCGGCGGTCTCGGACTCCGACGGCATCGGCACTGACCTCTCCCGGCGCGGGCGCATCCGGTGTCCCTCAACCGGAAGCTGCCGGAGCAGGTTCCGGCCCGGCCCGCCGCGATTCTCGTGCCCGCCCCGTGGTGCCCCGGGCCGAAATGGTGTTGAGGGAGGTCCTGATCCGCAGGGGAGACCGGCGTGGCGCAGCCCGGGCAGAAGACCATCGCGTTCGTCGTCACGGAGGATTGGTTCTTCGCCTCCCACTTCCTGCCGCTGGCCCGGGCCGCGGTGGCGGCCGGGCATTCGGTCGCGGTGGTGACGCGGGTGCGCGCGCACCGCGAGGCCATCGCGGCGACCGGCGCCCGTGTGGTAGCGCTGGAGGCCGAGCGATCGAGCCTCAACCCGATGAGCGCGGGCTACGCCACCGGGCAGCTCGCCGCGATCCTGAAGGCCCTGCGGGCCGATCTCGTCCATTGCATCGCGCTGCGCGGCATCCTGGTCGGCGGTGCGGCCGCCGTGCTCGCCGGCATCCCGCGGCGGGTCTACGCGCTCACGGGTCTCGGGCTCGTCGGCGCCCGGCAGGACCGGACCGGGCGCCTCGCGCGCGCCGGCCTGCGCCGCCTGATCCGCGGTCCGCTCGAAACCGCGCAGACCCGCTACCTGTTCGAGAACCCGGACGACGCCGCGCTCCTCGGGCTCGACCCGTCGGAGACCCGCGTCGCGGTGGTGGGCGGGGCGGGGATCGATCCGGCCGCGTGGGTGCCCGCGCCGCTGCCGCCGCTGCCGCCGCTGCGGATCGCCCTCGTCGCCCGGATGCTGTGGTCGAAGGGCATCGACACCGCGGTCGAGGCCGTGCGGCTCGCCCGCGCGGACGGCGTCGCGGTCGAACTCGCCCTTCACGGCGCCCCCGACCCGTCGAACCGGCGCGCGATCCCCGAGGCCACCCTGCGCGACTGGTCGCGCGACGGCGTGACGTGGCACGGGGCGACCGCGGACGTCGCCGGCGCGCTCGCGGCGGCGCAGGCCGCCTGCCTGCCCTCTCGCGGCGGCGAGGGCCTGCCGCGCGCGCTCCTGGAGGCCGCCGCTTGCGGCCGGGCCATCCTCACCACCGACGTGCCGGGCTGCCGGGCGCTGGTGCGCGACGGCGTCGAGGGCCGCGTGGTGCCCCCCGACGACCCGGCGGCGCTCGCCCGCGCGATGGCCGACCTCGCCGCCGACCCGGCCCGCCTCGCCGCGATGGGGGCGGCCGCCCGCCGCCGGATCCTGGAGGGCGGCTTCACCGAGGCGGCGGTGGCGGCCGCGGTGGCGCGCCTGCACGCGGAGCTGCTGGCGTGAGCGGCACGCCCCCTCCCGCGCGCGACCCCGCGGCCTTCATCCGGGCGAACACGCGCCTGCGCCCGGTGCCGCATGCGCCGGAGATCAGCCTGATGGTCGCCGACGAGGCCACGGAGCTGTGGAGCCGCACCGAGGAGGAACTCGGCGAGATGGGGCTGCCCCCGCCCTTCTGGGCCTTCGCCTGGGCGGGCGGGCAGGCGCTGGCGCGCTACGTCCTCGACCGGCCCGAGACCGTCGCGGGCGCCCGCGTGCTCGACTTCGCCTCGGGCTCGGGCCTCGTCGCGGTGGCGGCGGCGCGGGCGGGGGCGGCTGGCGTGCTCGCCAGCGACCTCGACCCGTTCGCCCTCGCGGCGATCCGCCTCAATGCCGCGCAGAATGGCGTCGCCGACCGCGTCGCGCCGCGCGGCGAGGACCTGATCGGCCGCGACGAGGGCTGGGACTGCGTGCTCGCCGCCGACATCTTCTACGAGCGCGACCTCGCCGCTCGGGTCTCGGCGTGGTTGGAGGCGCTGCACGCCCGCGGCGCCCGCGTGCTGATCGGCGATCCCGGCCGCGCCTACCTGCCGAAGGACCGGCTGGAGCGCCTCGCGACCTACGCGGTGCCGGTGACGCGGGCGCTGGAGGATGCGGAGATCAAGCGCACGGGGGTCTGGCGGTTCGGGGCGCCGGACGGCGCCTCCCGAGCCCCGTGCTGAACGCGCAAAGGCCCATCCCTCGGACGGGCCTACGCGACGTTCGCGTGAGGATGCTCAGGCCGTGAAGCGAAGGCGTTCGTCAGGCGGCCCGCACGGTCGCCAGGAAGCGGGCGACCTCTGAGGCCAGATGCTCGGAGTGGCGCGACAGTTCGGCCGCGGAGGTGAGCACTTGGCTGGCCGCGGCGCCCGTTTCCTCGGAGGCTTGCGCGACGCCCGCGATGTTGCCCGTCACCTCGGACGTGCCGGTGGCCGCCTGGGTCACATTGCGCACGATCTCCTGCGTCGCCGCTCCCTGCTGTTCGACGGCCGCCGCGATGCTGGCGGCCACGGTGTCGACCTCCCGGATCCGGCTCGTGATCACACCGATGGCCGAGACCGCCCGGTCCGTCACGCTCTGAATCTCGCCGATCTGCCCGGCGATCTCGTCGGTTGCCTTGGCCGTCTGGCTGGCAAGCTCCTTCACCTCCGCGGCCACCACCGCGAAGCCCCGGCCCGCATTCCCCGCCCGAGCGGCCTCGATCGTGGCGTTGAGCGCCAGGAGGTTGGTCTGCGAGGCGATGTTGGAGATCAGCCCGACCATGTCGCCGATCTTGGTCGAGGTGGTTTTCAGCGCCTGGACGAGATGAGCCGTCTGGTCCGCCTCGCCGACCGCGATCTGAGCCAGCCCGGCCGAGTCCTGCACCTGACGGCCGATCTCCTGAACGGAGGTTCCGAGTTCCTCGGCGGCGGCCGCCACGGTGCTGACGTTCGAGGCCGCCTCCTCGGCGGCGGCGGCCACCGCCGTCGTCTGGCTGGCGGTTTCGGTCGCGGTGGCCGTCATCTGCTGCGCAGTGGCCTGCAATTCGGTGGCCGCCGAGGACACCAGGCTGACGATGCTGCCCACGGCGGACTCGAAGCCGTCGGCCATCTGGCGCATGCCGGCCCTGCGCTGCTCCTCGGCCGAGGCGCGGGCCAGCACCGTGTCCTCTTCGAGCTGACGGGTTCGGACCAGGTTGTCCCGGGAGGCTTCGACCGCAACGGCGATCTTGCCGATCTCGTTGGTGCGATCGGTGTGAGGAACCGGAGCCTGCAGGTCGCCGGCCGCGAGATCACGCATGCGCCGGATCAGGCGATCGATGGGGCGCGTGACGGCAGCGACGATGTAGACGATTCCAGCGAGACTGCTGGCCAGTGCGATGCAGAGGAGCAGCCCGGTGAGCCAGAGCGCGCGATCGTAAGTGGCACCGGCCGCGGCTTCAGCCCGTTCGCTCCCCTTGACGTTCAAGGCCATGTCGCGCTCCAGGGCATCCAAGGCAGCCTCGAACGGCTTGCGTGAGGCCGAGAAGAGCTCGTTCATCATGGCTTGGTTTTTTTCTTTTGCCGCCGCCACGAGTTTCGACCTCTGTGCGAGATAATCTGCCCAATGCTGCTTGAACGTGTCCCACAGGGCCTGCTCGTCCGGGCTCGCGATCAGTGGCACGTAACGCGATGCGGCTGCCTCAACGTTCTTCAGCCGACGTTCGGAAACCTGGTCCAACTGGTCGGCAGATTCGATCGCAGTGACGTAACGCGCGTCGACGACGCGCAGACGTGTTGTTCCATATTTCAATTCACCGATTTCGCGCACGCTCGGCAGCCAGTTTTGCGAAATATCGACCGTGTTTGCGCGCACGTCTCTCATCTGGAAGAAACTTATGAGCCCTTGCGACAGAATCGCTATGGACAGGACAGCAATCAGGCCGATCAGGGTATGCGACATACGCAAGTTCATCATGGACATTCTCCTCTTGCGCAGTTCTATCTTGAACGTAATTAATTTTTCATGAATGTTTGGCTCATGGAGTAATTTCTCGGAGATCGCTACGTAATGAGAGGCAAGCCCGCCCCGGAGGAACGGACTCTCAGCGCTCCTCCCCCTCCGACGTCGGTGATGAGGCATGGGCGCGGGTGCGAGGGTGCCGCCGCGTGCGGCATCCTGCCGGGTGCCGGCCTGCCCGCGGCCTCCCGAAGCGTGAGCCGCACGTCGGCCCTCACGCTTTGCCTCACCGCACCGCGACCGTGCTCGCGGGCGCCCCCTCACGCGTACATCGCCCGCAGGTCGAGCGTGCTCTCGCGCCCCACCGCGTCGAAGTGCCGGGCGAGCCACGCCTGCCCGGCCGCCCGGCCCGCGTCGCGCAGGCTCTGCAGGAAGGGCCATTGCGGCTTGAGCTTCGTCGCGGCGCCGTAATCGTCGAGGCCGCCCGAGCCGTCGATGCGGTGCAGCCGCACCGGCCGGTACTGCTCCGGCTTCAGGGCGCCGTCCTCGATCAGGCCCTGCACGAAGTCGATGGCGCGCAGTTCGCGCAGCAGGTTGCCGTTGAAGGTGATCTCGTTCAGCCGGTCGCGGATCGCCTCGGGCGTGCGCGGCGTCTCGCGCCGCTCCACCGGGTTGATCTGCACGAGCAGGATGTCGCGGGTCTCGGCCCCGTGATAGAGCGGATAGAGCGGCGGGTTGCCGAGATAGCCGCCGTCCCAGTAGGGCACGCCGTCGATCTCCACCGCCTGGAAGACCGTGGGCAGGCAGGCCGAGGCCATCACGTGGTCGGGCGTCAGGTCCCGCCCCTCGAACACCGCGATCTTGCCGGTCCAGACGTTGGTGGCCGAGATGAACAGCGGCGCGGTGTCCGCCGCGCGCAGGGCCGCGAAATCGACTGTCTCCTCCAGCGCGCGCTTGAGGGGGTTGATGTTGAGCGGGTTCGCCGAGTAGGGGCTGGCCACCGCCTTCCAGAACTCGGCCACGGGCGTGCGCTTCCAGAAGCGCAGCACGCCGTCGAACACGTTCTGCTGGGTCTCGGTCAGGTCGCCGTCGAGGCTGACCTGGCGCCAGAACGCCTCGAGCTGGGCGCGCGCGCCGTCGGGACCGCCCTTGAGCCAGCCATGGGTCATCACCACCGCGTTCATGGCGCCCGCGCTCGCCCCGGTGATCGCCTCGAAGGCGAGGCGCCCGTCCTCGATCAGCGCGTCGAGCACGCCCCAGGTGAAGGCCCCGTGCGCGCCCCCGCCCTGCAGGGCGAGCGAGACCGCCTTCTCGGCCCGCGGCCCCGCGAGGCCCCGGTTGGGGCGGGGCGCCCCGCCGGCCGCGATCCCGGTCGGCTCCGCTTCGGGCGCGGAGGGGCCGTCATCCCATCTGTCCATCACGTCCGCCACGCTGGTTGCTGCATTGCAAGAACAGATGGTGCGATGCACACTCCACGCAACCCCGGCCGCGGCGCTGCGCCTCGACAGGGCGGGTCGGATGGGTCATGAAGCGCCCGCCCGCGGCATCGGCACGCTCCGTTCATCATCGGAGCCGATGCCGCGAGGGGTTCCAGCCGTGCGGTGCGTCACAGACTTGACGTCGCCCGCGCGCAGGATCAGCTAAACGTTTGGCGCCGAGCCCGGAACCGGCCGCCGCGAAGGAACCCGATGCAGACCATGGACGCACCCGCTGCCGCCCCCGAGATCGCCGGCCCGGCAGCCCGGCACGGCACCGTCGGCGTGTGCATCGGCGAGGGCGAGGGCGCCGTCACGATCGGCGGCGGCGCGCCCATCGTCGTGCAGTCGATGACCAACACCGACACGGCGGATATCGACGCCACCGTGGCGCAGGTCGCGGCGCTCGCCCGCGCGGGCTCGGAGATCGTGCGCATCACGGTGGACCGCGACGAGGCCGCCGCGGCGGTGCCGAAGATCCGCGAGCGCCTGGACCGCATCGGCGTCCCCGTGCCGCTCGTGGGCGACTTCCACTACATCGGCCACAAGCTGCTGGCCGACCACCCGGCCTGCGCCGAGGCGCTGGCGAAGTACCGCATCAACCCGGGCAACGTCGGCTTCAAGGAGAAGAAGGACATCCAGTTCGCCACCATCGTCGAGACGGCGGCGCGCTACGGCAAGGCGGTGCGCATCGGCGCGAACTGGGGCTCCCTCGACGAGGCGCTCCTCACCCACATGATGGACGAGAACGCCCGCGCCCCGCGGCCTCTCGACGCCCGCGCGGTGATGCGCGAGGCGATGGTGCGCTCCGCCCTGCTGTCGGCCGACCGCGCGGTGGAGATCGGCCTGCCCAAGGACCGCATCGTGCTCTCCGCCAAGGTCTCGGCCGTGCAGGACCTGATCGCTGTCTACCGCGAGGTGGCGCGCCGCTCGGACTACGCCATCCATCTCGGCCTCACCGAGGCCGGCATGGGCACCAAGGGCGTGGTCGCGGCCTCGGCGGCGATGGGCGTGCTGCTGCAGGAGGGGATCGGCGACACGATCCGCTACTCGCTGACCCCCGAGCCCGGCGGCGACCGCACCGTGGAGGTGAAGGCCGCCCAGGAACTGCTGCAGACGATGGGCTTCCGCACCTTCGTGCCGCTGGTGGCCGCCTGCCCGGGCTGCGGACGCACCACCTCGACGGTGTTCCAGGAACTCGCCCGCGACATCCAGAACTGGATCTCGACCTCGATGCCGGAATGGCGCAAGACCTATCCGGGGGTGGAGGGCCTGAACGTCGCCGTGATGGGCTGCATCGTGAACGGGCCGGGTGAGTCGAAGCACGCCGACATCGGCATCTCGCTGCCCGGCACCGGCGAGACCCCGACCGCCCCGGTCTTCATCGACGGCAAGAAGGCGATGACGCTGCGCGGCCCGACCCTCGCCAAGGACTTCGAGGCCATCGTCATCGACTACATCGAGCGCCGCTTTGGCCAGGGACGCCGCTCGGCCGCCGAGTAGCGCCGGTTTCCGCTGCGTCAGGGGCGTGCCGCCTTGCACGCCCCGGCCCGCGTGCTAAGGTTTCGCCACAATCGCGGCCGGCCGTGCGGCTCGCCCGGCCGGCGAGGCTCCGTGTCGCCGAACGCCCCCGCAGCTCTCTCGGCGGCATCCGCGCCTCCGGCGAGGCGCAATCCTGATTGCCCATGACCCAGTCTGCCGTACCCACGAGCGGGGGCACCACCCCGCCCGAAGACCTCACCCCGCCGAGCGGCGGGCCGCCGACACCGGCCGGGTCGGTCGACGAGCCCGAGGGCCACGGTCACGGCCACGCCAAGTTCTGGACGCTCTTCCTCGGCTCGATCGGCGTCGTCTACGGCGACATCGGCACGAGCCCGCTCTATGCCTTCCGGGAGGCGCTGGCCCCCGGGCGGGCCGACGGGCTGCTCACCGTGCACGAGGTGCTGGGCACCGTCTCGCTGCTGCTCTGGGCGCTGATCCTGATCGTCACGATCAAGTACGTGCTGCTGCTCCTGCACATGGACAACAAGGGCGAGGGCGGGATCCTCTCGCTCATGGCGCTCGCCCGCAAGGCGCTCGGCGGCTCGCGCACGGTGTTCAGCCTCGGCCTCCTCGGCGCCGCCCTGTTCTACGGGGACGCCATCATCACGCCGGCGATCTCGGTGCTCTCGGCGGTGGAGGGCCTGAAGCTGGTCACCCCGGCCTTCGAGCACTACGTCCTGCCGATCACCATCGCGATCATCGTGCCGCTGTTCCTGGTCCAGAGCAGGGGCACGGGCCGGATGGCGAGCTTCTTCGGCCCGATCACCGTGGTGTGGTTCCTCGCCATGGCGGTGGCGGCCCTGCCGCACATCCTGCGCCGGCCGGACGTGCTGCTCGCGCTCAATCCCTGGTACGCGCTCGAATACCTGCTCAGCCACGGCACCGGCGCGCTGATCGTGCTCGGCGCGGTCTTCCTGGCGGTGACCGGGGCGGAGGCGCTGTTCGCCGATCTCGGCCATTTCGGCCGCCGGCCGATCCAGGCGGCCTGGATCGCCGTGGTCGGCCCGGCGCTGTCCCTGAACTATCTCGGCCAGGCGGCGCTCGTCCTCACCTATCCCGACACGAAGGATCCGTTCTTCCAGCTCGTGCCCGAATGGGCCCTGCTGCCGATGGTGCTTCTGGCCACCGCCGCGACCGTGATCGCCAGTCAGGCGGTGATCACCGGGGCGTTCTCGCTCTCGCGCCAGGCGGTGCAGCTCGGCCTGCTGCCGCGGCTGGAGATCCGCCACACCTCCGAATCCCATTCCGGCCAGATCTACCTGCCGCAGATCAACACCCTGCTGATGGTCGGCGTGGTGGTGCTGGTGCTGCTGTTCCGCTCCTCCAGCGGGCTCGCCTCGGCCTACGGCATCGCCGTCACCGGCACGATGCTGATCACCGCGAGCCTCGCCTTCCTGGTGCTGTGGCGGTTCTGGAAGTGGTCGCCGATCGCGGCCGGCGCCGTGATGCTGCCCTTCATCGCCGTCGAGCTGATGTTCCTCGTCTCGAACCTGATCAAGGTGTTCGAGGGCGGCTACGTGCCCCTGCTGCTGGCGGGCGGGCTCGTGGTGCTGATGTGGACCTGGGTGCGGGGCGTCACCATCCTGTTCAACAAGACCCGCAAGACCGACGTGCCGCTCACCGAGCTCGTGGCGATGCTGGAGAAGAGCCCGCCCCACCACGTCCGCGGCACGGCGGTGTTCCTGACCAGCGACCCCGAGACCGCGCCCGCGGCGCTCCTGCACAACCTCAAGCACAACAAGGTGCTGCACGAGAAGAACGTGGTGCTCACCGTGCGCACCATCGACCTGCCGCGCCTGCCGGATGGCGACCGCATCTCCATCGAGCCGCTGGGGCCGCATTTCTGGAAGGTCGTGATGAAGTTCGGCTACATGGAATCGCCGAACATCCCGAGGGGCTTGGCGCTGCTGCGCAAGCAGGGCTTCAAGTTCGACATCATGGCGACGTCGTTCTTCCTCTCGCGCCGCTCCATCCGCCCGGCGGCGCAATCCGGCATGCCGCTGTGGCAGGACCGCATCTTCATCACGCTGGCGCGCAACGCCAACGACGCGACGGACTTCTTCCAGATCCCGACCGGGCGCGTGGTGGAGGTCGGCACCCAGGTGACGGTCTGACGCCATCGGTGATCCCGCACCGGGCGCCGCTCCCGGGGCTCCCGGTGCGACGGGCTTCCCCTCGGGGGGCGACATGCTCTAGACGGGCGGCGTCCGCACAGCGCAGCCGAGTTCCGTCATGTCCGCCGCCCTCCGTCCCGTCCCGCGCCCCGGCGTCCTCGACATCGAAGCCTACGTGCCGGGCAAGAGCGCGGCCCCGGCCGGGGTGAAGCTGCACAAGCTGTCGTCGAACGAGACGCCGCTCGGCCCGAGCCCGGCCGCCGTGGCGGCGGTGCGCGAGGGAGCGGCCGCGCTCGAACTCTACCCGGACGGGACCGCCGCGGCCCTGCGCCGGGCGATCGCCGGCAAGTACGGCCTCGATCCCGAGCGGATCGTCTGCGGCGCGGGCTCGGACGAACTCCTGTCGCTCCTCAGCTACGCGTATCTCGGGCCGGGCGAGGAGGGCCTCTACTCGCAGTACGGGTTCCTGGTCTACCGCATCGCCATCCTGGCGGCGGGCGGCACGCCGGTGGTCGCCCCCGAACAGGACCACACGGCGGATGTCGACGCGATCCTGGCCGCCGTGAGCCCGCGCACGCGCATCGTCTACCTCGCCAACCCGAACAACCCCACCGGCACCTACCTGCCCTTCGACGAGGTGCGCCGGCTGCATGCGGGGCTGCCGGGCAACGTGCTCCTCGTCCTCGACGCGGCCTATGCCGAGTACGTCCGGCGCAACGACTACGCGGCCGGCCTCGAACTCGTGGCCGAATCCGAGAACGTCGTGATGACGCGCACCTTCTCGAAGGCCTACGGGCTCGCAGCCCTGCGCATCGGCTGGATGGTGGGTCCGCCCGCCGTGGTGGACGCGGTCAACCGCATCCGCGGTCCCTTCAACGTCAGCGCCGCCGCGATCGCGGCGGGCGCCGCGGCGATGGCCGATGACGGGCACATCGCGGCGGCGGTCGCCCACAACGAGGCCTGGCTGCCGAAGGTCACGCAGGCGCTGACCGATCTCGGGCTGCCCGTGACGCCGAGCGTCGGCAATTTCGTGCTGATCCACTTCCCCGACGCGCCGGGCCGCAGCGCCGCGGAGGCCGATGCCTTCCTCACCGCCCGCGGCCTGATCCTGCGCCGCGTCGGCGCCTACGGGCTGCCGAACGCCCTGCGCATGACGATCGGCAGCGCGGAGGCGAACGAGGCGGTGATCGCGGCGCTGACGGAGTTCGTGAAGGAACGCGCGCATGCCTGAGGATGGCTTGCCCGACTGCGCCTTGCCCGAGCGCGCCTTCGGCCGGCTCGCCATCGTCGGGCTCGGCCTGATCGGCTCCTCGATCGCGCGCGCCGCCCGGGCGAACGGCCTCGCCGGGACAATCGTGGCGATCGACCGGGACGCGGGCGTGATCGGGCGCGTGCGCGCGCTCGGCCTCGCCGAGGAGGCGACGCAGGACGTCGCGGCCGGGGTCGCGGGGGCCGACCTCGTGATCCTGTGCGTGCCGGTGGGGGCCGCGGGCGCGGTCGCCGCCGCGATGGCCGGCGCCCTCAAGCCCGGCGCGATCGTCTCGGATGTCGGCTCGGTCAAGGCCGCGGTGGTGGCGGCGGTCGCCCCGCACCTTCCCCCGCACGCCGCCTTCGTGCCGGCCCACCCGGTGGCCGGCACCGAGCAGTCGGGGCCGGATGCCGGCTTCGCGACCCTGTTCCAGGGCCGCTGGTGCATCCTCACGCCCCCCGAGGGTGCGGATCCGCAGGCGGTGGCGCGGGTGCGCGCCTTCTGGGAGGGGATGGGATCGGTGGTCGAGACCATGACGCCCGCCCACCACGACCTCGTGCTCGCCATCACCAGCCACGTGCCGCACCTGATCGCCTACAACATCGTGGGCACGGCGGCCGACCTCGAGACCGTGACGCAGTCCGAGGTCATCAAGTTCTCGGCCGGCGGCTTCCGCGATTTCACCCGCATCGCCGCCTCCGACCCCACCATGTGGCGCGACGTCTTCCTCACCAACAAGGACGCGGTGCTGGAGATGCTCGGGCGCTTCAACGAGGATCTGGCGGCGCTGGCGCGGGCGATCCGCTGGGACGACGGCGAGGCCCTGCACGCCCTCTTCACCCGCACCCGCGCCATCCGCCGCGGCATCGTGGCGATGGGCCAGGAGACGGCGGAGCCGGATTTCGGCCGACGCGGGCCCGCCCCTCAGGGAACCGCGCCCCCTCCCCTCGCGGGCCGGGAGCCATAGGGCACCTGCAACCAAGCTTTGCCGTAAGCGTTGCCATAAGCACGCCGCTGTCGAAGGATACGGCCGGGGCGGTGCAGCGACATCGACGGCGGAGTTCCCCGTGGCTCAACGTTCGCAGTGGGTGCGCGGGTGTCTCGCCGCGCTGGTGGCCGCGCAGGTCGCGGCCTGCTCCTCGATGCCGCGCACGCCGTACACGGCCGCCGAGGCGGCCGCGGCGACGGTGCCCGGCCAGGGGCCGACCATCCGCTACTGGGCCGATGCCCCGGCCGCGGCCTTCGCCCCGGTGAGCGCGCAGGCGGCCGCGCAGCGCGAGCCCTTCACCTACCTCGCCCTCTCGGGCGGGGGCGGCGACGGCGCCTACGGGGCGGGCGTGCTGAACGGCTGGAGCGAGACCGGGCGGCGCCCCGTCTTCACCCTGGTCTCGGGTGTCTCGACCGGCGCGCTCATCGCGCCCTTCGCCTTCCTCGGCCCGGCCTACGACCCGACGCTGCGGGAGATCTACACCAGCGGCATCGCCTCGACCCTGGTGGAATCGCCCAACCCCCTCAACATCCTGGTGGGCGACGGGCTGTTCGCCGACCAGCGCCTGCGCGACCTCGTCGGGCGCTACGTCACGCCCGACCTCGTCGCGCAGGTCGCCGAGGAGCACCGCAAGGGCCGCCGCCTCCTCGTCGTCACCACCAACCTCGATTCGCAGCGCGCCGTGATCTGGGACATGGGCGCCATCGCGACGAGCGGTCAGCCGAACGCCGTCGCGCTCTTCCGCGACGTGCTGACCGCCTCGGCGAGCGTGCCGGCGGTCTTCCCGCCGATGCTCATCGACGCCCAGGCCGGCAACCGCGCCTTCCAGGAGATGCATGTCGACGGCGCCGTGGCCACGCCGGTCTTCACCCTGCCGGAGGCGTACCTGGCCCAGGACGGGCGGGTGGTGCGCAGCCGGGGCCGCCCGAACATCTTCGTGATCATCAACGGCCGCATCGAGCCGAGCTTCGACCTCGTCCAGAACCGCACCTTCGCGATCGCCTCGCGCACCCTCTCGACGGTGGGGCGCACCCGCGCCCGCACCACGCTGACGAGCACGCTCGCCTTCGCGCGCCGCAACGGCATCGGCTTCAACCTCACCTACATCGACCGAGCCATCCCGGAGGTCGCCGCCCAGCAGGGCTTCGACACCGCCTACATGCGCCGGCTGTTCGACGACGGCTACGCCAAGGCCCGGGCCGGCGCGCTGTGGGAGACCACGCTGCCGCGCGACGGGCTCATGCAGGAGGCACGGGCCGACGCGCGTTAGGCGCACTTCGTCAGGGGCACTTCGGTAGGCGCACTTCGGTAGGCGCACTTGCGGAACGCCCCCCGGCGGGCGATGTCTCGGGCAAACCCGCCCGGGAGGAGAGCCGATGAGCGCCAGCGCCAAGCCGACCACGCCGATCACCGGCCCGCGCGGCGTCGCCGACGCGGATCCGGGCGAGACCGCGGACTGGCTCGCCTCGCTCGAATCCGTCGTGCGCCATGCCGGCCCGGAGCGGGCGCGCTTCCTCCTCGACCGGCTGGAGGAGAAGGCCAAGGCCATCGGCCTCGTGGACGAGGCCCCGCCCTACTCGCCCTACCGCAACACCATCCCGCTGGAGAAGCAGCCCCCCTACCCGGGCGATCTCGTCACCGAGGAGCGGCTCACCTCCATCATGCGCTGGAACGCGCTCGCCATGGTGGTGCGGGCCAACATGGCCTACGGCGAACTCGGCGGCCACGTGGCGAGCTACGCCTCCGCGGCCGAGATCTTCGAACTCGGCTTCAACCACTTCTTCAAGGCCGGCGACGAGACGGGCGCGGGTGCCGACCTCGTGTTCTTCCAGCCCCATTCCGCGCCCGGCGTCTACGCCCGCGCCTTCCTCGAAGGGCGCCTCTCGCAGGAGCACCTGACGCATTACCGCCAGGAGATCGCCGGCCAGGGCCTGTGCTCCTACCCGCATCCCTGGCTGATGCCGGATTTCTGGCAGGTGCCCACCGGCTCGATGGGGATCGGGCCGATCAACGCGATCTACCAGGCGCGCTTCATGCGCTACCTCGCGCATCGCGGGCTGGCCGACACCGCCGACCGGCACGTCTGGGGCGTCTTCGGCGACGGCGAGATGGACGAGCCGGAATCGGTGGGCGCCCTCACGCTCGCCGCGCGGGAGAAGCTCGACAACCTCACCTTCGTGATCAACTGCAACCTGCAGCGTCTCGACGGGCCGGTGCGCGGCAACGGGCAGATCATCCAGGAGCTGGAGAGCGTCTTCCGCGGCGCCGGCTGGCACGTGATCAAGGTGCTGTGGGGCTCGGAGTGGGACGCGATCTTCGCCCGCGACACCAACCACGCCCTGCTGCGCCGCTTCGCCGCCACCGTCGACGGCAAGTACCAGACGCTCGGCGCCAAGGACGGCGCCTACAACCTCGCCCACTTCTTCGGCGAGGACGAGGAGGTGAAGGCGCTGGTCTCGCACATGTCCGACGCGGACGTGGATCGGCTCAAGCGCGGCGGTCACGACTTCCGCAAGCTCTACGCGGCTTTCGCCGCCGCCAGGGCGACCAGGGACCGGCCGACCGTGATCCTGGCCAAGACCAAGAAGGGCTACGGCATGGGCGGGGCGGGCGAGTCGCGCATGACCGCCCATCAGGCGAAGAAGCTCGACACCGACGCGCTCAAGGCGTTTCGCGATCGCTTCGCCCTGCCGCTCTCGGACGCCGAGGTCGAGCGCCTCGACTTCTACCGGCCGCCGGAGGAGAGCCGCGAGCTGCGCTACCTGCGCGAGCGGCGCGACGCGCTCGGCGGCTTCCTGCCGAAGCGCCGCCGCACCGGGCCGCCCGTGGCGGTGCCGGATCTCGCCGCCTATGCGGGCTTCGCGCTCGACGCCGACGGCAAGGAGATGTCGACCACCACCGCGGCGGTGCGGCTGCTCGGCGGGCTGCTGCGCCACAAGGAGCTGGGGCCGCGCGTCGTGCCGATCGTCGCCGACGAGGCGCGCACCTTCGGCATGGCGAACCTGTTCCGGCAGGTCGGCATCTACTCGCCGGTCGGGCAGCTCTACGAGCCGGAGGATGCCGGCTCGATGCTGTTCTACAAGGAGGCGCGGGACGGCCAGCTCCTGGAGGAGGGCATCACCGAGGCGGGCGCGATCTCGTCCTGGGTCGCGGCGGCGACGGCCTACAGCGTGCACGGCCTCGCGATGCTGCCGTTCTACATCTACTACTCGATGTTCGGCTTCCAGCGGGTCGGCGACCTGATCTGGGCGGCGGCCGACCAGCGGGCACGGGGCTTCCTCATCGGCGCCACGGCGGGCCGCACGACGCTCGGCGGCGAGGGCCTGCAACATCAGGACGGGTC
Organism: Methylobacterium isbiliense; assembly: GCF_022179325.1. Classification (GTDB taxonomy): domain Bacteria; phylum Pseudomonadota; class Alphaproteobacteria; order Rhizobiales; family Beijerinckiaceae; genus Methylobacterium; species Methylobacterium isbiliense. Next base: position 2,816 of record NZ_BPQQ01000051.1, on the reverse strand, counting down.
GAGCCATCTCGTGGCCGCCACGATCCCGAACTGCCGCGCCTACGATCCGGCCTTCGCCTACGAGATGGCGGTGATCCTCGATCACGGCACGCGCCGGATGATGGCGGAGGGCAGGGATGAGTTCTACTACGTCACCGCCATGAACGAGAATTACGCCCAGCCCTCGATGCCGGCGGGTGCGGCCGAGGGCATCGTGCGCGGCCTCTACCGGGTCGCATCCTTCGGGGCGGACGAGGCTGTGCGCCTGCTCGGCTCCGGGGCGATCCTGCCGGAGGTGATCCACGCCGGCCGGATGCTCGCCGAGGAATGGGGCGTGGGCGCCACGGTGTTCAGCGCCACGAGCTTCAGCGAACTCGCCCGCGACGCGCAGGGCGCCGAGCGCGAGGCCCGGCTGAACCCGGGCGCGCCGGCGCGGCGCAGCCACGTGGCGGAGCTGCTGCCCGGCGGAGCGCCGGTGGTGGCCGCCACCGATTACGTGCGCGCCTATCCGCAACTGATCGCGCCCTACGTGGAGGGCCGCTTCGTGGCGCTCGGCACCGACGGGTTCGGCCGCAGCGACACCCGCAGCCGCCTGCGCCGCTTCTTCGAGGTCGACCGCCAGCACATCGTGGTGGCGGCGCTCGCCGCGCTCGCCGATGCGGGCACGATCCCGCGGACGCGGGTGGCCGAGGCGGTCGCCCGCTACGGCCTGTCCGCCGACGCGCCGGCGCCCTGGACGGTGTGACGCCGCGATGCCGGAGCGCCCGCGCGGACGCGGGCGCGGCTCAGAACCAGCGTTCCTTGACCACGATGGTGTCGCCCGGGCGCACCGGGTAGGTCATCGGCACGATGCCCGAGACGAGGCCGTTCGGGGTCTCGCGCGTCACCACCGCGTAGTCGCGGGCGGCGCGCGGGCCGAAGCCGGCGGCGATCGCCACGGCGGTCTCGACCGTCATGCCGTTGACGTAGGGGTACTGGCCCGAGGTCGTCACCTCGCCCAGGATGAAGAATGGCCGGTAGACCTCGATCTCGACCGTGACGTGGGGCTCGCGCACGTAGCCGTCGCGCAGGCGCGCCTCGATGGCGCGCGCCGCCTGCAGCGTGGTGCCGCCGCCGACCTTCACCGGGCCGATCAGCGGCATGATGATCCGCCCGGCCCCGTCCACCGCGTAGAGGTTCGACAGGTTGTCCTGCCCGAACACGATCACCCGCAGCCGGTCGCCGGCCGCGAGCGGGTATTGCAGCCCGATCGAGCCCGTGCCGGTCGCGTCGAGATAGTCGGTCCGGTAATCCGGACGCAGGCAGCCGCCGAGCGCCAGTGTGCTCGCGAGACCTGTGAGGAGAAGACGTCGATTCATCGTGTCCGGCCAGTCGGATCCGCTCCTCCGCAGGTTTAGGCCGGCGTGGTTAACGAAAGCTGACGCCCGCGCCGGGCCTGTTCGACTTCGGAGCGACGGCGCATCGACAGATCTTTACCGAGCAGCAATCTTAATGAGGTGTGATCCCGGCTACCTTGGCCCCTCGATCGCAGACGGCCCTCATGCTCCGCGTCGCCCCCGTTGCCGATCCACCCGGATCCCTGCCTCCATCCATCGCGGGATCCGCCGCGCCCGATCGGCCGTCCCGGCAAGACTATTCAGCCAGGGAGGGGATCGCGCTCGGCGATGTGGGCCGCCTGCTGAAGCGGCGCTGGCTCGCCGTCACCGTGCCCACGCTCGCGGCCCTGGTCCTGTCGGTCGCCTTCGTGCAGCTCGTGCCGCCCCGCTACACGGCGGAGTCCAAGCTCCTCCTGGAGAGCCGCGACAGCGCGCTGACGCGCCCGCAGCAGGAGCGCGGCGACGTGGTGCTGCCGATCGACGAGCAGGCGGTGGCGAGCCAAGTGCAGGTCGTGATGTCGCGCGACCTCGCCCGCGAGGCGATCAAGCGCCTCGGCCTCCTCGGCAATCGCGAGTTCAATCCGCTGATCGACGGCCCCAATCCGGTCGAACAGGTCCTGGCGCTGCTGGGCCTCGTGCGCAACCCGCTGGAGCGCGAAGCCGAGGACCGCGTCCTCGACACCTACTTCAAGAACCTGCTGGTCTACCCGGCGGGCAAGTCCCGCATCCTGACGATCGAGTTCCGGGCGCGCGATCCCGAACTGGCCGCGCGGGCCGCCAACACCATCGCGGATCTCTATCTCTCGTCGCTCGCCGCCGCGAAGGTCGACACGGCGCGGTTCGCCTCGACCTGGCTCGGCACCAACATCGAGGCCCTGCGCAGCCGCGTCGCCGAGGCCGAGGCGAAGGTCGAGACGTTCCGGTCCAAGAACGGGCTGATCGGCGGCGTCTCGGGCACCGGCACCAGCCAGCCGATCGGCACCCAGCAGCTCACCGAACTCTCGACCCAGCTCACCCAGGCCCGCGCCGCGCAGGCCGATGCGGCCGCCAAGGCGAAGCTGATCCGGGACCTGATCAAGGACGGCCGCGCCTTCGAGATTCCGGACGTCGCCAACAACGAGCTGATCCGCCGCCTCGTGGAGCAGCGCATCACCCTGCGGGCGCAGCTCGCGCTGGAGAGCCGCACGCTCCTGCCGCAGCACCCGCGGATCAAGGAGCTGAACGCCCAGCTCGGCGACCTCGAAGGCCAGATCCGCTCCGCCGCGGACCGCACCGTGCGCACGCTGGAGAACGACGCGCGGATCGCCGGGAGCCGGGTGGAGTCGCTGCAGGCCGCCGTGGACGGGCAGCGCGAGGTGGTGGCCAAGGGCAACACCAGCGAGGTGCAGCTGCGGGCGCTGGAGCGCGAGGCCAAGGTGCAGCGCGAGCAGCTCGAATCCTACCTCGCGCGCTACCGCGAGG
>NZ_BPQQ01000050.1 GCF_022179325.1 Methylobacterium isbiliense | reverse complement strand
GCTGCGCTTCGCCATCCGCGAGGGCGGGCGCACCGTCGGCGCCGGCGTCGTCGCTTCCATCTCGGAATAACCGAACCGGCCCACTCCAACGGGACAGGTGAGGGGGCGGGCCCTCGAGCCCGCCCCTTCCCCGTCGCGAGGACCAAGACATTATGAACGGCCAGAACATCCGCATCCGCCTCAAGGCGTTCGATCATCGCATCCTGGACTCGTCGACCCGCGAGATCGTCTCGACGGCGAAGCGGACGGGCGCGCAGGTCCGCGGGCCGATCCCGCTCCCGACCCGCATCGAGCGGTTCACCGTCAACCGCTCGCCGCACATCGACAAGAAGTCGCGCGAGCAGTTCGAGATGCGCACCCACAAGCGCGTGCTCGACATCGTCGACCCCACCCCGCAGACCGTGGACGCGCTGATGAAGCTCGACCTCGCGGCGGGCGTGGACGTGGAGATCAAGCTCTGAGGCCCTGAGGGCTTCGGAGTTTCGGGCAGAATGCGCGGGGGAGAACCATGCGCTCAGGAGTCATCGCACAGAAGGTCGGCATGACCCGCGTCTTCACGGACGCTGGCGAGCATGTTCCGGTCACGGTGCTCAAGGTCGATCAGTGCCAGGTGGTGGCCCACCGCACGGTCGAGAAGAACGGCTACGTTGCGCTGCAGGTCGGCGTGGGCAAGGCCAAGGTCAAGAACGTGTCCAAGGCCGAGCGCGGCCGCTTCGCGATCGCCAAGGTCGAGCCGAAGCGCAAGCTCGCCGAGTTCCGCGTAAGCGAGGACGCGATGATCCCGGTTGGCGCCGAGATCACCGCCGACCACTTCATCCCGGGGCAGTTCGTCGACGTGACGGGCACCACCACGGGTAAGGGTTTCGCGGGCGGCATGAAGCGCTGGAACTTCGGCGGTCTGCGGGCCTCGCACGGCGTGTCGATCTCGCACCGCTCGATCGGTTCGACCGGCGGCCGCCAGGATCCGGGCAAGACCTTCAAGAACAAGAAGATGCCGGGCCATCTCGGCGTCGAGCGGGTCACGACCCAGAACCTGCGCGTCGTGCGCACCGATCCGGAGCGCGGCCTGATCCTGGTCGAGGGTGCGGTTCCGGGCGTCGCCGGCGGCTGGATCCAGATCCGCGACGCGGTCAAGCGCAAGCTGCCGGCCGAGGCGCCGATGCCGGGCAAGTTCCGCGAGCAAGCCAACGGCGGCACGCCGGCCGAGACCGCTCAGGCCGCCCCCGACGCTCCTGCCGCTGAGGAGAACGCGTGATGAAGTTCGAGATCACGACGCTCGACGGGGCGGAAGCCGGCTCGGTCGAGGTCAACGACGCCATCTTCGGGCTTGAGCCCCGCGCCGACCTGCTGCAGCGCTGCGTGCGCTGGCAGCTCGCCAAGCGCCAGGCCGGGACCCACTCGGTGAAGACGCGCGGCGAGATCGCCCGCACCACCAAGAAGATGTACAAGCAGAAGGGCACCGGCAACGCCCGCCACGGCGCCGCGACCGCCCCGCAGTTCCGCGGCGGCGCCCCGGCCCACGGGCCGCAGGTGCGCTCGCACGCCCACGACCTGCCCAAGAAGGTCCGGGCGCTGGCGCTGCGGCACGCCCTCTCGGCCAAGGCCAAGGCCGCCTCCCTCGTCATCGTCGACGACGTGCGGCTGGAGGAGGCCAAGACCAAGGCGCTCAAGGACCGCTTCGGCAAGCTCGGCTGGTCGAACGCGCTCATCATCGGCGGGTCCGAGGTGGACGAGAACTTCGGCCGTGCCGCGCGCAACCTGCCCTCGATCGACGTCCTGCCGGTGCAGGGCATCAACGTCTACGACATCCTGCGTCGCGACAAGCTCGTCCTGACGCGCGCGGCGGTCGATGCGCTGGAGGCGCGTTTCAAATGAGTGCGGATCCGCGCCACTACGACGTGATCGTCGCTCCCGTGATCACCGAGAAGGCCACCAACCTCTCGGAGCTGAACAAGGTCGTCTTCCGGGTCGCCCCGAAGGCCACCAAGCCGCAGATCAAGGAAGCGGTCGAGAGACTGTTCGAGGTCAAGGTGAAGAGCGTCAACACGCTCGTCACCAAGGGCAAGACCAAGATGTTCCGCGGTCAGCGCGGCCAGCGTTCGGACGTGAAGAAGGCGATCGTCACCCTCGAAGAGGGCCAGACCATCGACGTCACGACCGGGCTCTGAGAGGACGGCGTTAAGGGATAGAAGACAATGGCTTTGAAGACATTCAAGCCGGTCACGCCGAGCCTTCGCCAGCTCGTGATCGTGGACCGGTCCGAACTCTACAAGGGCAAGCCGGTCAAGGCGCTCACCGAGGGCAAGACCTCGTCGGGCGGCCGCAACAACCTCGGGCGGGTCACGGTCCGGTTCCGGGGCGGCGGGCACAAGCGCACGCTGCGCAACGTCGACTTCAAGCGCCGCGAGCACGCCGGCAAGGTCGGGACGGTGGAGCGGATCGAGTACGATCCCAACCGCACCGCCTTCATCGCGCTCGTGACCTACGAGGGCGGGGCGCAGAGCTACATCCTGGCGCCGCAGCGCGTGAAGGCCGGCGACAAGGTGGTGTCGGGCGACAGCGTCGACATCAAGCCCGGCAACGCCATGCCGATCGGCGCGATGCCGGTGGGCACGATCGTGCACAATGTCGAGCTGAAGATCGGCAAGGGCGGGGCGATCGCCCGCTCGGCGGGTAACTACGCCCAGATCGTCGGCCGCGACCAGGGCTACGTCACGCTGCGCCTGAACTCGGGCGAGCAGCGCCTCGTGCACGGCCAGTGCTACGCCACGGTGGGCGCGGTTTCGAACCCCGACCACATGAACATCTCGCTCGGCAAGGCGGGTCGCAAGCGCTGGCTCGGCCGGCGCCCGCACAACCGCGGCGTCGCCATGAACCCGATCGATCACCCGCACGGCGGCGGCGAGGGCCGCACCTCGGGCGGCCGTCATCCGGTCACCCCGTGGGGCTTCCCGACCAAGGGCAAGAAGACCCGCTCGAACAAGCGGACCGACACCTTCATCGTGTCGAGCCGCCACAACCGCAAGAAGTAAGGGCGAAGGAGCTTCGACCCATGGCACGTTCGATCTGGAAGGGGCCGTTCGTTGACGGCTACCTCCTCAAGAAGGCGGAAACCGCGCGCGGCTCCACCCGCAGCGAGGTGATCAAGATCTGGAGCCGCCGCTCCACGATCCTTCCGCAGTTCGTTGGCCTGACCTTCGGGGTCTACAACGGGCAGAAGCACATCCCGGTCTACGTCACCGAGGAGATGGTCGGGCACAAGTTCGGCGAGTTCTCGCCGACCCGGACCTTCCACGGGCACGCGGCCGACAAGAAGGCGAAGAGGCGCTAAGATGGGCAAGGCAGCAGCACCCCGCGCGCTCCCCGAGAACGAGGCGAAGGCCGTCGCGCGTATGCTGCGCGTCAGCCCGCAGAAGCTGAACCTCGTGGCGCAGCTGATCCGGGGCAAGAAGGTCGCGACCGCGCTCGCCGACCTGCAGTTCTCGCAGAAGCGCATCGCCGTCGAGGTCAAGAAGTGCCTCGAGAGCGCGATCGCCAACGCCGAGAACAACCACGACCTCGATGTCGACGATCTCGTCGTCAAGGAGGCCTACGTGGGCAAGGCGCTGGTTCTCAAGCGCTTCCACGCCCGCGCCCGCGGTCGCGGCGCGCGCATCCTGAAGCCGTTCTCGAACCTCACCATCGTGGTGCGTGAGGTCCGGGCCGAGGCCGCGTGAGGAGTTAACGATGGGACAGAAGGTCAATCCGATCGGTCTCCGGCTCGGCATCAACCGGACCTGGGACTCGCGCTGGTACGCGAACAAGGGCGAGTACGCCCGCCTCATGCATGAGGACGTCGCGATCCGCCAGGCGCTGATGAAGCAGCTCAAGCAGGCCGCGGTCTCCAAGATCGTGATCGAGCGTCCGCACCGGAAGTGCCGCGTCACCATCCACTCGGGCCGTCCGGGCGTGGTGATCGGCAAGAAGGGCGCCGACATCGAGAAGCTGCGCAAGCTCGTCGGCACGATGACGAAGGCCGACGTGACGATCAACATCGTCGAGGTGCGCAAGCCCGAGATCGACGCGACGCTCGTGGCCGATTCGATCGCCCAGCAGCTCGAGCGCCGCGTGGCGTTCCGGCGGGCGATGAAGCGGGCCGTGCAGTCGGCCATGCGTCTGGGCGCCGAGGGCATCCGCATCAACTGCTCGGGCCGCCTCGGCGGGGCCGAGATCGCGCGCCTGGAGTGGTACCGCGAGGGCCGGGTGCCGCTGCACACGCTGCGCGCCGACGTCGATTACGGCACGGCGACCGCGTTCACCACCTACGGCACCTGCGGCATCAAGGTGTGGGTGTTCAAGGGCGAGATCCTCGAACACGACCCGATGGCGCAGGACAAGCGTGCCCACGAGGAGGGCGGCCGCTCGGGCGGGCGTCGCGAGCGTGAGCGCGGGGGCGAGCGCGGCGACCGCGGTGACCGCGGCGGACGCGACGCGGCCTGACGACGCCACGCTGGAGGTTTTGAGAGGCTGCGATGCTGCAACCCAAGAAGACGAAGTTCCGCAAGCAGTTCAAGGGCCGCATCCACGGCACCGCGAAGGGCGGGACCGACCTGAACTTCGGCTCCTACGGCCTCAAGGCCCTGGAGCCCGAGCGCGTCACCGCGCGCCAGATCGAGGCGGCCCGCCGCGCGATCACCCGCGAGATGAAGCGCCAGGGCCGCGTGTGGATCCGGATCTTCCCGGACGTGCCCGTGACCCAGAAGCCGACCGAGGTCCGCATGGGCTCCGGCAAGGGCTCGCCCGAATACTGGGCGGCCCGCGTCCACCCGGGCCGGGTCATGTTCGAGATCGACGGCGTCGCCGAGGACATCGCCCGCGAGGCGCTGCGGCTCGGGGCCGCCAAGCTGCCGGTCCGCACGCGCTTCATCCAGCGCATCGCGGATTGAGGGAGGCACCACCATGAAGTCGAGCCAGAGGCAGTCTGACCTGAGCGCGCTGTCGCCGGATCAGCTCAGCGAGGAACTCGTCAACCTGAAGAAGGAGCAGTTCAACCTGCGCTTCCAGCGGGCGACGGGTCAGCTCGAGAACGTCGCGCGCATCCGCGAGGTGCGCCGGGACATCGCCCGCGTCCGGACCCTGCAGCGTCAGAAGACGCTGCAGGCGGCGCAAGGCTGATAGGAGTAGGAGCCCATGCCGAAGCGCGTGCTGCAGGGCGTCGTGGTCAGCGACAAGCAGGACAAGACCGTCGTGGTGAAGGTGGAGCGCCGCTTCACCCACCCGGTGATGAAGAAGACCGTGCGCCGGTCGAAGAACTACCACGCCCACGACGAGAACAACGTCGCCAAGGTCGGGCAGATGGTGTTCATCGAGGAGTCGCGGCCCTATTCCAAGCTCAAGACCTGGAAGCTGGTCGAGGGTGGGGCGGCCGAGGCGGCGACCGCCGAGGCGTGACGCGCCGGCTCCTCCGCGCCCGGCGGGGGAGGGGGACGCGGCGGATCCGCTCGGCGGATCCCGAAACCGCTTGTCATCCGGGCCGAACCGGTGTAACCGACCGGCCTCCACGACAGACATGACGGGTGTCCGCGCCCTTCATCGCGTTCGTCGACCGCGCCGGCCCCAGCGCCGCAGCGCGGTCTCTTCAATGGCGGGGACGTCAGATCCCCATCAGGCTGCCGTCCGGGGCGCGATCCGCGCCGCGGAGACCTGCCTGAAACAAGGAAAGGGTGTTGGGTCGTGATCCAGATGCAGACGAATCTGGACGTCGCCGACAATTCCGGCGCACGTCGCGTGATGTGCATCAAGGTGCTCGGCGGGTCCAAGCGCAAATACGCCGGCGTCGGCGACATCATCGTGGTCTCCGTGAAGGAGGCGATCCCGCGCGGCCGCGTGAAGAAGGGCGACGTCATGAAGGCGGTCGTCGTGCGCACCGCCAAGGACGTGCGCCGTCCCGACGGCTCGGTGATCCGCTTCGACCGCAACGCGGCGGTGCTGATCAACAACCAGAAGGAGCCGATCGGTACCCGCATCTTCGGGCCGGTGCCGCGCGAGCTGCGCGCCCGCAACCACATGAAGATCATCTCGCTCGCCCCGGAGGTGCTGTGATGGCCGCGAAGGTGAAGAAGGGCGACACCGTCATCGTGCTGACCGGCCGCGACAAGGGCCGCTCGGGCGAGGTGATCCAGGTGATGCCCAAGGAGAACCGGGCGCTTGTGCGCGGCGTGAACCTCGTCAAGCGCCACCAGCGCCAGACGCAGAACCAGGAGGGCGGCATCATCTCCAAGGAGGCCGCGATCGACCTGTCAAACCTGGCCCTGCGCGACCCCAAGGACGGCAAGCCCACCCGGGTCGGTTTCCGCATCCTGGAGGACGGGCGCAAGGTGCGCTTCGCGAAGCGCTCGGGAGATCTGATCGATGGCTGAGGCGGTGAAGGACGGCTACACGCCGCGGCTCAAGAAGCACTACGAGGACGTGGTGCGCCCCAAGATGATCCAGGAGTTCGGCTACACGAACCCCATGCAGGTGCCGGCGATCGAGAAGATCGTCATCAACATGGGTGTGGGCGAGTCGACCCAGGATTCCAAGAAGGCGACGGTGGCGGCCGAGGATCTCGGCCTGATCGCCGGCCAGAAGCCGGTGATCACCCGCGCCCGCAAGGCGATCGCGACCTTCAAGGTGCGCGAGAACATGCCGATCGGCTGCAAGGTGACGCTGCGCCGCCAGCGCATGTACGAGTTCATGGACCGCCTCGTCACCATCGCGCTGCCGCGCGTGCGCGACTTCCGCGGCCTGAACCCGAAGTCCTTCGACGGACGCGGCAACTACGCCCTCGGGATCAAGGAGCACCTCGTGTTCCCCGAGATCAACTACGACAAGGCGCAGAACAGCTGGGGCATGGACATCGTCGTCACCACGACGGCGAAGACCGATGCCGAGGCCCGCGCCCTGCTCAAGCACTTCAACTTCCCGTTCCGGCAGTGAGGGGATCCCACTCCTCAGACGCGGCAACCGGAGAGCATTAGAGATGGCCAAGAAGAGCAAGATCGAGAGAAACAAGCAGCGGCGCGCGCTGGCCCAGCTTTACGCCCCCAAGCGTGAGGCGCTGCTGGCGACGGCGAACGACGAGTCGCTGCCGATGGAGGAGCGCTTCGAGGCGCGCCTCAAGCTGGCGGAGCTTCCCCGCAACGCCAACCCGACCCGCATCCGCAACCGCTGCGAGATGACCGGCCGCCCGCGGGCCTATTACCGCAAGCTCGGCATCTCCCGCGTCGCCCTGCGCGACCTCGGTTCGCGCGGGATGATCCCGGGCCTCGTGAAGTCCAGCTGGTAAGGGGAGGGCGCCACCGATGATCACCGATCCCGTGGGCGATATGCTCACCCGCATCCGCAACGGTCAGCAGCGCCGCCGCAACGTGGTGCAGACGCCGGGCTCCAAGCTCCGCGCCCGCATCCTCGACGTGCTGAAGTCCGAAGGCTACATCCGCGACTACGCCACGACCGATTACGGCAACGGGCGCACCGAGTTCGCGATCGAGCTGAAGTACCACGACGGCGCGCCCGTGATCCGCTCCATCGAGCGCGTCTCGAAGCCCGGCCGCCGGGTCTATTCGTCGGTCGATACCCTGCCGCGCGTCGCCGACGGTCTGGGCATCACCATCGTGTCCACTCCGCTGGGCGTCATGGCCGACCACGAGGCGCGCGAGCGCAACGTCGGCGGCGAGGTGCTCTGCAAGGTCTTCTGACCCGGCAGCCGCATCAGGAGAGACGATCATGTCCCGCGTAGGCAAGAAGCCCGTGACCGTGCCGGCCGGCGTCACCGCCACGGTCGACGGCCAGACCGTCAAGATCAAGGGCTCCAAGGGTGAGCTGTCCTTCCGCGTCCCCGACCAAGTCGAGGTCACGCAGGAGAACGGCGCCATCTCGGTGCAGCCCCGCTCGCAGACCAAGGAGGCCCGCGCGATGTGGGGCCTCTCGCGCGCCCAGGTCGCCAACCTCGTCGAGGGCGTGACCAAGGGCTTCGAGAAGAAGCTGGAGATCAACGGCGTCGGCTACCGCGCCGCGGTCGCCGGCAAGGTGCTGAAGCTGTCCCTCGGCTACAGCCACGACATCGAGTACGAGATCCCGGCCGGGATCACGATCACGACGCCGCGGCCGGTCGAGATCATCGTGGCGGGCATCGACAAGCAGCGCGTCGGCCAGATCGCGGCGGAGATCCGCGAGTACCGCGGCCCCGAGCCCTACAAGGGCAAGGGCGTGAAGTACGCCGGCGAGTTCATCTTCCGCAAGGAAGGCAAGAAGAAGTAAGGATCGCCGGAGATGTCTCGCAAAATCGACCTGCAGGACCGTCGCCGCGCCCGCGTGCGCCGGGCGATCCGGGCGGCGGCGAACGGGCGTCCGCGCCTTTCGGTGTTCCGCTCCTCCAAGCAGATCTACGTCCAGGTCATCGACGATGCGAACGGGCGCACGCTCGCCGCGGCGTCGACCCTGGACAAGGACCTGCGCACCACCCTGAAGACCGGCGCCGACAAGGCCGCCGCCGCCGAGGTGGGCAAGCTGCTGGCGGAGCGCGCCAAGGCGGCCGGGGTCACCAAGGTGATCTTCGACCGCTCGGGCTACCTCTACCACGGCCGCGTCAAGGCGCTGGCCGATGCCGCCCGCGAGGGCGGGCTGGAGTTCTGAGGGACTTCCTCCGGGCGGGGCCCCGCGCCCCGCACCCACGGCGGACAAGACAACACGCGAGCGGGACCGCCGCCCGCGCCAGTGAACCGGATGTGATCTGATGGCACGTGAACGTGAGGGTCGTCGCCGCGACGACCGCGAGGAGCGCGACAGCGAGTTCGTGGACAAGCTCGTCCACATCAACCGCGTCGCCAAGGTGGTGAAGGGCGGCCGGCGCTTCGGCTTCGCGGCGCTCGTGGTCGTGGGCGACCAGAAGGGCCGCGTCGGCTTCGGCCACGGCAAGGCCCGCGAGGTGCCCGAAGCCATCCGCAAGGCCACCGAGGCGGCCAAGCGCGGCCTGATCCGCGTGGCCCTGCGCGAGGGCCGCACGCTCCACCACGATGTCGCCGGCCGTCACGGCGCCGGCAAGGTCATCCTGCGCGCCGCGCCCCAGGGCACCGGCATCATCGCGGGCGGCCCGATGCGCGCCGTGTTCGAGTCGGTCGGCATGCAGGACGTGGTGGCGAAGTCGCTCGGCTCGTCGAACCCCTACAACTTGATCCGCGCCACCTTCGACGCCCTGAAGCGCGAGGATTCCCCGCGTGCCGTGGCGGCTCGCCGCGGCCTCAAGGTCTCGGCGCTCCAGGCTCGCCGCCGCGACGCCGAGCCCGGCTCGGCCGATTCGGCCGACGCCGCGTGAGGAGGAGCGAGATGGCAGACAAGACCGTGCGGGTTCAGCAGATCGGCTCCCCGATCCGCCGCGAGGCCAGCCAGCGCCAGACGCTGATCGGCCTCAAGCTGAACAAGCTCCACCGCATCGCCGAGCTCCCGGACACCCCGTCCGTGCGCGGCATGATCGCGAAGGTGCATCACCTCGTGCGCGTCCTCGACGACGCGGCGTGAGGAGGGCGTCATGAAGCTGAACGAGATTCGCGACAACGAAGGCGCGACCAAGAACCGGATGCGCGTCGGCCGCGGCATCGGCTCGGGCAAGGGCAAGACCGCGGGCCGCGGCGTGAAGGGCCAGAAGGCCCGCTCCGGCGTGGCCATCAAGGGCTTCGAGGGCGGTCAGATGCCGCTGCATCGGCGCCTGCCGAAGCGCGGCTTCAACAACCCGGGCGCGACCGACCTCAACGAGGTGAATATCGGGCGCATCCAGCAGGCGGTGGATGCCGGCCGGCTCGACCCGGCGGTGCCGGTCACCGTCGAGGCGCTGCACGCCGCGGGCGTGGTCGCCCGGGTGCGCGACGGCGTGAAGATCCTCGGCGTCGGGGAACTCTCCGCCAAGCTGACCTTCGAGGTCGCGCGCGCGTCGAAGTCGGCGGTCGCGGCCATCGAGAAGGCGGGCGGGTCGGTGACCCAGTCGCTCGCCGCGACCGACGGCGCGGTTGCGTCCGCGTAAGGCAGCCCTTAAGTCGGACGAGATCGGCGGCGGCCCGTGCGAGCAGCGCGAGGCCGCCGTCCTTGTTTTCAGGCGCCGCCGCGCCCCGCCGCTCCCTGGCGCAGCCTTCAGGCCCGACCGGACCGCAAGGCTGCTCCAGGTCTTCGATCTTGCCGCATCGTCCGCGACGGACCGCTACCCACGTCGTCGGACAATGCTCTGAGGACACGATCATGGCCTCTGCAGCCGAGCAGCTCGCCGCCAACCTCAACTTCGGCGCCATCGCCAAGGCCGAGGAACTCAAGAAGCGCATCTGGTTCACCCTCGGCGCGCTGATCGTCTACCGCCTGGGCACCTACATCCCGCTGCCCGGGATCGACCCCGACGCGCTGCGCCAGAGCTTCGCCAACGCGCAAGGGGGCGTGCTCGGGCTGTTCAACATGTTCTCGGGGGGTGCGGTCGAGCGCATGGCGATTTTCGCGCTCAACATCATGCCCTACATCTCGGCCTCGATCATCGTGCAGCTCCTCACCTCGGTGCTGCCCTCGCTCGAAGCGCTGAAGAAGGAGGGCGAATCCGGCCGCAAGGTGCTCAACCAGTACACGCGCTACCTCACGGTCGTGCTGGCCATCTTCCAGGCCTGGGGCATCGCGGTCGGCCTGCAGAGTTCGGGCGGCATCGTCCAGGATCCCGGGCCGTTCTTCGTGATCTCGACGGTGATCACGCTGACCGGCGGCACCCTGTTCCTGATGTGGATCGGCGAGCAGATCACCTCGCGCGGCATCGGCAACGGCTCGTCGCTCATCATCTTCGCGGGCATCGTCGCCCACCTCCCCTCGGCCATCGCCGGCACGCTCGAACTCGGCCGCCAGGGGGCGCTCTCGACGCCCGTCATCCTGGGCGTCGCCGTGATGGCGGCCGTCGTCGTCTACTTCATCGTGTTCATGGAGCGCGCCCAGCGCCGGCTCCTGATCAACTACCCCAAGCGCCAGGTCGGCAACCGCATGTACGAGGGCCAGACCTCGTTCATGCCGCTCAAGCTCAACACCCCGGGGGTGATCCCGCCGATCTTCGCCTCCTCGCTGCTGCTGCTGCCGGCCACCGCCGCGAGCTTCCAGACCGACCCGAACGGCACCGGCATCGTCGCGACGCTCGCCACCTATCTCGGCCACGGGCGGCCCGCCTACATGATCCTGTACGCGGCCCTGATCATCTTCTTCGCCTTCTTCTACACGGCGGTGGTGTTCAACCCGCAGGAGACGGCCGACAACCTGAAGAAGCATGGCGGCTTCATCCCGGGCATCCGGCCGGGCGAGCGCACGGCGGAGTACATCGACAAGGTGCTCAGCCGGATCACGGTGATCGGCGCCGCCTACCTGACGCTGATCTGCCTGATCCCCGAGATCCTGGTCTCCTACGCCTCGCTGCCGTTCTACTTCGGCGGCACCTCGCTGCTGATCGTCGTCTCGGTGACGATGGACACGGTGGCCCAGGTCCACGGCCACCTGCTGGCGCACCAGTACGAGGGCTTGGTGAAGAAGGCGAAGCTGCGCGGCGCCCGGCGGCGTTAGCCCATAGTCGGGGCGCGGGACGGGTTTCGCCGATCCGCCCGTTCCCGCATCATCGGCCGCGGGCGGGCCGTCGGCGCGCCCGGGCTTTGGCACGTGGTCTGGTTCCGTCGGCCGGCGGCCATGCTCTAGAACGAGGCCCCGGGCGGACGCCGTCGCCGTCCCGGGCGCCCAAGGGAGAGACAGGTTATGCGGATCATACTCCTCGGCCCGCCGGGTGCCGGGAAGGGCACGCAATCGACGCGGATCGTCGAGCGGTTCGGGATCCCGCAGCTCTCGACGGGCGACATGCTGCGCGCGGCCGTGGCGGCCGGCACGCCGGTGGGGCTCAAGGCCAAGAGCCTGATGGAGAGCGGCGCGCTCGTTCCCGACGAGGTGGTGGTCGGCATCGTGGCGGACCGCATCGAGGAGCCCGACGCCAAGCGCGGCTTCATCCTCGACGGCTTCCCGCGCACCGTGGCGCAGGCGGTCGCCCTCGACGAGATGCTCGCCGCCAAGGGCCTGCGCCTTGACGCCGTGGTCGAGTTCAAGGTGGACGAGGACGCGCTCGTCGGCCGCATCGCGAAGCGCGCTGCGGAGACCGAGGCGCGCGGCGAGGCGGTGCGCAAGGACGACACCCCCGAGGTGTTCAAGACCCGGCTCGACGCCTATCGCCGGCAGACCGCGCCGCTCTCGGCGCACTATGCCGGCACCGGCCTGCTGCGCACGGTCGACGGCATGGCGCCGATCGACGCGGTGACGGGAGAGATCGAGACGCTCCTGCGCGGCCTGCAGCCGGTCTCGGCGTGAGGCCGCGCCGGACCCGCCGGTTGACAAGGCCGCACGTCCGCGCTAGTCCGCCCTCCTTCGTTCAGACCCGGACGGCCCGGCGTGCCTGTTGCAAGGCCGCTCCGGGCCGATTTGCCGTCGGGACGGCGCGCAGGGGCCGGACTCCACCGGACGCGCGACACCCCTCACGACTTCGCGCCTGCGCAGGCTCCGCCAGCCCGGGCGCCCATGGAGAGCACACGTGGCCCGTATCGCTGGCGTCAACATCCCGACCAACAAGCGCGTCGTCATCGCGCTGCAGTACATCCACGGCATCGGTTCGAAGAAGGCCGAGGAGATCACCACCAAGGTCGGGATCCCGGCCGAGCGCCGCGTGAACCAGCTCACCGACGCCGAGGTGCTGCAGATCCGCGAGACCATCGACCGCGACTACATCGTGGAAGGCGATCTGCGCCGCGAAGTCGCGATGAACATCAAGCGCCTGATGGATCTCGGCTGCTACCGCGGCCTGCGCCACCGCCGCGGCCTGCCGGTGCGCGGCCAGCGCACCCACACCAACGCCCGCACCCGCAAGGGCAAGGCGAAGCCGATCGCCGGCAAGAAGAAGTAAGCCGGCAGCGACCATCCGGACCCGGGACGTCCTCGCCCCCGGTCCGCCCGGCGGCCGCCGCGCGCCGCCTCCTCCAGCACACCGTCCCGAGCGCCTGGCACCACGGGCGCGCCTGAAGGATCGAAAGAGATTATGGCCAAGGAAGCAACCCGCATCCGCCGTCGCGAGCGCAAGAACATCGTGTCCGGCGTCGCCCACGTGAACGCCTCGTTCAACAACACGATGATCACCATCACGGACGCGCAGGGCAACACGATCTCGTGGTCGTCGGCCGGCGCGATGGGCTTCAAGGGCTCGCGCAAGTCGACCCCCTACGCCGCCCAGGTCGCGGCCGAGGATGCGGGCCGCAAGGCCGCCGAGCACGGCATGCGCACCCTCGAGGTCGAGGTGTCGGGCCCGGGCTCGGGCCGCGAATCGGCCCTGCGCGCGCTGCAGGCCGCGGGCTTCACCGTGACGTCAATCCGCGACGTCACCCCGATCCCGCACAACGGCTGCCGGCCGCGCAAGCGCCGCCGCGTCTGATCCGAAGCCGGCCTGCCGGGCGCGAGGCCGCACCGGCGGGAGGATCGAAGGAGCGCCCGGCGTCCTGGGAAGGACGCTGGGCTTCTCCGTTGACCGGCAGGGCAAGCGTGACGAGGCGGGGTCCTGACCGCATCCGCTTTCCCCGGGTACCCGAGACCATCAGGACGAGGCGAGGGCAGGGCCGGACGCGGCCTCCTGCCTGGTCAGGCCGACGAGAGGTGTCACCGTGGTGATTCAGAAGAACTGGCAAGAGCTGATCAAGCCGAACAAGCTCGACGTCGTCCCGGGGCACGACCCCAAGCGCGTCGCCACCGTGGTGGCCGAGCCGCTGGAGCGCGGCTTCGGTACGACGCTCGGCAACGCGCTGCGCCGCGTGCTCCTGTCCTCGCTCCAGGGCGCGGCGGTCACCTCCGTGCACATCGACGGCGTGCTGCACGAGTTCTCGTCGATCCCGGGCGTGCGCGAGGACGTCACGGACATCGTCCTCAACATCAAGACCATCGCGATCCGCTCGAACAGCGACGCGCCCAAGCGCATGACCCTGCGCAAGACCGGCCCCGGCACGGTCACGGCGGGCGACATCGGCACGATCGGCGATATCCAGATCCTGAACCCGGATCTCGTGCTCTGCACCCTCGACGAGGGGGCGGAGATCCGCATGGAGTTCACGGTGGCGACCGGCAAGGGCTACGTCCCGGCCGACCGCAACCGGCCCGAGGACGCGCCGATCGGCCTGATCCCGGTCGACGCCCTGTTCTCGCCCGTCACCAAGGTGTCCTACCGCATCGAGAACACCCGCGAGGGCCAGGATCTCGACAAGGACAAGCTGACCATGACGGTCGAGACCAACGGTGCGGTCTCGCCCGAGGATGCGCTCGCCTACGCGGCCCGCATCATCCAGGATCAGCTGCAGATCTTCGTGAACTTCGAGGAGCCCCGCAAGGAGGAGGCCGCGCCGCTCGCGCCGCAGCTCCCCTTCAACCCGGCCCTGCTCAAGAAGGTGGACGAGCTGGAGCTGTCGGTCCGCTCGGCGAACTGCCTGAAGAACGACAACATCGTGTATATCGGCGACCTCATTCAGAAGACGGAAGCCGAGATGCTGCGCACGCCGAACTTCGGCCGCAAGTCGCTCAACGAGATCAAGGAGGTGCTCGCCGCCATGGGCCTGCACCTCGGCATGGACGTCCCCGGCTGGCCGCCGGAGAACATCGAGGATCTCGCCAAGCGCTTCGAGGAGCACTACTGAGGGCGAGGAGCGGGTAGGGAGTAGCGAACAGGGGCGTTCCGGCTGGCGCGCCCTCTCCGCATCCCTCTACTCGCTCTTCGCCATTCGCCAATCAACACCGGCCGGCCCGTGGCACGGCGGCCGAGAATCAAAGGAGACAGCCATGCGTCACGGATTCCGCGGTCGCCGCTTCAACCGCACGGTCGAGCACCGCAAGGCGATGTTCGCCAACATGTCGGCGGCGCTGATCAAGCACGAGCAGATCGTCACCACGCTGCCCAAGGCCAAGGACCTGCGTCCGGTGGTCGAGAAGCTGATCACGCTCGGCAAGCGCGGCGACCTGCACGCCCGCCGCCAGGCCATCGCCCAGATCCGCGACGAGGCGATGGTCCGGAAGCTGTTCGACGTGCTCGGGCCGCGCTACCAGGGCCGCCCCGGCGGCTATTGCCGCATCATGAAGGCGGGCTTCCGCTACGGCGACAACGCCCCGATGGCGGTGATCGAGTTCGTGGACCGCGACGTGGATGCGCGCGGCAAGGATTCGGGCCCGACGCAGGCCGCCGAGACGGACGAGGCGGCCTGACGGCTCCCTCCCATCCCACCCACGAAGGCGGTCCCCCGGGGCCGCCTTTTTCATGTGCCGTGCGCCCCTCCGGCTGGACCCTGCGTTCCGGCTGCGCGAGGCTGGCGCCGAGCTCCCGGACCTGATCCCATGCCCCCGCTCGCCGACCAGACGCCCGACCTCCTGCGCAGCACGCTCGCGGAGCTGCAGGCCCGCTACGCCAGCCTCCAGAGCCGCGGGCTCAAGCTCGACATGACCCGCGGCAAGCCGTCCCCCGAGCAGCTCGACCTCTCGGAAGGTCTGCTGACGCTCCCCGGCAACCGCGACCACCTCACCGAGGCGGGGGAGGACGCGCGCAATTACGGCGGCGTGCAGGGACTCGCGGAGGTGCGTGCGCTGTTCTCCGGCGTGCTCGGGGCGCCGCCGGAGCAGATCGCGGTCGGCAACAATTCGAGCCTGGCGCTCATGCACGATTGCCTCGTCTACGCGCTCCTGAAGGGTGTGCCGGGCGGCGAGCGGCCGTGGTCGCGCGAGCCGGAGATCCGCTTCCTCTGCCCGGTCCCGGGCTACGACCGCCACTTCGCCCTCTGCGAGACCTACGGCCTCGTCATGGAGGCGGTGCCGATGACGCCCACCGGCCCCGACATGGCGGTGGTCGAGGAGCGCGTGCGCGATCCGCGGGTGAAGGGAATGTGGTGCGTGCCGCAATACTCCAATCCCGGCGGGGAGACCTACGCGGACGAGACCGTGGAGCGGCTCGCCCGGATGGAGGCCGGCGCGCCCGACTTCCGGCTGTTCTGGGACAACGCCTACGCGCTCCACCATCTCACCGAGCGCCGGCCGAACCTGCGCAACGTGCTGGAGGCCGCCGCGGCGGCCGGCCGGCCGGACCGGCCGATCGTGTTCGCGTCGACCTCGAAGGTGACGCTCGCGGGGGCGGGGCTCGCCTTCCTGGCCGCCTCGCCCGAGAACCTGCGCTGGTATCTCGGCCATGCGGGCAAGCGCAGCATCGGACCGGACAAGCTCAACCAGCTGCGCCACGTCCGCTTCCTGCGCGAGGCGAACGCGCTGGAGCGGCTGATGGAGGGCCACCGCCGCCTGCTGGCCCCGAAGTTCAAGGCCGTCACCGACACGCTGGAGCGGGTGCTCGGCGGCTCGGGCGCGGCCCGCTGGACGACGCCCGAGGGAGGCTACTTCATCCTGCTGGAGGTGCCGGATGGCTGCGCCACCCGGGTGGTGGAGCTCGCCGCCGGCTGCGGCCTCGCGATGACGCCGGCCGGCGCCACGCACCCGTACGGCCGCGACCCCGACGACCGCATGCTGCGCCTCGCACCGTCCTATCCGAGCCTCGCGGAGGTCGAGGCCGCCGCCGAGGTGATCGCGCTGTGCACGCTCATCGCCGCCACCGAGGCGCGCCTTCGCGCCTGAGGCGAAGACCGCAGCGGGATCAGGGTAGTGCGCGCAACCTCTGATCCTGCGCGCGAGGATCTTCACGCGAGTGCCCCATTCTCGCGCGCAGGATCAGCGAATCACGCCAAGCCCCTGGCGTAGAAAAGGTCTTTCGGCCTCTCGGCCGTGTCGGTCAATTGGCGTACGTGAAGGCGCCGTCGCGCCAGACGTAGAGGACGTAGCCCGGGGCGGTGACGTCACCCTTCTGGTCGAACCCGACATTGCCGAGCACGAGGTTGAACCGCTCCGCGTGCAGGGTCTCGGCCACCGTCTTCGGGTCGGTGGACTTGGCGAAGTTGCCGGCCTCCACCAGGGCCTGCAGGGCGGCGTAGCCGTAGAGGGTGAAGCCGCCCGGATCCACGCCCTCGGCCTGGAACGCCTTGACGGCCGCGGCCGCCTCGGGCTTGCGGCGCAGGTCCGGGTTGAAGGTCATCAGCACGCCGTTGCTGGCCGGCCCGGCCAGCGCGCCGAACTCCTTGGTGGCGATGCCTGAGGTGCCGAACCATTGCGGGCGGTAGCCCTGCTCGGCGGCGGTGCGCACGAGGCGCCCCATCTCCTGGTAATGGCCGCCGTAATACACCACCTCGATGCCGGCGGCCTGCAGCCGCTTGATCAGCGCCGCGTCGTCGGTCTGGCCGGGCACGATGGTGGCGAACAGCGCCTCGTTCTGGCCGATCTTGTTCAGGTTGGCCTTGGTCGAGTCGGCGAGGCTGCGCGAGAGCGGCGTGTCGTCCGACAGGATGGCGATCTTCTTGTCGCGGAAGCGCTCGGCCAGGATGGTCGCCGAGAGCCGGCCCTGGTCGTCCTCCCGGCCCGACACCCGGAAGATGGTGGGCAGGCCGCGGTCGGTGAGGCGGGCGGCATTCGAGGCCGGGCTGATCATCACCGCGCCGTTGGCGGCGTAGACGTCCGAGGCGGCGAGCGAGGCGCTGGAGCAGACGTGGCCGACGATGAGCCGCACCTGCGCCTGCATGAAGCGCTCGGCGACCTCGACCGCCTGGCCCGGGTCGCAGCCGTCGTCCTGCACGCTGAGCACGATCGGCTCGCCCGCGATACCGCCGCGGGCATTGGCGTCCCGCGCCGCCGCCTGCACGCCCTGAAGCACCTGCTCGCCGATGCCCGCCACCGGCCCGGTGCGCGGCACCGCCACGCCGATGATCACGTCGGCCCGGGCCGGCGCTGCGGCCGCGCCGACGGCGCAGAGCAGGACGGCGAGGCCGAGCCGTGCCGCGCGTCCCCGTGACGCCCGCCGCACCGTCATCACCGCCGCTCCCGCATGCTCACCCACCAAACCCGTCCTCCGCACCGACCCCGGCCGGCGGCCGCATAGCACGGCCCCGGCCATCCTGTCCGCGGCGTCGCGTCGGGCGCAAGTCCGTATCGCCACGTTCGCTCCGCCGCCGCGGCAGGCTCTCGCCGGACGCGCGTGGCGGACGCCCGTCGGATGCGTCTGCGCCGCCTGCTTAGCACAGTCGCTGCCACGGCTGGACCGCACTGGAGGCGCCCCCCTATGAAGAGCGTGACAGGACGGGAGGAAGCGCATGCCGGGAGACGAGCCGATCCGGGTCGCGGTGCTCGACGATTACCAGCGGGCCGCCGCGGGGCTCGCCGACTGGGCGGCCCTCGGCCCCGGGGTCGCGGTCGACTTCCTCGACCGGCCGGTCCCGCCCGACGAGGCGGCCGAACGCCTCGCGCCCTATACGGTGCTGTGCCTGATGCGCGAGCGCATGCCGCTGCCCGCCGGGCTGATCGCGGCACTGCCGAACCTGCGGCTCGTGGTGTTCACCGGCGCGCGCACGCATTCCATCGCCTTCGAGGCGCTCGCGCGGGCCGGCATCACCGCCTGCCACACCCGCGCGGGCGAGGGCAGCATCGCCACGGCGGAGCTCGCCTTCGCGCTGATCCTCGCCTGTGCGCGGCACCTGCCGCGGGAATTCGCCGCCATGCGCGAGGGGCGCTGGCAGGAGACGATCGGCACGGTGCTGAACGGGCGCACGCTCGGTCTCCTCGGTCTGGGGCGCATCGGCAGCCGCATGGCGGCGATCGGCGCGGCCTTCGGCATGGTGCCGATCGCTTGGAGCCCGAACCTGACCCCGGAGCGCGCGCAGGCCGGCGGGGCCGCGCTGGTGACGCGCGAGGCGCTGTTCCGGGCCTCCGACGTGCTGAGCCTCCACATGGTGCTGTCGCCCGCCACACGCGGCCTCGTCAGGGCGGCCGAACTCGGCCTGATGCGGCCCGAGGCGATCCTGATCAACACCTCCCGCGGGCCGCTCGTCGACGAGGCGGCGCTGATCGACGCCCTGCGGGGCGGTCGCCTCGCGGCGGCGGGCCTCGACGTCTACGACCACGAGCCGCTGCCCCCGGACCACCCGCTGCGCGCATTGCCCAACGCGGTGCTCACGCCGCATCTCGGCTACGTCACGCAGGCCACCTACCGGATGTTCTACGAGGACACCGTCGAGGCGATCGCCGCATGGCGCCGCGGGGCACCGGTGCGGGTGGTCGCGCCCCCGTAGCACGGCCCGTCCGGCGCCGCCGCATCGGCGCCGCCGGACCGCTGGCAATGCGGCGAAGCAGGCTCAGCGCGTGACCGAGTAGATCGAGGCGCCGGCCGCGACCGGGGCGGTGACGGTGGAGAACACGCCGAGGACCTTCTGAACCTCGGTGAAGGGCGCGTTCGACACGTAGACGAGGTCGCGGTTGCGCATCCGGAACGCCTGGGTGACGAACAGGCTGTTCGGGTCGCGCAGGTTGAAGCGGTAGACCACCGGCACCTGCGGCGTGCCGAGCAGGGGGCTGGCCGGCCGCAGGCGGCGCACCACCGTGGACGGCTCGAAGCGGAAGATGAACACGCCCGCCGGGTCGGCCTGGAAGTCGGAGAGGCCGCGCGCCTTGCTGAGCGCCTGCGCGGCGGTGATGCCGTCGGCGCTGAACGGGATCTCGGCCTGGGCCCCCAGCGCACCGATCGCCAGGAAGGTCTGGGGGTCGCGCACCAGCGTGACGGTATCGCCCGGGCGCAGGTAGATGTTCTCGCGCGGGTTCGACACCACGGTGATCAGCGGCACCGTGACGGTGGTCGGCCCGCGCGAGAGCCGCACGAAGGTCTCGTTCACCGCGGCCGAGACGCCGCCGGCCGCCGCCAGCACGTCGAGCAGGCGGTCGCCCTTCTCGGTGAGCGGGACCCGCCCGCCGCCGATCGACGAGGCCGGCCCGCCCCGCAGGGAGGCGAGGCGTGCGGCCCCCGCGCTCGCGGCCTCGCCCACCACCGTGACGCTGGAGCTCAGCGGCGAGGTCACGGTGACGAGCACCTGCGGCTGGATCGCCTTGCCGGCGAGTTCCTGCTCGATCTGCGCCTGCACGTCCTGCACGCGCTTGCCCGCCACCTGGATCCGGCCGGCGTAGGGCACTGAGATCGCCCCGTCGCGCCCGACGATCTGCTCGGGGATGGTGGAGGATTTCGAGCCCGACGAAAAGCGGTCGGCGATCACCGGGCCGGAGAACAGGCCGCCTGTGCCCGCCTCCCAGATCGTCACCGACACGGCATCGCCGATGCCGATCAGCGGCTGCAGCGAGGGCCGGCGGTCGCCGAAGGAGGCGAGCAGGCTGTCGAGCGGGCGCCCGCGCAGGCCCTCGACCACCGCGGGGTCGACGTCGATGATCTCGTAGCGGGCAAACAGGCCCTGGTCGGTGGCGATGCCGGCCCCGTCCGCCACCGCGCTGGCCGTGGGTCCGGCGGCGGGCAGGAAGCTGCAGCCCGAGAGCAGACTGGCCGCCAGGGCTGCGAGCGTACCGACGCGCACCATACATGACCTCCACACGCGGCCTGCGCGCCCCGACGGGTCGGACGCGGGCATCTCACCTTGCCGGGCAGAGGCTCCCCGGCAGGGAGCCTGCGCCCGGTCACACGATCGTCTCGAAGGGGCCGCCGGACCGCGCGACCGCCCGGAGGCGCCGGACGGCGCCGGACGGCGCCTTTGCGGCCCGGCCGGCCGCGGGATTCGGCCCCGCCCCGGCCGCGCACAACTTAGCAGTCAGTCTCGCCGCACGCGATTGAACAGACGGTTCGGGCGCGGCCGAGCGTCCGGTGTTGCACCGTATCCACAGGCCCGGGAGGCGGCGGGAGCTTGGTTGGCGCGTCCCAAGGCCGCGCTTCCTCGCCCGGGAATGCGTCGCCACTGTGACGGGGAGGGCGCCGCCCCGGTCCGGCGGCCCGATTCCGCGGAAACCGTCAGGAATTCATGGTCTTTCCTTGTTCCTGCCGCGTTTGGCGCGTTCCTGTGCCGCGGCGCATCGATGCGCCGCGCCGGCCCACCGGCCTCCGGGCACCGGGCCGACCCGGCGACCGGTGAATTCCGGTGATTGTTGCATTTCCGCCATTGCTCCGGCGCGACCGGTCCGTAACCCTCCGGCCCGACGCCGGGACCGCCCGCCCGTCGCCCGCAACCAGTTCCGAGGTGTGCCCGTGAGAGATGATCCTGCGAGACACGCCGGCGCCGTCTCCCCGGGCCGGACCAGCCGCCAGGTCTTCCTCTTCCTGCAGGGTCCCATCTCGCCGTTCTTCGCCGACATCGCCAGCGCGCTCGAAGCCCGTGGGCACCGCTGCCTGCGCGTGAACCTGTGCTTCGGGGATTGGCTGTTCTGGCGCCGCCCGGGCGGCATCAACTTCCGCGGCTCGCGCGAGAAATGGCCGGCCTTCGTCGCCGACCTGATCGACCGCGAGGGCGTGACCGACCTCGTGCTGCTGGGCGAGCAGCGCTTCTACCACAAGGTCGCCATCGCGGTGGCCAAGGCCCGGGACCTGAACGTCACGGTGACGGATTTCGGCTACCTGCGGCCGGACTGGATCACCTTCGAGCGCGACGGCATGTCGGGGGATTCCTGCTTCCCCCGCGATCCGCAGGCCGTCCTCGACCTCGCCCGCACCGCGCCCGAGCCCGACCTCGCGCCGCGCTACCGGGACAGCTTCCTGACCCAGGTCGTCTGGGACATGGCCTACCACCTGATGAGCAACTGGCTCTGGTGGCTCTATCCCGGCTACCGCTCGCACCAGGTGCATCACCCGGCCCTGGTCTATCTCGGCACCGGCCTGCACATGCTGACGGCGCGGCGCACCGGGCCGAAGGGGGACGCGCTGGTCCGGTCCCTGCGCGAGGCCGGCACGCCGTACTACGTCATGCCGCTGCAGATGGAGAACGATTTCCAGCTGCGCGCCTATTCGCCGTTCTTCGACCTCAAGACGCCGATCCACACGGTGCTGCGCTCCTTCGCGGCCCATGCCCCGGCGGGCTCGCGCCTCCTCGTCAAGGTCCACCCGCTCGACCCCAACATCCGCAACTGGCGGCGGATCGTGCGCCGCTCGGCGCAGAAGTGGAACGTCGCCGACCGCGTCGACTACGTGGACGGCGGCAACCTCGCGCCGATGCTGGAAGGGTCGCAGGGCGTGGTGACGGTCAACAGCACCGTCGGCATGTGGGCGATGCGGGCCGGCAAGCCGATCATGACCCTCGGGGCCGCCGTCTACGACGTGGACGGGCTGACCTACCAGGGCTCCCTCGACCGGTTCTGGACCGAGGCGCAGCCGCCCCGGGCGGACCTCTGGAACGCCTTCGTCAAGGCCGTGGTCGCCAACATCCAGATCCGCGGCGTGTACTACGCCCCCGAGGGCCTCGCCGCCGCCGTGGAGGCCGCCGCCGCCCGCCTCGACCTCGCCAACGACGCATGGCTCGACGTGCGCTCCCGCGCCGCCCGCCGCCGCGAGGCGCCCGAGGCCCAGCCGGCGCTGGGCGCCATCGAGGCGATGCAGAACGCCTGAGCGGCGCCCCTCGGCCGACCGGATCGGCCCGTAGGCCGATCCGGTCGGAACCCGATTCCGCCGCCTGGGCGTCCCGGCGGCCGCCGCATCAGCGCATGAGGCTCATGGCTCGCGCGTGCGGAAGCCCGCCCCGCCGCCACTGAGCGCCACCGGCTCCTGCGGCGTGAGCGTGCCGCCGTCGAAGCGGAAGCGCTCGATGCGGCGGTCGATCATGCACTGGACGAGGACGCTGCGGCCGTCCCTGGTCCAGACCGCGCCCTGACACCAGCGGCCGATCGGCGCCTCCGCCACCTTCCGCAGGTCGCTGCCCGACAGCGCGTAGACGCGCAGCAGGCCCTTGTCGCCGAAGAACGGCGAGGTCTTGGCGAGGTTGCTGCCGTTCTCCACCACCAGGGCGACGTGGCGCCCGTCGGGCGACAGGCGGATGCCCTCCGGCGTCGGGCCGACCGTCACCGTGTTGACGACCCGCGAGGGCTTGGCCCGCAGGTCGATCACGCTGACGGTGTCGTGGTCGCCGCTCGACGTGCCCACATTGGCCACGAGCGCGAGATCGCCGGAGGGCGTGATCTCGATCCCGTAGGGGCGCACCCCCGCCGTGAGATCCCGCTTGGCATACGCGACGGTGCTGCCGTCGATGCTGAGCACCGAGACCTTGCTGTCGCCGTCCCGCGTCACCAGGGCCTCGCGGCCGTCGCGGGTGAAGACCACGTGGCTCGGTCCCGCCTTCTCGTTGCCGAGCTCGACCTTGCCGGCCGGCGTGAGCTCGCGCCCGTTGATCGTGAAGACCGAGAGCGTGCCCTCCGCCCGGTTGGCCACCAGCGCCAGCTTGCCCGTGCGGTCGATCGAGACGCCCGCGGCGCCCTTGCCGGCCCGCAGGGTCGCCGAGACGCGCGGCGGCGTGCTGGTGAGGTCGATCACGCTGAGGCGGTCGTCCGGCACGAGCTTGCCGGCATCGTTGGGGTCGATGCGGGTGGCGCTGGTGACGAGGGCGAAACTCTCGTCGGGGGCGATCGCCACGGATTGCGGCGGCCCGACCACGCTGGCGGGCGCCTTCACCTCACCGAGCACCTTCGGCGGATCGGCCGACAGATCGAGGATCGTGACACTGTCCTCGGCCGGTGCGGGCGCGGCGACCTGGACGCCCGCATCCGTCAGCAGGGTGTGGCCGTCATTGGCCGAGACGGCGATCTCGGCCCGGACGGGCAGGGCGAACAGGGTCGTTGCCGTCACGGCCGCAGCCGCGTGCAGGCGCAGGCGCATCGTCAGGTCCTCCCGGCGAGGCACGGTCGTTCATCGCCGTGCCCGCCGGACCAGTCTAGACGGAGACGGACCGGTGTACAGCCGCAGCCCCTCCGCTCGACCGTGACGGCATCGCGACGAGCGCGATCGAGGCTCGGAAGGCGGATGCGACTCCGACGGGATCCGGCGGCGGGTCAGCGCCGCAGCAACCGGCGCCAGATCGTCGACCAGACCTGCTTCATCACCGCCTCCGCGGTGAGTTCCCGGCGGTTCAGCGCCGGGTCGCCCTCGCCGAGGCGGCGCACCAGCACTTCGGGCGGGCAGGGCAGGCCGGTGCGCGGGTCGACGTAGCGCGGATAAGCGATGAGCGCGCCCGCCACCAGCTCGTCGAGCCCGAGCCGGCGGGTGCGGCGCGGGGAGGGCGGGCTCTCGGTCAGCCCCCAGCCGGCATAGAAGGGCAGGCCGTGCGTGGTGACCGGCTTGCCGCGCAGCAGGGCCTCGAAGCCGATCAGCGAGGTCAAGGTCTCGATCCGGTCGGCGGCGTCGATGGCATCGGCCGCCGAGACGTCCCGCAGGACCACGTCGGCATGCGCCTTCAGCTCCTCCGGCGGCACCCAGCCGGGGCGCAGGCCGGCCTCGACGTCGGGGTGAGGCTTGAAGGCGATGACGGCGTCGGGGTGCCGCTCGCGGGCGAGACGCAGGAGACCGGCATTGGTGCGCACGCCGACCGTGCCGAGACGGATCGAGGCGTCATTCTCGACCTGGCCGGCCACCAGCACCACCGGGCCGGGCCGCGGCATCGGCGGCACCGGCGCCCCGCCGACATTGTACTTGCTGACCCGGGCCTTGACGATCGCCTCGCGCAGCCGCGCGGCGCGGGCGAGCAGGGCCTCGTCGAACGCGGCCGTCTCCAGCAGGATTTCGAGATCGCTCGGCGCGGTCGGGTCGTAGTAGACGCCCGTCGCGTCGAGGACGTGCGAGGCGCCGGGGCGCAGGGCGACCCCGAGCCCGATCGAGCGCAGGAACCCGTCCTCCATGCGCAGGAGCGGCACTCCCGCCGCCCGGCAGGCCTCCTCGGTGCCCTCGGGCGCCCGGCTCGCCCAGGCGATCACCCGGTCGATGCCGTCGAGGTCGGCAGCCTCCACCCGGTCCTTGGCGCGGGGGATCGCGGGCGTGTTGCCGGGAGAGGAGAGGGTCTCGATCACCCAGCGCCGCTTCCACGACGAGAAGCCGAGGCAGAGGGTGCGGGCGGCGTTCTCGCGCCGGCGCGCGGTGACGAGCGCCAGGATGTCGAGGGCGTCCTCCAGCCGGCACGCCTCGCCGCCATAGGGGTCGAAGTAGCGCGAGCAGACGATGTAGGCGGCGGCGAAGACCTCGTCGGGCCGGCGGCGGCGCGAGCGGCGCGCGAGATGGAGACGGTCGTCGCTGAAGCCCCAGCCGGCGTAGAAGGGCATCCCGAAACAGGTGACCGGCCGCCCGGCGAGCGCGGCCTCGAAGCCGACATGGCTCGTGACCGTGTAGAGCCGGTCGCATCCGTCCACCAGCGACCACGCGCCGACCGGATCCGCCACCAGCCGCGCCCCGGTCCGCGCCGCGTCGGCCGCCGTGAGATGGCCCGTCGCGCCGAGCGGCGCGGCGGGATCCATCACCACCACGCGCTCGGCCCGCGGATGCTCGGCGGCCGCGGCGTTCAGCATGGTGGTGAAGCTCGCCGCGCCGGCGAGCCCGAAGCCGACCGTGGGGTCGCCGCGCGGCTGATCGACGATGACGACACGGCCGGCTTGACCGGGAGGCCGTTGGCCGGACCCGGGACCCGCCCGCTCCAGGGCCTGCGCGAAGGAGAGGCGCCGGGGATCGTTGTCGAGGCTGAGGTCGAGCCGGCGCAGGGACGCGGCGGCCCGCTTCGCGCGGACCAGGATCTCCCCGGTTTCCCAGCCGCCCTCTTCGAGCATGATCTCGAGTTCGCTCGGCGCGGTGGCGTCGTAGTAGATGCCGAGCCCGTCGACGATGTAGCTGAGGCCCCGCGCGGCCGGGGCACCCGGGATGCGCAGGAAGCCGTCGTCCCACCGGTCGGTGAGGCGCACGCGCCGGGAGGTGGGATCGCTGCCCAGCCGCCGCGAGCGGTTCGGATTCGGCACCTCTCCCTCGGATGCCGTCCGGGGCCAGAACCGCTTGAGCTTGCCGCCTTCCATCCGTCGCTCGCGTCACGCAGCCGGCAACGCGGCGCGGGATAGCGGCCGTTCCACATCGCCTCGGCGGCGTCAAGCATGCACGCTTCCGGCGCGTGTGCGGGAGAGCTATAGCCGGGCGCGCGGCGTCCCGCCCGCACCGAGGAGCCCGCCGCATGCCCGTCATCCTGATCACCGGTGCGTCGAGCGGGATCGGCGCCGCCCTGGCGGAGCATTACGCGGCGCCCGGCACCACGCTGGTGCTCAACGCCCGGGGACCCGAGCGCCTGGAGGCGGTGGCGGAGAGCTGCCGGCGTCGCGGCGCCACCGTGCTCGCCCGCGCCCTCGACGTGCGCGACCGGGCGGGGGTGCGGGCCTGGATCGACGAGGCGGTGGCCGGGCGTGGGCTCGACCTCGCCATCGCCAATGCGGGGATGAACGGGGGCCACGCCCAGGGCGAGGTCGAGACGGCCGACACGGCCTTCGCGGTGGTGGAGACGAACCTCCTCGGCGCGCTCAACGTGGCCTTGCCCTGCTTGAGCCTGATGCAGGCGGCGGGGCGGGGCCAGGTGGCGCTGATCTCCTCGCTCGCCGCCATCGCGCCCCTGCCGGACGCCCCGGCCTACAGCGGCACCAAGGCGGCGCTCCTCGCCCATGGGCTCGCGCTGCGCGAGAAGCTCGCGCCGCGGGGGGTGCGCGTCAACGTGGTCTGCCCGGGCTACGTGAAGACCGCGATGGGGGGCAACTACCAGGGCTGGCGCCCGCTGGAGATGAGCGCGGAGGCGGCGGCCCGGCGCATCGCCAAGGGTCTTGCCCGCGACGAGGGGGTGATCGCCTTCCCGGCTGCGCTCGCGGCCGCCGCCCGGGGCGCCGCGCTGCTCCCGGAGAGCCTGCGCCGCCTCGGCATGCGGGGCTTCAGCTTCAAGATCCGCGAGAGCCGGTAGCGGGCGGATGCGCATCGCCCTGTTCGCCCTCGAAGCCCTGCCCAACGCCCGCGCGGTGCGCCGCTTCGTGGCCGACCACGCGCACGAGATCGCCTTCGTGGGCCTGTCCGACGCGGAACGGCCGAGCACCGGCGGGCTGATGGGCCAGGTGCGCCGCCACCTCGCGCGCTCGGGGCCGGGCTTCCTGCCCTATCTCGCGGTGAATTTCGGCCTGCCCGACCTCGCCCGGGGCCTCGCCCCGGCGACGCAGCGCCTCGCCGGCACACGGGACGTGCCCGAGGCCACGCCGCTGTCGACCCTGTGCGGCCGCCTCGGCCTGCCGCACGCCACCATCGCGGACGTCAACGGGCCGCAGACGCGGGCCCTGCTCCGCGAGTACCGCGCCGACCTGATCCTGTCCTACCATTTCGACCAGATCTTCGATGCCGCGACCCTCGCGGCGGTGCCGCTCGGCGGCCTCAACCTCCACCCCTCGCTGCTGCCGCGCCACCGCGGGCCGGTCCCGACCCTGCACGCGCTCCTCGACGAGACGCCCGCCTTCGGGGTGAGCGTGCACCGGCTCGATCCCGAGATCGACACCGGGGCCCTGTTCGCGCAGGAGGCGGTGGCGCTGCCGGCCGACGTGACGGCCTCGCGCGCGGCCATGCGGCTGCACGAGGCCGGTCGCCCGCTGGTCGAGGCCGTGCTGGCGCGGGTGCGGGCGGAGGGGCGGCTGCCGGAGGGCCGGCCGCTGGCGCGCGAACCCTATTGCGGCTTCCCGACCCGCGCGCAGCTCGGCGCGCTCAAGCGGCGCGGACGCCGCCTCGTCGACGGAAGAGACCTGTCGGAGGCGCTGAGCCTGTCGCTGCGGGGCTGAGCCGCCCGCGCGCGGTCCCGGCGTCGCGACGTCGGAGCCGATGCGGTGGGCGGCAGGATCGACGTCCGTCCGCGCGCGGAATCGTCAGCTGCGCCGCGCCATCAGCCGCTCGACCAGCGAGCCGCCGCGGTTGAGTTCCTCCACCTCCTCGGCCAGCGCCGCCACGGTGGTGCGGATCTGCTCCGCCTTGTGCTCGGAGGTCATGAAGAAGCGCAGGCGCGAGGAGCGCTCCGGCACCGCCGGGTGGATGATCGGCTGCACGTTGATGCCGCGCTTGAACAGCCGGTCGGAGAGGGTCACGGCCCGGAGCGAGTCGCCGATGATCACCGGCACCACCGCGAGGCCGAGGCTCAGGCCGGTGTCGAGGCCGCGGGCGCGGGCCTCGGCGACGAACAGGTTGCCGTTGCGGCGCAGCCGCTCGACCCGCTCGGGCTCGCGGCGCATCACCGCGAGCGCCGCCGTGGCGGCGGCGGCCAGCGGCGGGGACATGCCCACCGAGTAGACGAAGCCGCCCGCCGTGCACTTGAGATACTCGACCAGAGCCGCGCAGCCCGCGACGTAGCCGCCGCAGGACGAGAGGGTCTTCGACAGCGTGCCCATCCAGATGTCGACGGCGCGCGGGTCGACGCCGCAATGCTCGTGCAGGCCGTGCCCCTCGCGCCCGAGCACCCCGAGGCCGTGGGCGTCGTCCACCATCAGCCAGCAGCCGTAGCGCTCCTTGAGGGCCACGACGCCGGCGAGGTCGGGGGCGTCCCCGTCCATGCTGTAGAGGCCCTCGATCACGATCAGCGCCCGGCGGTGCTCGTGGCGCGTCGCGTGCAGCAGCGATTCGAGGGCGCCGAGGTCGTTATGGGCGAAGCTGCGGCGCTGCGCGCCCGAGAGCTGCGCGCCCGTGACCACGCTGTTGTGGATCAGGGCGTCGTGATAGATCACGTCCCCCGCCTCCATCAGCGCCGCGATCGTCGCCACGTTGGTGGCGTGGCCGCTCACCATCGCGATGCAGGCCTCGGTCCCGTAATGGGCGGCGAGCGCGCGCTCCAGCGCCACGTGGCCCGGCCTCTCGCCCGCCACGATCCGGCTCGCCGAGGCCGAGGTGCCGTAGGCGACGATCGCCTCCTGGGCGGCGGCGCTCACCTCCGGGTGCCCGTTGAGGCCGAGATAGTCATAGGACGAGAAGTTGAGCAGCGTCGCGCCGTCGATCCGGGTGGTGGCGCCCGCCTTGGCGTCGTGCATCCGGAAGAACGGGTTGCCGAGCCCGATCAGCTCCGCGGCGGAGCGCTGGAGCTTCAGCTCCTTGTAGCCGGGCAGCGACTCGAAGTCCTGTGCCGGCACCAGGGCGGCGGGCTTCGGAGCGGGCCGGGTGGGCGCCGGGCGGGCCGGCGCCTTGCCGAGGCGGGCGGAGACGAAGCCGGCCAGCGCCTCGCGGCCGCCGGAGGGTTTGGGTGCGCTCATCTACAGGATCACCTTGATCTCGCGGCTCTTCTCCTCGACGAGCGCGTGCAGCGGATCGAGCTGGCTCGCGTCCAGGCTCTCGCCGGTATGGCGCTGGGCGAGGCTCAGCACCGCCGCCGCGCCCTCGTCCACCGGGGCCGCGACCGACTGGATGAGGGTGTCGGCCAGCTCGTTGACGGTCTGCCCGCTCGACGCGCCCGCGGGCGGCGCTTCGAGGCCGAAGCGCTCCTGCAGGCTGGCGCCGAGTTCGACGCCCATGAGCGAGTCGAGACCGATCTCCGAGAGCTGCCGCACCCGGCTGACGTCGTCCTTGGGCAGGCGCAGGATGCGGGCGACGTCCTCCACGATCGCGTCCGCCACCAGCTTGCGCACCTCGTCGAGGTCGAGGCTGCGCATGAGGGCCGGGATGTTGATCGCCGTGACGCCGCCGGCCTCCGCCTGCTGATCGGAGCCGAGGCCCGCATAGCTCGGGGCGCGCAGGGTGGCGAGGCGCTCGCGCGCCTTGCCCCAGTGCATCGCCGCGATCGCCACCACGGCGTCGTCCGCCGCCGGTCCCTGCAGGCCCAGCGCCTCGGCCATCAGGTCGAGGGACTTGCGCGCGTCGACCGGCGTGACGCCGACCCGCTCCGACAGCGTCTCCATCACGGCGCGGTTGCGCGCGAGCACGCCCACGTCGCCGATCGCGCCCCAGGCCACCGCCATCGCCGGCAGACCGAGCCGGCGCCGCTGGCGGGCGAGGCCCTCCATGAAGCCGTTGGCCGCCACGTAGGCGCCCTGGCCCGGGTTGCCGATGAAGGTCGTGGCCGAGGAGAAGACCACGAAGTAGTCGAGGGACCGCGTCCGGGTGAGCGCGTCGAGGTGGATCGCACCCGCGACCTTCGGCGCCAGCACCGCGTCGAGGGCGGCCGCGTCGAGATTGGCGATCAGGCCGTCCTGCAGCACCATCGCGCCGTGGATGAGGCCCGCGAGCTTCGGCCCCCCGGCCTCGATCTCGTCGAGCAGGCGCGCCACCGCGGCCCGGTCGGTGATGTCGCAGGACATCACCCGCACGGAGACGCCGCGGGCGGCGAGGTCGGCGAGGGTCGACAGCGCCTCCTCGCTCGACGGCGCCTTGCGGCCGACAAGGACGAGGTGCCGGGCGCCCCGGTCGGCGAGCCAGCGCGCCGCCTCGATGCCGAAGCCCCCGAGCCCCCCGGTGATGAGGTGGCTGCGGTCGGCCGCCACCACGAAGGGCTTGCGGGTCTCGGCCGGCACGCTGCCGGCCTTGGGCGGGGCGATGACGATCTTCCCGACATGGCCGGATTGCTGCATCAGCCGGAACGCGTCCGAGACCTCCTCGGCCGCGAAGGGCTGATAGGGCAGCGGCTTGAGCGACCCGTCCGAGAACAGCCCCATCACCTCGCGGAACAGGCGCTGGCCCTCCTCGGGGCGGAACTGCAGCAGCTGGTCGAGATCGACGCCGAAATAGGACAGGTTGCGGCGGAACGGGCGCAGGCCGATATGGGTGTTGGCGACGTAGTCGCGCTTGCCGAGTTCGACGAAGCGGCCGAACGGCTTCAGCGCGTTGAGGCTGCGCTCCATCGCCTCGCCCGAGAGGCTGTTGAGCACCACGTCGACCCCGTCGCCGGTGATGCGGCGCACGTCGTCCACGAAGGCGAGCGAGCGGGAATCGAGCACGTGCTCGGCCCCGAGCGCCTTCACCAGGGCGCGCTTCTCGTTCGAGCCCGCCGTGGCGATGACGCGCGCCCCGCGCAGCAGCGCGATCTGCAGCGCCGCGAGGCCGACGCCGCCCGCGCCGCCATGGACCAGCACCCACTCGCCCGCCTTCAGGTTGGCGAGCGTCACGAGCCCGTAATGGGCCGTCAGGAAGGCGACCGGCGTCGTCGCCGCCGCCTCCAGGCTCACGCCCTGGGGGGCGGGCGCCACTACGGTCTCGGGCACGATCACGTGGGTGGCGAAGCCCGACTGGGCGAAGGCCACCACCGCGTCGCCCGGCTTCACCGCCGTCACGCCGCGGCCGACCGCCGCGACCCGGCCGGAGCATTCGAGGCCGAGCCGCGGTCCCGCGAAGCCGTCCTCCAGGATCTCCTCGGGCAGCATCGAGAGCGCCCAGAGCACGTCGCGGAAGTTGAGCCCGGTCGCCTCGACGGCGATCTCCACCTGGCCGGGGCCGGGGGCGGCGCGCTCGGCCGGTCCCCAGCGCATCTCGTTGAGGCCGCCCGCCACGCTGCGCTCCAGCCGCGCCGCCGGGGCGGCGCCCGCCTCGCGGGACGAGCGCAAGCCCGCCGCGCCCGGCGCGAAGCGCACCACCCGGGTCCGGTCGTCGTCGATGACGATCTCGGTCTCGGGCGTGCCGGACAGGATCAGGTCGCGCAGCCGCTCGGCCGTGCGCTTCGATGAGAGGGCGGAGGAGAGGTCGATGCGGCGCACGTCGAGGCTCGCCACCTCGTTGGCGAGCGTGCGGGTGAAGGCCCACACGCCGGCCTCGATGCTGCACGCCTGACCGCCGCGGTCGCGGGTGGCGCCGGGGCAGACCACCCACAGGCGGGTCGGGCGCGTGCCGAGATGCTCGACGCAGCGCTTGAGGTTGAGGCAGCGCTCGCGCAGGCGCTCGGCCGGCTCGCTGCCGCGCACGAAGGCCCCCGCGAGGTAGACCACCGTGTCGGGGGTCTCGCGCTCCAGCTCCCGCAGGGAGGCTTCCGAATCGAGGATGATCGAGACGTGGACGCCGCTCGCGACGAGCAGCGTCGCCAGCGAGGAGGCGGTCTCGGCCGCGAAGTCGTCCTCCGAGCCGATCACGAAGGCGAAGGTCTGGCCCGGGGCGGGCCTGGGCCGCGGCGGGGCCTCGGCCAGCAGCAGCAGGTCGCTGCCGGTCTGGGTCGCCGCACGATCGGCCGCCACCTTGACGAGACCCGCCGCCGACAGCGTGCGCTGCCAGCCGGCCACGTCGTCCAGGCGCCCGACCGGCAGGTCGGCCTCGCCCTCGAACCAGCCGGGGTTGAGGCCGAACACGAGGTCGCGGAACAGCGAGGCCGCGGGCTCGATCGCCGCGAACAGGCCGCCGGTGGCGAGGCTCGCGGCCAGCCGCCCGAGCAGGTCGCGGTCGCTGCGGTGCAGGACGTCGCTCGCCAGCACGGCGTCGACGCTCGCGGGCACGAGGCTTGTGGGATCCTCCACCACCGTGACCCCGGCCGGCAGGGCGAGGCGGGCGCGCTCCGCGAGGCGGCGGTCGGCCTCGAACACGGTGAGCTGCGCCTCGGCGCCCTGCGCGAAGGCCGCGACCTGGGCCGAGAGCGGTCCGAAGCCGACCTGGAGCAGGCGCAGCGCCCGGTCGCGCGGCAGCGCGGGGCTGCTGCGGGTGATCAGGCCCATCAGGGTCGCGGCCGAGGCGCGCACCGTGGCGCCGCGCAGCGCGAAGGCGTCCAGCGCCGCCTGCGGCAGGGCGGGCGCCCGCTCGAGCGTGCCGTCGAGGATGCGGGTCACCACCGCCCCGAGTTCGGCGCAGAGCAGCAGCTCGGCCGACAGGTCGGGATGATCCGCCGCGATCCAGCGCATGATCTCGTCGGGATCCGGCAGGGTGACGTCGGTGCGCAGGCGCCAGCGCGCGTCGCCGAGGCTCTCGGCGAGCCCGCTGCCTTCGAGCGCCAGGATCTGGTTGACGAACCATGGCGTCAGGTCGGCCGGCACGCGCGGCAGCGCCGCGAGGTCGAGCACGCCGCCATGGGCGAGCCCGCGCACGAGGCGGTAGGCGAGGGAGGTCGCCCAGCCTTCGAGCAGCATGTGGCCGGCCGAGAGCGCCGCCTCGCCCTGCACCGTCACGCTGCCGGCCTGCCGCCGGATGATGGCGGCGATCGCGGGCTGCGGCTCCAGCGGGATCGCGGTCGGCTCGGTGGCGAGTTCGGTCGATTGCGTGATGAGGTAGGCGTCGAGGTCCTGGCCGCCCTTGGCGCGCAGCGCCTGGAAGCGGCCCTCGCGCAGGGTGGCGATCACCTCGCCGGCCTCGTCCACCAGGGTGAAGTCGGCCAGGATGCTGCGCTCGTTGCAGCGGCGCGTGCGGATCACCGCCCGGGCGATGACGGCGCCGGGCCGCAGCAGGCGCACCTCCCCGAACCGCACCGGCACGTAGGCCTTGCCGGCATTCTCGCCGAGAAGGTTGGCGAAGAGCAGGATCAGGCCGTGGAAGCAGGAATCGAGGCGCGCCGGCACGAGGCCGTAGCGGGCGTTCGGCTCGGCCGGCAGCAGCTCCGAGACGATCGTCGCCTCGTCGAGCCGGGCGCTGCGGGCGACCTGCCGGAAGCTCGGGCCGAAGCCGAGGCCGGAGGCGAGCGCGCGGCGATAGAGCTCCTCGCCGGTCACCGCCGCTTCGTCGGGCACCGCCACGTCGGTCCGCGGCGGCAGCGGCGCGTCGCCCTCCACCAGCTTGGCGACGGCATGGAGCTGCCAGGGCGCCTGGCTCAGGCGCGGGCGCGACAGGATCTGGACGAGGTTGGCGCCCGGCGCGAAGCGGGACATCACCTCGCGCAGGCCCTCCTCGGCGAAGACCATCGGCTGCTGGATCTCGACATCCGCCAGGGTGACGGCATCGCTGCCCAGGTGCTCGCGCGCCACCGCGAGCGCCATCTCGACGAAGGCCGCGCCGGGCAGGATCGCCTGCCCCTCGATGCGGTGATCGTCGAGATCGGGCAGGGTCGCGATGTCGATGTGCGACTGCCATTCGAGGCCGCTGGCGAACAGCCGCGAGCCGATCAGCGGGTGGTAGCTCCGGGCCCCGACCGCGGCCGCGACCTCGGTGGTCTCGGCGAGCCGGAAGGGGCGGCGCTGCCACGGGTAGGTGGGCAGCGCGACCGCGCCCAGCGGGTTCTCCCCGAAGGCGACGGCCTCGTCGACCGCGGCGCCCTGCACGAGGGCGGAGGCGAGGGCGCGCAGGAAGGGATCGCCGCCGGCCGGCTTCTTGTTGAGGACGCCGACCGTGGCGCCGTCGACGCCGAGCGGCTCCAGGCAGTCGCCGATATGCGGCAGCAGGGTCGGTCGCGGGCCGACCTCGACGAAGATCCGGGCGCCGCGCTTGGCCGCGGCCTGGACCGCCTCGCTGAAGCGCACGGGCTCGCGGATGTTGCGCCACCAGTAGCCGGCGCCGAACTGCGTGCCGTCGAGGATGTCGCCCGTCACCGTGGAGGCGAGCGCCACGGTGCCGGCGGCCGGCGCGAGGCCCTTCAGGTCGCGCAGCAGCGGCCCCTCAGTGGGGTCCATCAGGCGGCCGTGGAAGGCGTAGTCGAGGTCGAGCTTGCGCCCGCGGCGGCGCTTGCGCGCCAGCGCCTTCATGGCAGCGTCGATGGAGGCCACGGGCCCCGCCACCGTCACGGCCTTGGGGCTGTTGAGGGCGGCGATGTCGAGGTCGGGATAATCGACCAGGAAGGCCTGCACCTCGTCGACCGGCGCGAGCAGCACCGCCATGGTGCCGAGGCCCCGGGTCATCTCCTGATGCTTCGAGCGGTGGAAGATGACCTTCACGGCCTGGTCGAGGCTGAGGATGCCGGCGCCTTCGGCCGCCGCGATCTCGCCGACCGAGTGGCCGAGGATCACGTCGGGCGTGAGGCCCACCGCCCGCAGCGCCGCCGTCGAGGCGCTCTGGATCGCGAAGATCAGCGGCTGGGACACGCTGGTGAGCGCGAGGCGCTCGTCCAGATCCTCGGCGAACAGGGCGTCCTTGAGCGACCAGCCGGCCAGCGGCCGGAACAGGGCGTCGACCCGGTCGAACCGCTCCCGGAACACGCGGCTCTCCGCATAGGCCTCCTGGCCCATGCCGGCCCACTGGCTGCCGTTGCCCGAATACACGAAGGCGACCGGACCGGCGCGCTCGACCGCGGTGCCGATCGTGGCGCCGGGGGCCTCCTCCTCGGCCGCGACGGCGCGCAGGGTCTCGGCCATTTCGGCCGCATCGCCGAGCGGCACGGCGACGCGCACCGGCAGCCGGTCGCGCCGATGCGCCGCCGCCGCCGCGAGGCGCCCGGCCTCGGCGGGCTCCGCCGCGAGGCGGTCGGCATAGGCCTCGGCGAGTTCGTTGAGGGCCGCGCGGGTCTGGGCCGAGACGAGCAGCACCTCGGGGGCCGTGCCAACCGCGGGCTTGGCCGCAACCGTGGTGGCGGGCCTGGGGTCGGTGAGGACCACGTGGGCGTTGGTGCCGCCGAAGCCGAACGAGTTGACGCCCGCGAATCGCTCCGCCGTGGTGCGGGGGAGGGGCCGGGCGGCCGTGTTGACCGCGAGATTCAGCTCGTCGAAGCGGATCGCCGGATTGAGGGCGTCGCAGTGGAGCGAGGGCGGCAGGAGGTCGTGCTCCAGCGCGAGGCTCGCCTTCAGCAGGCCCGCCAGCCCCGAGACCGGCTCGGTATGGCCGATATTGGTCTTGATCGAGCCGATCGGCAGCGGCGCCTGCCGGGTGCGGCCGAGCTTGCCGCCGATGGCGCCGGCCTCAATCGGATCGCCGACCGGCGTCCCGGTGCCGTGAGCCTCCACGAAGGCCAGCGCGTCCGGGGCGATCCCGGCCTCGCGGTAGATCTCTTCGAGGAGCACCCCCTGCGCGTAGCCGGAGGGCAGGGAGATGCCGGTGGTGCGTCCGTCGGAATTGACCTTCGAGGCCGCGATCACGCTGCGCACGCTCGCGCCGGCGCGCGCCGCCGCCTCGGCCGATTGCAGCACCAGCACGACGCCGCCCTCCGACCGCACGTAACCGTCCGCCTGCGCCGAGAAGGCGCGGCACAGGCCGGTGCGCGAGAGCATCGAGGCGTTGGAGAACGAGATGAAGTTGAACGGGCTCGCCAGCAGGTTCACGCCCGCCACCAGCGCCGTGTCGATGCGACCGGAGGCGAGCGCCGCCACCGCCGCGTCGAGGGCGACGAGCGAGGACGAGCAGGCCGTGTCGAGGGTGAAGCTCGGCCCCTTCAGGTCGAAGATGTAGGAGATGCGGTTCGACAGGATCGACAGCGTGTTGCCGGTCGCCGCGTAGGCGTCGCCCGAGGCCGCGTCGAGAACGCGCAGGTTGCCGTAGTCGAGGGACGAGGCGCCGACGAACACGCCGATCTCGCTGCCCGCCACCGCCGAGGGGCGCAGGCCCGCATCCTCGAACGCCTCCCAGGTCAGCTCCAGCAGCAGGCGCTGCTGCGGATCCATCTGCTCCGCCTCGCGCGGCGAGATGCCGAACACCGTGGGATCGAACGACCAGATGTCGTCGAGCACGCCCGCCGCCCAGGTGTAGCTCTTGCCGCGCTCCTGCGCCCGGGGGTGGCCGAGCCTCTCCTGGGACCAGCGGTCCTCGGGCACGCGCGAGACGGCGCAGCGGCCCTCGCTGAGAAGCTGCCAGAGACCGTCGATGCCCGTGGCACCCGGGAGTCGGCAAGCCCGACCGATGATCGCGATGTCAGGACGATGTCTCACGTTCGCTTCGCACGCTCGCTCAAGACCAAAGGACGGGGTTTCCGGCCCCGGGCAGACCTGGCAACCCATAGTATGGGGCACTACCCGAGTCCAACCCTGGGGATGGATGAGACCAGTCAACTCGCGCCGAGAGACACTGAGTGTTGCCGATCATCCTCAGTCAACTTCGTGTTGCAAAAGGCAGCACGTTGCTCTTCTCGGCGCCATTGTGGCCTGCACCGGGACGAACACGGGCGGGGTCACGAAGTCGTCGAGGCTCGATCGCAGCCCTTTGTTGCCTGGAATGCCACTAAGCGCGCAAATCGGGTGGCAATGCGGCAGACGGAGCACGGAAGGCAATTAACCTTGACAGTTCAGGCCCATCGCCGGCGCCAGTCCCGTCGGCTGCCGGCGCGGCCATGGGTCAGAACGCCTTGAAGGTGATGATGGTGCGGGTGTCCTGGATATCCGGGATCGTCTGCACGTTCTGCGCCACGAAGTGGCCGATATCGACCCCGTCCTCCACGTGGAATTTCGCCAGCACATCGTAGTGCCCGGCCGTCGAGTAGATCTCGGAGGCGATCTCCCGGTCGGCCAGGGCGCTGGCCACGCCGTAGGTCTGGCCGAGCCGGCATTTGATCTCGACGAAGAAGGTCTGCATCGGTCCTGCTCTCCGGCATCGCTGCGCGGGCCGGGCACCCGGCGGCCGCATCCCCACGCCCTGCGGCGATGTAATCCGCTCGGCCCGCCCCGGAAACCGGCGATTGCGCCCGCGGCCTGCCTTCAGCCCTTGTCGCCGCGAGGCCGGCCGACGCCCGCATAGGCGAAGCCGTGGCGCCGCACGTCCTCGGGCCGGTAGACGTTGCGCAGGTCCACCAGCACCGGCGCGGCCATCAGCCCCCGCAGCCGCCCCAGATCCAGCGCCCGGAACGCGTCCCACTCCGTCACCAGAACCAGCGCCTGCGCGCCCGCCGCGCACGCATACGCGTCCGCCGCGTACTCGACCCCGCTCAGCAGCCCCCGCGCCTGCTCCATGCCCTCGGGATCGTACGCCACCACCCGCGCGCCCGCATCCTGCAGCCCCGCGATGATCGCCAGCGAGGGCGCCTCGCGCATATCGTCGGTGTTGGGCTTGAAC
>NZ_BPQQ01000049.1 GCF_022179325.1 Methylobacterium isbiliense | reverse complement strand
GGCATCGACCAGACGCTCGCCCTCACCCACCCGGATCCACCAAACTCGCCGATGAACCACTCACAGGGGGGCGGATCAGAACCATATCCGCCTAAAATACAGTGCCTGCTGTGCATGCATCGCTCGCTGGATGCGCTGACTTCTCGTCATCAAGTCTCAATGCATAGAAAACGACCGTTTTTCATACACTTAGAGCTGTAAGGATTGCGTGTCACCAAATCAAAAACGGGCGTCAGCGGTCCCGTCCCTTCTGTCACGTCGGTATCGCGCGCGTAAGGGCGGCTTACGGAACCAGCTTCCGATCCTGTTATCTCACCGATGCTCATAACTCACCAGTTGTGAGCGACCGACCGGCCGACGCGCAGCCGTCCTCTCCCCAGCCCATAACTCAGGACCGGACCCCAGCCCCTCGCCCGGTCGGTATATTATGAGTGCTGGACCGCTTACCGGGCGGCGGGATCGTCCCCTGCCGGGTGGCGGTCTACCTTCTCACCGTCACCGAACACCTCGACCACTGGCGCGAGCAGGGCCAGCGCGATGCGCAGTGGGTCAGCAGCGAGGCGGCGGCCGAACTCGTCCAGAAACCAGATCTGGCTGCGCTGATCCGCGATCTCGCGCGCACGACCAATACGGCGGATCTCCCCATTCCGGAACCATGACAGCAACATCGTCGCGCTAGCTTTACGAAAGTAACGATCTGTTCATAATCAGCCAGCTGCCCGACGCCTTGCACAAATTCTGAATGAAACCACGCACGTGCAGTTCTCTTGGTTCATGATGTGCAACCCTATGGTGTAGATCGGCTGCTAATCGGGTTCTGAACGCTGGAGTCATCGACAGGTCACTCTTAATTAAGGTCTTGTGCTTACAGTTATACATATGGTCCAAAACGTGCGGCCTCGCAGCCGGAGACGTGTTTTGATCACTACCTGAGCCTCCGAGAACAGGTTCGATCCCTGTACCCGCGTGCTCGCGCAACCAGCCGAGGCGCTGCGAGCCATGGTGAGCAAGCTCACCGGATCACCGCGAACCGCCGGCTTATCAGCTCGTGACAACCGCTGCTGCTGACGCAAGGCAGAGCACATTCAGGAACGGCCGCCATGTTCGGGATATCGAAGCGGAGCACGGACCTCAGGGCGAAGTTCGACGCGCTCAGCCGCTCACTCGCCACCATCGAGTTCGCCCCTGACGGCACCATCCTCGACGCCAACGACAACTTCCTGGCCGCGATGGGCTATGCTCGCGATGAGATCCTCGGCCAGCATCACCGGATGTTCGTAGCTGCGGACGAGGCGGCCAGCCCCGCCTACGCGGAGTTCTGGTCCTCCCTGCGCGCCGGCCGCTTCCAGGCCGCCGAGTACCGGCGGCTGGCCAGGGGTGGGCGCGAGGTCTGGATCCAGGCCACCTACAACCCCGTCCTCGACAGCGCCGGCCGCGTCATCAAGGTCGTCAAGTTCGCCACCGACGTCACCGCCCAGAAGCAGCGTACCGCCGAGTACGAGGCCCAGATCTTCGCCATCAACAAGGCCCAGGCCGTCATTCACTTCAACCTCGACGGCACCATCCTGGATGCCAACGAGAACTTCCTGCACACGGTCGGCTACCCACTCGACGCCATCCGCGGTCAGCACCACCGCATGTTCGTCGACCCGGCCTACGCGGCGAGCCACGAGTACGCCGAGTTCTGGCAGCGGCTCAATCGTGGGGAGTTTCATGCCGGCGAGTACCGGCGCCTAGGGCAGGGCGGCCGGGAGATCTGGCTGCAGGCCAGCTACAACCCCGTGTTCGACGCGGCCGGCCGGCCGTGCAAGGTGGTCAAGTACGCCACCGACATCACCGCCCAGAAGCTGCATACCGCCGATGTCAACGGCCAGATCCAGGCGATCGGGCGTTCGCAGGCGGTGATCGCGTTTGCGGTGGATGGCACCATCCTGGATGCCAACGAGAACTTCCTGCAGGCGGTCGGCTACCACCTGGACGAGATCAAGGGACGCCATCACCGCATGTTCGTCGAGGCGGAGCACGCCGCCAGCCGCGAGTACCAGGCCTTCTGGGCCGACCTGGGCGCCGGCGAGTACAAGGCCGGGGTGTACCGGCGGCGCGGGCGGGACGGGCGCGAGATCTGGCTGCAGGCGACCTACAACCCGATCCTCGACATGAACGACACGCCGTTCAAGGTGGTGAAGTACGCCTCGGACATCACGGGCAGCATCCAGGCGCGGCTGGAAGCAACACGGGCAACGAAGCAGACGCTCGAGAACGTGCAGGCGGTCGCCTCCGCGGCCGAGGAGATGAGCGCCTCGATCTCGGAGATCAGCGGCAACATGGCCCAGTCCAAGGATGCGGTGGACGACATCCGCCACCGCACGCAGGACGCGGACCGCGCGACGGTGCAGCTGAAGCAGGCGGCGCAGGCGATGGACGGGGTGGTGCAGACCATCACCAAGGTGGCCGAGCAGATCAACCTCCTGGCGCTCAACGCGACCATCGAGTCGGCCCGGGCCGGCGATGCAGGCCGCGGCTTCGCGGTAGTGGCCACCGAGGTCAAGGCGCTGGCCAATCAGACCACCTCGGCCACCTCGCGCATCTCCGACCAGATCGTGGAGATGCAGCGGATGTCGGGCGATGTCGTCGGGCTGCTGGCGGCGATCAGCTCCACGGTCGCGACGGTGCAGGGGTATGTGACGGGCGTAGCCTCCGCCATCGAGGAGCAGAGCGCGGTGACGCAGGAGATTTCGGCCAGCATGCAGGCAGCTGCCGGGGATGTCGCGCGCATTGACCGCAGTCTAGGCCGGGTTGCCTGAACGGGCGCGCCGGCCCACACTCCGTCATGCAAGCCGCTCATCTTCTGAGTGGCCGCGGCCACTTGCTTCCTCAAAGATGGCGACGAGCACCATCCTCCTTCTGACCGACGCGCCGGAGCGCGGGAAGCGCCTCGCGCGCGACCTGGAACCGCTGGCGACTTGCCAGATCATCGACGTGTTGAACCTGGACGAAAGCCGCACGCAGGTACCCGGCCCTTCCGTTCGCTGCGTCGTGAGTGACGCGTCGCTGGCCAGCTCCGCCACAATCGGT
The DNA here is from genome assembly GCF_022179325.1 of Methylobacterium isbiliense. GTDB lineage: Bacteria > Pseudomonadota > Alphaproteobacteria > Rhizobiales > Beijerinckiaceae > Methylobacterium > Methylobacterium isbiliense. Next base: position 47,268 of record NZ_BPQQ01000049.1, on the reverse strand, counting down.
GAACTCCGCTTCCACCTTGAGCGCCTGAAGGGCCGCAGCATTCCCTATCTCTGCCTGTTGCACGAGGACACACCGCGCAGCCGCATGCAGGCGATTGTCCTCGGCGCGACCGGGATCCTGCGGGCCGACGCGGCGCCCCAGCAGGTGCTCTCGGATCTCACCAAGCTGCTGCCACGCGAAGCGCCGCGTGGCGGCTGCCTGCCCCACGCCAACGCCGCACGATCCGTTCTCACGCGGATGTTCGAGATGGGTGGCCGTGGCCAGAGTATCGCGCCCGCCATCGTTGCCGCCGGCGCCCGAGAGGTCGAGCAGGCCGTGGTGCAGGCCGGTGTGCGCGAATGGCTCGACGTGGTCTGGCAGTTCGACGACGCCACCCACCAACACTGTCTGCTGGTGGCGGGCCTCGCCGCAGGGTTCGCGCGACAGCTCGGCTTCACACCCCCGGATTGCCAGCGCCTGACCCAGGCGGCGCTGCTGCACGACGTGGGCAAGTCGCGCGTGCCGCTGCACATCCTCAACAAGCCCGGGCCGCTGACGCCGGACGAGCAGAGGGTGATGCGCACGCACCCGGTGGCGGGTGTTACCCTGCTCGCGGGTGGCGATTTCGCGCCAGATCTGCTCGCAGTGGTGCGCTCCCATCATGAGTACCTGGACGGGTCCGGCTACCCGGACGGGCTGCGCGGTGGCGCGATCCCGGATCTCGTGCGGTTGGTGACGGTCTGCGACATTTTTGCCGCCCTGATCGAGCGGCGTCCCTACCGTGCGATGATGAGCGGAGATAAAGCCTACGCGCTCCTGACCGGCATGGGCGACAAGCTCGATCAAGCCTTGGTCGGCGCCTTCCGTCCGCTCGCTTCCGCATCGAGCTTCGCCGACAATTCTGCGCCAGCATAGGGCAATTTACGACTTCGACACCCTTCCTGCTTTAGTATTCGGCGGGAGCAAGCTCTCGACGAGACGGATGACCTTGAGCCCAGTTGTGCCCGGACGGCTGCATCGCTCATCGATGTCGGTTATCCCGGGTTTGGCTCACCCTTGCCGAGCGCGAAGCTTGCCATGATCCGGCTCTACGAATGCGTGGCGAACCAGCACGACCTGCGGCTCGTCGCAATCGCCGCCGTCATCTGCGCCTTAGGCACCTATTCGACCTTCGCCATGGGGCGTCAGGTCTTCTGCAACATCGCCCTGAAAGAGCGGCTGGCCTGGGCCGCCACAGGCATCCTCGCCACGAGCACGGCCATCTGGGCGACCCACTTCATCGCCATGCTCGCCTTCGAGCCGAGCCTGGCGTTCGGCTTCTCGGTCGGTCAGACCATCGCCTCCTTCCTCGTGGCGGTCCTGCTGGTCGGCTTGGGCGCCGGCACCGTCGTGGCACGGTCGGACCTGCCAGGGCGCATGGTCGGCGGCGCAGTCGTCGGTTTGGCGATCTCGGCCATGCATTATACCGGGATGGGCGCCTACCACGTCCAGGGCACCCTGCAGTGGGACCTCTCGACGGTCACGTGGTCGGTCCTTGTCGGCATGGCTCTCGCCAGCCTGTCGACCATCCTCGGCTTCAGCCCGAGGCGCAGGGTCCGGCGACTCGCCCCGGCGATCCTGCTCGCCGCGGTCTGCGGCACGCACTTCCTCGGCATGAGCGCGCTCACCGTCGTCTTCGACCCGCGGGTGGAGATCCCCGGCGGCAGCCTCGATGGCACGGTCCTGTCGATTATCGTTGCGAACGCCGCGCTCCTGATCGTCGGCCTCTCGCTGGCGGCTCTGCGACTGTGGCACGTCAACCGGCAGCGGCATGAGGCCGAGAGTCAGCGCTTGCGCGACCTCGCCGACATTGCGGTCGAAGGCCTGATGATCTGCGACGGCAACACCATCACCGGCATCAATCACAGCCTGGAGCGCGTTCTCGGATTGCCACGCGAAGCCCTGATCGGGTCTCCCCTGCAGCGGATCCTGCCGGGCCTCGCCGTCGAGCACATTCCGACGGCGCAGGAGGCTGACGCCGTGCTTCGGGGTGGCAACGAGGCTAGCATTCCGGTCCGGGTCATCGCCCAGACGATCACGATCCAGGCCAAGCCGCACACCGTGGTCGCCGTCCGCGATCAGCGCGAGCGGCTGCGCGCCGAGGCCGAGATGCATCGTCTCGCCCATCATGATGCCCTGACCGGGCTGGCCAACCGCCACCAGTTCAACGCGGCGCTGGACGCGCGCTTTGCCTCGCGCCGCGCTGAGGACGCGAGCTTCGCCCTGCTGATCCTCGACCTCGACCGCTTCAAGGTCGTCAACGACACGCTCGGCCACGGCATGGGTGACGAGTTGCTCCGGCGCGTCGCCAAGCGGCTCCTGTGCGCCCTGCGCGACGAGGATCTGGTCGCCCGCCTTGGCGGCGACGAATTCGCCATTCTCAAGGCCGGAGGCGTCGACCTGGCGGCAATCCAGGCGCTGGCGGAACGCGTGATCGACATCCTCGCGCGTCCGTTCCTCATCGATGGGCACATCCTGAACATCGGCACCAGCATCGGCATCGCGCTCGCCCCCACCGACGGCGACCGGGCGGAGGTGCTGATGGGCAACGCCGACATGGCCCTCTATGGCGCCAAGGAGGAGGGACGCGGCCGCTACCGGATGTTCGAGGCCAGCATGAACGCGCGCATCCAGGCGCGACGCTCGCTCGAGCTCGACCTCCGCCGCGCCATCGCCCGGCAGGAGTTCGAGCTGTACTACCAGCCGCAGGTCGACGCCCGGACCGGCGCCTTCGACGGCGCGGAGGCGCTGATCCGCTGGCATCATCCCGTGCGGGGCATGGTCTCGCCCGCCGAGTTCATCCCGATCGCGGAGGAGACCGGGCTGATCGGCAATCTCGGCGAGTGGGTGCTGCGCACCGCCTGTACCCAGGCGCTGTCCTGGCCGGAGCACCTGACGGTGGCTGTCAACCTCTCGCCGGTCCAGTTCCGCGACGGCCGGCTCGCCACCACGATCCGCAACATCCTGGCGGAGACGAACTTCCCGCCGGCCCGGTTGGAGCTGGAGATCACGGAAGGCTCGCTCCTGCAGAACGAGCAGCGCACGCTGGTCATCCTGCGGGAGTTGCGAGCGCTCGGCATCCGCATCTCGATGGACGACTTCGGCACCGGCTACTCGTCGCTCAGCTACCTGCGCCGCTTCCCCTTCGACAAGATCAAGATCGATCAGTCCTTCGTGCGGCGCACGCCCGACGACAAGGAGAGCGCCGCAATCGTGCGGGCGATCGCGATGCTGGGCGCGAGCCTCGGGATGAAGACGACGGCGGAGGGGGTCGAGACGGACGCGCAGTCGAGCTTCATCACCGGGGAAGGGTGCGACCAGATCCAGGGCTACCTGATCAGTAGGCCGGTGCCGGCGCGGCAGATCGAGGCACTGTTCACAAGGCCAGAGCCAGTCGCCTTGCGCGCCTAAGGAGATACGCCATGCCCCTTCACCGCCTGCTCTACAGGAGTGAGGTCGACCTCGTCGGTTCCGCAGCCGACGTGCAGCAGCAGATCGTGGAGATCGTTCGCAGCTCGGAGGCGCGGAACGCGGCGGACGGTCTGACAGGCGCCCTGCTGCACACGCGAGGCGTGTTCATCCAGGCGCTGGAAGGGCCGCTGAGCGCCATTGAGGCCACGTTTGAGCGGATCTGCTGCGACCTTCGCCACCGGCGTGTCGAGCTTCTCGAGCTAGCGCAAGCCGAGAAGCGGGCCTTTGCGGAGTGGTCGCTGGCGCGCATCTCGGCCGATGAGACGATGGAGCGGCTTTTCCCCTGCCTGCCGTCGACCGAAGATCAGGTCGTGGAAGCCACCTCCGCCCAGGCCACGGTCCGGCTGATGCGCGCGCTTCTGGTCACCTCACCCACGGAGGCCCCGGCACCGCAGACGCTGATCCGTGCGTGATGGACGCAGCTTCGTACTGGTGCGCGTATTTTGCGGGATCAAGTCGATTTATTGTGCGAGCAAGCTCGGACGCAAACGTTCTGAACCGTCCTGCGCGCCCGCCGGATCGAGAACGGTGAGGCTGGCCCCCAACGTGAGGAGTGCAATGCCAAAGGCCATGAGGCTGACGGCTTGGCGACGTGTGAAGCCCTGAACTCGAAGTCTGTGATAGATACGCATACGCTACTCGCGATCCAGAATGATCGTCGTGCGTCGGTGTCGAATGTGCGCACGAAGAGGGCAAAGAACAAAGCAGAGTAGCGAATTGAAGAGTGTGGCAGCGCGGCAGGTAGTCGGCGCTGCCCCGCTCCTCTCGTTGCGTTGGGGAAACCCTGCTCGGCTTGCGAGCATCATCGGACTCAACGGTTAAGGTGTGGTGTCACACACATGATGCTGTTCTTCATAGGCGGTCATCAACTCTCAGCCGTGAGCCGATCTGGGTTGCTTGCAGCTCTCCCGATCTGCGATTGGCTTGACCGGTCTAACGTGTCCAGAAAAGGACCGTTTTCCTAACAGCGTGCACGGGCGCCTCAGCTGACCTGCCTGACGCGAGAGCGCGACGCGGCTGTGGATGTCAGGAAAATGTGCCAGGAAAACAACTGCCAGGAATACGTGCCTCAGCTACTATCCTGACATGCTCGTCGGATATGCCCGCGTCTCCACCCAGGACCAGAACCTCGACCTCCAGCGCGATGCCCTCACTAAGGCCGGCTGCGAGCGCCTGTTCGAGGAGAAGAAGTCCGGCAAGGCCGGCAACAAGCGCCCCGCGTTCGAGGCGGCCCTCGCCTTCCTGCGCCCCGACGACGTGCTGGTGGTGTGGAAGCTCGATCGGCTCGGGCGCTCGCTTGTGGAGATGATGCGCACCATCGACGGCCTGCGTCGGCAAGAGATCCACTTCCGCTCGCTCACCGAGCAGTTCGACAGCCACACCGCTCATGGCCGCTTCGCCCTGCAGGTGCACGGCGCCATGGCCGAGTACTTCCTCGACCGCAACCGCGAGCGGACGATGGAGGGTCTGAAGGCCGCCCTGGCGCGCGGCCGCAAGGGTGGGCGGCCCAAGGCCTTGTCCGAGGCGGATCTCGAGGTCGGCCGCGCGCTCCTGGCCGCCGGCAACATCTCGGTGGCCGAGATCGCCAAGCGCCTCGGTGTCAGCCGCTTCACCTTTTACAGCTACTTTCCACAGGCGCGGACGCGCAGCCAAGCGGCGAGGAAGGGCTGAGAGGATGCCGATCCGGCGCGAGCACCGCGGCTTCTACCCGATCGACTGGCCCCAGCTCTCGGCGGTGATCCGCTTCCGCCGCGCGGGCGGGCGCTGCGAGGGCTGCGGGCGACCACACCTGCAGCGCGTCGTCTGTCTCTCGGATGGGAGATGGTGGGATGCGCAGGCCGGGACCTGGCGCAGTGGCCGGGGCCGGCCTCTGCGGCGCAGCCCGGCGGTCGACCTGCTGACGGAGGTGCGCACGACGCGCGTGGTGCTGGCAGCCGCGCACCGCAACCATGACACCTCCGACAACGCGGACGCCAACCTCACGGCGCTCTGCCAGCGCTGTCACATGCTGCACGACAGGCCGGAGCATCAGCGGCGGCGCTGGTTCACGCTGTTCCGCCGCAAGGCCTCGGGCGACCTCTTTCGCGGACCCTACCCCTCCTGATGCTTCGCCAAGCCCGCGATCCGCGGCGTCACCGAAGCCCCAGTCCAGTCCCCCACGTCTCTCCGCTGAGTTCGTCCGTCACCCTTGCGCCGGTCTCGGGGCGGTTCGGGCCGGCGTCCCACTGCTCGCGCCGGTCCTCGACCCGCGCCCTGCGCAGTCGATCGACGGCCGCGTCGATGGCCGTCCAGCCTTCCAGGGCGAGTTGCGGCCAGTGCGCGAGCACGATCTGCCGGTCGCGGAGCCGGGCGAGTTCGAAGAGAATTCCGCGCTCAGCTGGCCCCGGCTCGGCGGCCTCGCGTTCGCGCAGCTCCTTGTGGGCGATAGCCTCCCGCTTGATCTGCTCGTGGAGCTGCCGCCGGGTCTCGAAAGCTTCCTTTCGTTCGGCACGGGCTTGCGCGAGCGCGTCTGCTGCCGCCTGGGTCTCCGCCTCGCCCCGCGTCATCCCGCCCGTCACACGGGCGAGCGCGTCACGGACCCGCGCTCCGACACCGCGAGGCGCGGATGCCGACTTTTGCGCTTCCCGCAGGGTGGCCTGTGCGGCTCGTTCCGCGGCCGAGGCCGCATCGAGCCGCGCCTCGGCTTGGCGGCGCTCGACGTGCCGGCACGGCGGTGAGCTTCCGCCACGCAGTTCGGCGAGATCCTCCTCCAGAGCATCCCGCTCGCGCTCGATCAGATCCAGGCAGATCCGCGCGGCGTCCCAGGCGTGATCCTCGGCGTCGAGTCGACCCGGCTCGTCGGTGTGAGCTGAAGCGCCCCCGGCGCTCCCCTCACCATGCGTCGCAGGCAGCTGCGGTGGCACGGAGGGGCTGAAGGTGTGGCTATCCGCGCTGCCCGCCTGCCGCTCCGGCTCCGCCGCAGGCATGGCGGTGCAGTCCAGTTCGAGCTTCTCGACGGGCGCCGTCAGGCGCGCCGCGACCTCGGCCCGGCTCCGGCCGACGAGCCGGTCCACGGCGCCGACCACGTGACCGTCCTGGCGGACGAGCCAGACGCCGGGAGTGTCGCCCGGCAGCAGGTCGAGGGCGAACTGCTTCAGCGCCGCCTTGAACCCGGCACCCGTGTCGCTGCGCTCGTAGGCGGTCATCACCCGCGCCCGGACCTGCGGGGCGGAGATCCCGACGCGGGCGAGGCGCGCGCGGGTGGCGCTGGTGAGGCCCGAGCGGGGCAACGCATCCGGCGCGGGCCGGATCGCCTCGACGGCCGCGGCCACGTCGGCGCGGCCCATCGCGCGCAGGCGCCGGGCGACCGCGTCCGTGCGCCGGCTAGCCGTCAGCCGCTCCTCGAAGTCGAACTCGCAGGTGGCCCGGACCGCCTCGAGGCACGCGTAGAGATGGCTGGTGTTTAGAGCCCGACCATGCGGGCCGACATGCGCCACGACGAGGTGACGATGCGTGTCGCCGCTCTCGCCCCGCGCGCGCGGCTTGCCCGCGTGCTCGACCACCACGTGGCCGTGCCGCTCGGCGCCGAGCGCGCGCAGGATGCGGGCGACGGCCTCGTCCCACTGCTCGCGGCTCCACGGCCGTGCCGGGCTCAGGGGCAGGTGCAGGAGGGCCACCTCGGCCCGGGAGCCGTCTCGCAGGCGCGTGAAGTCGGCGAGCGCCGCAGCCAGGGTCCGACCGAGGCTGCCGCGGACGCGCACGAGGCGGACGCTCTGGCCGCCCTCGGTCGACAGCAGGTGGGCGACCAGCCTCGTGGTGGCGCTCGCCGTACGGCCGTGAAGGTGACAGTTGATGATCACCGGCCGGCCTCGATCGCGCGCGTGACCTCGTGCGTGACCTCGTGGTGGATGTCGCGCAGGCGCTCGAGCAGCTCGGCCAGGGCCGCCGACATCGCCGCGTCGGCCGCCCGAGCGTCCGAGAGGTCGGTGATCTTGTCGGCCAGCTCGCCCATGAGAGCGGTCCAGCGCGCCAGGGCGAGATCGCGGAAGCGACCGCCGCCGGCAGCCTGCCTGGCCGCCTCCACGGCGGCGAGACGGACGAAGGTGGACGGGCCGATGCGCAGCGCGGCACTCGCCCGCTCGATCGTGCGCCGCTCCTGCGGGGTCAGGCGCAGGCTCGTCGTGCGGGAGGTCCTGCGGGTCGATGAGGCGGACATGGATCGGGCTCCCTGGCCCGGACCGGCGGTAGCACAAGCGCAGTGCTGGCCCCCACGTCGATCCGGCATCGGCAGGAGCCTGGCGACGGGCCATGAAAATCACCAACGCGGGCAGGTGCGCCTTGCAGGAGAGGCGCGCTCGGCGATCACGCGGCTGGCTCCTGCCGCTACCGGATCGAAGGCGTGAGGGGGCTGCGCCGACGAGGCGAGGACGCACGTCATCGACCATCGGGCTTCGCGACCGTCGCGCCCTACGATCACGGTCCGGCGTCCCGCCCGGACACTTGACAGAAGGAGAGTACCCGCAAGGGTCCCGCGGACCGTCCGGGGCTTGCCGAGGGCGCAGCCTCGCCGGATGGAAACGAAACAGGGCCGGAGATTGACCCGGCTCTGTTTCGTCGTGCGCCCGTCGTCGCATCAGCGCGGACGGCGTCCGTCCTCCGGGATGCCAATCAAGGCTCGAGGTGCATCGGATCCGGCGACGAACGCTGTTCGTCCGCTAACGCGGCACCGTCATCACGTGACCGCGTGGACGCGTCTCCACCCGGTCACGTGATGACGTGACAAAGCACGCCAGCGGCCACAGGTGATGGTGCGTGCCAGCGCGCTAGCGTCATCACGTGACCGCGTCGCCACGCGCTCACGTGATGACGCGCCGACGAGCTCACGAAGCGGCCGGTTCAACGGCCGGCCCCGCGAAGCGCTCCGCCAGCCCCGGCTCCGCAAGCTCAAATTCGTTGCCAGGTGCTCTTCGCCAGCCAATCCCGAGTGTCCGTACACACATCTCCGGCGTCGATCCGAATGCCGGCAGGCTGCACGCCTGCTTCGACCCCGATTTGCGATTTTCGTGACTTCCCATTCTCTTGTTGGCGGCGGGCGTCATCACGTGACGACGCCGTCACGCAGCCACGCGAACACGGTCTCACGCCGAGGTTTCCTCCCATGCATGTGCTCACGATCGCCGCCCAGAAGGGCGGCTCTGGTAAAACGACCCTGGCCGCCTCCCTCGCCGTCGCCGCCGCTCAGGCCGGCGAGATCGTCGTCGGGATCGACATCGATCGCCAGGGTTCACTGTCGGCCTGGGGCAGCCGCAGGCTCCAGACCCGGACCGACATCACCTTCCGGCCGGTCGAGGCGGCGGGCCTGCTCGCCCTGATCGACCGGATCCGCGCGCACGGCAGGGCCACGCTCTGCATCGTCGACACGCCCGGCGTCTTCGGCGACGAGGTGATCACCGCCCTCCAGGCCGCGACGCTCTGCCTGCTGCCGGTGAGGCCCTCGATCCTCGACGTCGATGCGACCCGCCGCACGGCCCAGGCGCTCCACGACCTCAACCAGCGCCACGCCTTCGTCCTGACCCAGGTCCAGGCCGCCAGCCTGGGGCGAGCGAGGGACGCGGCGGAGGCGCTGGTCGAGCTGGGGGAGGTCTCGCCCCAGGTCATCGGCCTGCGCACCGACCACCTCGACGCCGTCCTGCTGGGACAGGGTGTGACGGAGTGGCGGCCCTCCGGCGCGGCCGCCAAGGAGATCAGCAGCCTCTGGGACTGGCTGCGCACCGAGGCGCTGCACACCGAGATGACGGGGAGCTGAGGCCATGGGGCGCCCGAGCATCGCCAAGGTCGCAGCCCTCGGCCTCGTCCGGCGCGACGCGCAGGCCCTGGAGGCCGGCAGGGATCGGACCCCGACGCGGGATGACGTGATCGGCCCCGAGCGCGATGACGTGATCGCGTCGCCGCGTGAGGACGCTCCAAGGGCGGCGGCGGCCGTCGCCGCGAGCCGGCCTGCCAGGGCCGACGCCGCCCGGCGCGAGCCGCCGCTGCCGCACGCCAGCCTCTACGTGCATCCGCGGGTCCTCAGAGCGCTCAAGCTCGTGGCCCTGGAGGCGGGCGTGAAGCAGCAGGACGTGCTGCGCGAGGCGGTGCGGCGCCACCTGGCCGAGAAGGGACACCCCTTCGATGACCTGACAGCGGGAACTTGACGGGTGTGGGCAGGGGCAAGCGGGGATTATGCCGGAGATCCTGCACCACGCTTCGGGTTCGGACCGGCGAGCATCCCGGACCGTTGGACACGGTCCGGGGTCTCGTCGCCGACGCCATGCGTTTCGCCCGCCGTCCTCTCAGCGAGGCCGCGCACCATCCGGTGCGTTCACGCCCGCCAGCCAGATCGGGGCCATCTCCTGCTCGTGCATGTCCGCCAGGATGTGCCTGGGATCGACCTCGGCGATCTCCGGAGCCGTTCCGGGCCGTGCCCGGACGCGGAACCGCCTGTGGCCGGCATGGCGCGCGATCCGGTAGGCGATCTGCTGACCCCGCGCATCCGTGTCCGAGACCCTCCCACCGAGGGCGTCCCGGGTGAAGGCGAGCAGGGCCTGAGCCTCGCCCACGGGATCGATGGGGTCGCCCTCGTCCTGAGGCATCTCCCGCACGTCGCGCCGCAGGACGTACTCGATGAACCGGCCGTCCTCGCAGACGACGATGCACAGGCCCCAGGCGACGGGGCCCGGCACGCGCATCAGGCCGCAGCGCCGCAGGCTGTCGCGCGTGGGCAGTCCGTTGCCGTCGAAGTGCCTCTCCCCGTCGAAGACGAGCGCCCGGAGCTTGGTCAGGCCGTCCGCGAGAGCGTGGAGGACGCCCGCGTCGGCCCCGTGCAGCTTCTCCACGAGTGCGCCCGTGTCGACCGACAGCTGCGCCATGACGTCCGCCAAGCCGCCGTCGGCGCGCGACGCCGCCGTGACGCGGACCGGCAGCGTGTCGACCTCGATCTCGTGCCCGTCGAGCGCCAGGAACAGGTACATGCACTCGTCCGGGGTGAAGAGAGCGCGCATCGGCGGGTAGTAGGCCTCGAGCAGCGCGAAATGGTTGGCGAGCGCGGTCTTGACGTACCGCGCCTGACCCTTGGCGTCGGCGCGCTGGCTGATCTCTCCGAGCAGGTGGCCGGGGCGGAAGCCGATGTAGTCGGTGGGCTTGGGCATGAGTGACTCCGGGTGGACACTCCATCCATACAATCGACAACGTGTGACAACAAGTGTTTTTGCGACGGAGCGAGCGCCCCTGATGGCGCCCGAGGCTCCCGGACGCCCTCGTGGCTGACCGGGTCCTGACCGCCTCCCGCCTGATCCAGGAGCGAACGGCTGTGCGGGCCGTCAGTGACGCGGCAGGCCCAGCTCGCGGGCCGCCACTACCGCCTCGACCAGGCGCGTCAGCCGTCGCAGCGACCCGCCGCGCCAACTACGGCGCACCAGCCGCAGCTCCGCCCCGCTCAGAGCCGGCAGCCAGGCCGCGTCAAGACCGCGGCTCGCCGCGACCCCGGCCAGGATCGGTGCGATCAGGGCTTCGAGGTGGTGCGTCTCGGGCACCGGCATCTCGACCACCCGGAGTCGATCGCGCAGCGGACCCGGCAGGCTGTGCACCGAGTTGGCGGTCGCCAGCCACGACACCCGGCTCAGATCGACCTCCGTCTGGAAGGCCGGATCGGGGTAGGCCGCCGCCGTCTCCGGCTCGAGCATGGCCAGCAGCGCGTCCCAGAGACGGCCATGATCCGTCCTGGTCGCGCTCTTGTCGATCTCGTCGATGAGCATCAGTGGGTTGGCGATGTTGTGGCGCGCCATCGCCATCAGGACATGGCATGGCTCGGCCGTCGCCCAGCGCCGATCGAGCCCGCCGATGCTGGACCCCATGTCGCGCGTCGCGTCCACCCGCCACAGACCGAGGCCGAGGTGATGCGCGATCCGACTGACCAACCGGCTCTTGCCGCAACCAGGCGAGCCGACCAGCACGGTCGGGCGCAGCACCGCATGCGGGCGGCCGACCAGATCCGTCAGCAGACGGTCGATCGTCGCCGTCGCGTACGGGAACTCGACAGCCAGCGCCGCCCGGACCTGCGCCAGATCCGGGGTCCGGGCGAGCGGCAGCGGCTTGCCGATGATCGCCTCGTAGCCCTGGCTGACGCTCCGGCCCCGATCGCCGCCCGTCTGCTGGACCGAGGCCACGACCAGGAGGTGGCCCTCGGGCACCGCCGCGAGCGTGGAAGCCGGGGGAGTGCCCCCTCCTGAGCCGCTCGGGGCGGCACTCGCCTTGCGCCGCTCCCGGGCCTCGTGCCTCAGCCGCTCTTCGAGCAGCAGGCGCTTGCGCATCTCCCCGGCCCTGGCCTGCTCGTCGATCGCCCAGGTCAGCCGCTGCCCGAAGTCGGTCAAGGCCCGCAGGAGCAGCGCTCCGTGGACGAACGCGTCTTCATGGCCGCAGCCGAGGGCCGACGCCGCCACGGCCGCGGCGCTCGCCTCGGCGCTCAGCGCCAGCAGCGCCGCCTCGAGCGCCTCGGTCCAGGCGTCGCGATGGGCGCAAAGGTCGGTCACACCGCCGTCGTCGACCTCCTCCGCCTCGCCCGAGGCCGAGCGGCGTCCGAAGTCGAGATCGGCCTGCGCCGCGGCGAGCGCGGCCAGGCGATCCTTGAGGCCGGCGAGACGCTCGACCTCACCCCACAGCGGCAGGGCGAGCCGCGCCGCGGCGGCCCGGTCGCCGCCGTCGCTGGACAGCAGCGTGATCATGTCCGAGAGCGCCCGCGCGGCGGGCTGGTCGCGCTCGACCGCGTGGCCGTCGAGCGCCCGCATCAGCCCGGTGCGGGCGTCCGTGAGGGCGGGATCCTGCCACGGATCGCCGGCCTGGCTCGCCGCCGCGATCCAGGCCGCGGCGAGCGGCGCGGCGGCCGGGACCAGGGCGCCGATCTCGGCGGCGAGGCCGTCGCGCGCCGCGACCAGCCGCAGGGTGGGATCCAGGCAGGCGCGCAGGCGGCGCGGCAGCAGGGGCACGAGCAGGGCGCGGGCCGCCTCGCGGCTGATGCGCGGAGTGGAGGAGAAGGCCATCGTGTCCTCCTCAGCGACCGGGAGCCGGCGGGGCGAGGCGGCCAGGACCGGAGCGGCGGCGCCAGCCGTGGGCGAGGCGCAGGGCGTCGAGGTCGGCCCGGCGCCGCGCCCGCCGGCCGTGCACGTGGGCGAGCAGGTCGGCGCAGGCCGGGTCGCCCAGCGCGGCGCAGAGCAGGACGGCGGCCATCGCCGGCTCCAGGTACCCGGGGCGCACCGAGGCGTGGGAGAGCGCCGCCACGGCGGCGCGGACGGCCGCGGCCGGGTCCGCCCGGCAGGCCTCGGCCCAGCCCGGCAGCGGCAGGGGCGGCAGGGCCAGCAGGGCCGCGCGCAAGCGGCGCTGGGCGGCCAGATCCAGTGCCCCAGGCGGCAGGCTGCGCCACCAGGTCAGCGGCGCCTCGCCGAGGCAGGCGGAGGCGGGCACGGCGGCCGCGTGCGGCCGGGAGGAGTCGAAGTCGGAGGTCATGCGGACAAGCCTGGAGAGCGCGTCGGCGCAAGGCACGCGACGGCGAAGCGAGAAGGGCTGGGCGAGGAGCCGGGCCGCGCTGCGCCCCGGCGGAAGGGCCGCTAGGGTGAGCCGGGCAGGCGGTGGGAGTCGTCGGCACCGCCGACGCTGACGTGCGCGGCCTCGACGAGGTCGGGCAGCACCGCCCGCAGACGGGCGGCGAGCACCGCCGTCACCGTCGCGAGCGCGTCCGCGACCGGCACCCCGAAGAGTTCGTCGAGGTCGGCCCCCACCACCGTGAGGTCCTCCGAGAAGCCGGCGCGCCCGTAGACGTCGATGAGCACCGCCCGCGCGCTGGCGACCTGGAAGCCGAGGCTCGCCGCGAAGCTGCGCCCCTGCAGCTGAGCCGCCCGCAGGATCCACTCGACCTGGTCGATCTTGCGTTTTTCGCTCTTGCCGCTGCCGCGCTTGATCTCGGCGATGATGGCGCGCCGCTCCCACGTGTCGATCGCCACCAGGTCGAGGAAGACGGTCTGGGCCACGCTCCCCGCCAGCGCGATCGACCTGCCGCGCAGGAGGTCAGGCGAGCGGTCGCGCAACAGCTCCTGGGTCGGTTCGGTGATCGGCATGGCGACGCCGCGGAGCACGAGGTAGCGGCCGCTGCGCTCGAGTGCTTCGGCGATCGCGGTCTCGAGCAGGAGCCCGTGCCTTTTGACGATTGAGGCCACCACGGAGGCGAACTGCGACAGGCCCGGTCCGAGCAGGGGATCGGGGATGAAGATCGCGTCGAGGGCGCTGTCGACGGCGGCCTCGGTCGCGGCGAGGAGCTCGGGCGAGCAGGCGGAGCGCACGATAGCGTCGGTCGGCGCCGAGCCCTTCATCGCGCCCCGGCCGAGCGGCACCGGGATGGGCGCGGTTGCGGGAGCACCGGAAGCGGGCGGGGCGGCGCGCAGCCGACGCGGTCCGCCGCGAGCGGCGGGATGGGCGAGAACGTTGGTCATCGAGGGTCGTCCGTCCAGAGGACGCGCGCCCGCATCCAACCCGCGTCGGGAGGCGCAGCGGGCAGGGCGGAGCCGGGCCAATCGGCGGCCGGCATGGTCGCGTCGATTGCAGGAAAGCGAGGTGGGCCGGCGTCGGTCAGGACGCGCGGGTCGGCCTCAGCGGCTCATGCGGGTGGGGTGGACAGGCGACCAGTCCGGCTCGGCGCTCGCGCCGAGGAAGAAGGACGGTTTCGCGGGCGGCACGGGGCCGCTAAACAGGCTCTCAGCCATGGTCGGTATCCCTGGTCGATACGGGTCGTGGTCAGGCCAGCGCCGGTGCTAGGAACACCGGTGCCGGCCGCCCCTAGGAAGAGCGGACGGCACGTGCGGGTGGACTGCCACGCTCGAACCTGGCCTGGTCCCGCCACCTTGGAAAGAGGTCCGGCAGGCCTCCCGCGCGCCAATCGCCGGCATGGTTAACGCGCCGGCCTCCAGAGCCGAGCCGGTCAGCAGGCGTGTGCGGGGGACGCCGTTGTCCCCATCCGACCGCCGCTTCGGCGTTGACCGCCAGCGCACCGCCGGCAATGGTCCAGGTGCTGCCGACGCGCAGCATCTCCCCCGGTTCGGGGGGTGAACCCACATCGAAACGGCGCGGGGCTCTCCAGCCACAAGCCTGATCGAACTCGCAGTCTCGACGGGCCCAGCCCGGAGAGCACGAGGTAGCGACCCCGCTTCGGCGGATTGAGACGCCCCCCGCCTTGTGCGGAACGACACGAAGAGCCCGGCCCAGGCCGGGCTCTTCGCGGTTCTGGCGCGGTGCCAACCGCAGCCCCTGTCAAGGTGCGGCGGACGCCACCCGGTCGTGTCCCTGCTGATGGTGTAGCTCGACGGTAGCGAGAGAGCCCGCCTGCGCGCCCTTCACAGCGCTGGAGCAGGCGGGCTCTCTCGCGGGGTGGTCATCGGCGGTTGCCGGGTAGGGTCGGGTTGCGAGCACAACCCCGAACCCGAGAGACCTCCGATGACCGACGAGATGATGAGCCTGCGCGGCCTGCTGGAGAAGAGCGCCGACGCGGACCTGCTGCGCGAGATGATCGGCTTTGCGGCCGAGCGGCTGATGGAATTGGAGGTGGGCGGCCTGACTGGGGCGGCTCACGGCGAGAAGAGCGCCGAGCGGCTGGTCCAGCGCAACGGCTACCGCGACCGGGACTGGCAGACGCGGGCCGGTAAGGTGGAGTTGCGCATCCCGAAGCTGAGGAAGGGCTCGTACTTCCCGAGCTTCCTGGAGCCGCGCCGCTTGGCCGAGAAGGCGCTCACGGCGGTGATCCAGGAGGCCTACTTCCAGGGCATCTCGACCCGGTCCGTCGATGACCTCGTCCAGGCCATGGGCGGCACGGGCATCTCGAAGAGCCAGGTCTCACGCCTGTGCCAGGAGATCGACGAGCGCGTGGGCGCGCTCCTCGACCGGCCCATCGAGGGCGAGTGGCCCTATCTCTGGATCGACGCCACTTACGTGAAGGTGCGCCAAGCCGGGCGCATCGTCTCTGTCGCCGTGATCGTGGCGGTGGGCGTGAACAGCGACGGCCGCAGGGAAGTGCTCGGCATGGACGTCGGCCCCTCCGAGGCCGAGACCTTCTGGACCGCGTTCCTGCGCAAGCTGGCGCGCCGCGGCCTGCGCGGGGTCAAGCTGGTGATCTCGGACGCCCACGCGGGCATCAAGGCCTCGGTCGCCAAGGTGATGAACGCCACATGGCAGCGGTGCCGCGTCCACTTCATGAGGACCGTGCTGGCGCATGCCGGTCGGAGCGGGCGGCGCGTGGTGTCCGCCTTCATCGCCACCGCCTTCGCTCAGGATGATGCCGAGGCGGCTCGCCTTCAGTGGCGGCGCGTGGCCGACCAACTCCGGCCCAAGGTGCCCAAGCTCGCAGCCCTCATGGATGAGGCGGAACCCGACGTGCTGGCCTACATGGGCTTCCCGTCCGCCCACCGGGTCAAGCTTCACAGCACGAACCCGCTGGAGCGCCTCAATGGCGAGATCAAGCGGCGCACCGAGGTGGTCGGCATCTTCCCCAACGAAGCCGCTATCACGCGCCTCGTTGGCGCGATCCTGCTCGAACAGAACGACGAGTGGGCCGTCCAGCGCGCCCGCTACATCACCCTGGAAAGCATCGCCCCCATCGGCGATGATCCGCTCGTCAGCCTGCCCACCCTGGCAGCCTGATCGTCCCGGCCCCAGCCGGTGAGCGTGGTGACCACGCCGAAGCTACACCACAACATGGGGCACGACCGCTCCACCCAGCGCGCCCTGACATTCGACGTCCTTCGGGTGCACCTATGAGGCTGCCCGCGAACCAAGCTGGGGCTATGCCAGGGCGTGTCGGTGTAGGAGTTCGGGATATGATCGCCGGCGAGGCCTACAATGCGGGTCATAAGGCGTCTCGTTTGGTTCTAGACCACCGCAACGTGACGTTCAGCAACTCGAAAGCAACCCGCTTGAGACGAGGAAGGTGTCTCACACCTCCGTCTCGTCCGGGTATACCCATCCGAGACGCTTCAACGACGCCGCGACTGCGAAAAGAAAGGCCGCCCTTGCGAGGCGGCCCGAAGTCTAGGGAGGAAACGCCCACGAGGGGCAAATCTCATGTGGGGATGCCCCCAGTGCCGCGACGTGCGCAAGCGCACACGGCCGACCTCCCTCCACCGATTAGGTCGATGTCGTCGTGCGATCAGAAATCTTGGTCGAGGGTGGATCCCGCTGCATTGAGCGCCTCGGCCCATCGCTCGTCGAGCCACGCGTGGATCGCGCCGATCCCGCGTCTGTCGAGCCGGTAGATCCGGCGAGTGCCCTGCGCGGTTTCCGTGACCAGACCAGCCTCCTTCAGAACGCGAAGGTGCTGAGAGACAGCGGGCCGGGTGACAGCCATGGTGCTGGCAAGCTCACCGACCGGACTGGGTCCGTGAGCCAGACGCTCGAAGATCTGCCGCCGCGTCGGATCGCCCAGCGCCGTGATGGCGAGGAGGGCTTGTGTGTTAGCCATCACTTACTGTAAGTCTTAGCTAACGCATTGTCAACTCCCACACCATCGTTGATGCTGGAGGCACCCGCGCCCTGCTCGGCGCCTCGAGAAAACCGGGTCACGAGAGGGGCTTGAGGACAGCATGTCGGACAGAACGCCCAGCAGCTTTGGTACGCCGGAGATCGTCATGGTGTCGCCCAGCATCACCGCCGTGGAATGGGGCGAGATGTCCTTCGCGGAGATCCCGCAGTTCCAGCGAGAAGCTCGCGCGCGGGTCGATGCGGTCCTTGCTGCCCGGGGGGTCGAGAAGACAGGTCTGGAGGTGACGTTCTCCCTCCCACCGTCGGGCGACCGCATCCGCATCGCGGCGGGCTCGACCATTGCCGGAGGCTTCCGAGCGACCGATCGCGTGACCGTGCAGGAGATCCCTGGCGGTCGTGCAGGGCACCTGCGCTTGGAAGGACCATACACGCAGCTACCAGACGCCTGGCGGGCGCTGATGGCCTGGGTCGTCGAGCACGGCCACGAACCGGCAGGGCTGAGCTGGGAGGCTTACGGCGATCCTGCCGTGCCGGTCACCGACCTCTACGCCCTGCTCACGTCGCGCTGAGCGGGTCTTGGCTGCTGGGGCTCTGACGAGAGGTTGGCATCCGCCGGGAGCCGCGATTACGCGGGTAATAGGAACTCGGAGGGCCGCCCAGCTCGGACACGCCCCGGCGGCCTCGGCCCCACGATGAGCTGCCGCCAAGCCTTAACGGTTTGTTGCCGATGTCCTTATAGAAAGCTTCAATCTCTGGAGGATCTCCGACATGCGCGTACTGCTGATCGAGGACGACGCTTCGGTCGCGGCAAGCGTCGAGCTGATGCTCAAGTCCGAGAACTTCAACACCTACACCACCGACCTCGGCGAGGAGGGCGTCGATCTCGGCAAGCTGTACGACTACGACATCATCCTCCTCGACCTGAACCTCCCCGACATGTCGGGCTACGAGGTGCTGCGCTCGCTCCGGGTCGCCAAGGTCAAGACGCCGATCCTGATCCTGTCCGGCATGGCCGGGATCGAGGACAAGGTGAAGGGCCTCGGCTTCGGGGCCGACGACTACCTCACCAAACCTTTCCACAAGGACGAGCTCGTCGCCCGTATTCACGCGATCGTGCGCCGCTCGAAGGGCCACGCCCAGTCGGTCATCACCACGGGCGACCTCGTGGTCAACCTCGACCAGAAGACCGTCGAGGTCTCGGGCTCGCGGGTGCATCTCACCGGCAAGGAGTACCAGCTGCTCGAACTCCTCAGCTTGCGGAAGGGCACGACGCTGACCAAGGAGATGTTCCTCAACCATCTCTACGGCGGCATGGACGAGCCCGAGCTGAAGATCATCGACGTCTTCATCTGCAAGCTGCGCAAGAAGCTGGCCAATGCCAGCCAGGGCAAGAACTACATCGAGACCATCTGTTGCCGCGGCTACGTGCTGCACGACGGAATGGCCGAGAAGCAGGCCATGGCTGGCTGAGCCCTGGACACATGACATCGTGGAGCATGGATGCCGATCCGGCGGGAGCATCGCTACTTCTACCCGATTGACTGGCCGCAGCTCTCCCACGTGATCCACTTCCACCGCGCACGAGGGCGTTGCGAGGCGTGCAACCGCCCACACCTGCAGCGGGTCTTCCACCTCGGCGACGGCCGCTGGTGGGACGTCGAGAGCGGCTGCTGGCGTGATGGCCAGGGACGGCGCCTCCGCGGGCGCCTGAGGAAGGCAAATCTCCTCGCAGGCGTGCGCACGACCCGAGTGGTGCTGGCGACCGCCCATCACGTCCATGATCCGAGCAACAATGCCGACCAGAACTTGGCAGCGCTTTGCCAACGCTGCCACATGCTCCACGATCGGATCGAGCACCAGCGCCGCCGCTGGTTCGCGCTGTTCCGGCGCAAGGCGATGGGTGACCTGTTTCGTGGCCCTTATTAGGTCAGAATACTCATTCTGATGGTGAGGCCCATCATCCCGGATCTCGGCCACCCACTCGTCCGTGAACGGAGGCGTCGTCGTGTCGAGCAGGAGACGCAGCTACTCGCACGCCGTCGCCTGGGTGTCCGGACTGGCATGGGCAGCAGGCTGCCTCACGCCGGCTTTGGCCGAGGGCAGAAGGCATCGCGTCGGATCAGCCGACATCGCGGTGAACGAGATGGGTAGCGCCGGTCCGGTGGTGGTCCTCGAGGCCGGGCGCGGTAAGGACATGCAGAGTTGGGCGCTCGTCGCACCTGCACTCGCCTCGTGCATGCGGGTCATCCGCTACGATCGGCCGGGTATCGGGGGCAGTGCCGCGAGCGCCCCTGATCAGGTCGTTCTCGCCGATACTGTTGCCGATCAGCTCCTGGTGCTGCTGCGCACGCTGGATCTGGCGCCGCCCTACATCCTCGTTGGCCACTCGCTCGGCGGCCTCTACGTCCAAGCCTTCGCTCGCCTTCATCCCACAGCGACGGCGGCGGTCGTCCTGGTTGATGCCACGAGCCCGGCTGAGCCGCCCGGTGTCTTCGTGTCCCCGACCCCGCCGGCGAGCGGCACGGTTGCGGCCGCTGAAGAGGCGGGGGTGCCACCGAGCATCGCAGCGATGAATTCTGGGCCGCCGTTCCCGCCGGTTCCGCTGATTGTGCTGGCTGCGACCGACCATGGGGACACACTGGAGCGCGAGGCGCTCTGGCGCGACGTTCAAGTCCGGACCGCGGCGCTGTCACCGCGCGGGCGGCTGATAGTCGTCGAGGGCAGTGGCCACTTCGTCCAGCAGGACAAGCCCGCAGCGGTGATCCAGGCCGTCCTCCAGGCTGCCGAGATGGCTGGGTTTGACACGTCTGACTGCCGCGCTTGAAGCGGGAGGTGACGAGCAGACGCGTTTGGCGCGCCCCGCTCGCGCACCGAGGAGTGTGTGCGCACTCCTGTCCGGACGCAGCATCGAAAAATCATAAGGCAGCACTGGACAGGCTATAGCGTCACGCCTACCTTGTACGAAGCCGCAAATTGGTGCGAGCTGACCCAGCTATCCAACCATCCAGGACAACGATGACACGCAATCGCGTGCGGCGGTCGTTCACCGTCGAGGTAAAATCACGGAGCCGCTTCGGTTCGAACCTTCATGAGGCTACGAAGTCGTCTTCTCCGCCACCGTCGGTGCTCTGGGCAGGCACCGACCTGACCCAGGAGCTGTCTCGGCTTGTCGAGGAGCCGGTGGACGCCGCCCTCCCCTCCCCTGCCAAGCAGCCAGTCACAAAGGTCGAGGCACGCCGCGTCCTCCCAAGCCTGCTGGTGGTCGAGCCGATCGCCGTCGAGACTGCGCCAACTCCTATGCGCGAGCCGCGCCTCCCGCGGGTGCGACGCGCTTCTGAGCGCATGAAGGCGAAGCCGAAGCCGTCGGCAAGCGAGACGGCGACAAACTCGGCGCTCATCCGGCTGCCAGCTTCGGCGCATCAACCTCGAACTCTGGCAGCAATGCCAGTTGCGGGGACAAGCCCAGCGCCGGCGGGCAGGCCACGGGCTGTGAAGATGCGCGGCAAGGTGGGTCCGAAACTGAAGGCAGGCGAGCGCTGGAAGCGGCGGCTGCCTCGCGCCTGCTGGTAAGACGCTGCCGGAGGTGCAAGACCTCCGGCCGCCATCGGCTCAGGGGAGATTAGCCGCCCCAAGTGCCTTCTCGAACGCGGCGACCTGTTCAGCGGTATCGAACGAGAAGCTTACCTCGAGGTGATCATCGTCTCCAGACTCGCAGTCATAGTCGCAACCATTCAAGCCAAGCTCCTGGATTACAGCTTCGTACGGCTCAAGCAACGCAACGATTGCGAGTTCCTCGAAATCAATATTCGCCTTGACTTCTTCGAAAGCACCCACATCTTGACTATTAATCAGGAGCAAATCCCGAATGTCAGTATTCGTCCGGCGAGGGCCACCTTGCTGGGAAGCGGGATGACGTGACGTCCTAGGCGTAATCCTAGGAGCAGCCCTATGACCACGTCGCGAGTGGAGGTGATCACCTCGGTCGAGCGCCGCCGGCGCTGGCCGCAGGCCGAGAAGGAGCGGCTGGTCGCCCTGTCGCTCGAGCCGGGGACCTCGGCCTCGCAGATCGCCCGATCGGCCGGTGTGCACGTGAGCCAGCTCTTCCGCTGGCGCAAGCAGCTGTGCGAGCGGATCGCACCTGAGGCGCCGGTCTTCTTGCCGGTGAGGATCGAGACGCCGGCGGACGAGCCTGCGGCCTGCGCCCACGACGTGCCGCCGCGCAAGCGGCCCGCACGCCGCACGGGCGGCATCACGATCGAGCTGGTCTCGGGCGATCGGGTGCATGTGGAAGGCGCGGTCGACAGCCGCGCGTTGCGCGAGGTGATCGCTGCCTTGAGGGCGCGATGATCCCGGTTCCGCTCGGCGTGAAGGTCTGGCTGGCGACCAGCCCCACCGACATGAGGAAGGGCTTCGCCTCCCTGACCTTGCAGGTGCAGGAGGTGCTCAAGCGCGATCCCCCGAGCGGCCACGTCTTCTGCTTCCGCGGCCGGCGCGGCGATCTGGTCAAGATCATCTGGCACGACGGGCAGGCGGCCAACCTCTATGTGCGCCGCCTCGAACGCGGGCGCTTCCTCTGGCCCTCGCCGGCCGACGGCGTCGTCGCCATCACGCCGCCGCAGATGGGCTACCTGCTCTCAGAGCCTGTTTGACTGGGCAGCACAGTCGCGCGTTGGCTTTGTGAGGAGAAGCCGATGTGGACGGATGCGGATCGTCAGACTTACCGCGATCAAGGCGGTCGCTACCCGAGCGACCTGACGGATGCACAGTGGGCGACGGTCGCGCCGCTGCTGATCAGCTACGATCCGCTGACGGCGGACCTGCGGGAGATGGTCAACGCCTGCCTGTACCTGGAGAAGACGGGTTGCCCCTGGCGCTACCTGCCGACGGACTTCGGTCCCTGGGAGACGGTGCGCACCTGACACGACCGCTTCCGGGCCGAGGGGATCTGGTCGGAGATCGCTGGCTTGCTGACGCGGGCGGTGCGAGCGAAGCACGGGCGTCCGGCCGAGCCCAGAACCGCGATCTTGGACTCGCAGAGCGTGGTGTCCGGGCCGCAGGTCGGGGTGCGGGGCACGGACGGCAAGAAGAAGGTCCGAGGCAGCAAGCGCCACGTCCTAACCTGCTCGCGCGGCTTCGTTTTGGCGGCTCTCGTCACGGCGGCCAACATCCACGACACCCAGGCTGCAGGCTGGCTGTTCGACCGCGCCGCTCAAGCGGGTTGGGCCCCCGAACGAGTGAAGGTGGATGGCATCTACACCGGGGCGCGCATGGACGAAGCGGCCGCTCGTCACGGCCTCGACGTGCAGATCTCGACCCGCCCACCCGAGACCAAAGGCTTCGAGCCGTTGCCGCTGCGCTGGCGCATCGAGGCCACCTTCGGCACCCTCTCCACGCGCTATCGTCGCCTGACACGGCACTGGGAGCAGAGCCCGGCGGCAGCCGAGGACGCCATCAGCATCGCCAACTGCCACCGCCTGCTGCGTGCCTATCACCGCGCCCAAGACTGCCCGGCATAGTCAAACAGGCTCTGAGAGGCTGGCGGGGCATCCTGCAGGCCGACGCCTATGGCGGCTACAACGGGCTTTATGATCTGGGGCGTGCGGGCGGGGCGGTCACGTCGGCGCTCTGCTGGGGGCACGCCCGCCGCGGCTTCTTCGAGTTGGCCGACATCGTCGCCCGAGCGCGCCGCGGCTCCGGTGCCGCGCCCGTGTCGCCGATCGCACTCGAGGCGGTGGAGCGCATCGACCTCCTCTTTGCCCTCGAGCGCGAGATCAACGGCTTGAGCGCGGACGAACGCCGCCGGGTTCGGCAGGAGCGCAGCCGGCCGGTGGTGGAGGACCTGCACGCCTGGCTCGGCGAGCAGCGCATCAAGCTCTCGCGTTCGTCGGCGGGCAACCCATTGACTACATGCTCAAGCGTTGGATGCGCTTTGCCGCGTTCCTGGATGACGGGCGGATCTGCCTGTCCAACAACGCCGCCGAACGCGCGCTCAGAGGCTTTGCCCTTGGACGACGAGCATGGCTGTTTGCTGGCTCGGACCGTGGCGCGGCGCGGGCCGCGGCCATGGCGACGCTGATCACCACGGCAAAGCTCAACGCGGTCGACCCGCAGGCTTGGCTGGCCGACGTGCTGGCTCGCCTGCCGGCTCACCCCGCCCGGCGGATCGACGAACTCCTGCCCTGGACCTGGGCCCCTCCCCAGCAGACCCAGAGTGCCGCCTGACCTCGTGCCCGCGCAACGATCCCAGCTGCGGCCCTCACCGAATGCTCACGGAGAAGGCGCAATCGTACGCGGTAGTTCAGAACCTCGCGAGCCGCCTACTCGATGCCCGCGCCACAATCGAGCACGTGCTCCGAAATGCGGAGCGAGAGGCTAGCGAATTTCGTCAGCTCGTCTCCGCTGACCAAACCAGCCACCTTCCAGTGAGGAAGTTTTCAACAGCCCAAGCAGCCGGTGCCCGCCATGCAGGAGCTTTTGAAGTCGGCACCCCCGAGGGAAGCGGACCTGTCGCGCACCTTTGACCGGATGTTCAACGACGACGCGAAATCGCCGGCGAGGGAGCGCTGAGCCCCCTGCCCTATCGCTTCTTCGCCTTGCGCTTGTCCTCGACCAGATCGGCGTCATCGAGCCGGTAGCCGGCCGCTTGAAGTGCCTTGGCGACGAGGTACTGCTTCGTGACCCGCTGCTCGGCGGCGCGGATCGCCAGCTCGCGGTCCAGATATTCCGGCACCTCGATCCGCAGGGACGCCAGCGGCACCTTCGGATGCTCCGGCGCCGCGACCGGGGCTTCAGCCTTCGGAGCAGGTGCAGGTGGCGGGCTGGGCTCGACCGGCGTCAGGCTGGTCTGGGCACCCCACTCGGTCCCGATCTTACGGCTGTTCTCGGCGACGGCCGCATCATCGACCGCCGCCGGACGAATAGCCTTGAGGTCGACGCGCTTACGAGGCGCCAGGTCCTCAGTGATGGAAGGAAGGGCCGCCTTGGTCATGCTGCCTCCGCCATCCGCTCAAGCTTGCCGAGCAGTTCGGCCGTGATCGCCGCGACGTTCGCGGACGCCGCCGACTTCTCATCCATCTGCCGGGGCACCCGGCCCGTGACGTGCATCTCGCGGAAGGCCGACAGTTCGCGCTGCTGCGTGGTGAACACCGGTAGGCCGGTCTGCTCGATGCTCTCGCGGACGTGCTTCGCCGAGCGCGACTCGTACCCGGGCAGGACGCGGGTCCAGATCAGCGAGCGGGCAATCTTCACTCGGCTCAGGTCCTCGGCGTCGGCAATTTGCTCCATCGTCTTCACGGCGTCCTTCACGTCCGGAAGGCTGGCCTGACACGGAACGATGACGAAGTTGCTGCGCTGGAGCGCCTTGAGGGCTAGCGTCGAGGAGCCGCCGGGCAGATCCACGATGACCATGTCGGCGCCCTCCTCCGCCTGACGCATCGCGGACAGGACGTTCTGCTCCACGACGGCCGGGATCACGGTGAGGTTCGGGATATCGGCCTTGGTGCCGAAGGCCGAGGCGTGCTGGTTGAGGTCGCAATCCAGGAGCGCGACCTTGTACCCGTCGAGGGCGAGATCCGCGGCAATGAGGATCGACAGGGTGGTTTTGCCGACCCCACCCTTAGCGCTGGCAGTGGCCATAATCGCCATGCTGACATCCCTCCATGCGCCGGCCTGAGAAGGCGGCAGCCTGTAAGCCCATCAATCTGAGCCACTGCCGTTTACGGCGGGTTAACACTCCGCCACCTCGGCATATGGCCAAGCGGCGGGTCTTACGCATCGGCGGATGGCTGGATCGCAATCCGTACATCTCGGCAACCCGTGAAGTTCGCATCTCGCCGGGGCCGGCAGATGCCATTTCCTCCTCACCGGTTCAAGCCGGAAATCCGGCATGGCTTCATGCCTGGAACGCGACTTCGAAGGGCTGCCATCCCGACAGTTGGCAGGACCGACTGATCGGCGAGTGGCGGAACGCCGACATTGGCAAGCGCCCTCCCCTGCTCCTTTACATCCCGGAACACGTCGGTACCGGATCACGCCGTCATGGCGTCCAGCCGATCATACGTCATCGGCACTCGGCCGGATACCGGTACCGGTACTCTCTGGCTTAGCGACCTGAACGCATGGGCACCTTGGATCATGCCGCTATCGCCATCTACCGTTGAGCCGATCAGGACGCATGTGAGTGTCGCTTCACCGGAGGACACCAGCGTGTCGGCATCAGCATCAGTGCATATGACGTCCTGTGAGAACATCCATCTCGTAATCTAGCAAGGCACCGGTGTTCCGACCTGCCGTCTTCGCTTCTTCGACACACTCCGTTGCGCCAATGCTTCGGCCTGTCAGCAAGGCAGTCCTGCAGCATGGCGAGATTGAGGCACGGCAGCACCTGCGCTTCGCCATCTACGAAACTGGCAACCTGATTGAGTGCCGATGTCGCCCTGAAGTCAGACCGCGGCTTGCCGATCCCAGCATCATCCGGCTTGGAGGGGAAGATTGTTTCCGACCTGTCCATCCATCTAAGCCGGCACGGGAGGAGGTGTGAAGGTCGCCATGCCGACAGGACGCGAGATGTGAAAGCATGGGCTTGCCAGTCCTCCAGTACCGGCGTGACGGAAGCTTCCGAAGCGGTCAGATACCGAGATGGCGGTCTGACGGGGTGGCAGCTTGTGGGCATGGCCTTCCGCACATCCTGCGGCAATGAGGTCCAGCCATTCTGTCGGATGCCGGAACGGCGATTACGGAGCCTTTACAGGCCTGCGCATATCAGCTTGCCGGCCATACGACTTGCCGTTCATGGCGCATGCTGACCCGCCGTTCTTCTGGCATCGGAACTTGTACAAATTGATTTGATCCAGAATGTGCCGCTCGGCTCGGTATGGCAGGACGCGGCTCGGCGTGCCACAGGCATATCCACGGGGATCATACGACTACCACCGGAACGAGAGGGGAGGGGCCTTATTATGAGAGATTCGGGGACCAGCACGATAGCCGTTTCAGGGCAGGGGAGGGCGGTCCAACTATGAGGAGTTCGGGCTCGGGCCGAACCGGAAATGCCCCTTCGCAAGTCATTGTCACCACAGTAGTTTTCTCGCCCCGATTCCTTCATAGTTCGATTTCTGTGAGGAATTTGGGGAACTATCTGTGAAGCGGTACGGCGCTCGCTTTCATTTTTTCAGGGCCAGGCGTAGCTTGCGTCATGGCCGAGAAACAGCTCACCCTGACCTTTGATTTGAAGCCGCGTGCGGGCGAGGCGATCAAGCCTGCAGAGTTGATTCAAATCACCGGGCACCACGAGCTGACCCTCAATGCTCGGCGGGCGATCACCATCCTTTGGCACTCTGCCCACATGCAGGGGATCAAGGAGGGCAGGGATTACACCGTCGAGATCGACGACTTGAAGCCCGACGGCCACAAGGGGTTCGAGATGGTCGAAGAGGCGGTCGAGGCGCTGATGCGGGCGCTGATCGTTATCAAATTGCCCGACGGCAAAACCCGCCGCGTCCAGTTCCTCGGCGGTAATGACATGGACGATCCAGACCGTCCGGCCGGCGTCATGACATACAGCTTCGACAAGCGACTGATCGACCTTCTCCAGAAATCTACCATCTGGGGCAAGATCGCGATCCCCGTCCTGATGTCGTTTACGTCAAAATACGCAATCAGCCTTTATGAGAACGTCGCCCAGCTGGTGAACCTGGATTACAAGCACAGCCATAAATACACGCTTGAAGAATTCCGCGAGATGCTGGGTGTTCCGTTGGAGAAATACAAGACCTTTGGCGAGCTGAACAAGCACGTTATCAAGCCTGCGGTGGACGAGGTCAATGCTTTGGCGCCGTTCGGAATGACTCTTCAGCCACTGAAGCAGGGCAAGAAGGTCACCGAGATCGCGATCGGCTGGTGGCAGAAGGACGAGGAGGCGCTGAATGCTGCTTGGGAAGAGATCCAGCGCAGTAGGGCAGGGAGGCGGTCGCGAATCATGACGATCGAGCATGCTCCCCCGATAGCCTCACCGAACCGGCTCGCTCGGAAGGCTCGGAAGCGTCCAACCCCGAAAACCTCATAGTTGGATTCGGGTATTCAACATCTTCAAAAGATTCAAGATTCCCGGTCGGATTTCCGTTAACCATCAGTGGCTTGTAGTACAAAGTGTGAGAGGTTCGGGGGCTCCACTGAGGGGTTCGGGGCGAAGAGCCCGGTTGCGATGAGGCCTTCGGGGCATAATGTGAGGATTCCGGGTCGCTTTTATGAGGGATTCGGGGGTTGCGTAGGCGACGAAAGCGGAAGGTGGCCTTGAGCCTGTCTGTAGCAGGCCGCTCTAGCACATTTGGCTCAGCGTATCGGTCTGAGGAGGCTCAGCTCTGAGACCAACCGCCTTCCTTGGAAGCTGGTGCCCATGATCGGACTTGGGCCGTGAAAAGAGGAAATCCGCTAATCGGAGTAATCAGGCTCGATTTTGCAGTGTCGCAAGCTCGAAGGCGGCACCGCGCTGCGTCCTGAGCCGCTCGCCGTAGCGGGCTGGCATAGCGGGCGTCTTCCAGGAGCCCGCCTGCATGACCTCGAGCAGCTCGAACCTGGCCGCGAACATGTCTTGCGCCGCCCCGACTTGGGTCGAATGTTCGGACGGGGAGCGGGACAGCTTGATGCCCGCAGCTGTAGCCCAGCCAGAGCTTGAGCACAGCCGCATCAGGTTGGCTTCCGAGCGCCGCCCGTTCTCGCCGTGGTACCGCGCCGTCGCAGTCCGCCGCCACGTGGCGTCCGCCATGGAACAAGGCGAGGTAGGCTACTTCCTCCTCGGGCAGCACGGGCAGGAGATTGGCGAGGGCCGTGAGGATCGTGAGACCCACACCCCAGCCGTCGCGGTTGCGCGCCCCGAACAGCGCGATTTGCCGCACGACGTCAGCCCGCGCCACCTCGGCCGCGAGCTGACCTTGCACAGCCTTAGCGATGACGAGGCTGAGGTCATGGGCCAGGCCGTCGGCCAGCCGCTGCTTCCAGTGGAGTGCCGGGTCGGCATGGGCGAACTCGGTCTTCACCCAGACCTCTCCGTCACGCACCTCGACCAGGTAGACTGGTACATCGTCCGCCCACAGGTCGAAGGTGCAGCCGCTTTCGACAGCGAAGCGAGCGTGG
The DNA here is from genome assembly GCF_022179325.1 of Methylobacterium isbiliense. Classification (GTDB taxonomy): domain Bacteria; phylum Pseudomonadota; class Alphaproteobacteria; order Rhizobiales; family Beijerinckiaceae; genus Methylobacterium; species Methylobacterium isbiliense. The sequence goes on along the minus strand of NZ_BPQQ01000049.1, from coordinate 19,119 downwards.
TGCCAATGACAGGTCAGGATGCCATCTTCGACGCTGCCGCGCTCGAGCGAGAAGCCCATGTGAGGGCAACGATTGTCAAGGGCGACGACGCGTCCGCGGTCGTAGATCACGAGGATCGGACGATGGTGACCGTGCATCACGATCCGCCCCTTCGCCCTCAGCTCCTCGAGACTGCCAGCGAAAGAGAATTCCGTGTTCGGCGCCTGCATGAGCTTGCCTCCCACAGCTGCGCTGGTGTTCTGAAGCAGACGATTGTAGCAACCATCCACACTCGCGAGGCGCTTGGGCTGCGCTTCAGTCAAGGCAGTCTGCTAAAGCAAGGTCTCACCGGCGCGGTGATTGGAATGTGAGGTGGCGTAGTCTCCGAGATGCATCATCGCGGGAGCTGAGCTGCAGCTACAGGAGGGGAGGGGGCTTACGTACCTTAGGCCGCTATCGTAGCCCTCCACCGAGCATGCAGCCTGCGCATCGAAGGCAAGAGCTACACCAACGCCTTCGCGAAGCTGACTGCTGCTCACGCTTTCTTCCATACGACGTGGATCAGTTCGAACAGCAAGGAGGCCGGGCAGCAGACTGCCAACTCCGCTGGAGGGTTCAGAGCGGGTTGGCCCGCGTTGTTCTCGAGTTCGCGAGGTCCGAAGTGGTGGGCTCAATTCATCGCACTCGGATCTCCCAGTTACGAACGAAACGGACCAGACCTCAGCCGGATCGCAGGTAGGTCACCAGCGCACCTGCTTATGCAAATAAGCTCAGCAATAAGTTAGGCAGAAACCAGCTCCGCTTCCAACAATGCTAAGCTAGTTAACGGTTTGTTAACTATCAGATCTGATCATTGAGCCTCTTACAGGAGGCGGCGATGACGCGGTCTCAAAAGCTTCGGCTCAAGCGCTGGATCATGCGAGAGCTCGATCGAGCTCTGCCCAAAGCACCTGTTGATTCTTCGCAGTACGCTCACGTGGCTGCGCCTGAAAATCCAATCTGTAGTCGGGACGAACCTGCTCGGTAACCCGCACGAGGAATACACGTCGTCGACCTGGTGCTTGCCGGAAGAAGATCGACAATCACTATTAAGTTCCCGTAAGAGCGGTCACCCTCCGCCTCCAATGAGGCCAGCTTTCACGGGCTTGAAAATTTCCGTCCTATAGTTTGGCAAACTATGCTATGATCGCTTGGCTGTACGAGGAGGTTGACCATGGCCTCGGAAAAGAAGCGCGGTAATCGCGAAGCCAAGAAGTCGAAGAAGCAGGCGCCCAAGGTCCTTGCAGCAGCACCATCGACGAAGGACGTGGTCAGCGCTGCCGTGAATTCAGCCAAGCAGAAATAGGCCAAGCACCCACCTCGCGCGTGCGGCACGCACCTGATGGCTCTCGACGGCTGCGTCGAGGGAGGTACCACTCTCCGCCCGTAGATGCGCGGTTGTCCAACTCTACGGCCACGTGGCTGCTTGACGACGGCGCGTACACCTGGCGATCTTGATAGATCTCCGCCTCTTTGCAAAGCATCTTAGCACTCCAGAGAAATGAGTGCTGACGATCAGTGGTTGGCTTCGACAAACACTTCTGAGCTGCACGTCTTGAATGACGCTGCTTGCATTGTCGCGCGAAGCAGGGGCAAACGGGCTTGAGCCGGGATAGGGCAGGGGCCTCCCAGCCGGTCTCCGACACCCTGCACCAGTTCCCACCCGAGATCGTCCGCCGCGCCGTCTGGCTCCGCCTTCGCTTCACGCTCAGCGACCGCGACGTGGAGGAACTCCCGGCCGAGCGCGGGAGTGGCGTCGCCTCCGAGGGTGTCCGGCGGGGAGCGGCTCGTGATCTGCTGCCAACCACGCTTGCGTCAATGACATCAGACGGCGAGGCCGAGCTGGCGCGGGCCCTGATCCCCGGTTAGCTCAAGCGATGAGAGCGCAACCCCGATGAGACGCACACTGCGCCGCAGCGGGAAGGCATCGCGCAGCAGCCCGAGGCTGATCGCTGCCAGGGCTGTGCGGTCCAGCACCGGCGCGCCGAGCGACCGCGCCCGCGTGATCTGCGCGAAGTCCGAGAACTTCAGCTTTAGCGTCACCGTCCGCGCGCTCACCTCCTTCGCCCTCGCCGTCGTCCACACCTTGTCGATCAGCGGCTGCAGACGTTCGGCCAACGCCGCGAACTCGGCTGTGTCCTCGGCGAAGGTCGTCTCAGCCCCGATGGACTTGCGCTCGCGGTGCGCCCGCACCGGCCGCTCGTCGATGCCCCGCGCTACCCTGTGATAGTACTCGGCCGCGCTGCCAAAGGCCGCCCGCAAGTCCTCCAGGGAGCGGGCCTTGAGGTCGCCTCCGGTGTGGATGCCAAGCCGCTTCATCTTCGCCTCGGTCACCGGGCCGACGCCATGGAAGCGGCCGATGGCCAGCGTCTCGACGAACCCCGGTCCCATCGCTGGCGTGATCACGAACAGCGCGTCGGGCTTCTTGTGGTCGGAGGCGACCTTGGCCAAAAACTTGTTGTACGAGACGCCGGCCGAGGCCACGAGCCCGGTGCGAGCCAGGATCGTCGCGCGGATGTCGCGGGCCACTTCCGTCGCGGTCGGCAGCCTTTTGCGGTTCTCGGTGACGTCAAGGTAAGCTTCGTCGAGCGCGACGGGCTCGATGATCGGCGTATGCTCCTCGAACACCGCCCTGATCTCGGCCGAGATCGCCTTATATACCTCGAAGCGCGGGCGAACGAATACGAGGTCGGCACATAGGCGGCGTGCAGTGGCGGACGGCATGGCCGAGCGGATGCCGAAGGCACGGGCCTCGTAGCTTGCCGCCATGACAACGCCACGCTCGCGCGAGCCACCGACGGCAATGGGCTTGCCACGCAGGCTCGGGTCGGCGCGCTGCTCGACGGAGGCATAGAAGGCATCCATGTCGATGTGGATGATCTTGCGCACCACCGGCAGAGGCGCGTCGCTGGAGCCAATCGGGTGAGGCATGATTTCAAGGATCAGCGCATCGCAACAAGTTCTCTCTTTGTTCGCATCTCGGCCGTTTCGGTCAAGCTACTGAGCGCCGGCCTCCACCGCTTTCGCGTCTCACGGTTGCGCGGACGTGGCCCACGCAGGCGGACGATGGCACCAAACATTTAATCTGTAGGTCCTGGGTTCGAATCCCAGAGCGCTCACCATCACTTAGCTCAATCCACCGTTCCTGCAGGAACGGTTCTTGGACGGTGGACTTCCGGGAACTCTCGGGAGACCCCGTGAGCGTCTCGATGGGCTGCGGGGGAGGGGAGGGCCGTCAGAGCTGGTCGGCCGGTGCGACGGCTAGAGAACTCCGCTCTCGCGGCCATCGAGGCCTTCCGCTTAGCGCCAGAAGCCGCCCTTGGGCTCGCGGAGCCTGAACCGCCGCTTTCGACCCGAAGCGGCGCTGTGCAATGCCTAAGACGAATTCTTAGTCGCGATCGTTTTCGAGTTCCTGATTTTCAGATAGATTACCTTCGTGGAGCCTGTGCCGGCCTGCCTTAGCCTGCAAGATCTCATCAGGCTTATGGAAAAGCGGGGGAATGCCAGCATCAGCTTATTAATGCATCAGCCATAGCAACGCATTCATTCATAGACAAATCACCGCACCCGTACAGATCGTCGTCAATCACCTCACCGACTAGGGGAGACGATGGCCATGGACCGACGGCGACTTATACTTTCGGCGATTTTTGGATTGGCGCCAACTCCGAAAGGGCTTGCTCAGACGCGGACGATCAAAAGGATTGGAGTGCTGTGGCACGCAACGCCCGAAGAGGAGGTGATTTTCGCTGACCCCATACGGAAGGGATTGGCGGATTTCGGCTACATCGAAGGTAAACACTATGAGCTGATCGAGACTTACGCGGCTGAACAGTACGAGCGCTTCGCTATCAACGCTGCGAAGCTTGTGGAGAGCAGGGTCGACATTATCGTCGCCGTCACCAGTCCAGCTGCCGCCGCCGCCCAACGCGCGACAGAGACGGTGCCGATTGTGTTTCTCCTCGTTCCTAATCCAGTCGAACGGGGTTCCGCCCGAAGCCTGTCGCGTCCTGGCGGCAACCTTACTGGGCAGTCTACCGTCTCGGTCGACCTTAGCTCGAAACGCATCGAGTATCTGCAGGCACTGGTCCCTAACTGTCGGCGGGTGATCCTGTTCGTGAACGCAAAGGATGCAGCCTTGAGCCACTCAGTGGCCAATCAAACCCGGGCTGCCGGCATTCTCACAAACGTCACCGTCGATGTGATTGAGATCAAGGACCCCGAAGACCTTGACGGAGCGCTTGCCGCTGCCGCACGGAATGACATCAGAGGCGCAATTTTTATGCAGGATCCTTTGTTCTTTAACGAACGCAAACGGATCGCGCGCTTGGCCATATTTCATGGGGTTGCCACCATGGTCGCAACCTCCGTTATGGTCAAGGATGGGTGCCTGATCTCTTATGGCGCAAACTCTGCGGCCCAGTTCCGCCGTGTAGGAGCCTTCGTTGACAAGATCTTGAAGGGCGATAAACCCGGCGATATCCCGATAGAACAGCCGACCCGGATCGAGCTTGTACTGAATATGAAGACTGCAGCTGCGCTCGGCTTGGACGTTCCGGATGCGTTCATCGCTCAAGTCGACGAGATCATCGATTGAGGCATCGTACGGCCTGGTGCGGGACAGCACCGACCGCTTTCCACCCCGAGCGGTCCTTCGTCGGGTGCGGCTCAAACGTCCGCTTCGGGTCAGTCGGGGGCATGTAGCCACCACTCTTCGTGAGCGCCGCGGCGAGTGTGACCGCGGCGCCCATTTCAGATCTCAGTCTGCTCGGACAGGACGAGGGCGTCATCCACTTCGATGCCGAGATATCGCACCGTGCTCTCCAGCTTCGTGTGACCGAGCAGCAACTGGCAGGCTCGAATGTTGCCCGTCCGCTTGTAGACCAGCGCCACCTTCGTGCGGCGCAGGCTGTGCGTGCCGTAGGCGGACGGGTCGAGGCCGATCAGCGCCACCCAGCTGTCGACCAACCGGCTGTACTGGCGCGTCGTGAGGTGCCGGCCGCGGCGGCTGCGGCTCGGGAACAGCCAGTCGCCCGCTCTCAAGCTGCGGGCGGCCAGCCAAGCTGTGAGAGCCTCACGCGTCGGCTCGGTGATCTCGAACGGCACAGGCCTGCCTGTCTTCTGCTGCGAGACCGTCGACCGCAGCCGCACGGCGTCGCCGAGATGAACATCGGTCACGCGCAGCCGAACGAGATCGCAGCCGCGCAGCTTGCTGTCCACGGCGAGGTTGAAGAGCGCGAGGTCGCGCGTGCGGTTGGCGAGTTGCAGGCGCGTTCGTAGGGCCCAGATGTGCTTGGGCTTGAGGGGCGGCTTGGGGCCGACGATGCGGCCGCGGTTCCAGGGCGCACGGGTATTGGCTGATGTGGTTGTGGTGTCTGACATGGCGAGCTCCGAAGATGCGGAACTCGTCGACGGCGGCACGCCGCTGCCGGCCAGGGTAGCTACGCGCACCCAGCAGCAACGCGCCAGAAGCCGCCCTTGGGCTCGCGGAGCCTGAACCGCCGCTTGCGACTGATTGTGCTAAAAAACTCAGACTGCAACAGAAGCGATGCTCTGTACCAGCCCGTGCAGAGAAAATCTTCCGATCTTGCTCGCGTGGATTGGCTCAGAAGGAAGTGTACGACGTCGGAAAGAGAGGAAGTTTCGTCAGGACGAGGCAGCAGGCGCCGCCTCTGAGTTTTTCAACACAATCCGCCACTTCCGGACTTTCGGCCATAGACGCCGGAATGCGCTCCATTTTCGCAAGCTGCCACTGCACGGAATGGTCGAGCCGGAAGGTCACAAGGTCCTCGTGCGAGCGCGCCTGTCGGGGAGCCTTCGTGCATCAGGATCGAAAGCGCAGAGCCTCAACCACGACCTCGAAGGCGGGTGAGTGCTGGCGACGGCCTGGGTAGTACAGGTGATAACCCGGGAACGGCGGGCTCCAGTCCGCCAGCACCCACGTGAGGTCCCCGCGGTCCAGATAAGGCTGCACTTGGTCCTGAGGCAGGTAGGCGATGCCGAACCCGTCTAACGCCGCCCGCAGGATCATGCTGACGGTGTTGAACACCACCTGACCCTCGACCCGCACCCGGATCTCTCGGCCCGCCTCCTCGAACTCCCAGGCGTAGAGGCCGCCATGAGTCGGCAGGCGCAGGTTGATGCAGGTGTGGCCCGTCAGGTCCTGCGGGGTGCGCGGCAGTGGCCGGCGCGCGAAGTAAGCCGGCGCGCCGACCGCCGCCATGCGCATGTCTGGGCCGATGGGCACCGCGACCATGTCTTTGGCCACCACCTCGCCGAGCCGCACCCCTGCGTCGAAGCGCCCGGCCACGATGTCAGTCAGGCCGAAGTCGGTGACCAACTCCACCCGGATGTCCGGGTAGTCGGGCAGCACCTTTCGCAGCGCCGGCCACAGCACCGCGTCGACCGCGTGCTCGTCCGCATTGATCCGGACGGTGCCGGCGGGCTTCTCCCGAAGCTCGGTCACCGCGAGCAGGCCGGCCTCGATCTCCGCGAACCGGGGCCCGATGGACCGCATGAGCCGCTCGCCGGCTTCGGTCGGGGCGACGCTGCGCGTGGTGCGGGTGAGCAGCCTCAGGCCCAGGCGGGCCTCAAGCCCGCGGATGGTCTGGCTGAGCGCGGATTGCGACAGGCCGAGCTGCGCGGCCGCGCGGGTAAAGCTGCGCTCCCGGGCGATCGCCACGAAGGCAAGCAGGTCGTTCAGGTTCTCCCGCGCCATTCATAAGTCCAGGGCATAGCCTCATGTGCATTTCACCATCTAATCGCAGTGCCGTCGCCCGGCTAGTTTGGGGCCACGTCCTTCGCAGGAGTTCGGTGATGGAAATCAAGCGTGCCGGTTCCCAGCCGCCCGGCAAGGGCCCGGCGAACTGGTTCACTGGAGCGGTTGGCATCGACCCGCTGTTCGGCCCGCCCGAGCCGGCCAGGGTCTCCGGCGCGCTCAACACCTTCGAGCGGGGCGCCCGGACGAACTGGCACACGCACCCGCTCGGCCAGACCCTGATCGTCACCGCGGGCTGCGGCCGGGTCCAGCGCGAGGGCAGACTCGTGGAGGAGATCCGGCTGGGCGACGTCGTCAGGTTCGAGTCCGGCGAGAAGCACTGGCAGAGCGCCGAGCCCGCAATGGGCATGAGCCACATTGCCGTGCAGGAGAAGCGCGACGGCTCCGCCGCCGACCGGCTGGAGCGGGTCACCGACGAGCAGTACGCCGCGGGGGACGGACGATGACGCGCCTCGCTGCCACGACGCTTACCTTCGCCCTCCTCGCCGGGTCGGCCGCGGCGGAGGGCATGCAGGTCTTCCCGAACGGCTCCCGACCTTCCGTGAAGGGGCCGGAGGCGAACTTCACCGGTGCCGTCCGGGTCGACCCGCTCTTCACCGCGCCCGAGCAGGGCCGCATCTCGGCCGGGCAGGTGACCTTCGAGCCCGGCGCGCGCTCCGCCTGGCACACCCACCCGGCGGGACAGGTCCTGATCGTCACCTCGGGTACCGGCTGGGTGCAGGAGTGGAACGGCCGGAAGCGCGAGATCAAGCCTGGCGACGTGGTCTGGACGCCCCCCGGCGTGAAGCACTGGCACGGCGCCACCGCCACCACCGGCATGAGCCACACCGCCATCCAGGAGAGCGTCGACGGCCGGAACGTCGAGTGGATGGAGAAGGTCAGCGACGAGCAGTACGGCCGCTAGGTCGGAGCCCCGCTCGTCTCAACGGGAACGGAACCACGATGAACCTGTCGTTCGACAACAAGGTCGCCCTGGTGACCGGGGCGGCCATGGGCATGGGCCTGGCAACCGCCAGGCTGTTCGCCGATGCGGGCGCGGCGGTGGTCCTGGCCGATCGCGACGAGGACGCCCTCGGCACGGCCGTCGCCGGCCTGGAGGGCGATGGCCGCAAGGTGCTCGGCGTGCGCTGTGACGTCTCGGACGAGGCCGAGGTCGCCGCCATGGTCCGGCGCGCAGTCGAAACGTTCGGCCGCCTGGATGCCGCCTTCAACAATGCCGGCATCCAGATCCCGGCCAACGACGTCGTCGACGTGCCGGGCGCCGACTACGAGCGCGTGATGGCGGTCAACCTGCGCGGCGTCTGGAACTGCATGCAGGCCGAGCTGCGGCAGATGCAGGGGCAGGGTAGCGGTGCCATCGTGAACTGCTCGTCGATCGGCGGGCTCATCGGCAACCCGGGCCTCGCCGCCTATCACGCCACCAAGTACGGCGTGATCGGGATGACCCAGAGCGCGGCCCTGGAGAGCGCGGCGCGCGGCATCCGCCTGAACGCGGTCTGCCCCGGGACCATCGACACGCCGATGGTGGCCAGGATGCTCAAGGAGCAGCCCGAGGCCATGGACGTGATCATGGCCAAGCAGCCCAACAAGCGGCTCGGTCGGCCCGAGGAGGTCGCCGCGGCAGTGCTGTTCCTCTGCAGCGACGCCGCAAGCTTCATCATCGGCGCAGCCCTACCGGTCGACGGCGGCTACACCGCCCAGTGAAGCTTCCCCGAACCCGTCCGGCTGTTCAAGCCGGACGGACCGGACGGCAGCAATGGGCCGACCGGTCGACATCTCACGACAGGAGCCGGAGATGAAGAACCTCGCCGCCACCTTCGCGTCCTTCGCCCTGATGGCGAGCGCCTCGGCCGAGGCGCAGCAGCCCGACGTCGCGCTTCGCAGGCTCTCGTCGGAGGACGTCCGCAGCGTCGCGCCCGCCCTGGAGCGCTACACCCAGGAGACCCTCTACGGCGACGTCTGGAACCGGCCAGGCCTGTCGCGGCGCGACCGCAGCATCGTGACCCTCGCCGTGCTGATCGCCCGCAACCAGGGCTTGCCGCTGCACTCCTACATCGGTCGGGCGCTGGATAACGGCGTGAAACCGGCCGAGGTCTCCGAACTCATCACGCACCTCGCGTTCTACGCGGGGTGGGCGAACGCCTTCGCGGCCATCGGTCCGGCCAGGGACGTCTTCGCCCAGCGCGGCATCAAGCCCGACCAGCTCCCGCCGGCCTCGCCCCCGCTCATGCCACTCGACCAGAAGGTCGAGGCGGAGCGCGCGGCGCGGGTGCAGGAGAGCGCCGGTCCGGTTTCGCCGGGGCTGGTGAAGGACACGGGCGACGTCCTGTTCAAGGACCTGTGGCTTCGCCCGGGCCTCGCGCCGCGCGACCGCAGCCTCGTGACGGTGAGCGCCCTGATTGCGGGGGCCCAAGTCGCGCAGATTCCCTACCATCTCAATCGGGCCATGGATAACGGGCTGACCAGGGAGGGGGTGCAGGAAGTCATCTCGCACCTCGCCTACTATGCCGGCTGGCCGAACGCGTTCTCGGCCGTGCCCGTCGCCAAGGGCGTGTTCGATGGGCGCCCCAAGTAAGCCGCCGGCCTGCCATGACGAAACGAGCGATGCCCGCCGGGATCATGGGCTCGGCAGCGGCGGGCCGTTCCATGATCCTGTTGGCACTCCTGCGCATCATGGGTCGGTGTTCGTGGCCTTCGTGGCGATCGGCGGCGCGAGGCCGATGCTGCCGCTTCACGTCCCGCCAGCCTCGGCTTCGGGCCTGTCATTGTAGGGCTGGTCACCGGAAGCCAGTTCGCCGCCGCGCTGACCGTCCGTGGATGGGCGGCCTGCCGGCCTGCCGCTGCTCGGAGCGCGGCTGGCATGCTGAAACCACCATCGAGACCGTCTCTCGATGAGACGCATCATGCAGTGGAGGACGCTTGCGTTCCTCGCGGCATCCCTGCTGGCTGGGCTGGTCCTGGCCGGGGCTCCGGTCGCCGGCGAGGCCCCGGGCCCCTACGTGCGGCTCGCCGAGTTGGAGGTCGACCCGGCCCAGCTCGACCGGTTCAAGGCTTCGGTGAGCGAGGAGATCGAGGCGTCCATCCGTCTGGAACCCGGCGTCCTGGCGCTCCAGGCCGTGTCGTTGAAGGATGATCCGGCCCAGGTCCGCGTCTTCGAGATCTACAGGGACATCGCCGCCTACGCCACGCACCTGGAAACGCCGCACTTCAGGAAGTTCAAGGCCGAGACCGAGGGCATGGTCAGGTCGCTGAAGCTCTTTGATACGACACCGCTCGCGCTCGGGACCAAGGCTGATGGATACCGCACCCGATGACCCGCACCGGTCGCGCCCGGCGGGCGCCCGAGGGCTGGCGCGCCGACGACGCGGTGCGGCCGTGGCGCTCGCGATGACGGCCGCCATCGCCGCCTCCGGTCTTGCCGGAGCCGCTCCCACGACCCAGCAACGAGGCGAGTTGATCCGAGAGTGTCCCGCCATGACTTGGTCCACCGACGAGCTCCGGAAGATCATCGAGGCCGACGACCTGAAGGTCTCCCCGTCCAGCGAGGACGGCATGACCTACGGGACACCGACCTGGATCTGGTGCGTCGCGGTTGACTGTGCCCTCTACGTTCGCGCCTATAACGGGCGCAGCTCCCGCTGGTACCAGGCGGCAATCCGGCAGAAGGGCGGGCGCATCATCGCTGCCGGTCGGACGACCGAGGTTCGCTTCGAGCCGGTCGAGGGCCCGATCAACGACCGCATCGATGACGCCTGTCGCGCCAAGTACCGGGGCAGCCGGTACCTTGAGCCGATGATCGGCTCCCGTGCCCGCGGGGCGACCGTCAAGGTCGTCCCCACGACGTCGCCCCCTGACCTCCCGCCAGTTCCCTCAGCCGTTGTGGCGCAGGACATCGACCAGTAGGGCGAAGGCGGGCGTGGGCTGACGCCGGCTCGGGTAGTACAGGTGGTAGCCCGCGAAGGGCGCGCACCAGTCGGCGAGCACTCGTACGAGCCGGCCCTCGGCGATGTCCTCCCGGACGATGTCGTCGGGCATGCAGGCGATGCCGAGACCGGCCAGGGCCGCCTTCCTGGCCAGGAACACGCTGCTGAACGCGAGGGGACCTTCCACCCGGACCCTGAACTCGCGCCCGTCCTTCTCGAACTCCCAGGCGTAGCGGCCCCCATAGCTGGAGAGGTGCAGGTTGATGCACCGGTGAGCGGTCAGGTCCTGCGGTGCGCGCGGCCGCCGGTGCTTCGCGAAGTAGGCGGGCGTCGCCACGATGGCCATGCGCATCTCGGGCCCGATGCTCACCGCGACCATGTCCTTCTCGACTTGGTCGCCCATGCGGACCCCGGCATCGAAACGTTCCGAGACAATATTGGTCAGGGCGTTCTCGGTGATCACGTCGACGGCGATGTCGGGGTAGTCGGGCAGCAGCCTCTCGAGGGCCGGCCAGAGGATGGAGGCGGCCGCGTGCTCGCCCGCCGTGATCCGGATCGTCCCCGCAGGCTTCTCCCGAAGTGCGGTGAGTGCTGAGAGGTCGTCCTCAACGCCCTCCAGGTGCGGGCCCACGCTCCGTAGAAGGCGCTCGCCCGCCTCGGTCGGCACGACGGCGCGAGTGGTGCGGGTCAGGAGCTGGACGCCCAGGCGCTTTTCAAGGCCGCTCAGGGCGCGGCTCAACACCGGCTGGGTCACTCCTAACTTAGCGGCAGCTCGGGTGAAGCTGCCCTCACGAGCAACCGTCACGAGGACGACGAGGTCGTTCAGGTTCTCGCGCAGCATTCACAACCCTGCGGCATAGTCCGAACTGGAATTTAGCGCCTGGTCGGGTCGCCAGGCAGGCCTTGGACTCATTCCCATATGGGCGGGGCTAGCGTCGACGGGTGCAGCTCCGACCGGAGCCGCGACGAAGCCTGCCGCTGCTCTTGGGGGCCGTGCGGTCATGGTCGTCAATGTGCCTGAACCCGCTGATCCGATGACCACCGCCACCAAGTCTGCTTCCTGCTCCAGAGCCGACATTCAATCGAGCAAGGAGGAAGGTCCGGAAAGGGTCAGGAGTTCGCGTTCAGCTGATTCGGCAATGCGCCACTTCCGGACCTTCAACGACGGCCATGAGAATGGCCGCTCTTCACCCGACAGCGGACCCGCCGGCGGCCAACGACCATACCCGCTCGCACAGCGCACAGTTGCATAAGGTCGGCGTATGGAACCAACGATGCCGTGCCACCCCTGCGCTTGTCGGTGCGAGGGAGGACCGGCGCCGTGGGCCGCCTTGGCGGCCGCTATGAGCCCTCGTAACCTTCGACAAGCGTTCTTCTCGATGGTTTTGGAGGCAGTATGTCGGGTGCTGCTGAACCGCCTCTCCTGCCGTCGGAATGGTGCGCGGTCGCCGAGAGCGCAGCCGCCAACCTCGGCCTGGGGCGCGATCTCCCCAAGCTCTCGGCCGAGCACTGGCAGAAGGTGCTGGCCGCCGTCGAAGCCCGAATGCGGCTGAAGGGGGCTGATTTACCCGCAAACTGGCGTGAGCAGCTGTCCCGGCAGGCCGGACGCAGCGAGGCCATTCCGAACGCTGCATCGAGACCACAGAGCGCGTCTGTTCGAGTTCTGGACGGCAGGATGTCGGACGTCGACAGCCTCGTGGCGCGGTACGTCCGTGAGGCGCACACGATCGCGAGTGCGATGAGGATGGTACCGGCTTCCGAGCCAACTGACCGCGTCTTGGAGTGGGCGCAGATCGTGAAGCAGCACGCCGACACCATGCCAGATGGCCAGGGTCCAGCGCTTCTGGCCCGCATCGCTAGGCGGCTGAGAGACCTCGCCGCCTCTGCCGCGAAGGAGGACGATCAGCGTGAGCACATTTTGCAGCTGCTCGCCCTCCGCTTGGACGACAAGCCAACGTTAGGGTGAAGCTGATGGTACCTGACCGTCTCGCGCTGCCATCCCCCATGCCGCTCCCTGAATTGGGGGAGGCTGGCGCCCTACCGGTCGAGGCTGCCGCCCTCGTCCAGGCGTACCAGCGCGCCAGCAAGGCCGACGCGACCGTGCGGGCCTACCGGGCCGACGCCGAGGCGTTCGGAGCGTGGTGCGCCCCGCTACGGCTTCCGATCGCTGCCGGCCAGCCCTGAGGCGGTCGCGGCCTTCCTGGTGGCGGACGCCGAGGCCGGACGGGCTGCTTCCACCATCGGTCGGCGCTGCGCCGCCATCCGCTACGCGCACAAGCTCGTCGGCGCGCAGGACCCAACCGAGGACGAGGGCGTGCGCGCGGCCGTGAACGGCATCCGGCGCAAGACCGGGACGGCGCCGACCCGCAAGGCCGCGGCCACCGTCGATGTCGTGGCAGCCATGCTGATGCACACGCCGCAGACCCTCACGGGTAAGCGGGGTCGCCCGCTGCCGACGCTCGGCTTCGCGGCCGCCTTCCGCCGCTCCGAGCTGGTGGCGCTGAATGTCGAGGGTTGAACCAATTCGCGATGGAATGGCCGGCGACCGGTCAGGAGGTGCGCCGGAGCATTAGAATTACTATCATTAAACTGTCATATCCGATCTGCCATCTCCCGGGTGCCACCGAGGGGGTGGTGACCCGAGACCCTTGTCATGAACGCCACCGGGCCATCGACGACGCAGTCGCCCTATCTCGTTCCCACTAACAGCGACGTCAGCTTCACCTCCATCCTGAGCGCGGGCGACGCGGTCGCGGGCTCGACCCGCACGGGCGGCGCGCCCTACCGGATGGTCGGCGTGCCGGACGGCCTAGGCGCCGTCGACAACGGCGACGGCACCGTCACAGTGCTGATGAACCACGAGATCGGCCCGACGGCCGGCGTTACCCGAGCACACGGATCGGCCGGCGCGTTCGTCTCCCGCCTCGTCGTTGATAAGTCGACCTTGCGCGTGACTTCGGCGAGCGACCTCGGGCAGACGGTCTTCACCTACAACGCCGCGACCGGCGCCTATGTGCAGGGCACGACCGCCTTCGCGCGACTGTGCTCGGCCGACCTGCCGGAGGTCTCGGCCTTCTACGACGCCGCGAGCGGGCTCGGCACGCAGACCCGCATCTTCATGAATGGCGAGGAGACTGGCGCCGAGGGCCGTGCCTTCGCGTGGATCGTGAACGGCCCCGAGGCCGGGCGCGTCTACGAGTTGCCAAAGCTCGGCAAGTTCTCCTGGGAGAACTCGGTCGCGAACCCCTTCACCGGAACGAAGACGGTGACGATCGGCACCGACGACGCGACGCCGGGCCAGCTCTACCTCTATGTCGGCGACAAGCAGGCGACCGGCAATGAGATCGAGAAGGCCGGCCTGACCAACGGCAAGCTCTACGGCATCCGCGTTCCGGCCTTCGCTCTGGAAACTAACGCGACTGCGGTCGCGGCGGCCGGCACCGCTTTCGCGCTGCAGGAGATGGGGCCGAACGGCGACGCCTCGCGCCTGACCGGGGCTCAGCTGCAGGCCGAGAGCGCCGCCGAGGGCGTGACCGAGTTCCTGCGGCCCGAGGACGGCGCCTGGGATCCGACCAACCCGAACCGCTTCTACTTCGTGACGACGAATGGCGCGACGAGCCCGTCGCGCTTGTGGGCGCTTGAATTCACGGATGCGGGGCGGCCGGAACTCGGCGGTGTAGTCAAGCAGGTGCTCACCGGCCTCGAAGGCCAGGTCATGTTCGACAACATGACCGTCGACGCGGACGGCAAGGTCTACATCCAGGAGGATCCGGGCAGCAACGCGCGCCTCTCGAAGGTGTGGCAGTACGACCCGGCGACCCGCAGCCTGACCCAGCTCGCCGAGCACGACCCGGCGCGCTTCTCGGGCCTGACCCCACCCTTCACCCAGGACGAGGAATCCTCGGGTATCCTGGATGTCAGCACCCTGTTCGGCGGTCCGGGCCGGCAGGCCTTCCTGCTCGACGTGCAGGCGCACTATCCCTTCGGCGAGACCGAGATCGTCGAGGGCGGACAGCTCGACCTGATGACGATCGACCGCTCGATCGAGGGAACGTCCGGGGCTGACAGCCTCGCCGGCAGCCAGATCGCCGATCTGATCTGGGGCCGGGAAGGCAACGACACCATCACGGGCGGCGGCGGCAACGACTACCTGTCGGGCCTGCAGGACAACGACTCCATCGCTGGCGGCGCGGGCAATGACACACTGTTCGGCGATGCCGGCGACGACCGCGTGGATGGCGGCCTCGGCAACGATCAGGTGCGGGGCTACCTCGGCAACGACACGCTGTTCGGCAGCGCCGGCAACGATGCCCTGTACGGCGAGGAGGGCGACGACTTCCTGGGTGCCGGCAGCGGCAACGACTACCTGACCGGCGGCCTGGGCAACGACGCCCTGTTCGGCGAGGAGGGCAGCGACCTCCTGTTCGGCAACGCAGGCAACGACTTCCTGACGGGCGGGGCGGGGTCCGACATCTTCGCCCTCGGGCAGGGGGACGGCCAGGACACGATCCGCGACTTCGCCGTGACCGGCGCTGAGCGCGACGTGATCGCCTTCAACGGCGGCGGCGTCACGTCTTTCGCGGGCGTGCAGGCAGCGAGCCAGCAGGTTGGGGCCGACACCCTGATCCGCTACTCCGCGACGGACTCGGTGCTGCTTCAGAACGTCCAAGCGTCGAGCCTCACGGCGGCGAATTTCACCTTCGCCTGATCTCGGCCCCGCCCGGAGGTATCCACCTCCGGGCGGTCCGTCTCGGGCGTGTTCTGTCCGATCACGGGCGCTTACTCGCCAGCGTGGCCGAGACCCTCAGGCGGAAAGAGTCGCAAGGAGGGTCTGCTGCCGCGCACGCCCACCCACCACGTCACCAAGCACTTGCAGCAGGGGATCGAGAGCGACCACGTCCGGGTGAAGCGGGCAATGCCGCGGGTGGGCGGGTTCCGCTCGTTCACCACGGCCCGGCGCACGATCTGCGGCTTCGAGGCGATGCCGTGGCTGCGCAAAGGCTTCGGGTTCGCGGGTGCTTGGACCGTGCGGGAGCAGAACCAGCTGCTCGCCACCTGCTTCGGGCTTCCCGTCGCGAACAAAGCATAAAAGCAGGGGCGGGCAGCTCCTTCTGCGGCCTGAAATCGAATTTGCGACAGGCCCCGGTTGAGGCAGGGTGTCGGTGCATGAAGCGTCGAGGCCAGCGGAACCGTCGCAAAAGCTGCCGGGGGCAGGGTCGCAGTCGGATCTGCGCCACCTAAAAATGCACCAGCGCCATCGCGGTCGGCCTGTAGCGCGGATTACCCTTTACTCAGTCGTCGCGTGTTGGCGCGGACCTTGCGGCGGTAGCCATGGACAACATGGCCGGGCGATTTGCCCGTTGCGATCTGCATGGCGGTCTCTCCGGCCGCAAGCACCTTCTCGCTGACCATGAGATGCGCTTCCGCCATCGCGGCCGGGCCACCCAGCGCGATCTTGGCGAGGCGCATGCCGATCACCGTCTGGGCTTCAAAGCCGAGCATGGTCATGTCTACGCCGAGCTTCCACATCGGTCCGTACATCGGGGTCCTTCCGTGATGCCTTGAGGGACCGCTTCGTGCCATCCCCGGTGCGTACGGCTTCAGAGCGAGCCGAGCGGTGCTGGCCGAGTGGGTTCGATGTCGGCAGGATCGGGAACGTACGCGCACCAAGCACACCGGCCGCTGGACGCCACCGTGGGTGCATTACGCTGTGAGCATTCGGGGCAGACGTGCAGGACAATGCGACCTTGCACGAGAGAGGCGTCGCCGCGACCCCGGAAGGTAATGCCCTCGTGCGACTTCTCTTCCAGTGTAGACTCCGCCATATGCCCGAGCGTAGCAGTTAGCTCGTTATCAAAAAAGGCCGTCCTTGTGGGACGGTCTAAGTCTGGGAGGAAACGCCCGAGGAGGGCAAAGAGGCAATGGGGCAATCACTACCTCACAAATGCTTTCTACGCTGCACCGCAACATCTTGAAAGCTCGAAATTTGGACATGTCGCATGCATCTTGTGCATGTATCGTACCTTAGTACAAGCGGAGCATGAGGCGAACGCATGAGATGACTCCCGCCCGAAGCTCGGGTGTGGCTTCTGGCACGCCTGAGGCCAGCTCATTCGCGTAAGCAGTAGTCTGGGAAGCTAGTGCACTGACGCCAACAAAACGTACAGCGCGCAGCGCGATTTCTCGTGCCTTGTCGGCCCGTTAGCGCGCGAGCGCCTGGTGCGTTCGTCCGCGTCAGTGCACTAGATGTGGGCTGCGCGGGAGCACCACCGAGCATTAACCACGGCGCGCCACACTGCCGGTGAGCCGAGCAGGTCCACCCGGATCGGCGAAGCGGCGGCCGGACCAGGTACCTGTCGGTCCGGCCGCTGCCCGCTCGTCATCGCACCCTGCGGATCCAGAGGCGTTCGGCGCGCGGATGAGCGGCGGCAACGAGCGCCAGGGCACCCGCGGCGCCGGCGAGCATCACGATCAGTGCGGACATGGTCTCGACCCCCTGTCCGCAGGATGCGTGAGGCCGGCAGCCCGGCCCATGTGACGGCCCGCCGCGAGACAATCCGGCTCGCGTGTGCAGCGTCCAGATCCGGCGGGCAGGGCGGTACGATCCTCTGTCCTGGGTGAATGCTCCCACCTCGGCCGTTCGCTAGGCCGATCGCGGATCGTCATCGCGTCGGGACGCCCATGCAGACTCCGTCGACCAACAAGGCGGCCGAGTACCGGCAGTGAGCCCGGAAGGCCCGCGAGCGGGCGGAGTGGCTGTCCCTCAACGAAGCCCGCGAGCACCTGCTGGAGCAGGCGCTGCAGCTCGATCTGCTGGCGGAGGCGGAGGAGCGATGGGTGGCACGCGAGCCCCGCGCCCGCGAGGGTGAGGCGCCGTGATCTCCTCGGGTCGAGGGGGCTGGCGAGCACGGACGCGAGCAGGCCAGCGGGGCTCGCAGGGCTTGTGTGATCCACCTCACAGTTCTCCGGGCGAGGTACCGGTACGCCTTGGTCATCGGCCGAGACGACGAGGCCGGACCACCAAGGCGGGGCGCTCGAACTGGCACCGCCTCTCACCCCGAAGGAGACCGTGTCATGTTCAAGAAGACCCTCACCGCCGCCGTGGCCGCCCTCACCCTCGCCACCGCCGTCACCCCGGCTCCCGCCCAGGCCGGCAGCCTCGGCAAGGTCGTGGCCGTGGGCATCCTGGGTGCCGCGGTAGGCGCGATCGCCGGGGCCGCCGGCTCCAAGGCGGCCCGCGCCGAGGACTACGACCGCCGCGAGTACGATCGCCGCGGCGACGACCGCTCCGGCTACGGCTACCGCGAGGCCGGCTACACCGCAGGCCGCCGTGCCTACGGTGGCGAGTGCGGCGTCGAGCGCCGTCCGGTGTTCGACCGCTCGGGCGAGCAGGTCGGCTGGCGCCGCGTCCCAGCCTGCTGATCCCTGATCCCGGATGCGCCGAGCGGAAGCTTCGAGCGCCCCTCTGTCTCGGCGTACCGGCCCCGTCTCCCCCCGAGGAGGCGGGGCCGTCTCGTGCCGAACGCCCTCTCGCGTGATACCGCCGCCCGTTCGTGCTGACGCGTTCTCCTCGCTACCCGCATCTCTCATGAACGGATCAGGGCAATCGCGCGCCGGTATGAGACTGGGGCGTCCGCGCGTAGCAGGCTTGGATCGCGTCGGACCGCGAGCCGGGTGCCTGAACCTCTCGTTCGGGCAAACAGGAGCCCGGCCCGTGCTGCACCTCCTGTCCTGATCTTGGTCAGGGAGCCGCCCCGTGGGCTGTGCGAGGCTCTCCCCGTTCCGCACGGTCCATGCGCCCCTGCTGCGGGACCGCGAGCCGGGTGCCGGATCCCTCCCTTGTGACACCCGGCTCGTACCTCTCCCCCTTCAGCGCGCAAAGGAACGCCGGCGCGGGGCGTGCCCGGCCGGCGCTCAGACAGACTTTCAGAGGCGGAAGGTCAGAAGTTGCACTTCGCAGCCGGTACAGTGATGAAGCGACCCGTGTTGGGGTTGTAGATCGCCTTCTTGCCGACCGCGCAGGCCCGGCCGTCGAGCCGGCCGTCGTCGTAGATCTTCTTGCCGCTCTGCCCGTCATAGATCGCCATGCGATGCGAGGGACGAGCGAAGCTTTCCGTGGCCATCGCCGTGAAGGCAACAACACCGAGGACGGCAGCGGTCGTGATCTTCTTGAACATGGCATTTCTCCATTGAAGCGCGGTTGAGATGCTGTGATATGAACAGCAAGCAGCAGTTTTAGACGCCAATCGATGATAGATAATCGATGTTATGAGCGCTTTTGTTTGCCGCTTGATGGGATGATGTTGCGGCTCACAAAATTAACGACCTGTGAATGATCCAGATCACTAAAGCCCAATTTGCCATGTCTATGTGCGCCTAAGATCCCGTCTCATAACGGGC
>NZ_BPQQ01000048.1 GCF_022179325.1 Methylobacterium isbiliense | reverse complement strand
CGATCTCCTGATCCTCGACGACTTGGCCTACGTCAGCAAGGATCAGGCGGAGACGAGCGTGCTGTTCGAGCTGATCAGCGCCCGCTACGAGCGCCGCTCGCTGCTGATCACGGCCAATCAGCCCTTCGGTGCGTGGGGCAAGGTCTTCCCCGATCCAGCCATGACGCTGGCGGCGGTCGACCGACTGGTGCACCACGCCACGATCTTCGAGATGAACGTGGAGAGCTACCGCCGTCGCGTGGCTTTGGAGCGGAAACGCGGTCCCGGCCGGCCACCAACCCGCGCGACAACCAAGGATCTGGCCTGAGTGACGCGCCGCGACACGACGCGGCCCAGGATCACCTTGCGCACGTCAAGCAACCCGACCATCATCCCTGCGCCGCGACATCAGACGGTCATCCTGATTGACGCGCCGCTCTCATCCAGATCGCCGCGCTACACGTGTCGCCGCTGATGGCCCTGACCATGGATCAACTCCGAGCCGGCCTGGCCACAGAGAACGCCGACGCTGACACCAGAAACGCTGGATTGTGCTTACTGACTGCTAGCCGACTGGAAAGCTAGAGCGAAAACGGAACGAACGATCGGCGTCGATCCAGCAACACCGAGACGAAAGCTTAACAAATAAGCGTTACAGAACTGCACTTGCCGCCAGATTGGACATTCTGAGATGGGTTGGCTCTTCGTGAATATAATAGTCCCTTTGGCTCTTCCGCCAATTGGAGTTTTACTCATTATGATTGTGACGCCCAAAGCAGTTCGCGCTAGATCAGAAGGCAATTTTGGGCTGATGGTGCTCGTAAAAGACGGGCAGCTGGGTTGGTCTGCGGCAGGCATGTGCGCTGCTGCATTTTATGAATTTGCTGAAATAATCAGCATTTTGGGCAGAGTTCCGTCTCACTGGCCAGGAATATTGATACCGCTAGTTTTCTCTACCGTCGGGGCCATGTTTGTTGCAGCGTCGGGCGCTGTTTACAGTACGGAAATATTAAAGTATCCGAATTTCTCTACTAAGAAGTGGCTTTCACATTATCACGTATTTGTATTTTCGGTCATAATTACCTTATCATCCGCAATAACTCTATCAATCGTTCATTTTACAATGCACTCGATAGCCACAACTCAATCGGCAGGTGCGAAGTGATGTTTAAAGAAATCTTCAAATCCGCAGATGCTTCGAAAAATATCAGTTTGGCAATAACCTTGTTTGCTTCGGTTATTGCAATTAGTAGCGCCGTGTTCTCCGTCTATCTATATCTGAGCAAGAATGAGGATCACAAGGATTTGCCTGATATTATCAATTTTCCATCCTATACGAGCGATTGGATGGGCGGCGGATTTAACGCAGATACGGTATGCCGCCCCATAAAGGATAAATTCTCACAAGCAAATCCTATGTATGACATTCAGATATCGGCTTCTGAAGAAAGAAGAAAGCAAATCTTCGGTAGAGTAGAATACAAATACACTTGCCATTTCATTGGCCAAAGAAAGCCAGAAACTCCGCGTCCGTAATGTTGCTCCGGGCGTTAGACCGGTAATAGTCGAGTGCAGCTTGAAGCCGAACCTAAGGCTGTGCGGCTCGATACGCCCGAAGTCCTGCCGCATGTCGGTGAACAGCACCGGCATCGCGCGCGCCTCGGGCGGCCGGTCGAGCGGTACGTCCTTCTCTACGACGAGCCACTGACACTCAGCAAACCGCTCGGCTTCGAAGGAGGCGGGAGGAAAGACCCGCGCCAGGCGCGGCGCATCCACGACCGCCCGAAGCTCATCGGCGCTGAAGCGGCGAAGGGCGGCAGGCCCGAACTGCAGGGGCGGGAGATCGTCCGCGAGATCCGGCGGCGCCAGATGCAAGCGCCGCGCGCGCTTTGCCCGAACGGCGAGGTCCAGACGGCGCGCCGCCTCGTCTGGCGGAAAGCTCAAATACTGCCCGTCCTGGGGCAGCCCGCTTGGCAGGCCCAGGCTGCGCAACGCGGTGCCGAGCGCGAACACCGGCTTGCCCACCTCCGGATAGAGGCGTTGCAAGGCCTCCTTGAGCCGCACGAACTCTGGCGAGGAGAATAGGTTGTCCGGACCCGGCGAGAGCACGCGCCACAGCTCCACAACCGCGTCCGTCATCTCGTCTGGCGGCTCGCTCCCAGCCACGCTCACCGCTTCTTTTTCTTCGGCCCCATAAACAACAGGACCTGCTTGACGCTCATGGGGTCACCGAGATCATCCAGAGCGGTGTCGCAGAGCTTGCCCTTGCCGCCCGCCAGCGCCCACTTCACTCCGGCATGGTTCGCCGGCAGGATCCGCGCGATCCGCTCCGCAGCCGCCACGTCACGCTCACGAAGGATCCAGATCGCGAGAAGCAGCAGGACTCGGCGCTTGTCGATGGTCGACAGCGCCTCGGCTGCTTTGAGAATCTGGTCGATCTCGGCGCGCAGCGCGACGAGCAGCAGCAGCCGTGAAGCCACCGCTTCGATCCGGGTGGCGAGAAATTGCGGTGTGATCCGGCTCACCGTTTCGGGCACGACCTGCCCATGACCCGCCAACAAGGCGCCAGCCGCATTCACGCGAATTGTTCGCCGCCCAGGGTTGACGGCGAGGTCGAACAGCTGCCCCTGGAATCGAGGATCGGCGACACGCACGAGAAGGGCAAAGATCTCATAGCGGACATCGGAGTCGTGCGTGTCGATCGCCAGCCGATAGAGCTCGTCCGCAACCCCGTCTTCCAGCGGCCCGAGCTTCCCTATGGCGCCGATCGCCGCCAGCGCGATCGGATAATCGTCCTCCTCGCCCTGGTAGGATGAGCGAGGCGACCAGTCGTCCTTCGCCAAAACCAGCAACGCCGGAAGATGATCAATGTGGGGCTTGGCGTCGAGAAGCTCGACGAGCGCCTTGCGAACGGGGCTTCCCTTGTGATCGGCAAGCGCGAGTAGCGCGCCGGGCAATGGTCCCGTCAAAGGCGTCGCGACCGCTTTGAGCGCGCGTGCGACCACGGCCGCAAAACGGTGCGACAGCCCCGCCTCGACCTCCGCCGTCATGCCGTGCCGGATCGCGGCCTCGATCGCCTCGACGGCGCTGCTTGCCTCGTCCGTGTTGGCCAGCAGCCATCGCACATCGTCCGGGACGAACACCGGCAGGTGCTCATCCAGCGTGACGCGGAATAGGCGCACCTCCTCGCTCGGAGATTCGGCGTGCGCCAGCAGTTCGCGCGCCTCATCCGAAAGCACGGGCACAGCCTTCATCTCGAGCGCGAACGCGGCGTCGCTGATCTCCTTGAGAAGAGACGGCAGGAGCGCTGCCGCGCGCTCCGCCGCCTCCCCATGGCGGCTGCCGTCAAAGTCCGACCGCTTGCGGCGCATCCCGCCAAGATCGATCGCGATCTCGACCAGCCGGCCTTCTTCTCCGCGGCGGGCGAGTTCCTGGCAGATGGCCGGCAGCTGCTCGGCCGCTCGTTCCGCCAGGCACGTCAGCGCGGCGTGACGCACCTGGGGTTCGGCGTGGCCCTCCACGATCCGCTCCACCAGCGCGGGGCCGAAGGCGGGGTCCCATGCTTTGGCGAGCACGTGCCAGAGATCGTCCTCGTCCTTGCTGCAGCGCCCGACCGCGAAGGCTCCGGCGATTTCCGCCGGGTCCGGCGCCTCGTCCTTCGCCAGCTCTCGGAACCAGTAGTACAGCAGCCGGTCCCGATGCCGATGCTCAGCCAAATGACCCCAGCCGACTGTCGCTCGGACGCGCTGGACATAGGCTTCCAAGAACTCGCCCGCGGTCCAGCCATCGTCATTGTCGCTGAGGTGCTCGGCATAGTCGTCGCTGTACTCACCGTTGATGATCGCCAGTCTAGTTTCGGCCCAGCTCTGAAGATCGGCGGCGTTTGGGGTGCGTACGGCCACAGCCGTGTCAACCACCACCTCAAACCCGGCAAGGTCATCGAGCGCGCCTTCCGCGATTGCATCGTGGGAGTTGGTGACCCCGTAGTGCACGGCCGTCGCCGCAGCGGCCAGGAACGCCGGCGTCAGTCCCGGCGCGACCCGCTCGGCCTCGGCGACGAAGCTCACCCGGAAGTCGTCGCGGGCGCGCGGCAGCACGTCTCGTATGAAGGTCTCAACGAGCGCCTTGACGGCCGGATCGGCCCGCATCCGGGCGTACCACGCCTCGTCATGCTCCGGCGGCCCCCAAATGTGCATCCATCCGAACGTGCGATCCGGCCGGTGGAGGAGAAAGCGCGCGATTTCGGAGATATTGCTATTCATCGACCCCGCCGCCTCGGCGAGGTTGAGGTTGTCTTCGAACTCCTTCCCACCCTTGGCCAGCTCGCTCGCCAGCCAGGCGTCGATCTTCGCCTGGGCCGTCCCTGAGGGCGCGGGCTTTAGCTCCGGCGTGCGATCGGAGGCGAGGAGCAGGCGCGCTGAGGCGGCGATGCCCCAGGCCTCGCCGGGCCCGTCGGGCGACACCAGAACGTCGATCAGGAGCCGCAAGGTCCGCCGCGCCACCAAGCGGTCCCGATCCAGCGCCTGCTTGATCCCGGCTTCGACCCGTGGATGGTAGTAGGTGATCGTGCTCTCCGCCTGCCGCAGATTCCTGGCGGCCACGAAGAACGTCACCAATGGCGACACGCCCTTCTCGAACTGCGGGCCGTTCTCGGCGAGCAGCTCTTCAATCTCGCGCAGCAGCCGGAGCGAGAGCTTGTCGTTCGCCTTGAGTAGGCCCCAGAGGACAGCGGCCGCCCGAACATCCCGGCGTTCCTCGATCTGGTCGACGACGGTGCGCTCGATCGAGTCCTGATGCGCCCGTCGGATCGCCTCGGCCACGAGCCCGGCCGGATTACGCCGCTCCTTGTCGTCAAGCGTCGGTAGGGCGTCGAAGAACTTCTGGATTTCGAGTGGCGTTGCCAGCTCGGCCAGCACCGAGCCCTCGCTCTCCTTTGCGAGCGGCTGCAGCTTGCGCGGGAGTGCGTCAATCCGAGTCCGGTACAGACGGCGACGCTCCGCTTGGCCGTAATGTTCCGCCTCCAACCCGACGCGCCAAGGCTTCACCGTGTCGAGCGCGCCGGCGCTCTGGGCGACGTCGAGGCGAGACGTCGCAACGATCATCCGATCCGGGCGAGCCTTGGCGAAGAACTGCGCGAGCTGATCGTTCCAAGGCCGGCTCTTAGGGTCGAAGTCGTAGCGCCCCCACGGATCCTCGATGTCGTATAGGACCGGCGGCTCTGTCACGTCGTCGCGCAGATGGTCGGGGCCCAGCGTGATCGGCACCCGCGCCAGGCCGGGCACCTCCTTGCGCAGCTCGTCATAGAGCTTGCGCGTCGCCATCGTCTTGCCCGTCCCGGACTGACCGATGATAAGGGCCGCGTGCCGCTCGCCCATGGCTGCGCGAAGCTCGCCCCAGTTGGTGGGATGGACGTAGTTGTCGAGCTCCGGCGAGCTGGCGATATAGCCATCATGGCGGCGAATGACTTGCTCGAGCTGCGCGCGCGTCCAGCGTCCCCCGCCGGCGCCGCCGATTCGGATCCGGGCCTGCTCGCGCAAAGCCTTGCGGCAATCGTCCAGCTTGGCGTTGGAAACGCGGAAGCTCTGCGTCAGCAGCGTCTTGATATCAGTGGCGAGACGCTCCTCGTCCTCGTTGCCGATGATCGCGACCCGACCCGCCGAGCCCGCAGGCAGAGCGCTCTTGATCGTCGAAGGCATGTCGCCCGGCTTCGGCCAGCTTCCTGCTCGGCGAACGCGGAGGCCGCGGGTGTCCCCATTCAGCCCAGCGGAGGTGACCAGCAAGTAGCGGGCCTTCTCGTCTTCGAGCCGCTTCGCCGCCGAGGGCCGCGCATCGCCGTGCTTGAGTAGCGCTTTCACCCCGGCAACCGTCCAGGCGTCTCCCCCTCGGAGCTTGGCTTGGACGATCAGCCGATAGCCGTCCAAGGCCGCGGTGCTCGTCAGGCGGCCGGGCTCATTCTCGGCGAGATCCGCCTCGATATCCTCTTCGGACGCCGGCTCCAGGACCAACTCTTGGGTGAGCCGGTTGGCTAGCACCAGGTCGAGCGCGAGCCAGACCGAGACGTCGATCTGATACTCGTATCCCGCAACAGATTGCCCGCCGGATCCTCCGCCCTCGTCCTCCCCCGCCGCCACTCGTCTCGCCTTTATTGGAACCATGCCGGTCCGGCGTAGCACGTGGCAGGGTTGCAGCGAACCCGCGCCGCAGGATGTTGCCAGGAGTGAGCAGACCGGGAGGGGAAAGCCTTCCCCTGCCGCCGAGCCGAAGTCTCGGCGCGCCCTTCTGCGGGGCTCCGCCCCGCAACGCCCCGGTCAGTGCCAGTTCAGAGCTTCCTTGAGCACTCCGGCGGGCCTGAACCGCGCCTTTTGCCCTCCACGTCGGGTCCGCTCGGAAGCGGTTAGGCGACCTTAGCTAGACGCGTCTGCTTTCGGGCAGGCACCTGATGTCAGCTCATGGCGCATTGCCGAAGTGCCAATCACCCGTCATGCACAACATAAAGTGCAAAGCTTGCAATCAATAGCAGCAGGTATCAGCAATATACATTCGCGCATTAACGCCGAGTTTTATGACAAAAAGCGTATCAGCGCGGAAAAATTTTCAGTACCAATGCTGGAACCTGCCAGAATACGAATTGACTACTGCTTCAATGACTGCGATTATGTGTTGAGTGGCGGCTCACATCTCGCCTCGCGTTCCAGGTTCTCCGATGACGCACTCGCCTGTACAGACGATTGCCCGGTCGCCATCAGCGGCTGAAGCTGCAGCTATCGAGCACGCGAAGGCGCGGCACAGGCAAAGGCCCAGGCGCCCGACGATCAAAGCTCAGCCTGCTGGCACCCCGGCTCGCTTCGAGGCCGAGCACAACGACACCCACGGCCTGATGGGGATGGTGCTCGACGCCTTTGCCACCACGTCCGACGATTTCGCGCAGCTCGGCATCAATCAGCTGCTTACCGCAACGGCGGATCCCACGCGGTCAGCCGTCGAGGCCCTCAATGCTGGTCTGGCTGTGGTCGCAAGCATTGGGGCTCGGAATGAGGCTGAGGCACAGCTCGGCATTCAGATGGCGGCGACACATGAAGCAGCGATGAGGATGCTTCGCGTGGCAGCCAGCGGCGCCGACCCGAAAACGACCGAGGTGTACGGCAATCTCGCGACCAAGCTGCTCCGCACGTACACCGCTCAGATCGAGGCGCTTGCGAAGCTGAAACGCGGCGGCGAGCAGACGGTGCGGGTGGAGCACGTACATGTCCATGCTGGTGGGCAGGCCATCGTCGGCAACGTGAACTCAGACAGGAGGGGAGGGGGGAGTGTCAGAACGTGAAGCCAACCTCATGCACTCAGTGGAGAAGCAGCCCAAACCATTCCGATCGGCGCCGAGGTGCGGCGCGAAAACGAGAAGCGGCAGCCCGTGCATGTCACCTGCGGTGAGCGGAAAAGCGAGGTGCCGAATGCATGGCGGGGCTAAGGGGAGTGGTGCGCCGAAGGGGCAGTCCAATGGATCCTTCAAGCACGGCCTCTGGACAGCAGAGGCCGCACAACTTCGGCGTGAGTGTCGTCTCGTTCTAGAGCTGTCGCGAGAATCACTCAAAGGAGCACGGTAGCCGACCGCGGCGGCAGGTCGGCTCCGTCCGTTTGCTCGATGAGAGTCGCTGCTGCTACAGACCGCCGGAACGGCTGGGTCAGCTTCTGAAGGTTTTGAAGGCAAGGTACCTAGGGGTTTTCGTGGCTCGAAGACTGGCCGAAGCCGCTATTTCAAACCACGCGGGTTGATACCATAAACCGTTTTCGGCCGACCGCCCGTGCTGATTTCCGTGGCATTTAACCATTTGTGGTCCACTAACAATTCCAAGCCCAATCATATTTGCTCACGGTCAGTGAGGTTTGACCAGTCGCGCTGGTGAACGTCGCGAAGCGTAAAATCATTCAGCAACTCACCTTTGCGAATGCGACCAAGTATCGCCGCAGCAACCACCGCATCATTTCGCAACCCTGCGCCATATGCTCTATGCGCGTGAGACTCAAGATACGTTGCGAGCCGAATAGCCTTTCTCAGGTCAACTGCCTTGACTGATCCTTGTGAACTGCTAGCCATCCTGTTGATCAGAGCAAGCGCTGGCACCAGCTTCCGGTATTTCGCCAAGTGACTTTCCATCGCCACGTGCAGCGTATCTGAACGTAGTCGTTTTTCGAGGACATCTAACCATTCAATGAATATCTCCGCAGCTTCGGCATCAAAACCCAGATACCGTCCATTGTCGAAACTATCAAAGCATGGCTGAACAGTGTTCCAATCCGGTTTAGATAAAAACTCGAACCATTTATTGGCGCAATTTAAGGCTGCTGAATCAGGTAATCGGTCTACATTGCACCACTCGCCCGTTTGATCCGGCCATACTAGAACGCCGAATCTCTGTATCAGGCCATCATCTCCATCTCCGCCATTCATCGCGCGCCCAATATACGTCGCTAATTTTCCCGGCTGTGTAGATCCAAGCATTGAAATGCAGACAGCATCGATTTGAAGGTGACCACGACCGATCCGGTCAAACTGGTACCCTTCATTGCCGCTCCAAGCTGTGAGGTATAATCCACGCGCAGCAGCGTATTCCTCTCTGTCCAAGGTTCGCAGCAATGCGACGAGCTCGTCCCTGAATGCCAAGACGCCGTTCGGGTTATCAACGAGAATAGCACCCAGTGCCTCATAGGTCGCATCGCTCACGATAAACCGTTTTGGTTTAGGCTCTTTAGGCTCAGGTGGGACGTTGTAGTCAAATATTGCCGACAGGTTGTTTTTGAATACTTTCTTTGCCTGATCATCCGCAGCACCTCTGCGTATTTTATGTATGTGCAGTTCCGCTACGTATTTCTCCAGATTATTCTGGAAGTTTTCGCGAGCATTTACCTCAAGACGCTTAAGAGGGCGTAATGCCTCCCTCATCGCCGGAGTTTTCATCATGCCCGGACGACCAACAACCATACCCCACAAATTAGGCATTTCCTTCCAGGCATCTTTGGTTTTGGGGCGAATTGCAATTTGCCGACCTAATACGGAACCAAGCGCGACGATAGCTGCCACAGCAGGAAAATCCGGAGGACACTGCATTCTGTCCGCAATATCCATGACCCATGGCGCAATACCATCAGGCAGATTATTATGATCAAACGGCATCACCGGCGCTAACCCAGTCGGCAACGGGATTGGTTCGGCCCAATCGAACTGAACAAGGGGTATGGGGGATGCGATCGGGACGGTGGTCCCTGAAGCCGCTGCCATGCCTGATGGCGCGCCCTCATAACCCTCAGAACTCAGCTGAGGCTGGTTGGCGGGTGTCGCCCAGACCAGGTTCTCAGTATTGCTGACTGATGCGGATAGGGAGACTTCCTTCATTTCAATGCCCCTGCATACCTTTGCGCATGCCGCTCGCAACGGTGTTTTTCACTTCGCGATCGTCAAGGCCAACTTGTCGACCCGCTTGAATAAGGCGATTCTCTACTTCATATGCGGTGATCATTTGCTGGACGACCAGTTCGCCTCCGCGGCACGCAGCCCAGTGCAAAATGGAGTTGCGATTCCCGACGGCGGAATTTAAAATCTTAGAGATCAAACCATCTAAACTCCGCCTCACGCCTTGGGGGCGTAGTGGGATGCGCGAACACTGTTCCGCTGGCTCGGGCCGAGCAACTAGCTCAATCAGCCACCTTGGAACAGGCAGCAAATTGCGATTAGCGATAGCGCAAGCCAGCTGACCAACAGTCCCATGCAGCAATTGATACACTCTTCCATCTGGAAGAATGGAACCGGGCGCAATTATGTAACCATTATCTCGCACATCTATTACTGATGTTAGCTTGTTTCTCGTCCGCCTCAGACTACTTTGGCGAGAAAATATGACATGCAAACCATCTCTGGGTGTTTTGATAACAGGCACCGTACGCCAATCGAAGGAATAATGCGCGAATATGCTTAGGAGTGATTGCACCCCGTCGCCGGCACCATGCCTGTCGGCATCAAGAACAAAAATGTTGTTTTCTGCGCATGGAATGCCGTAGATCGCATTCGGATACGCACACGACCAGAACGACAAGAGGTGCAACTCTGCACCAGCATCTTTGTAGCCGTTGCGTGTATAAGGGCTTTTTGCCTTTCCTGCTTGTGTATCACACTCGCGACATGGAAAAATTTTAATCCCGTAACGCATGTACTCGGCTGCGAGAGCGCCGTTCGTGCTAGGTAGTCTCATAGAGAAGATCCTTGTTCAACACTGTATGAGCTGCGTGTGCGTGAGCGCAGAGCAAGCCTGATTACTGCAAATTGTAAGTTTAGATTTGCTACATATGGCTAACTATAAATAAATCCATTCTCAGTGAAGATCAAATGATGTCCTTGTAGCAGACTCACAATTTACTATTACTAATTTTTATTAAATAGTCAATCAGCTTACGTGTTGTCTTATCTTGCGCTATCTCGAATAAAACTTGCAATCAGTCTCTGTCATGTCTAGACATATGCTGGAGCTGAGTTGGAAAGCGACTCGAAATCGGATTCCAGGTTCGATCTGGCGCACCGCACATACCCATCTCATTCCGGGTTGGGGGGCTGGCATTGGCCGACCCGCACGTGAGAATGCCTGCATTTCGGCCCTGCCCAGGTACCGGACACGATAAGCGCGATTAACGTGTCTTTCGAAGAACCTACGGTCGCCATCGATAATGGCCTCCAGTTCTGGCGGCGAAATCGGGTAATCTGAAGCAGATTTCATAGGCTTTTTCCTGTTCAGATTGCTTGCGACGTCAAAATTATTCCTGCGCAACTGTATTCTTGCGCGAAGTCGTCCATGTAGTTTAAGATACAAGATCGGTCGCCAGCTTAGTTGTAAAGTCGTCACCATAGTTAGGCGCGTAGATCACGGCTGCTGCGTTATGCTCTATAGCGTGTGAACATTCCAATTTTCGTTCCGAAATCAATCGCAGACCGTGTTACGTTCTTTCGCTGCGTCTTGAATCTGGCAGACCAGCGAGGAATGTTTCTGCATCGGAATGTAAGATCAACGTCCGAGATCCGATCTTACGAGCCGTCAATCTGCCAGCATTGATCATCTCGTAAACAGACGATTTTCCTATGCCTGAGATCCGTGAGAAGTCAGCTATGCTGTACGCTAGTCGGTCGCAAGGAAGATGCGGTTGTGCTCTCATTAGATCGCTCCTGGACGCATACGGATACATTCGCGTCCCAGGAACGTGTTTGGTGAAATCCCGCTTACAGCTCAATTTCGCGTTTTGTAAATTATTCATGCAACTAAAGTTGTATAATCCGAGGCCGATTCAACCTTATTGTGTCACAGGTCGGCAAACCGTGGTCACGCCTGAAGTGGCGCTAGAGTAAGGACGATATAGGCGAACTCACCTGCTAGTTTGAGCAGGCATAGGCGTGAGCGTCGCCCCTTAATCGCTGCCGGATGCATGAGTTTCACAGGCGGGCCGGCCTAATCGGAGAGCACCCCCAGCACTCGTTCCTGCATAGCACTGCTGCTTGCTTTCAGCCGATGGGTAGCGGAGATCTGCCTCGAGGCGACCTCCGGAAGCGAAGACCACCGGCGGGAGTAGAAGAAAGTTGTCGTGCTGTATGTGTTTGTGGGGCAAGCGCAATCGCTGAGCATCGCGAACTAGCCTGCCCGAGTGACGTCGTTAAGCATCATGCGAGGAATCTGAACACATGGCAGACTCGCGCGGCTCACACTTGGCCAGCGTGCCTAAGTATAAGTCACGAAAATGGGCTCTCTCTGGGCTTTAAGCGCATGCTTTGGGCGATTTGCTTTTTATAATTAGTAGATGTCCGCTCCAAATTCTGCAGCTCGTCGGCAGCTTCTTCTAACGCCGCCAGCAATTGTCCTTTGTTCAATGCTCTCTGCGGCTTGTTCTTAGCTTCTGAATATCTAATCTCGAGTGTTGTAGCATTCTTGCCGGCTCTCTTTGCAGCAATTTTAGCTGCCTGTCTTGCTGTTTTACCTTGACGTAACAGTCTGGATATCAGCATAAACTCGTTGATATTCGGATTTGTTTTCTTGTCAGAAGCTTTTAAACGAAACGCTGGCTCATATCGAAGCAAGAGCTGTATCGCGAGCTCTCGCCAACCAGCTTCGTCGGGATCACATCCGTACTTCGCAAATACGCTGTCCAGTCTTGCACAAAAATCCGCGATCACTTCTGATCGCGGCTTGTCTAGTTCGAGCGCACTCCATGAATCAGCCTTCACACGCGTTGCAGATTCGTCAGCTACTGAATTTTTATCGGATCGCATGATTTCCTCAAAAGGAAGTGTTGTACATGTATGACGACCAATCTTCCATTAATCTCGCCCGTTTCATAAATAAATCAGTTCGTCGGTAAGCGGCCTCTACCTTGTTCTCCAATGTGTGCGCTAACGCAGCCTCAGCAATTTCCCGTGGTGTGCTTGTCATCTCGGCGGCCCAGTCTCGGAATGAGGAACGAAAGCCATGCACGGTTGCGTCCACTTTCATCCGACGCAGCACCATCTCCAATGCCATGCTTGAAAGCGGTCGGTCAGCCTTCGCTCCGGGAAACACGAGGTCGCCAGTCCGTGCCACAGCCAAGCCGGCCACAATCTCTTGTGCGCGCGTCGAGAGTGGCACTCGGTGTTCTCGCCCAGCCTTCATCCTCTCCCTTGGTACCGTCCAGATCCCGCGCTCCAGGTCGAATTCACTCCAGCGCGCGCCCATCGCTTCGCCGCTGCGCGCAGCGGTTAGGATCGTGAACTCTAGACAGAGAGCGCTAATCGACCCGCTCCGACGCAAGCGCGTCATCAGGTCCGGGACCTTCTCATAGGGCAGGGCTTTGTGGTGGCCACGCGTCAGCTTCTGGCGCTTGGGCAAAAGATGATCCAGGTGACCGCGCCAACGCGCCGGGTTCTCCGCCGTCCGATGTCCCTTGACTCGCGCTGCGTCGAGCACCTTCTCGATCCGCCCTCTCAAGCGCGATGCGGTCTCGGGCACTTTGGTCCAGAGTGGCTTGAGGACGGACAGCACGTGCTCGGTCGTGATCGCATCGACGCGGAGAGGACGGATCGGCTCACAGTAGCGGGTGAGTGTCATGCGCCACTGCTCGCGGTGCTTCGGGTTGCGCCATCCAGTTTCGATCGATGCGAGCACCTCGTCCGCCATCTCGGCGAACGTGGGCGTTCGAATCTCGGGCTCGGCGATCCTCGCCGTGAGCGGATTGCGGCCGGCCGCGAGATGCACACGCGCAGCCGTGGCGAGCTCGCGGGCGCGGGCAAGGCTGACGCTGGACGCACTGCCCAGACCCATTTCGCGCAGCTTGCCGGCGCCGGTCTCCCCGGCCTCACGCCAGCGGAAGAGGAACACCCACCGGCGGCGGGAGCCATCGGGCGAGATGGAAAGATATAGGCCATCGCCGTCTGCGTGGCGGCCGGGCTTGGTGAGGGTTGCGGCGGTGCGCGCGGAAAGGCGATTGGTGGTTCGTGCCATAACGGTGATCCGGCTTGGCCCCAACATAGGCCCCAACAGCGATGCCGGATTGTGGCGGACGGCTGCGAACGTGGGAAGACAGATAGCCTGAAAGACCCTGGGATTTCAGTACGCTTATGAACGCCGGCGGACTGCAGCGAACGGGAGTACGACGGACTCTCTCTCCGCCAGTCATCCGTCCGCTGGCAGCCGGCGAATACCTGAACGGTGACATGTCCCCACGGCGCCGCGGCGGCCCTGAACCGGATCCGGCGTTGCGGGTTCCTCCCATGGCCGAGCCCGATCGTGCGCCCGGCCCGGGACCAGCGCGGCCGCGACCGGTGAGCGCGGTCTCTCCCGAATCGTGAGGACGATCCCGATGGCCCGCTTCTCCCCGCCCGGCCCCCTCGGCTTCGGTGGCGCACCGCTCGGCAACATGTTCGACGTCGTCGACGAGGAGACGGCCGCCGCCGCGCTCTCCGCCGCCTGGGAGACCGGCGTACGCTACTTCGACACCGCGCCCCATTACGGCAGCGGCCTGTCGGAGCACCGGTTCGGTGGCGTGCTGCGCCGCGCCCCGCGCGACGCCTTCGTCCTCTCGACCAAGGTCGGCCGGCTGCTCCGGCCCGACCGCACGCGCCCCGAGAACCCGCCCTTCGTGGAGGGCCTGCCGTTCCGGGTCGAGCCCGACTACTCCTACGACGCCACGATGCGCTCCATCGAGGACAGCTGCCAGCGGCTCGGCCTGGCGCAGATCGACATCGCCTTCGTGCACGACCTCGCCGCCGATCACCTCGGCGACGCCTGGGAGGAGCAGTTCGAGGTGGCGCGGGCGGGCGCCTTCCGCGCGCTCACCGCGCTGCGGGAGCAGGGCGTGATCAGGGGGTGGGGTCTCGGCGTCAACCTGACCGAGCCCTGCATCCGCGCGCTCGAACGCGCCGACCCCGACGTCTTCCTGCTCGCCGGACGCTACAGCCTGCTCAACCAGCCGGCCC
Organism: Methylobacterium isbiliense; assembly: GCF_022179325.1. Classification (GTDB taxonomy): domain Bacteria; phylum Pseudomonadota; class Alphaproteobacteria; order Rhizobiales; family Beijerinckiaceae; genus Methylobacterium; species Methylobacterium isbiliense. The sequence continues at coordinate 46,627 of NZ_BPQQ01000048.1, read as the reverse complement.
TGGAGCGCCTGTTTCCGATGTGCGGCGCGCGCGGCGTCCACGTCGTGGTCGGCGGACCGTACAATTCCGGTCTGCTCGCCGGGGGCCGCACCTTCGAGTACCAGGAGGCCCCGCCCGACATGATCGCCAAGCGCGACCGCATCGCCGCCGTGTGCGAACGCCACGGCGCCGACATGCGCTCCGCCGCGCTCCAGTTCTGTGCCGCGCATCCGGTGGTCGCGGCGATCATCCCGGGCGCCAAGCGGGCCGAGAAGGTGAGGGAGAACGCGCGCCTGATGGCCGCCACGGTTCCGTCGGCCGTCTGGGACGAGCTGCGGCAGGCGCAGCTGATCCCGGCCGATGCCCCGACCCCGGGGTGAGGCCGGCCGGGACCGGGTCGCGACGACCGGGAACGGCCCTCCGCAGGGCGGCGCCGAGGCGGCATTCGTGCGGCCTTGCGGCTGTCGCCTCGGCGGCGTGCAAGGCTCATCGGCCGGCTGAGAGCCCGCGGGCGCCGTCCGGGCCGCTTGTCGCGCGCGAGGCGCATCCCCCGCATCACGGCGCCGACCCTCTCCTGTCCATCTCCGATCCAAGAGCGAAGCATCGTGCCCGTCCGTCCCGGCACAGCGCGCGTCGTGCCAATTCATGAACTAACCCCATCGGACTAGGCAGGCTGAGCGAGGCACGCTATCAGGATCCGCCACGAGCCAAACACAAAGGCTGAGGCAGGGAGGACGGCGTGTCGCATTATCTCACATCGATAGACATCACAAATATTCAGAACAATCAAAAATCTGACATTTACCGTCGCGCAGAGGTCGTGTTTACCGTCGAGAATGATGAGGGCGCTCCGGCCAATCTGGTAACGCTCGTCGTCGATGTTGCGCACGAGGATGGAATTACGTTTGGCGAGATGAAGCAGGATGCCATTGCGAAGGCCGCCTCGATCATCAAAGTCATTGCCGACAATCTGAGGGCCAAGGACACCGGCTCCGACTAGGCGCGCAGCAATCCTGCGCCGGCCACTGCCTGGCCGGCGCGCAGGCGATCTCGGCTCCGGCGGGGCCGCGGCCGCTCCGGACGCGCCTTGCCCGGCCGGCCCGCACAGCGCCGGGGCCCGCGCGGCCGATCGCGAGGCGCACGCTGCGCGCATCGCGGACCTGTCGCGCCTCAGGGCGCCAGGATGATCTCCGCCAGCGAGAGCACCTTCGTCTGCTCGGCCTCGGTCTTGGGCGTCGGCGCCGGCACCGCCTCCAGGGCGCGGCGCACCTCCGCGAGCACCGCCTCCCGCAGATCGGGATCGCGCTTCGCCAGTTCGCGCAGGAACGCGGTCACGACGCATTCGAGGGCACTGATGCGTGCCTCCGCGTTCGCTTCGAAGGACAGAGGCGCGGTCATTGCGGGCTTCCCTCACGGCTCGTTCCCGCCATGGTAGACCCGAATGTCGCCGGTCCGCAGCCCGGACCGCGCATCCCGCCGTTCGCCTCGACGACGGGGCATCGGCCGGCCGCTCCGCGCGCATCCGCATCCAGGCCGCGGACCACGCCTCCTCATCTAACATTTGTTAGAATTGAGATCGATATCGTCTTCAAACATCCTCACCTTGGCGTTTGATTGACACAGTCTTCCGCAAAGATTAGCCTGGATTTGCTTGCAGTGCGCAGTCCTCTCGACGACGGAGGTGTGCGTGCAGATTCGTGCCTTGCGCGGGCGTCCGGGGTTCGGGCCTTCGGCCGTGCTGACGGCCGGACTGCTCACCGTCGCGGCCTGCGACGCGCCCGCACCCGTCGCGCCGCCGCCGCGCGTGACCGCGGCCGCGCCCCTGGTCGCGCCGCTGCAGGAGAGCATCCTGCTCACCGGCCAGACCGCCGCCACCGCCACGGTCGACCTCGTCGCCCGCGTGCCGGGCTTCCTGCGCGAGGTGGGCTTCACCGACGGCGCCGACGTGCCGAGGGGGCAGGTGCTGTTCCGGATCGAGGACGAGCCCTACGTCGCCCAGGTCGACCTGGCGCAGGCGACCCTCGACCAGCAGCAGGCCGCCCTCAAGAGCGCCGAGGCGGAATTCGCGCGCCAGGACGCGTTGCGCAAGCAGTACGTGGCGACGCAGACGAGCCTCGACACCGCGCTCGCCGCCCGCGACACCGGGCGCGGTGCGGTCGCAGCCGCGCAGGCGAACCTGAAGACCGCGCAGATCAACCTGTCCTACACGCGGGTGGAGGCGCCCTTCGCCGGCCGGATGGGCCGGCGCCTCGTCGATGCGGGCAATCTCGTGGGGGCGGGCCAGCCCACCAAGCTCGGCACGCTGTCGCAGATCGACCAGCTCTACGCCACCGTCAGCATCAACGAGCGCGACCTGCGCCGCCTCCAGGCGGCCCTGCGCGAGCACGGGCTCTCCCGCGAGGCGCTGCGCAGCGTGCCGGTCCAGGCCGGCCTCTCCGACGAGCCCGACCTGCCGCATCGCGGCCACCTCGATTTCGTGGATACCGGGCTCGACACCGCCACCGGCACGCTCCAGGCCCGCGCCGTCCTCGACAATCCCGGCCGGCGGCTCGCCCCGGGACTATTCGTGCGGGTGCGCATCCCGCTGGGGCCGCCGAAGCCGGCCCTGTGGGTGCCCGCCGCCGCGCTCGGGGCCGACCAGGCCGGCCCGACCCTGCTGGTGGTCGACGAGGCCGGCACCGTGGCGCTGCGGCGCGTCATCCTCGGGCCGGCCCGCGGCGGCCTGCAGGTGATCGCGGACGGCCTCACGCCCGGCGACCGGGTCGTGACGGACGGCGTGCTCTTCGCCGTGCCGGGCCGGACCGTGGCGGTCTCGCCGGGCGCGATCCCCGCGCCGGCCGCCGCGGCCCGCACCGAGTGAGGGGGCGATGCGCGTCGCCACCTTCGTCGAGCGCCCGGTCCTCGCCAACGTGCTGGCGCTCCTCGTCTGCGTGGTCGGCCTCGTGGCGATCCTGTTCCTGCCCGTCGCCCAGTACCCGCCGATCACGCCGCCCACCGTACAGGTCACCGCGCGCTTTCCCGGCGCGGATGCCAGGACGGTGGTCGAGACCGTGGCCCTGCCGATCGAGCAGCAGGTCAACGGCGTCGAGAACATGCTCTATATGCAGTCGACCTCGGCCAATGACGGCTCCTACGCGCTCGTCGTCACCTTCGCGGTGGGCACCGACCTCGATCAGGCGCAGGTCCAGGTGCAGAACCGGCTCTCGGCCGCCCTGGCGGTGCTGCCCCAGGCGGTGCAGGCGCAGGGGGTGACGAGCCGGAAGAAGAGCACGGCGATCCTGCAGATCGTCACGCTCACCTCGCCGGACCGCTCCCGCGACGGGCTCTTCCTCAGCAACTACGCGGCGATCAGCCTGAAGGACACGCTGGCCCGCATCCCGGGCGTCGCCGACGCCTCGGTGTTCGGCATCGGCCAGTACGGGATGCGGATCTGGCTCGATGCCGACGCCATGCGGGCGCGCGGGCTGATGCCGGGCGACGTGGTGACGGCGATCCAGCAGCAGAGCCAGTCGGTGGCGGCCGGACAGGTCGGCGCCCCGCCGGCCCCCAGGCACCAAGCCTTCCAGATCACCCTCGACCTCCGGGGCCGCTTGGCGGACGCCGCCGAGTTCGAGGAGCTCGCGGTCAGGACCGAGCCCGGCGGCGGCATCACCCGCCTCCGGGACGTGGGGCGGGTCGAACTCGGCGCGCAGGCCTACGGCCAGTTCCTGACCCTCGACGGCGCCCCCGCGGCCGGCATCGCGATCTTTCAGCTGCCCGAGGCCAACGCGCTGTCGGTGGCCGCGGCGGTGCGCGCCGCGATGACGCGCCTCTCGGCCGACTTCCCCGACGGCGTGGCGGCGAGCATCCCGTTCGACACCACCCGCTTCGTCCGGGCCTCGATCCGCGAGGTCTGGGTCACGCTGGCCGAGGCGGCCGTGCTCGTCCTCCTCGTCATCCTGGTCTTCCTCGGGGACTGGCGCGCCACCCTGGTGCCGGCCACCACCGTGCCGGTCACCCTCATCGGGGCCTTCGCGGGCCTCGCGCTGCTGGGCTTCAGCATCAACCTCCTCACCCTGTTCGGGCTGGTGCTCGCCATCGGCATCGTGGTCGACGATGCGATCATGGTGGTGGAGGCCTCGGCGCACCACGTCGCGGCGGGCCTCTCGCCGAAGGAGGCGGCCGTCACGGCGATGGGCGAGCTGATGCTGCCGATCCTCGCCATCACGCTGGTGCTGCTCTGCGTCTTCCTGCCGGCCTCGCTCCTGCCGGGCATTGTCGGCCAGCTCTACCGGCAATTCGCGCTCGTGATCGCCGCGACCGCGCTCCTCAGCGCGATCAATGCGGTGACGCTGAAGCCCACCCAGTGCGCGCGCTGGCTGCGGCCGCGGACCGCCGCGCCGGGCGCGCGCGAAGCCGCGTTCCGGCGCCGCTTCGACACCGTCTACGGCCGGCTGGAATCCACCTATCTCGGGGTGACCGCCCGGCTGGTGCGCCATGCCGGGGTTGCCGCGGCGGCGGCGCTCGCGCTCGTGGCCGTCGGCGCCTACGGCCTCGCGCGCCTGCCCACCGCCTTCATCCCCACCGAGGACCAGGGCTACCTGATGGTGGCGGTCCAGCTGCCCGACGGCGCCTCGCTGGAGCGCACCGCCCGGGCGATGGACCGGCTGACCGTGGCCGCCAGGGCGGTGCCGGGCGTCGACCGGGTGGTCGCGATCGGGGGCGTCTCGCTCCTCGACAACAACGCCTCGCTCGCCAATGCGGGCGTCGCCTACGTGATCCTGAAGGACTGGAGCGAGCGCGGGGCGGGGGAGGACCTGCGCGCGATCTACGACGGGCTGCAGGCGCGCCTCTCCGCCCTGCCGGAGGCGCGCTCCACCGTGGTGCCGCCGCCGCCGATCCAGGGCCTGGGCCTCACGGGCGGCTTCCAGATGCAGGTGCAGCTCGCCGACGGCCGCGTCGACACCGCGGCGCTGCAGCGGGTCGCCGACGCCCTGGTGGCGCAGGCCGCCGCCGAGCCGGGCCTCGTGCGGGTCATGACGCCGTTCCGGGCCGGGGCGCCGCACCTGCGGGTCGATCTCGACCGGCGCAAGGCCGAGACGCTCGGCGTGAATCCCGGCGACGCGCTCCAGACCATCCAGACCTATGTCGGCTCGACCTATGCGGGCCAGATCACCCGCTTCGGCCACACCTTCCCGATCTTCGTGCAGGCCGACGCGCCGTTCCGGCTGACGCCCGAGACCGTCGAGACCCTCACCGTGCGCAACGCGAGCGGCGGTGCGGTGCCGGTCGGCGTGCTCGCCACGCTCACGCCCGCCCTCGGCCCGGCGCTCGTGCCCCTGTTCAACCTCGCGCCCTCGGCGGCGATCAACGGCGCGGCGGCGCCCGGCACCAGCTCCGGCGAGGCCCTGGCCCTGATGGCGGATCTCGCCCGGACCACCCTGCCGCCGGGCACCCGCTTCGACTGGTCGGGCATCGCCTACCAGGAGGCGCAGCTCGGGAACCAGGCCTACTGGGTGTTCGGCCTCGCGCTCCTCCTCGTCTACCTCGTGCTGGCGGGGCAGTACGAGAGCTGGACGGCGCCGCTCGCGGTGATCCTGGCGGTGCCGCTCGCGCTCCTCGGCACCGTGGCGGCACTGACCCTCGCGGGGGCCGCCAACAACATCTACACGCAGATCGGCCTCGTGCTGCTGATCGCGCTGGCGGCCAAGAACGCCATCCTGGTGGTCGCCTTCGCGCGCGAGCTGCGGCTCGGGCGCGGCCTGCCCATCGAGGAGGCGGCGCTCGCGGCGGCCCGGCTGCGCCTGCGGCCGATCCTGATGACCTCGCTCGCCTTCATCCTGGGCGTCCTGCCACTCGTCTTCGCCACCGGGGCGGGGGCGGCGGCCCGGCGCTCCATCGGCATCACGGTGTGCAGCGGCATGCTGGCCTCGACCTTCGTGGCGGTGCTGTTCGTGCCGCCGCTCTTCGTGGTGCTCCAGCGCCGCTCGGAGCGCGGGCGCGCCCTGCGCGACGACAGGGCCCCGGCGCTGCCGGCGGAAGGCTGACGGCGCCGGCGCGGGCCGGCGCGCAACGGGACGGGAGGAGCCGCGATGATCTCACGCGCTTGGCCGCTGCGGCGGATCTGGCCGCTGCGGCGGATCTGGCCGCTGCGGCGGATCTGGCCGCTGCGGCGGATCTGGCCGCTGCGGCGGTTCGCGCCGGTGCCGCGCCGCCCTGGGCCGGCGGTGCGGGCCTGCCTCGCCGGCCTCCTGCTGCTGGGCGGCCCGGCCGCCGCGCAGGGCACCCCGGCCCTCGAACCGGAGGCGCTGGCGCTCCTGAAGGGCGCCGGCACGGCGCTCGCCGGCGCCAGGACCATGAGCTTCACGGCGAGCGCCCTGCACGACGTGCCGAACGCGGAGGGCCAGTCGGTTCTCTACACCGTGCAGAGCCGCGTGACCCTGCGCCGCCCGGACCGGCTGCGGGTCGAGACGGCTGGCGACGGGCCGCCGACCGAGTTCGTCAGCGACGGGCGCACCATGACGCTCTACTGGCCCCGCACCCGCACGGTGGCGACCGCGCCGGCGCCGGCGGGCCTCGACGCGGTGCTCAAGGCCGAGGCGGCCGCCGCCGGGCAGAGCCTCGCCTTCGCCGACATGCTGCTGGCCGAGGCCGGCACCTTCACGAACGGCCTGATCCAGGCCTTCGTGGTCGGCCGTTCGACCCTGGTCGGCGGGGTCGAGACCAACGTCGTCGCCTTCGCGGCCCCGGATGCGCAGGGGCAGATCTGGATCGGCGCGCAGGACCGGCTGCCGCGCCAGCTCTGGGTCACCGAGACCGCGGCGCCGGGCCGGCCCCGCAGCGGCGTGACCCTCGGCGACTGGCGCCTCGACGCGCCGCTCGACGACAGCGCCTTCACGGCGGCCGACGCGGCGGGCGCCGCGCCGGTGCCCTTCACCAAGCCTGACCTCTGAGCACACGGGGAGGACGCGATGGGACGGATGCGTGCGGGCCTGCTGGCGGCCGCGATCGGACTGGGGACGGCGGTGCCCGCCGAGGCGTTCTGGGTGGCGCGCGGCTGGCGCGGCGTGACGGTGGGGGGCTTTCGCGCCCCGCTCGCGGCCCGCGAGGCGATCCTGGCGCGCTGCTGGCGCTGCGCGCCGATCGCGGCCGCCGCGGCGGGGGCCGCGGGCGGGGCGGTGGCGGTCGCGGCGGCGCCCGCCGCCGAGGCCACACCCGCCGAGGCCACACCCGCCGAGGCTACACCCGCCGAGGCTACACCCGCGAAGCGCGCCACCGCGGCGGCCAAACCCGCCGCGGGCCCATCCGCCGAAACACCGTCCGGAGGGGGATCCGCCGCGGCCGGCCCCTCCGCCGCAACCGCGCCCGCAGGACGCACGCAGGTCGCCCAGGCGAACAGCGCCTCGACGCACTGCGCCGCCGGCCTGCCGGCGGAGTCGAAGATGATCTACGATGCGGCGCTCCGGAACATGAAGAGCCTGGAGACCCTGCGCGACACCGTCGTGGCGGAGACCCGCTCGCTGGTCGAGACCGGCCGCATCCCCGAGGCGGAGGCGCGGCCCGCCGCCGAGAAGGCCGGCACCTGCCTGCGCCTCCTCGCCCACCCGTGACCGAGTCCGCGCGAAGGGAGACGACCCATGAAGCCCGTCCTGATCCTGCTCGGCCTCACCGCCGGCCTCCTCACCCTCACGCCGAGCCCCGCCGACGCCGTGGTCTGCGCCCGGGGCGTCTACCGGGCGGGCTGCGTCGGGCCGGGCGGCTCCGTCGCGGTGCGCCGGGGCGTCTACGGGCCGCGGCGCGTCGTGGTGCGGCGCGGGGGCTATGTCGGGCCGCGGCGCACCACGGTCTACCGGCGCCGTTGAGACGCGCGCGCCGCGCGGCCCGGCCGCGACCGTGATCCTGCGGGCGACGGCGGGCCTCCTCGCGCTCGCCGGCCTCGCCGCGGCGGCGTTCTACGCCGGGCTGACTCGCGCGGAGCTGCGCGTCGCCACCGGCCCGCCCGGCAGCGCGATCCAGCGCCTCGTCTCCGCCTTCGTGCAGGCGAATGCCCGGCTGCACCCGCGCGTGCGCATCGTGCCCGTCGAGGAGGCCGGGCTGCGGGCGAGCGCGGCGGCGCTGGAGGAGGGGCGGGTCGACCTCGCGGTGATCCGCAGCGACCTGCCGCCGCCGACGAACGGCATGACGGTGGCGATCCTGCGCCGGGACGTGATCGCCCTGGTGCTGCCGCCCCACAGCCCGGTCACCGCGCTCGGCCATCTGGCCGGACGGCGGGTGGCGATCCCCGCCGGACCGGTCCAGGCGGACGATGCCCGCCTCCTCGACGCGCTCCTCGACGACGGGGGCGTGCCGGCCGCCCAGGTGGAGCGGATCTTCGCCGAGCCCGAGGCCCTGGTGGCGGCCGTGCGGGAGCACCGGGCGGCGGCGGTGTTCGCGGTCGGGCCGGTGGGGCCGGGGGCGGCGGTGGATGCGGTGGCCGCCGTGGCGCGGGCGACCCGGGGCACCCCGACGCTGCTCGCGCTCCCCGAGGCGGAGGCGATCCACCGGCGCCATCCGGGTCTGGAGCCGAGCGAGGTGCCGGTCGGCGCCTTCCGGGGCCGGCCCGACGTGCCGGCCGAGAGCGTCGACGGCCTCGCGGTCACCTACCGGCTCGTGGCCTCGCGCGGCATGCTCGACATCGTGGCGGCCGCGGTCGCGCGCTCGGTCTTCACGGCCCGGCCCCTGCTCACCGCCTCGATTCCGTTCGCCGGCCAGATCGAGGCGCCGGACCTCGACGACAGGAGCCCGCTCCTGCCCGTCCACCCGGGCGTGGCCACCTACCTCACCAACGGCGACCAGAGCTTCTTCGACACTTCGCAGAACTACCTCTATCTCGGCGGTATCGTGCTGAGCCTCGTCGGGTCGGGCCTGGCGCTCGCCGTCAGCCACGGGCACCGCCGCCGCGCCGCACGCGAGCGCCTCCTCGTCCGCCAGCTCCTGGCGATCGCAGACGAGGCCGAGGCGGCCGAGGCGGCCAGGCTCGACGGCTTGGCGCGCGACCTGCGCGGGATCGTGAGCGCGGCGCTGGCCAAGCAGGCGCAGACCGGCCCCGGATCCCCGCTCCTCGGGCAGGCGATCGACCACGCCCGCGCGGCGATCCGCGAACGGCGCGACGCGCTGGGGCGGGGCTAGCCGCCCGACGCCGGCTTGACCAATGGAAAGGCGGCGTCTCGTTCCGCAGCGTCAAACATTACGATGCCCTCGGCAAGCATCCCGTGCGGGCGCGAGCGTTGTCGCAGCCGCCTCAGATTGCCGAAGACAGGCCGCGCGCGATCAGCTATAGTTCAGATCAGCCGCGCTCGACAGCTCAGCGACGGGCTTTGCTGCGGGTCTATGCTCGCGTGCCCGTCGCAGCCTGTCTCCCTTGAGGAGGGTTTCGCGATGGCGACCGTCCGTGCCGTTTCCCCGCATCGTGCGATGGCGCCCCCGGCCCTGCGCCGGATCGGCCCGCGGGATCTCACCGAGGCGTTGCGCCGGGGCCTCGACGACTTCATGGCCATGCCGACGCACGTGCTGTTCCTGATCGCCATCTACCCGATCGCCGGCATCGTGATCGCGACCGTCACCTTCGAGTACAACCTGATCCCGCTGCTCTTCCCGCTGGCCTCCGGCTTCGCGCTGATCGGCCCCTTCGCGGCCATCGGCCTCTACGAGCTGAGCCGGCGGCGCGAGCAGGGCCTCGACGCGTCCTGGGGGCGGGCCTGGGCGCCGCTGCGGCTGCAGGCGTCCGGGTCGATCGCGGCGGTCGGCTTCCTGCTCATGCTGATCTTCCTCGCGTGGCTCGTCGCCGCGATGGGATTGTACTGGGCGCTCTACGGCAGCGAGACGCCCGTCTCGGTGCTGGGCTTCCTGCGCGAGGTGCTGACGACCCCGCGGGGCTGGGCGCTGATCGTCATCGGCAACCTCGTGGGCGCCGCCTTCTCGCTCGTGGCGCTCGCCGTCAGCGCGATCTCCTTCCCGCTGATCATCGATCGCGGCGCGGATGCCGGCACGGCGGTCGAGACCTCGGCCGCGCTCCTGCGCGAGAACCCGCGCACCATGATCACCTGGGGGCTGATCGTGGCGGGCCTCCTCGTCCTCGGCATGCTGCCGGTCTTCGTCGGCCTCGCCCTCGTCCTGCCGATCCTCGGCCACGCGACCTGGCACCTCTACCGGCGCGCCGTGGCGCCCTGATCGATCCGCTGACGGGGAGCGCCCGCCCGGAGACCGGGGCGCCAAGGAGGTGGCGGCATGGCGCTGATCCTCGTCCTGATCGCCCTCGGCTCGGTGGCGTTCCACCTGCTGAGCCCCTGGTGGTGGACCCCGATCGCCTCCAACTGGGGCACCATCGACACCACGCTCGTCATCACCTTCTGGATCACCGGGATCGTCTTCACGGGAATCGTGCTGTTCGTCGCCTATTGCGTCTACCGCTTCCGCCACCGTCCCGGGCAGCAGGCCGCCTACGAGCCCGAGAGCCGCCGGCTGGAAGGCTGGCTCACCGCCGTGACGGCCCTCGGCGTCGCCGCCATGCTGGCGCCGGGGCTCATCGTCTGGGGCCAGTTCGTCCGCGTGCCGGCCGACGCCCGCGAGGTCGAGATCGTCGCCCAGCAATGGCGCTGGAGCTTCCGCCTGCCCGGCGCGGACGGCCGGCTCGGCGCCGCCGACATCCGCCACGTCGCCGACGACAACCCGCTCGGGCTCGACCCGCAGGACGCGGCCGCCCGCGACGACGTCGTCATCGACGGCGACGACCTGCACCTGCCGCTCGGCCGCCCCGTGAAGGTGCTGATGCGCTCCCTCGACGTGGTGCACAACTTCTACGTGCCGGAATTCCGGGCCAAGATGGACATGATCCCCGGCATGGTCACGTATGTCTGGTTCACGCCGACCCGCACCGGGACCTTCGAGGCCCTCTGCAACGAGGTCTGCGGCGTCAATCACTACGCCATGCGCGGGCGCGTCGTCGTCGATCCCGAGCCCGCCTACCGGTCGTGGCTCGACCGGCAGAAGACCTTCGCGCAGTTCGCCGGCGCCGCGGGGCCGCGCCGGCACGTCTCGGCAGAGCCTTGAGGGGAGGGCGCGTGCGATGGCTGACGCACATCTCGGGACCGCGGACCGCCTGCCGGGGGCGATCGAGGAGGGCGAACTCTACCATCCGCGAAGCTGGATCACCCGCTACGTCTTCAGCCAGGACGCCAAGATCATCGCGATCCAGTATTCCTCGACCGCGCTGGCGATCGGCCTCGTCGCCCTGGTGCTGTCCTGGCTGATCCGGCTCCAGCTCGGCTTTCCGGGCCTCGTCTCTTTCATCGGCCCGAGCGAGTACTACCAGTACATCACCATGCACGGCATGATCATGGTGGTCTACCTGCTCACCGCCTTGTTTCTCGGCGGCTTCGGCAACTACCTGATCCCGCTGATGCTCGGCGCCCGGGACATGGTGTTTCCCTATGTCAACATGCTGAGCTACTGGATCTACCTGCTGGCCGTGCTGGTCCTGGTGGCGAGCTTCTTCGTGCCGGGCGGCCCGACCGGGGCGGGCTGGACCCTCTATCCGCCGCAGGCGATCCTGGCGGGCACGCCGGGGCGGGACTGGGGCATCGTCCTGATGCTCGTCTCGCTGATCCTGTTCATCATCGGCTTCACCATGGGCGGCGTGAACTACGTCGTCACGGTACTGCAGGCGCGCGCGCCCGGCATGACGCTGATGCGCATGCCGCTCACCATCTGGGGCATCTTCACCGCGACGGTCCTGGCGCTGCTCGCCTTCCCGGCGCTGTTCGTCGGCGCCCTGATGATGCTGCTCGACCGCCTGATCGGCACCAGCTTCTTCATGCCGGCGATCATCGAGGCCGGCCAGCGCCTGCGCCACGGCGGCGGCAGCCCGATCCTGTTCCAGCACCTGTTCTGGTTCTTCGGCCACCCGGAGGTCTACATCGTCGCGCTGCCCGCCTTCGGCATCGTCTCCGACCTCATCAGCACCCACGCGCGCAAGAACATCTTCGGCTACCGCATGATGGTCTGGGCCATCGTGGCGATCGGCGCGCTCAGCTTCGTGGTCTGGGCACACCACATGTACGTCAGCGGCATGAACCCGTATTTCGGGTTCTTCTTCGCCACCACGACCCTGATCATCGCGATCCCGACCGCCATCAAGGTCTACAACTGGGTGCTGACGCTCTGGCGCGGCGACATCCACCTCACGGTGCCGATGCTGTTCGCCATCGGCTTCATCGTCACCTTCCTGAACGGCGGGCTCACCGGCCTGTTTCTCGGCAACGTCGTGGTCGACGTGCCGCTCTCCGACACGATGTTCGTGGTCGCCCACTTCCACATGGTCATGGGCGTCGCCCCGATCCTGGTGATCTTCGGCGGCATCTATCACTGGTACCCGAAGGTCACCGGGCGGATGCTCGACGAGCGCCTCGGCAAGCTGCACTTCTGGGTCACGTTCCTGGGCGCCTACCTGATCTTCTTCCCGATGCACTATCTCGGCCTGCTCGGGGTGCCGCGGCGCTACTTCGAGATCGAGGGCCTGAGCTTCGTGCCGGCCTCGGTATCGGGCCTGAACGCCTTCATCAGCGTGGTGGCCTTCGTGGTGGGTGCGGCGCAGATCGCCTTCCTGGTCAACCTCGTGCACAGCCTGCGGCACGGGGCGCCGGCCGGCCCGAACCCGTGGCGCGCCACCACCCTCGAATGGCAGACGCCCGAGACCCCGCCCGCGCACGGCAACTGGGGCGCGAGCCTGCCGGTCGTCTACCGCTGGCCCTACGATTACAGCGTGCCGGGCGCGGATCGGGATTTCGTGCCCCAGAACCAGCCCGGGCTGACGCGGGCGGGGGCGCCCGCATGAGCCTCGTCCTCCTCTACCTCGCCGGGCTGGGGCTGCTCGCGGGCCGCTGGCTCCTGCGCCAGCGCCTCGCCGCCAAGCCCTGGCTGGAAGCGGGACCGGCCGTCGCGCTCCCGCCGGCCGGGCCCCCGGCCCGGCTCGGCCTCGCGGTCTTCCTCGCGGCGGTGGGGCTTCTGTTCGCGCTCCTCACCGCCGCCTACGCCATGCGGGTGCCGGCGGGCACCCGCGCCCTGCCGGATCCGCGCCTCGTCTGGCTCACCACCGGCCTCCTCGTGCTGGCGAGCCTCGCGCTGCACCTCGCGGGCGCCGCCGCGCGCCACGGCGAGCGGACCGCCCTGCGGGCCGCCCTCCTGATCGCCGCGGCCGCGACCCTCGGCTTCCTCGCCGGGCAGGGGCTCGCGTGGCGCGACCTCCTGGCATCCGGCCTCGCGAGCCCGGACGCCGCGGGCGCCTTCTTCATCCTGATCACCGGGCTCCACGCCCTGCACCTCGGCGGCGGCCTGGCCGGCCTCGGCGCGGTCACGGCCCGGGCGTTCCGGGCCGGGCCGGACCCGGACCCGCGCCTCGCGCTCTGCGTCCTCTACTGGGACGTGCTGCTGGCGATCTGGCTCGTGCTGTTCGGCCTCCTGTTCCGCACGCCGTGGTCGGGCCTCATCGACACCCTCTGCCGCCCCGCCTGAACCCCCGCGAGGAGACCCATGACCGACACCGCCCTCCGCTCCGCCATCCGGCCCGAGGCGCGGGCGACCCAGTGGCGGCGCCTGTCCTCCGACTGGGCGGCGGACCGCCAGACCTTCCCGGGCGCCTCCTGGCGCAAGGCGATGATGTGGATCTTCCTGCTCAGCGACACCTTCGTGTTCGGCTGCTTCCTGATCGGCTACATGACGGTGCGGATGTCCACCACCGTGCCGTGGCCGAACCCGAGCGAGGTCTTCGCGCTCGAGATCGGCGGCACGACCCTCCCGCTGATCCTCATCGCCATCATGACCTTCGTGCTGATCTCCAGCAGCGGCACGATGGCGATGGCGGTGGCCTGCGGCTACCGGCGCCGGCGCCGGGCGACCGCGCTGCTGATGCTCCTCACCGCGCTGCTCGGCACCACCTTCGTGGGCATGCAGGCCTTCGAGTGGACCAAGCTGATCCACGAGGGCGTACGGCCCTGGGAGAACCCCTGGGGCGCCGAGCAGTTCGGCGCGGCCTTCTTCATGATTACCGGCTTCCACGGCACCCACGTCACCATCGGGGTCCTCATCCTGCTGGTCGTGGCCCGCAAGGTCTGGCGGGGCGACTACGACACCGGGCGCCGCGGCTTCTTCACCAGCCAGCCCGGACGCTACGAGAACGTCGAGATCGCCGGCCTCTACTGGCACTTCGTCGATCTCGTCTGGGTCTTCATCTTCGCGCTGTTCTATCTCTGGTAGGAGCCCGACATGGCGGCGAGCGCATCCCACTCGTCCGGGCACTCGATCCGGCTCTATCTCGTGGTCTGGTTCTGGCTGTTCGTGCTCAGCGCCTGTTCCTACCTCGTGGATTACTTCCACCTGCAGGGGATCCTGCGCTGGTTCCTGATCCTGCTGTTCATGGTGGTGAAGGCGGGACTGATCGTGGCGGTGTTCATGCACATGGCCTGGGAGCGGCTGGCGCTGATCTACGCCATCCTGGTGCCGCCCGCGGCCCTCCTGGTCTTCGTCGCGATCATGAGCGCGGAGGCGGCCTACACGCTGCTGACCCGGAGCACCCTGCTGGGGGGCGGGTGAGGGGCGCCGCGCCGTCCCGAGAGAGGACGTCGGCCGAAGCGCGGGCCGCTCCCGATGGCCACCTCGCGCCGGCCGCGGGTCCCGGCTACTCCGCGGCCGCCGCCAAAGCCTTGGCGTAGGCGCCCGAGGTCAGCACCGGCTGCAGCCAGCCGTCCACCGCGGCCTTCAGCGCGGGATCGCGGGTCATCCAGTAGGCCTTGTCGGCCCTGTCGAAGGGGCTGGGCACGGCGGCGGGGCAGAGCACGCCCTTGTGGCGGCGGGACTGGTAATCCACCTCGGCCCCGTCCGTGATCATCAGGTCGGCGCGGCCCTCCGCCACCTCCTCGAAGATCGTGCGGTTGTCCGGATGCACCCGCACCGCCGCGCCGCGGACATGCGCGGTGGCGAAGCGCTCGTTGGTGCCGCCCGGATTGACCACCACGCGCACCTCCGGCCGGTTGATGGCGTCGAGCGACACGAAGCGCTGCGCGTCGGCGCAGCGCACGATGGGACGCTTGCCGTCCTGTGTCACCGGCAGCGAGAAATCGGCAACGGCGGCCCGGTCCGGCGTGACGCTCACCCCGCCCATCGCGATGTCGTAGCGGTCGGCCAGGAGATCGTCGCGCAGGCTCTTCCAGGTGGTCGGCACGATCTCGAGCGCGACGCCGAGGCTGCGGGCGAGGTCGTGCGCCATCTTGACGTCGGCGCCCGTCATCGCGCCCTCGCCGCGCCGGATCGCGTAGGGGGCGTAATCGCCAGTGAGCCCGACCCGCAGCGTCCCGGATTCCCGGATGGCCGCGAGCGGGCGAGCGCTCACCCCCGTCTGTGCCGCCGCAAGGCAGCCGAGCGCCAGCGCGCCGATCCGGACCGGTCCCATCCCCATCGCTCGTCCTCCCGTCCCCGGCGCGCCGATTCGCCGACCCGCGGCGCCGCGTCCTCTATCGGCCCGTTCGCCACGAACCGCCAGGGCCGCGGCCGGCCGCCCCACGGTTGACTCGCGCGCCGGTTCGTCGCCCGTGGGGAGGCCCGCGACACGGACCCGATGACCACCCGCTTCCCCTTCGCCCAGCGCCTGCGCACATGGCTGCAGACTCGGCTGCAGACTCGGCTGCAGATCCGGCTGACGGCCCGCCGCGCGATCCTGACCCAGGCCGCACGCATGACGGTGGCGAGCCTCGCCACCTACGTGTTCGCCGAGGCGCTGGGCCTGCCGCAGGCCTTCTGGGCGGTGGTGTCGGCGCTGATCGTCACGCAGGGCAGTCTCGGCGGCTCGCTCAAGGCCGCCTTCGACCGCTTCCTCGGCTCGGTGCTGGGCGCGGTCTACGGGGGCGCGGTGGCGCTGGCGCTGCCCCACCAGGGCAGCGTGTCGAGCGCCGTCGCCCTGGTGGTGGCGGTGGCGCCGCTCGCGGTGGCGGCCGCCCATTCGGCGGGGTTCCGGGTGGCGCCGATCACCGCCGTGATCGTGCTCCTGAGCACCACCGGCGCGACGCTCGGCCCCCTCGTCTTCGCGCTCGACCGCATCCTGGAGGTCGGGCTCGGCTGCGCCATCGGGCTCGCCGCCTCGCTCCTCGTCGCGCCCGCCCGCGCCACCCGGGCGGCGCGCGGGCAGGCGGCCCGCACCGCCCGCCTGCTGGCCGACCAGTTCGACGCGCTCGGCCGGCTCGACGACGCGGCGATCGACGCGGCCGAGCTGCCGCTCGCCACGCGCCGCAGCCTCGACCGGCTGGAGGTGCTGGTGGCCGAGGCCGCCCGCGAGCGCCGCAGCCGGCTCGCCGCGGAGGCCGATCCCGGCCCGCTCGCGCGCACGCTGCTGCGCCTGCGCCACGACGCCGTGGTGCTGCGCCGCGCCACGCGGGAGGTCGATCTCGGCCCGGACCTCGCCGGGCCCTGGCTGTCGGCCGCCCAGGCCGCCGCCCTGCGCCTGCGCGCGATCGCCGCCGCGCTCGACGCGCGCGGCCACCCGCCGGCGGAGGATCCGGCGCTCGCCGACGCGATCGCCGCCTACCGGGCCGCCATCGACGAGCGGCGGCGGCGCCATCTCACGCGCGATCTCTCGATCGACGGGGTCGGGCAGATCTTCTGGATCGCCTTCAGCCTCGACCAGCTGCGGCGCAACCTCGACGACCTCGCCGCGCGCGCCGCCGAGGGCGTGGCGACCGGGTGAGCCTGACGAACAAGGGATACCGATCGACGGCCCGGGACGCCCGCATTCCGGGCCGTCGCTGTCGGCTCACGGCGTGGTCGTGCGCTTGCGCAGCACCATCTCGCCCTGGAGCAGGAACTTCTGCGCCCGCTTGCCGGTGTCGACCTCGGTGGTGAACACGTTGCCCTTCCGGTCGATGGCGAGGTTGTGCACCCAGTGGAAGTCGCCCGCCTGCCGGCCGTTGCGGCCGAAGCGGCCGAGGACCGCGCCGGTGTCGCGGTCGAGGGTGCGCACCTCGTTGTTGGCGCCGTCCGCGTTGATGAGGAAGCTCTGGGCGTCGTCGGGCCACAGGGCGAGTTCCCAGACCGAGCCGTTCGCCCGGGTCTCCCGCTCGACGAAGTACTCCTTCACGAAGCTGCCGTCGGTGCGGAAGACCTGCACCCGGTTGTTGGTGCGGTCGCAGACGTAGACCAGCCCGTCGCGCGCCACCTGCACGCAATGCACCGGGTTGCGGAACTGCTGCGCGGGCGGGGCGGCGGGATCGAAGGGCCCGAGCGCCTCGTCGGTGGGCGGCTTGCCGTAGGCGCCCCAGTGACGCTTGTAGGCGCCGGTCTCGGCGTCGAACACGATCACCCGGTGGTTGAAGTAGCCGTCCGCCACGTAGAGTTCGTTCGTCGCCGGATCGACCTGCACGTGGGCGGGCTTGCCGAGCCGGCTCGTGTCGGCGCTGTTCGTCTGGGGGCCGGACTTGCCGATCTGCAGGATGAACTTGCCGTCCTGGTCGAACTTCAGGATCTGGCCGTCGGTCTCGCCGTTGCCGGCGAGCCAGACGAAGCCCTTGTGGTCGACGTGGATGCCGTGCTCGTTCGCCGGCCAGTCGTAGCCGGCCCCGGGGCCGCCCCAGGCCTTCACGAGGTTGCCCTCCTGGTCGAAGACGAGGACGGGGGGCGCCGGGCGGCAGCATTTCGAGCGGGGCGGGGTGAGGCTCGCGGCCTTCTCGTCGTCCGTGAGGGTGCGCGGGCGCTGCACCACCCAGATCCGGTCCTGCGCATCCACGGAGACGCCCGCGGCCTGCCCCATGATCCAGTCGTTCGGCAGGGGTTTGGGCCAGTAGGGATCAACCCGGAACGTCGGCGCCTCGCCCGCGCGCGCCTGGAACCCGCACGCGAGTGCGAACAGAACGGCCAGCAGCCGCATCGTCTCCTCCCCGATCCTGTCGTTGCGACCACTATGCGCCGCTTCACGCCGAAATCCAGTACGCCGATGTCGGTCCGTGCACTGATAAAGCGCTCCGCCCTTTACTCGCGCCCGGCGGCTTCTACAGTTCTCGCCGCCGCGACGAGACGGCAAGGGAGGAGACGGATGAGAGGACAGACCCGGCGCGCCGCCATCGGCGCGGTCGCTCTGCTGTGGGCCCTGGCGGTCCCGGCCGGCGCGGAGGTGATGCAGCGGGCCAAGCCCGAGGAGGCCGGCCTCTCCTCCGAGCGCCTCGCCCGCATCGCGCCCGCCTTCGAGGCCGAGATCCGCGAGGGCCGCATTCCCGGCGCCGTGGTGATGGTGGCCCGCCGCGGCCGGCTCGTCTACGCGCAGGCCTTCGGCGCGCAGGACAAGGCCGCGGGCAAGCCGATGACCACCGACGCGATCTTCCGCGCCTATTCGATGACCAAGGCCATGACCTCGGTCGGCGCGATGATGCTGGTGGAGGAGGGCAGGATCCAGCTCACCGACCCGGTGGCCAAGTACCTGCCGGAGTTCAGGACGCTGCAGGTCAGCGTGCCGAAGGCGGACGGGATGGGGCAGGCGAGCTTCGGCACCGTGCCGGCCGACCGGGCGCCGACCATCCAGGACCTGCTGCGCCACACCGCCGGCCTCGCCTACGGGGAGATCACCGGCAACGCCCCGGTGAAGGGGGCCTACGCGCAGGCCGGCCTCTACACGCCGGGGGCGGATTACGCGGCGATCGAGCTCGATCCCGAGGCCTTCACCAAGCGCATCGCGGGCGCGCCGCTCGCCCACCAGCCCGGCACCACCTGGGAGTACAGCCTCGCCACCGACGTGCTCGGCCGGGTGATCGAGAAGGTCTCGGGCCAGCGCCTCTCGGCCTTCCTCGACGCGCGGCTGTTTCGCCCGCTCGGCATGAGCGACACCGGCTTCTCGCTGCCGGCCGAGAAGATGGGCCGCCTCGCCCAGGCCTTCCCCACCGATCCGGCGACCGGCAACCCGAACCGGGTCATCGACGTCTCGGCGCCGCCGAAGAACGATTCGGGCGGGGCGGGCGCCGTCACCACGGCCGCCGACTACCTGCGCTTCTGCCAGATGCTGCTCAACGGCGGCGAGATCGACGGCACCCGGCTGTTGAGCCGCACCACCGTCGCGCTCATGACCGCCGACCATCTCCCGCCCGCGATCCGCCAGACGGTGCAGCCGGGCGAGCAGCTGCTCGGGGTGCAGGGCTACACCTTCGGCCTCGGCTTCGCGGTGCGGCGCGAGCAGGGGCTGGCGGGCGTGCACGGCTCGGCGGGCGAGTACACCTGGGCGGGCTATGCCGGCACCTACTTCTGGGTCGACCCGAAGGAGCAGCTCGTCGGCATCCTGATGACCCAGGCCCCCGGCCCGAGCCGTCCCTACTACCGGCGGCTGGTGCGCGGCCTGGTGTATCAGGCGATCGCCGACTGAGCGGCCGCGCGCCAGAGCGCGAGGCCCGCGCAGGTCAGGAGGGCGGCGGCGATGCCGTAGCGCACCCAGCCGCCGCCCGCCGCGGCGAGGCGGCGGCAGGCCGGCCGCGAGACCAGGAGGCCGATGGCCGAGAACCACGCCGCCGCCATCGCGAAGACGACGAGGCAGGCAAGCCCGAGCGCCGCGGGCGTGCGCGCATGGGCGAGGAAGAATCCGGCGAAGAACGAGAACGTGACCGGGTTCGAGGCCGCGGCGCCCAGCCCCAGCAGGAAGCTCGCCGCCCGACGGCCCGGCGCGAGGCGGGCCGGCTCGACCGCCCGCAGCGCCTCGCCGGTGAGCATCCGCAGGCCGGCCCTCGCCATCAGGACGGCGAAGACGGTGCCGCCCAGACATTCGATCACGCGCCCGGACGGCAGCAGCGCCGTGCAGGAAGCCGCGAGCGCGGAGGCGAGGGTGGCCCCGCAGGCGATCCCGAACGCGGCCGGCAGCGCGCCGCGGGTGCTCGGCCCGAGCCCGGCGCGCAGGACCACGAGGAGGTTCGGTCCCGGCACCGCCAGGACCAGGGCGTAGGACACGGCCAGCGGCAGCAGCAGCGAGGTCAGAACGTCGGCGTCGGGCATCCGCGGGCCTCCGCCCCGCGGATCGTCGCGGGCGACGCGATCTGAAGCAGACCCGCCGCGGCGGCGCGTCATTCAGTCGGATGAGGGGTCGATCTGCCAAGCTGTCGGCCGCGCCAGCATGTGTTCTGCCGCACACGGCAGGAAAAGATGCGGTCGGCAGATCTCTCGGCCGGGATGAAATCCTGCCGCGGATGGCGGGGAGATCGGATCGGCCGCCGGCTCGCGGCGAAAGGCTGTCTCGTCACTGACGATGATCCTGGCCGCCGCCGTCAGAGAAGCCTGCCGTCGCCGGTCGGGATCGACGCGGCGCCCGATGGCCGCAGCGAACGGCCGCGCTCGAACAGCCGGAGCGCCGTCGCGTTGGAGGGCAGGGCGGCCGAGGGCCGCCGCGCAGCCCGGAGCCCGGCGATGCCCACCCGCCACCAGAGCCGCCCTTCGCCTCCGCCGCGGGACGGGGCGCTCTCGCCCGGCGCGGCGCTCATCGCGGTGGGCGGCGCGCTCGCGCTCAGCGGGATGATCAGCCGGCGCTACAGCCCCGATCCGACCCATCCCGAGATCCACCGCTGGTACCGCAGCCTGGACGTGCCGTCGTGGAAGCCGCCGGACCCGGTCTTCGCGGGGGGCTGGCCGGTGCTGCTCGGCGTGATGGCGGGGGGCGCCTACCGGCTGCTGCGCCGCCCGCGCTCGCCGGAGCGGGACCAGGCCGTGGCGCTCGCGGCGCTCACCCTCGGGCTCGTCACGGCCTACAACAAGGTGTTCTTCGGCGAGCGCAGCCTCACGGGCGCCACCGCCGAGGGAGCGCTGGTGACGGCGGCCGGGGCGGCCTTCGTGGCCCGCGCGGCGTCGGTGGACGGGCTCGCGGCGGCGAGCGGGGTGCCGCTCACCCTGTGGTCGGCCTTCGGCGACGCCCTCACCGAGGATCTGCGCCGCCGCAACCCCGACCGCGACGGGCGGGAGCCGCCCGCCGGCGAGCGGCCGGGAGATCTGCGATGAGGCCGCGGCCGGTCCCGCAGGACGCCTCGCCCCGGATTCCGTGGCTCAGCCTGATCTTCGGCTTCGGTCCGATGCTGCCCATCGTGGGGGGCGCCGCCCTGGCCTGGGCGGCGGCGGGCGAGACGCGCGGGCTCGTCGCGACGCTCACCCTCGCCTGGGCCTGCGCCATCCTCACCTTCCTGGCGGGGGTGCGGCGGGGCCTCAGCTTCCGCACCGTCGGCGGGCCGACCGCGGCGCAGATGCTCACCATGATGGGCCTGTTCGGCCTCGGGGTCGCAGCCGTGGCGGCGCTCGTCCTCGGCCGGCCCGCCCTCGCGACGGCGCTCCTGCTCGCGGGCTACGGCGCCCTCGTGATCCTCGATCCCGTCGCGGCGCGCGAGGGCGAGGCGCCCCGGCACTTCGCCCGGCTGCGCCCGCTGCAGATCCCGCTCGCGCTGGCGGGCCTCGGGGCGCTTCTCGCGCTCGCACTCGCCGCCTGACCGGCCTTACCGGGCCAGCGCGACGGCCACCGCGCTCCCGTCCAGGAGGGTGAAGACCACGCCGGCGCCCCGCAGCGCGGTGAGCGCCGCCCGGCGGCTGCGCAGCGAGGCGGCGTCGCTCTCCTCCTCCATGCGGCGGACCGTGGAGAGCGAGAGGCCGCTCGCCTCGGCGAGATCCGTGAGCGTCCAGGCGAGGAGGGCGCGCGCCGCGCGGATCTCCCGTCCGCCGATGAGGCTCTCCGGTTCCATCCCGTGCTCACCCCCGTCCGCGGCGGGGCGGCGCACAAGCATCCCCGCCCATCCGCCGCTCCTTTCCTCCCCGGAGACGGGCGCGCCGTACTCGTAGAACCGGGCGGTCTCGCCGGCCGGCAGCCGCACGGTGAAGCTGTAGTGGTAGGGCCGGCGCGCCGCGATGGCGGCGGCGACCGGCGGCGGGAGGGTGGCGGTCGCCTCCCGCTCGCCGGGGCGCGCCCAGCCCTGGTCGATCGTGGCACGGGTCAACCCGGTGAGCGCCCGCCACGCCGGCAGATCCATCACCTCGCCGTGCAGCACCGCGAAGCCGAAGACGCCACCCGAGACGGCCAGCGCGTGCTCGCGGGCGGCATGGAAGCGGACGGCCCGCAGGGCATGCTCGCGGTCCGTCACGTCGAGCACCACGCCGACCGCCCCGCGCGGACGCCCGTCGCTGTGGTGCAGCACCTCGCCGCGGGATTCGACGATCCGGAGCGTGCCGTCCGGGCGGATGATGCGGAACCGGTGCTGACCGAGCGTGCCGGCGCGAACCCGGACGGGCGCATCGAGCCGGTCGCGATCCTCCGGATGCACGAGCCGCAAAAACCGGTCGTAATCGGGCGCGCCGTCCGGCTCGGGCAGGCCCAGGAGGTTGCGCAGGCCCGGCGACCAGATCTGGCGGTCCGCCCCGAACTCCCACGTCCAGTACCCGGCCAGACCAAATCCTTCGATGATCTGCAGAATGTCGAACTGCGCCGCCAACTTCCCCTGCATCCCGATCGATGCCCTTTCACCCGCTCGTCAGGTGATGCAAAGAACGGCGGCGTTCGCAGCGCTGCGTCGAACCTTCGCGATCTATAACCCAAGGTCATGATCGACGCAAATACCTGACAATAGGCTGGCCGGCGCCGTTCCCGCTCTGGTTTCGTTGCGTCAGCAACCACACGCGGGCGCGGGCGCTCGGAGTGCCCGGGTCTTCCGGCCGGTCCCTTCCGGTCCGAAGGTGCTGTGGGCTAAGGTCGACGGACGCCCCGGGCCTGAGCCCGAGACAGAATCTCGGGCGGGAGCCCGAGACAGAACCGCGAGCGCGCGGCGGCGCGCCGCGACAGGGAAGGACGAAACGCCATGCTCGGCCTGATGCAGGACTGGCCCCTCCTCATCCATCGTGTCATCGACTATGCCGGCATCCAGCATCCGGGCCGCCCGGTGATCTCCCGCTCGGTCGAGGGGCCGATGCACCGGACCACCTATGCGGAGATCCGCACGCGGGCCCTGCGCCTCGCCAAGCGGCTGGAGCGGGACGGCATCCGGCTCGGCGATCGCGTGGCGACGCTCGCCTGGAACACGTGGCGCCACCTCGAAGCGTGGTACGGCATCACCGGCCTCGGCGCGATCTACCACACGGTCAACCCGCGGCTGTTCGAGGAGCAGATCGCCTACATCATCAGGCACGCCGAGGACCGCATCCTGCTCCTCGACCTGAGCTTCGTGCCGCTCATGGAGCGGCTGGCGGACAAGCTGCCGTCGATCGAGCGCTACGTCATCCTCACCGACGCCGCCCACATGCCGCAGACCTCGCTGCGCAACGCGGTGGCCTACGAGGAGTACCTGGCGGAGGCCGATGCCGACTTCGCCTGGGCCTCGTTCGACGAGAACACCGCCGCCGGGCTCTGCTACACCTCGGGCACCACCGGCAACCCGAAGGGCGTGCTCTACTCGCACCGCTCGAACGTGCTGCACGCGATGGCCAACAACAGCCCGGACTATATCGGGCTGGCGAGCCGGGACGTGGCGATGCCGGTGGTGCCGCTGTTCCACGCCAACAGCTGGTCCTTCGCCTTCCTGGCGCCGATGGCCGGGGCGACCCTGGTGCTGCCGGGCGCCAAGCTCGACGGCGCCTCGGTGTACGACATCCTGGAGACGACCGGCGTGACGGTGACGGCGGCGGTGCCCACCGTCTGGCTCGGCCTGCTCCAGCACCTCGACGCCACGGGCTCGCGCCTCTCCACGCTCAAGCGCGTCATCATCGGCGGCTCGGCCTGCCCACGGGCGATGACCGAGCGCTTCGAGCGCGATTACGGCGTCACCGTCGCGCATGCCTGGGGCATGACCGAGATGAGCCCGATCGGCTCCTTCTGCTCGCTCAAGCCCGAGGTCGCGGGGCTCGAAGGCGAGGCCCGCCTCGACCTCAAGATGAAGCAGGGCTTCCCGCCCTTCGGGGTCGAGTTCCGCCTCACCGACGATGCCGACCGCGACCTGCCCTGGGACGGGGAGACCTTCGGGCGCCTCAAGGTGGCGGGGCCGGCGGTGGCCAAGGCCTATTTCCAGGACGACAGCCGCATCCTCGACGCGCGGGGCTTCTTCGACACCGGCGACATCGCGACCATCGACCCGAACGGCTACATGACGGTGACGGACCGCTCCAAGGACGTGATCAAGTCGGGCGGCGAGTGGATCTCCTCGATCGAGCTGGAGAACCTCGCCATCGGCCATCCCGACGTGGCCGAGGCGGCGGTGATCGGCATCGCGCACCCGAAATGGGACGAGCGCCCGCTCCTCGTGGTGGTGCCCAAGGCCGGGCGCACGCCCGACAAGGCCGACATCCTCGAGTTCATGCGCCCGCGCATCGCCAAGTGGTGGATGCCGGACGACGTGGTGCTGGTGACGGAGATCCCGCACACGGCCACCGGCAAGATCCAGAAGACCGCCCTGCGCGAGCGCTTCCGGGACTACCGGCTGCCCGGGGCGGCGTGAGGCGCGCCAGCGCGTCACCCACGCCTCCCGCAGACCGCGGACCCGCGCGGCGGCCGGCTACCCCCGAACGCCCGGGTGGGTTAAGGCGTCCGGGTCCGTCTCCCGCGCGGCCGCGCGGGGGCAGGGGAGAATGCAGCAGGACCGATGCGCCGCCTGATCGCCGAAGAGCCCGTCACCCGGGCGGCCCCGTGGTCCCTGCGCCTGGCGTGGTTCTCGGTGGCGGCGGTGGGCCTCGCGCTCCTGCTGGTGCGCGACCCCCGCGCCGAGACCGGGCCGGCGCTGGTGACGCTCGCCGCCGGCGTCGCGGTGGCGGTGCTGGCGGTGCTGCTCGCGGCCGGGGCCTTCGTGCGGATCTGGCAGGAGGGCGCGCGGGGCCTGCGCACCGCGGTCGGCGGCCTCCTCGTGGCGGCGCTCGTCCTGGCCTATCCGGGCTACATGGCGGCGCGCGGCGCGCTGCTGCCGAAGCTCACCGACGTGTCGACCGACATCGACAACCCGCCGGCCTTCTCGCGCTCGCGGGCCGCGGACGCCGCGCGGGGCGGGCGCCTGCCGCCGGAGGTGAGCCCGGCCGACCGGGCGCTGCAGCGGGAATCCTACCCGCAGGTCGCGCCGCTCACCCTCGACCTCGGCGCCGACGAGGCCTTCGGGCTCGCCCTCAAGGCCGCCCAGAACCGCCGCTGGCAGGTGATCGAGGCGCAGAAGCCCGGCGGCCGGATCGGCAACGGGCGCATCGAGGCGGTGGTGCGCTCGCGCCTGCTCGGCCTGCCCTACGACATCACCGTCCGCATCCGGCCGCGGGCGGACGGCGCCCGCATCGACGTGCGCGCCGCCTCCCGCTACGGCGACCGCGACTTCGGCCAGAACGCCGACCACGTCCGGTCCTACCTCGAGGAGCTGTCGAACCTCGCGCTCGCGGTGAAGTGACGGAGCCGGCGTCACACCGGATCTGCGGGGATCCCTGCCCCGGCGCCGGTCAATCCGGCCGGAACCCCTCGAACACCATCTGGTCCGCGTGCCGCCGCGCCCGCTCCGCCTGATCGGGCGTGCGCACCGTCCAGGTCATCACCGGGCGCCGCCCGAGCAGGCGGGCGAGGTAGGTCGCGGCGTTCGGCAGGTCGTCCACGCGCCAGGACAGGAAGTCGGGCCGGCTCTCGGCGAAGTGGAGCAGATGGGCGAGCGCGTGCCGCGCCTCGGAGGTCAGGCCCGCATAGGCGGGGTCGTCCTGGCGGCTCTCGGCGACGATGCCGCGGGGCAGGCCCGGCGCGAGGTCGGCGAGCGCCGCGACGATCGCCGGATCGAAGGACTTGAGCGCCACCGGGCCGGCATACGCCGCCACGACGGCAGCGGTCCGGCGCGCCAGCGCGAGGTCGCCGTCGTGGCGCGACTTCACCTCGACGACGAGGGGCGTGCGCCCGGCGATGACGCTCAGGAATTCGGGCAGGGTGGGCACCCGCTCGGGCGAGCCCGCTACCGCGAGCCGCCGAAGGTCGTCCGCCCTGCGCTCGCGCACGCGGCCGCTCTCGCCGGTGAGCCGCCCCAGGCCCTCGTCGTGGAAGACCATCGCCTCGCCGTCGGCGCTGAGCTGGACGTCGCACTCGATCGCGTAGCCGCGGGCGATCGCCGCCTCGGCCGCCCCGATCGTGTTCTCGGGCAGGCCGGCCGCGCGGTCGTGCAGGCCGCGATGGGCGATCGGGCGGGCGGTGAGCCAGCCGGGGGCGTTGGGGGCATCCATCGCGGGGCTCATCGCACCTCGAACATGCCCTCGACCTCCACCACCGCGTCGAGCGGCAGTTCGGCGACGCCCACCGTCGAGCGGGCGTGGCGGCCGCGCTCGCCCAGCACCGCCACCATCAGGTCGGAGGCGCCGTTCATGATCCCGGCCACGGCCGAGAAGCCGGGCGCGGTGTTGATGAAGCCGCCGAGCCGGATGCAGCTCACCACCGCGTCGTCGAGGTTGCCGACCGCGGCGCCGAGCTGGGCCAGCACGTTGAGGGCGCAGTAGCGGGCCGCCTCGGCCGCGACCTCCGGGGTGACCGTGCCGCCGACCTTGCCCTTGTGGCGCTCGTCGAGCTGCCCGTCCGGCCCGAAGCAGAGCTGGCCGGAGACCACCACGAGGTTGCCGGCCCGCTTGAACGGCACGTAGTTCGCGACCGGGCTGGCGGCCGGCGGCAGGACGTGGCCGAGTTCCCTGAGGCGGTCGAGCGTGGCGCTCATGCGCGGTCTCCTGTGCGGTTGCGTGCCCGGGTGTGGCCCAAGCCGGGCCGGCATGGCAACCCCGCCACAGGCAAGCGAGGAGGCGCCCGGCGCGCCCGCCCATCCCCTGCCGGCGGCCCCGAACGTTGACAGGCCGGCGGCCTTCCATAGTATTCGCGCGCGTGCCGCCCCTTAGAGGCGGCGCTTTCTTTTTGGCCGCCCTCTCGGGCGGCCGCGACGGAGACGGGATCGTGACGTCCGCCCTCTTGCCGACCTACGCCAGGGCCAAGGTGTCGTTCGAACGCGGGGAGGGCGCGTGGCTGGTTGCCCGAGACGGGTCGCGCTACCTCGATTTCGGCGCCGGCATCGCCGTCAACGGGCTGGGCCACGCCCATCCGCACCTCGTCGCGGCGCTTACCGAGCAGGCGCAGAAGGTCTGGCACGTCTCGAACCTGTTCGAGATCCCGGAGGGCGAGCGCTTCGGGCGGCGCCTCGTGGACGCCACCTTCGCGGACGTGGCGTTCTTCGCCAATTCCGGCGCGGAGGCGAACGAGGCCGCCATCAAGATGGCGCGCAAGTACCACGCGGCGGGCGGCCACCCGGAGCGGTTCCGCGTCATCACCTTCGAGGGCGCCTTCCACGGCCGGACGCTCGCCACCATCGCGGCGGGCGGGCAGCAGAAGTACATCGACGGCTTCGGCCCGAAGGTCGACGGCTTCGATCAGGTGCCCTACGGCGACCTCGACGCGCTCAAGGCCGCGATCACCCCCGAGACCGCCGCCCTGATGATCGAGCCGATCCAGGGCGAGGGCGGCGTGCGGGTGGTGGCGCCCGAGTGGCTGCGCACCCTGCGGCGGGTCGCCGACGAGCACGGCCTGCTCCTGATCCTCGACGAGGTCCAGAGCGGCGTCGGGCGCACCGGCAAGCTCTTCGCCTACGAGTGGTCGGGCATCACCCCCGACATCCTGTCGGCCGCCAAGGGCATCGGCGGCGGCTTCCCGCTCGGCGTCTGCCTCGCCACCGCCGAGGCCGCGCGCGGCATGACCGCGGGCAGCCACGGCACCACCTTCGGCGGCAACCCGCTGGCGATGGCGGTGGGCAACGCCGTGCTCGACGTCGTGCTGGCGCCGGGCTTCCTCGAGCGGGTGCGGGAGACCGGCCTCCTGCTCAAGCAGCGCCTCGCGGCCCTCAAGGACCGGCATCCGGGCGTGATCGGCGAGATCCGCGGCGAGGGCCTGATGATGGGCCTGCGCCTGGAGGTGCCCAACACCGAGTTCGCCGCCGCCGCCCGGGACGCGCACCTGATCGTGATTCCGGCGGGCGACAACGTGGTGCGGCTTCTGCCGCCGCTCATCGTCGGCGAGGCCGAGGTGGGTGAGGCGGTGAAGCGGCTGGAGGCCGCCGCCGCCACCTTCGAGACCGCCGCCCGGGGAGCCGCCGAGTGATGAACGCCCCCCTCAAGACCGGTCCCCGGCACTTCCTCGACCTCACCGACCTCTCGGGCGGGCAGCTGCGCACGGTGCTGGACGCCTGCGCGGAGATGAAGCGCCACCGCCGCAAGGGCGAGCCGCCGCCGAGCCGCCCGCTCGCCGGGCGGATGCTCGCGATGGTGTTCGACCGCCCCTCCACGCGCACCCGCGTCTCCTTCGACGTCGCCATGCGCGAACTCGGCGGCGAGACGCTGATGCTGACCGGCAAGGAGATGCAGCTCGGGCGCGGCGAGACCGTCGCGGACACCGCCCGGGTGCTCTCGCGCTACGTCGACGCGATCATGATCCGCATCCTCGACCACGGGATGATGCTCGAACTCGCCCGGCACGCCGAGGTCCCGGTGATCAACGGGCTCACCAAGCTCTCGCATCCCTGCCAGATCATGGCCGACGTGCTGACCTTCGAGGAGCATCGCGGCCCGATCAAGGGCCGCACGGTGGCGTGGTCGGGCGACGCCAACAACGTGCTGGCCTCCTGGGCGCATGCGGCCGCGCGCTTCGGCTTCCGCCTCAACGTCGCGGCCCCGCCGCAGCTCGGGGCGCGGCCGGACCTCGTCGCCTGGGCTAGGGCGGAGGGCGCGGACGTGCACGTCACCACCGACCCGTTCGAGGCGGTGGCTGGCGCCGACGCGGTCGTCACCGATTGCTGGGTCTCGATGGGCGACGAGGACGAGACCCACCGCCACAACCTGCTGATGCCCTACCAGGTGAACGCCAAGCTGATGGCGGCGGCGGCCAAGGACGCAATCTTCCTGCACTGCCTGCCCGCCCATCGCGGCGAGGAGGTCACCGCCGAGGTGATCGACGGGCCGCAATCGGTGGTGTTCGACGAGGCCGAGAACCGCCTGCATGCCCAGAAGGGCATCCTGGCGTGGTGCCTCGGCGCCGTGGAGGCGTGAAAAGCCGGCGCGCCCTCCCCATATCGGGAAGGCACGCCGGTCTCTCGACGCGGCGGTTCCCTCGCTCGCGACCGTTCATCCGGCTCGGCAGGATCGGCCCTGCGGGCTCAGACCCGCGAGGGCTCGGGAGCCGCGCCGCCGGGAGACCATGATTCCCGCTCGAGAGAGCCGGCCGGGACCGCCGCGTCCCCCGGCCCCGGAGAGGACATGAGCCCCGAGACCATCTCCTTCGACCTGTCCGCGGATGGCCGCGACGACGTCGTCCTGCCCTTCGCGGTCGAGGCCCTCGACGTCCGCGGGCGCGTCGTGCGGCTCGGCCCCGCCCTCGACCTGATCCTGCGCCGCCACGGCTATCCCGAGCCGGTCGCCCGCGCGCTCGGCGAGGCGGCGGCGCTCACCGTGCTGCTCGGGGCCTCGCTCAAGTTCGAGGGCCGCTTCCAGCTCCAGACCAAGACCGACGGCCCGGTCGACATGGTGGTGGTGGATTTCGAGGCGCCCGACCGCCTGCGCGCCACCGCCCGCTTCGATGCCGCGCGCGTCGCCGGCCTACGCAGCCCCGGCACCGCCGACCTCCTCGGCCAGGGCCACCTCGCCATGACCATCGACCAGGGCCCGGCCCAGAGCCGCTACCAGGGCGTCGTCGCCCTGGACGGCCAGGGCTTCGAGGAGGCGGCCCACCAGTATTTCCGCCAGTCCGAGCAGATCCCCACCAAGGTGCGCCTCGCGGTGGCCGAGCAGCTGGAGGAGGGCGAGCGCCGCTGGCGGGCCGGCGGCCTCCTGGTGCAGTTCCTGCCCCAGTCGCCCGAGCGCGCCCGGCTCGCCGACCTGCCCCCGGGCGACATCCCGGAGGGGCATGCGCGGCTCGACGAGGGCCAGGTGGCGGAGGACGATGCGTGGCTGGAGGCGAAGTCGCTCGTCGCCACCACCGAGGACCACGAGCTCGTCGATCCCACCGTGTCGAGCGAGCGCCTGCTCTACCGGCTCTTCCACGAGCGCGGCGTGCGGGTGTTCGAGGGGCAGGGGGTGCACGAGGCCTGCCGCTGCTCGCGCGAGCGGGTGATGGGCATGATCCGCCGCTTCTCCGACGACGACCGCCGCCACATGGTGGGCGAGGACGGCCGGATCGGCATCACCTGCGAGTTCTGCTCGCGCCACTACGACCTCGACCCGGCGGAGGTGGAGGCGGAACTGGCGGGCGGCGCGCGCCACTGAGGCGCGCGCCGACGGGCCGTCGCTTCCGGGAAACCGGGAGGAACTTTGGGGAAGATCGCTCCTTGTTAGGGCGATCGCCGCCGGACGGCGGCGCTTCCGTTCACTCCGGAGCCCTCGATGCCCCGCTTCTCCCTCGCCGCCGCGTTCGTCGTGGCGGGCGCCCTCTCGGCTCACGCCCAGACGAATCCGGGTCAGACGAACCCGAGCCAGATGAACCCGAGCCAGGAGACCGCCGCGCCGGCGCCGGTTCCCGCCGCCCCCGCGACCCTCGACAACAGCCTGCGGCCGACCTTCGTGGCCCAGCAGCCCGACGAGATGGTGACCTCCAAGCTCATCGGGCTCTCGATCCAGAACGGCGCCAACGAGACCATCGGCACGGTGGCCGACCTCGTGCTCGATCCGCAGTTCAGCGTGAAATCCTACGTGGTTGGCGTCGGCGGCTTCCTCGGCATCGGCACCAAGTACGTCTCGATCGCCCGCGAGGCGGTGACGATCACGCGGGTCGACGACAAGACCGTCAAGGCGGTGATCCAGACCGACCGGGACCAGCTGCGCGCCGCACCCGAATACATCTATCTCGGCCAGCCGCAGCCCGACCGGACCGGCAGCACGGCCAAACCGTGACCGGGAGGGCGGGCCGCCGCGGGTGAGGGCGGACCGTCAGATGCCGCCCGCGAGGTAGCCGCCGTCCACGGCCAGCACGGCCCCGGTGGTGAAGCTCGCCGCCGGGGACGCGAGGTAGAGCGCGGCGCCGACCAGCTCCTGCAGGTCGCCGAAGCGGCCGGCGGGGCTGCGGGCGAGCGCCGCGTCCTTGCGCGCCTGGGGCATCGTCTCGCGGTTGAGCTCCGTCATGAAGAAACCGGGCGAGATCGCGTTGACCCGCACGCCGTGGGCGGCCCATTCGGCGGCGAGCGAGGTGGTGAGCCCGACCACGCCGTGCTTGGCCACCGCGTACGGGCAGGCGCTCGGCCAGCCGCGATGCGCGGCGAGCGAGGCGACCGTGATGATGGCGCCGCTGCCGCGCGCCACCATCGCCCGGCCGAAGGCCTGGCAGGCGTGGAAGACGCTGGTGAGGTTCGTGGCGATCACCTGCGCGAACTCGTCGGGCGAGAAATCGAGCGCCGGCTTGATGATCGTCATGCCCTGGCAGGTCATCAGCACATCGAGGGGCCCGAGATCCGCCAGGACGCGGTCGGCGAGCGCCGCCACGGCGCCCGGCTCCGTCACGTCCGCCGCATAGGCCCGGGCCTCGGGACAGACGGGGCGCAACCGCTCCAGCGCCGCATCGAGCTTGGCCTGCCGCCGCGCCGCGATGGCGACGCGCGCGCCGGCCCGGGCGAAGCCGTGGGCGGCCGCCTCGCCGATGCCGCTCGATCCGCCGATCACCAGGACGGTGAGACCGTCGAGGGAGAGAGAGGGCGGGCCGACGCGGAGCATGGGCGAATCCCGAGAAACCGGACAAACTCCGGGCGAGGCTAACCCGGCCGCTCCGGCCACTCCACACCCCCGGTCCGCCGCCGTCCACCGATCGCGGACCCGGGAGCGTGCGCGAGGCCGTGCGGCACGGCACCCAAGGATCCGCTCCCGTCGCGCATCACAGGAGCGAGGCCGCGACCAGGGCTTCCGAGAGCGAGAGAGCGGAGAAGCGCATGCCCCCATCACCCCATCGCACCATCCTCGCCGCGGTGGTGCTGGCGATCATGGGGATCGCCGCCGGTTCCGCGCCAGCCGCCGAGACGACCCCACCCGCGAGCGAGGCCGATCCGGCGGCGGCCCGGACGCTGCTGGACGAGCGGCAGGCGAATGCGCGCCGTCAGCGCGACGGGCGCCCGTCCGTCTGGATGCTGGTGCCGGCCCGGTCGAAAGCCGGTCCGGCCGGGCCGGAGCCCTCGGCGGAGTGAGGCCCTCTCCGGGCTGCGAGGGCTCAGTCATCCTTCGGCGGGCGCCGCGTCGACCGCCGGGGCGAAGATGGCGATGGGCTCCTTGCGCCCGGCCAGGGGCTCCCGGCCGACCAGCCGCCACGCGGCACGGTCCGACGAGCCCTCGACCGCCGCCCCGGAGGCCAGGATCATCCCGCCGTAGCGCTTCGTCGCCTGTTCGAGCCGCGAGGCGACGTTCACCGCATCGCCCAGCACCGTGAACTCCATCCGCTCGTCGTCGCCGACGATGCCGCAGAACACCTCGCCGGCATGGATGCCGACCCCGATCCGCACGGCCTGCGGCAGTTCGCGCGTGGCGTTCCAGGCCTCGACGATGCCGACGAGATCGTGCGCGAAGGCGAGCGCGCGGGCGGCATCGTCGCCGCCCTCGTCCGGCACGCCGAACAGGACCAGCGCGCCGTCGCCGATGAACTTGTCGACGAAGCCGCGGTGCCGGCGCACGCAGGCGAGGATCCGGGTGCGGAAGGCGGTGAAGAACTGCGACAGGCGCTCGGGATCCATGCCCTCGGCCATGCCGGTCGAGTCGCGGATGTCGACGAAGACGATGACGGCCCGCTGGCGGCGCCCGCGGCGCAGCGCGGCGTCGCCCGACGCCACCCGGGGGGCGATCTCGGCCGGGAGAAACCGCGCGAGGCTGGCGCGCCCGACCGCATCCTTGACCGCGGAGGCCAGCAGGCGGCGCGAGCGGACGATGCCGAAGGCCGTGGCCGCCCCGGCCAGGAGGACCATCTCCAGCCGCAGCACGTTGATCGGCATCGAGAAGAGCTGGCGCCACGGCCCTCCTTCCGCGGCGGCGGGATCCAGGACCAGGCGATGGTCGAGGCCGATGGCGATGCCGACGAGGCCGAGCGCCAGCAGGGCGATCGCCGTGAGCTGAACCACGACGTCGTAGCGCAGGGCGCCGACCGCGAGCACGAGGGGCGCCGCCCAGACGATCGGGGCCGAAGGCAGGGCATTGCCGGGCAGTCCGCGCTCGACGAGGGCGAGCCACGCGATGACGAGCACGAGCCCGACATCCAGCACCATGAAGAGGTAGGCGAAGCCGTGCCGCCAGCGCTGCGGCTCCGCCACCGCGATGCTGGCGGCGCCGACGGCCAGGAATCCGAGAGACGCGATCCAGGCATTGCGCTCGAACAGGTCGAGCGACACGCCCGTCAGCCGGTGCAGGACGCGATCGGCCACGATCACCGTCACGAAGACGCCGAGCCCGATCGCCACGCGCAGCCACCCGATCAGCCGCTCCGCCGCGACCTCATGGCGGCGCATGAGCGAGGCGACGAGGTCGCCCTCCAGCGGGCGGGCCGGGATGCTGATGAAGGGCTGTGCGTCCCGGGGCGGACCCTTCGCGCGCAGAACGTCCCGCACGACGGCCTCCTCCTTCCTCGGCCCGGCACAGGGCACGCCGCTGCCGGATTACAGCATGGCCGCACCGGCGCGGCCAGGAGCACGAGAAAATTTTCCGACGAAGCGGATGCCGGTTCGTCGCAGACAATCCGTCAAAAGCGAAGACCTGAAGAAGGAGTGCAACGCGATTTGTTCTTGCTCTAGCCCAGCTCGAAGCTGGTGATCCCGTAGATCGCCGCGAGGGGCAGGTCGGGCCGCCCGCCGCGATACATCCGCGCCGTCTCGAACACCGGCGAGAGACCGTAGGACGAGGCCATCCGCACAGCGGACGCATTCGGCTCGGGCACGTCGAGGAAGACGGGCGCGCCGCCGGCCCTGGCGGCGAGCGCCCGGAACAGCGCGCCGGCCTCGCGCGCGCCGTCGGCGAAGAGCGGACCGATCTTGTGGCCGGTCCGGCAGGCCCGGATGACGCCGTAGCCCTTCACGGCCCCGTCCTCGACGTAGGCGAGGGCGGCACGCGCATCGGGTTGGAGCCAGCAGCGCAGGAAGGCCTCGCGCGGCGCGGGAAAGAACGGCCGGTCATAGGCCAGAACGGCGTCGAGGAGGTCTGGGCCCACCGCCGTCAGACGCGGGTCGGCGGGGGCCTCGACCTGCGGGCTTCCCCCGTAGCGCACATTGCGATGGGCCGGCACGAACCCGGATCGGGCGTAATTGTCCTGCTGGGCCACGACGCCGTCGAGGCCGACCACGCACCCCGTCAGGTGGTCCAGGCCGGCCTGCCAGAGACGGCGGCCGAACCCGCGGCCGCGCCGATCCGGCCGCACGATGTAGAAGCCGAGGAACCCGAAGCTGGCGGCATAGCGCACCACCGAGATCGAGGCGACCGGCTCGCCGCCGAGGCAGCCGACCAGGAAACCCGCCGGGTCGCTGGCCTGGAAGCAGGCCGCATCGCTGAGGCCGGGGTTCCAGCCCTCCGCCGCGGCCCACCCGATCGCGAGGTGCAGGTCACGGTCCGTCATGACGCGGACCGTCAGCTCGGCGGAGGCACCGGATGGCATGGGCGACCTCTCCGTCTCCTTCGATCCGGCCGGAGGATAAGCCGGTGATCGCGCGAGGCAAGGACGCGGTGGCCTTGGACGCCGTGGCCTTGGACGCCGGACGATGGCTAGAAGGGAAGCGCCGGACGGCCCCGACCGCGCGACGCGCGGCCGTCGGCGCAGAACCGGAGCGAGGCGATGACGGAGCGGGTTCGGCACTCCTTCGCGGTACAGGCGGGCCATTGCGAGCGGCTCGGCTCGCCCTTCACGGCCATGCTGCTGCGCCTCGTCGCCGCGCGGCTGACCGGGGACACGGCGCTCGGGCGCCGGATCCTCGGCTGGCCCGGCGATCCGGAGGCGGACGCCCTGCCGCTGCGCCTCGCGGGCGGCCTGCACGCCCTCGTGCGCCGCGGCCGGCTGCCCGACCTCGCCGCCCTCTACCCGCCGGCCGCGCCCGACCCGGCGGCCCTGTGGGAGGCGCTCGCGCGCGCCTTCGCGACGGCCGCCGACCTCGATCCCTGGCTCGATTCGGCGCCGCAGACCAATGAGGTCGCGCGCTCGGGTGTGCTGATGCCGGGGTTGATGGCGGTGGCGGCGATGACCGGATCGAAGCCGATCGTGCTGTGGGAGATCGGGGCGAGCGCGGGCCTCAACCTCGTCCTCGATGCCTACGCGTACGAGCTCGGCGGCAGGGCCGCCGGCCGGCCCGGTGCGGGGCTGCACCTCGCGCCCGACTGGACCGGCCCCCCGCCGCCGGAGGCGTCGGTGCGGATCGCCGCACGCCGGGGCGTCGACCTCAACCCGCTCGACGTGACCGACGCGCAGCATCGCGAGCGCCTGACCGCCTATGTCTGGCCCGACCAGCGCGCCCGGCTCGCCCGGCTCGAAGCCGCCCTGGCGCTCGCCGCCGCCGATCCGCCGCCCCTCGATCGCGGTGACGCCGTGGCGTGGCTCGCCGAGCGCCTCGCCGCGCCGCCGCAGGCGGGCCAAGCCCGGGTGGTGCAGCACTCGATCGCGCTGCAGTACCTGCCGGTCCAGGGGCGGGCGCAGGTGGCGGCTCTCCTGAGCGAGGCGGGAGCCCGCGCGACGGCCGACACCCCGCTCGCGTGGCTCGCCTACGAGTTCGAGGGCGGTCCCGCCGGCTTACGCCTCACGCTGTGGCCGGGCGGGCGGACGCACCGGCTCGCCACCGCCCATCCGCACGGCCAATGGGTGCGGTGGGAGGGCCTGCCGGGATCCCGGTGAGGCGCAAGCCGCACAATGAAAACCCGCCCGTGCGGAGCAGGGCGGGGCGAGACCGGGCGGAGGATGCGGCGCGGGCGGGATCAGGCGGCGTTGCGGCGCGCGACCTGCGCGTTGTCGTTGAGGGCCACGAACATGCCGGCCACGGCGTTGTTCTCGGCCGACGCCTCGAGGCCCAGGCGGTCGGTGAGGAGGGCGAGAGCCGGACCGACGGCGACGGCAGCGAGACCGGCGAGGAAGAGAGCGATCGTCATGGTGGGCATCCCGTGGTGTGTGCGATTGCGATGAGCCGTATATCGCACCGCACCACGCTTCTTGGTATACCACATTCCACAAGCCCGTCATGCAATCGGCGCATGGATCGAGAGTGCGTGATTGGCTCGCCCCCTGCAAGATACTGCATCAACGGGCCCTTCAGACGCGGCTGACACGCATGGCCGGCGCCCGTGCCGCAGGTGAAGCTTTGCGGCCGAACAGCCGCCGTCGCGGCCGGGACGCGGCCCGAGATGCTGCAGTGCACGCGGCATCCCGGGCCGTACCGGACCCCGCCGCCAGCGCCATTTCGGATCACGACGCGGCCGGCCGCGGCCGGCCGACCCGTTCAGGCGTCAGGGTCACCGCAGCCGGCACGGGCCTGATGAGCGGTCGCATGCCGACGCTCTCATGTGGCGCTCGACTTGGCGTAGACTGGTCGGCGAGCGCAACGGATGGGCCGTTCACTCACCGCATGGGGTCGCAGATGATCCGGATGAGGCGGCGATCCTTCGTGTCCGGCTTGGCCGGTGCGGTTGCGATCGGTCCGCTCGCTTCCGAGGCTCAGCAGCCGGCGCTGCCGATCATCGGCTTCCTCAGCAGCCGATCGCCCGGTGCGGACGCCAGCCTGATCGGCTCGTTCAAGCGGGGCTTGGCCACGGCGGGCTTCAGCGACGGCGGGAACGTCGTCATCGATTATCGCTGGGCGAACGGAGACTACACCCTGCTGCACAGCCTGGCGGTTGATCTCGTCCGCAAGCCGGTGTCGGTTCTGGTCGCCACCGGCGGAACGCCGGCGGCCCAGGCGGCGAAGGCCGCGACCTCGACGGTGCCGATCGTGTTCACGACCGCGGACGATCCGGTGAAGGTCGGGCTCGTCGCCAGCCTTCAGCGGCCGGGCGGCAACCTGACCGGCATCACCGCCTCGTTCGTCGAGACCGCATCGAAGCGCCTGGAACTGCTCCAGGACCTTCTGCCGAAAGCCTCCCGCATCGGGCTTCTCGTCAATCCTCTCAATCCCGCCACCATTCGGGAGGCCGCCGGCATCCAGGAGGCGGCGCAAAAGACCGGACAACAGGTCCACATCCTCAATGCCAGCGACTCCCGAGAGATCGGCGAGATCTACGCCGGCCTCAAGCGGAAGGACATCGATGCGGTCATCGTCGCGCCTGATCCATACTTTTTCCTGCAGGCTCCCCATCTGGTCGGATTGGAGCACGAGCATTCCAGCCCGACATTGTACTTCCGCCGCGAGTTCGTCGTCGCCGGCGGCCTTCTGTCGTACGGATCGGACTTCGCCGAGCATTTCCGGATCGTCGGCGTCTATGCCGGCCAGATTCTCAGGGGCGCGAAACCGGCCGGCATGCCCGTCCAGCAGCCCGCCACGTTCGAACTCGTGCTCAACCTCAGGACCGCCAGGGCGCTCGGGCTCGACATTCCGTCGACCTTCCTCGTGCGTGCCGACGAGATCATCGAGTAGCGGCCGGGTCCCGCAAGCCCCCGCGCCGACGCGGCGGGGAGATTCCGGCCGGCGGGGCTCTCAGCGCCCGTGCGCGTAGGCCCAGTAGAGGTCGCGCGCCTGCTGGTAGAACGGCCCCGGCTCCAGGGCGCGGCCGTCGATGGCGGTGACGGGCATCACCTTCGCGTAGTTGCCGGCGGAGAAGATCTCGTCGGCCGCCGCGAAATCCGCGTAGGTCAGGGTTGTCTCCAGCACCGCGACGCCCGCGTGGCGCAACAGGTCGATCACCCGCGCGCGGGTGACGCCGGCCAGGAACGTGCCGTTCGGGGCCGGGGTGCAGACCACGCCGTCGCGGGCCATGAAGACGTTGGCGTTGGCCAGTTCGGCGATGTTGCCGAGGGCGTCGCGCACGAGGCAGTTGCCGAAGCCGCGCTCCTGCGCCTCGGCCAGCGCCCGCGCGCCGTTGGGGTAAAGGCAGCCGGCCTTGGCCTCGACGGGCGCCGTCTCGGCGGTGGGCCGCCGGTAGGGCGAGAGCGTGATGGAGAGCCGGCCCGGCACCGGCATCGGCGCCTCGTAGAGGCAGAGGCACCAGTTGGTGGAGTCGGGGTCGAAGCGCACCCCGCCCGCATAGCCGCTCTCGGCCCAGTACATCGGCCGGATGTAGAGGGCGGCATCGGGGGCGAAGCGGCGCAGGCCCTCGTGCACGAGCTCGCGCCAGGTGGCAGCCTCGACCACGGCCTTGAGGCCGAGGGCCACGGCCGAGCGGTTCACCCGGGCGAGGTGGAGGTCGAGGTCGGGCGTCACGCCCTCGAAGGCCCGCGCCCCGTCGAACACGGTGGAGCCGAGCCACGCGCCGTGCGTGCGCGGCCCCATCATCCGCACGTTGCCCGGATGCCACGCACCCTCGAAGAAGGTCCAGGTCGACTCGCTCATCGCCGTCTCGCCCCTCTCGCCCCGGCCTCCCGTGCCGGTCTGGTCAGCCGCCGAGCGACATCGCGGGCGCGGCCGCACCGCGCCCGGTGAGGAGCCGCTTGGCGAAGGACGCCGCGCGCAGGGCCTGGCCGATCACCTTCGGCTGCACCCGGCGGCAGAACGCCACCTTCTTGACGTAGCTCTCCACGTGCCAGTTGGCCACCGACCCCTTGGGCAAGAACAGCACGTCGCCGGCCGCGAAGCGCCGCGGCGGGGTGCCGGCGTCGCCGATGACCGCCGATCCTTCGAGGAAGTAGATCGTCTCGTCGATGTCGTAGTGCCAGACGAACTCGCCCGCCGAGCAGTCCCACAGGATCGTGCTGGCGGTGCCGTCGGCACTGCGCGACAGCACGACGTTGCGGGCCTCCGGGTTGCCGACCCGCACCCAGTGCGGGTTGATCGGCGCCGCCTTGAGCGGGACGTCGGTGGGGCAGAAGACGATCGGCGGCAGGGACACGGCGGGAACTCCTCGACTGTACGAAACCGGATCCGTCCTCGTGTCAGCGGCCCATCCGGGCAACCGGGACGGTTCTCCCAAGACAGCCTCCCTATCAGGCACGGGTTGACGCAAGTTGAATCCGATGCCCGAAGGCGCGCGCATCTCATCAGGCTTTCGCAATCAATTTAAGGGCTGATGCAGCACGCGGTCCGGGATGTTCAGGGGCCGGATTGCTGACTTCCCGCTACGGACGCCCCATGCCGCTCGACCCGCAGGTCCGCCGCTACCTCCAGATGGCCGCGATCCTGGCGGAGGGACCGCCGACGCTGGAGAGCCGCCGGGCGGGCCTGGAGGGGCTCGGCCGCCTCACGGGACCGCCGGTGCCGGTGGCGGCGGTCGAGCCCCTGGCGCTCCCGGGAGCGGCCGGCCTGCTGCCGGCCCGGCTCTACCGGCCGCTCGGCCGGGCGGACGGGGCTTGCCTCCTCTACTTTCACGGCGGCGGCTTCGTCGGGGGCGGCCTCGCCGCACATGACGGCATCTATCGGGCGCTCGCCGCGGCGAGCGGCTGCACCGTGGTGGCGGCAACCTACCGGCTCGCGCCCGAGCACCCCTTCCCGGCGGCGGTGGAGGATGCGCGGGCCGCGCTCGCCTGGGTCGCCGGCGAGGCGGCCGCCCTCGGGCTGGCTCCCGGGCGCCTCGCAGTGGGGGGTGATTCCGCGGGCGCGAACCTCGCGGCGGGCCTGTGCCTGTGGGCGCGGGGGCGCCTCGCGGTGGCGGCGCAGCTCCTCCTCTGCCCGGTCCTCGACGCGGCGGGCGAGGGGGAATCCCACCGCACCCTCGCCACCGGCTACGGGCTCGACCGCGCCACCCTCGCGCGCGACATCGCGCATTACGCCGGGCGCGCCGACCCGGCCGATCCGCGCCTCTCGCCGCTGCGCGCGCCGTCCCTGGCGGGCCTGCCGCCGACCCTGATCCACACCGCCGCCTACGACATGGTGCGGGACGACGGCGCCGCCTTCGCGGCGCGGCTCGCGGCCGAGGGCGTGCCCGTGCGCCACACCTGCCATCCGGGCATGATCCACCACTTCTACGGCATGGGGGGTCTGATCCCGTACGCGCGCGAGGCGCTGCGGGGGATCGGGGCGGAGCTGCGGGAGGCGCTGGATGCGGCCCCCGCTACCCCTGCGCGGCCAGAGCCCGCGGCGCCCCCGGCCGCCTGAGGAAGTCGGGCACCGCCTCGCCGAACACCGCGTCGGCGGCGGCGCGGTCGTCGGTCGCCACGGCGTGGCGCAGGCGCGCGAGCCAGCGCTCCAGCTGCGCCCGGTCGGCGAAGACCGGCTTGGCCGCCATCACGCCGTCGATGCCCGCGAGGTTCACCATCGGCTCGTCGCGGGCAAACAGGATCTCGTTCAGGCGCTCGCCCGGGCGGGCGCCCGTGACGGCGATCTCGATATCCTCGCCCGGCTCGAAGCCGGCCAGCCGGATCATCCGCTCGGCGAGGTCGCGGATGCGCACCGGCTGGCCCATCTTGAGCACGTAGACGGCGGCGCGCTGGTCGCCCGCCGCGGGGTCGCGGCCCTCGCGGTCGGCATGCGCGGCGGCGGTGAGCACGAGGTCGCAGGCCTCGCGCACGGTCATGAAGTAGCGCACCATGTCGGGATGCGTGACCGTGACGGGGCCGCCCCGGGCGATCTGCGCCTTGAACACCGGCACCACCGAGCCGACCGAGCCCAGCACGTTGCCGAAGCGCACCGCCACGAGCCGCGCGGGGCCGCCCGCGGCGTCGAGGGCCTGGGCGTACATCTCGGCGAAGCGCTTGGTGACGCCGAGCTGCGAGACCGGCTCGATCGCCTTGTCGGTGGAGATCATCACCAGCGCGCGCGCCCCCGCCGCCAGCGCCGCATCCGCCACGTTCACCGAGCCGAAGACGTTGGTCTTGATGCCCTCCGCCCAGTCGCGTTCGAGGTAGGGCACCTGCTTGAGGGCCGCGGCGTGGAAGACCGCGTCGGGGCGGAAGTCGCGCAGGACCGCGAAGAGCCGCTCGCGGTCGCGGATGTCGGCCAGCACGCCCGTCACCTCCGCCTCGCTCTCGGCGAGCGCCGGCCGCGTCAGGATGCCGTGCAGCGCCGGCTCCGAATTCTCGATCACCAGCAGCGACGAGGCGCCGAAGGCGACCGCGCGGGCGCAGATCTCCGAGCCGATCGAGCCGCCCCCGCCCGTCACCACGACCCGCTGGCCGGTGAGGAAGCGTTCCAGCCGCGGCCGGTCGATGGCGACCGTAGGGCGCAGCAGCAGGTCCTCGATCTCCAGCGGCGCCAGCTCCGCGTCGCGCATGCCCTCGCCCAGCGTGGTGACGCGGGCGAGCGGCAGGCCGAGGCGGCGGGCGCGCGCGATCAGGTCGTCGGGATGGGATTCGGGCGCCAGCGCGCTCGGCGTGGCGACGAGGCGGCGCACCGGCACGCCGCGGGCGCCCAGATCCGCCACCGCCTGTTCGAGATCGGCGAATCCCCCGAGCACCGGCACGCCGCGCATGGTCTGGCCCTGCTCCTCGGCGCGCGGCGAGAGGATGCCCTCGGGCCTGAGCTTGCGGACCGTGCCGGACTCGATCGCGCGCAGCACCACCTCGATGTCGTGCCCGCGCCCGAGCAGCAGCGTCGGCGTGGTGGCGGTGCGGGCGAGGCTCTGGCGCGAGCGGCTGTACTTCAGGTAGCGGAAGGCGAGGCGCGGGCCGCCGAGCAGGAAGACCTGCAGCACGAAGTAGAGGCCGATCGCCACCTTGCCGAAGAAGTAGATGCCGAACAGGACCGGCGAGACCAGCACGTAGTCGATGACGAGCAGCGCCAGCGTCAGCACCGCGACCGCGCGCACGATGGAGGCGAGGTCCGGCAGCGAGGCGAAGCGCCACTTCGAGCGATAGAGGCCGAACCCGCCGTAGACCAGCCCGGCGAAGACCAGGAAGGGCGGCAGCAGCACCGGCAGGTGCGCCACCCGCTCGTCGAGCAGCGCGCCGTCGAAGCGGATCCGGAAGGTGAGGAGGACGGCGAGCGCCGTCGCCACGAGGTCGTGGGCGATGATCGCGGCGGTCTTGAGGGTGGGTCTGCGCATCGTGGAGCCGGCCCGGGGTATCGGCCGCGGCTCCGGTGGTGTCAACGCACCGGGTAGGGCGCCAGGGCCGGGCGGATCTTCTCCACGAGGCGGGCGAGGCGCAGCACGCCGCGATCGTCGAAGCGGTGGCCGACGATCTGGAGGCCGACCGGCAGCCCCTCCGGCGTGAAGCCGGCCGGGACCGAAACCGCCGGCTGCTCCGACATGTTGAAGGCCACCGTGTAGCCGATGTGCTCGAACGGGCGCCGCGGGTCGTTGGTCGGGGAGGGCAGCTCGGCCGGGAAGGCCGGCACCGGGGCGACCGGGCCGATCAGGAAGTCGAAGGGCCGCGTCGCGGCGAGCGCGGCGTCGCGCATCCGCGCCATCTGGCTCATCCCGGCGAAGACCGCGGCGCCGCTCAGGGACCGCGCCGTCTCGGCCCAGGCCCGGATGTAGGGCAGCACCGAAGCCTGCCGCTCCGGGGAGAGCGCGCCGATCTCCGACCACGCGCGCTGGCGCCAGAACGTGTCGAGCCCGTCGAGCATCTCGCGGGTGAGGATGGGCGCCACCGGTTCGATCACGGCGCCGGCGGCCGCGAGCCGGCGGGCCGCGTCCTCCACCACGTCGCGCACCGCGGGATCGAGCGGCAGGCCGACCCCCGCCTCCAGCATCAGCCCGAGCCGCAGGCCCTTCGGGTCGAGGCCGTCGAGGG
Source organism: Methylobacterium isbiliense (assembly GCF_022179325.1). Lineage (GTDB taxonomy): Bacteria > Pseudomonadota > Alphaproteobacteria > Rhizobiales > Beijerinckiaceae > Methylobacterium > Methylobacterium isbiliense. Next base: position 3,894 of record NZ_BPQQ01000048.1, on the reverse strand, counting down.
CGAGCCAGTCGATCGCCTGCGGGGGCAGGGCGGTGCCGTCGCGCGCATCCGGCCGGCTGAGTTCGCGCATGGCGAGCGCCGCATCCGTCACCGTGCGGGTCATCGGCCCGGCGCAGCGCCCGTAATAGGGCGGATCGACCGGCACCCGGCCGTTGCTGGGCTTGAGCCCGACGATGCCGCACCAGCCGGCGGGCAGCCGCACCGAGCCGCCGATGTCGGTGCCGAGATGGAGCGGGCCGTAGCCCGCCGCCGCCGCGGCGCCCGCGCCCGCCGAGGAGCCGCCGGGCGTCCGCGACAGGTCCCAGGGGTTGCGCGCGAGCGGGTGGAAGCTGGAGAGGCCCGAGGAGAGCATGCCGTAATCCGGCATGGTGGTGCGCCCGAAGATGACGGCGCCCGCCTCGCGCAGGCGCGCCGCCGAGGGGGCGTCCGCCGCGGCCGGCGGGGCGTCGCGCCGCGCCGCCGTGCCGAGCGGCATCGGCACGCCCGCCGTGGCGATGTTCTCCTTCACGGTGGCCGGCACGCCGTCGAGGGGCAGCGCCTCGCCGCGCCGCCAGCGCGCCTCGGAGGCGCGGGCGGCGGCCCGGGCGCCGTCGGGATCCGGCGCGTAGAGGGCGCGGAGGGCCGGCTCGCGCGCGTCGGCCCGGGCGATCACCGCGTCGAGCACCTCGACGGGGGAGAGCGCCCCCTCGGCGTAGGCGCAGAGGAGGTCGGCGGCGCTGAGGTCGGCCGGGGACTCGGTCATCGCGCGTCCCTCTCAGCCGCCCTCGCGCGCCGGCTTGCCCGCGAGCGCCACGTAGAAGCCGAGCCCGTCCTGGGCCGGCAGCGTCTGGAGCCGGTCGACCCAGCCGCGGCGCTTGGCCTCCAGGAGCAGGCGGCCGACCGGCTGGAACAGCGTCTCGCCGCCGCCGGGCGCCGGGCCGTCGAGGCGCACCGCCACGGTCTTGCCCTTGGCGAAGCGGCTGCGCTCCAGCATGTCGGTGAGCGAGGCTTCCGCCTTGGGCCGGGCGGTGCCGCGCAGGTCGAGCACCGATTCGGCATCGGTGACGCCGAGGGTGCCGCGCAGCTTGTTGGCGTAGAACTCGTCGAAGTGGGGCAAGGGCGGACCTGGGGCTCAGAGAGGGATGCCGGCGTAGAGGGCGGCCACCGGCACGCTGCCGGCGAGGTCGGGCAGGGGGAGGGTGTCGTCGCGCCCGAGCGCCCGCACGCTCCAGTCGGGTCCGTTGCCCCGCTGCCAGACCTCCACCCGCGGCTCGTCCTGGTAGACGATCAGGAAGGCGCGCAGGGTCTGGAGCGACTGGTAGAAGGCGGCCTTGCGCCCGCGGTCGTTGTGCATGGTCGAGGGCGAGAGGACTTCCGCCACCAGGATCGGGTCGCGGGCGTAGCCGTCCGGCAGGAGCGGGCCGCAGCGGACCACGATGTCGGGGAACGGCGCATCATCGTCCACGAACTCGTTGCGCAGCCCGAGCCCCGGCAGGGCGCGGCAGCCGACCCGGTCGGCGAGTTCCGCGAGGTTGCGGCCGAGGTTCATCACGATCTGCTGGTGGCGCTCGCTCTGCGGCGCCATCAGGACCGGTTCTCCGTCGAGGAGTTCCCAGCGCTCGTCGTCCGGGCGGGCGCGGATCATGGCGAGGAAGTCGGCGAACCGCAGGCGCGGCTCGCGGCGCAGCGCGAGGGTCATCGCAGCTCCTGTCCGGTGCCGCGATGCTAGCACCGGGCGCGCGGGCGCGACAGTCCGCCGGGCCCCGCCCGGGCTGCACGAAGAGGAGGCATGGTGCCCACGGCGCGCACCGTGAGCGGCGGACGCGCCGCGCGCGTCCGCCCCGTGTCGTCGCGTCCGCATCGGCCCGGCCGCCGACGCGGCCGGACCGATGCGGCGGCGGCTCAGACGCGCACCAGCACGTTGCGGAACTGCCAGGGATCGCTGGTGTCGATGTCCTCGGGGAAGAGCCCCGGACGGTCGGCGAGCGGCGTCCAGTCGGTGTAGACCCCCACCACCGGGCCGAGATACGGCAGCTGGACCTCCAGGCAGCGGCGGAAATCGACCTCGTCCGCCTCGACGATGCCGGCCTCCGGGTTCTCCAGCGCCCAGACCATGCCGGCGAGCACCGCCGAGGTCACCTGAAGGCCGGTGGCGTTCTGGTAGGGCGCGATGCGGCGGGTCTCCTCGATGGAGAGCTGCGAGCCGTACCAGTAGGCGTTCTTGCCGTGGCCGTAGAGCAGCACGCCGAGTTCGTCGATGCCGTCGACGATCTCGTTCTCGTCGAGGATGTGGTGCTTCTCCTGCACGCGCCCGGCCTGCCCGAACATCTCGTGCAGCGACAGCACCGCCTCGTTGCAGGGGTGGTAGGCGTAGTGGCAGGTCGGCCGGTAGACCGCCTTGCCGCCCTCGCGCACCGAGTAGTAGTCGGCGATCGAGATCGCCTCGTTATGGGTGACGAGGAAGCCGAACTGCGCCTGGGCGGTCGGCGTCCACGAGCGCACGCGGGTGTCGGCGCCGGGCTGGAGCAGGTAGATCGCGGGCGCATCCCCCGGATGGGTGCGGGCGTTCTCCGGCATCCAGGTCTCGTGCGTGCCCCAGCCGAGCTCGGCCGGCTGGTTGCCCTCGGAGACGAAGCCCTCCACCGACCACGTGTTCACGAACACGCCCATCGGCTTCTCGGACTTGGCGCGCTGGGTGTCGCGCTCGGCGATGTGGATGCCCTTGACGCCGGCCTTGCGCATCAGCGCGGCCCACTCCTCGCGGGTCGTCGGCTCCGGGTCGGTCAGGCCGAGGTCGCCCGCCACGTTGAGGAGCGCCTGCTTGACGAACCACGACACCATGCCGGGATTGGCGCCGCAGCAGGACACCGCCGTGGTGCCGCCCGGGCTGCGGCGGCGGGCGTCGAGGATCTGCTCGCGCAGCGCGTAGTTGGTGCGGTCGCCCGGACCCGCGTTCTTGTCGAAGTAGAAGCCCGGCCACGGCTCGGCGACCGTGTCAATGTAGAGCGCCCCGATCTCGCGGCAGAGCTCCATGATGTGGCGCGAGGAGGTGTCCACCGACAGGTTGACGCAAAAGCCCTGGCCGCCGCCCTCGGTGAGGAGGGGGGTGAGCACCTCGCGGTAATTGTCGCGGGTGAGCGCCACCTGCTCGAAGCGCAGGCCGTGCCGGTCGGCCAGCGCCTTGTGGGCGTCCGAGGGCTCGATCACGGTGAACCGGGCCTTGTCGTAGGTGAAGTGGCGCTCGATCAGGGGCAGGGTGCCCCGGCCGATCGAACCGAAGCCGATCATCACGATGGGGCCGCTGATGTGGCCGTGGACGGGCCAGTCGGTCATGGCGGAAGCCTTCCAGTAGCGTTTCGGGTGCGCGTCGTTAGCCGATGTCGGTGACGGGCCGGCGACGGGCTGATTGGCCGCTCCGCCCCAGCGGGTCAACCCGGCGCCGAGGTAAAGAATCAGCAAAGATTCACCTGCCGCCGCCATGCCTTGGCCGCATGGCGCAGCTGCAGCCGCCGCGCTTGAGCGCGCCGCAACAACCTCCATATTGCATTGCAACACAGTCGGTGACGCAGAAGCCGACACCCGAAGGAAGAAACGCCCGCGCGCAGTTCTCACAGGAGATCATCATGCTCGCGGTTCTCAGCCACTCCCTCTCCAGCCTGTCGTCCGCGCCCTCCCGCGACGAGCCCGGCTTCCTCGCCCTCGTCGGGCGGATCGCCCAGGCCGTCCATGCCGAGCGCCAGCGCCGCCGGGACGCCCAGATCGCAGCCTTCATCGAGGCCCGCGGCGGGCGCATCACCGACGACCTCGAGCGGCAGATCGGCAACTACTTCTGCTGAGCCACGCCCGGCGCCCGGAGGCGGTGTCGCCCGCTCCCCGGGCCAGCCCCGATTTGCTCAACAGAAAAGCCGCCGCGGG
>NZ_BPQQ01000047.1 GCF_022179325.1 Methylobacterium isbiliense | reverse complement strand
AAACAAGAACCTAAGCGGACGAAGCGGTGGCTTGCCACCGCAAGTCTGCTTAGCCGCAGAGGATCATGACCGGGCCCCGCCCGGCACCGGACACCGCGCATCATGGCCGCGCCGCTGGCGCGGCCGCCAAGGAAGAGGGAAGGATTGCACCCATGGCCGTCGTCAGCGCCAACCGGCTCGAGCTCCTGCAGATCGCCGACGCCGTCGCCCGCGAGAAGGTGATCGACCGCTCGATCGTGATCGGGGCGATGGAGGAGGCCATCGCCAAGGCCGCCCGCTCCCGCTACGGCGCCGAGACCGACGTCCACGCCGAGATCGATCCCCGCACCGGCGCGCTGCGCCTGTCGCGCCACCTGCTCGTCGTCGATCAGGTCGAGAACGACGCCCGCGAGATCGACCTCGAGACCGCGCGCCGCCACAACCCGGCCGCCCAGGTCGGGGACGTGATCGCCGACACCCTGCCGCCCTTCGATTTCGGCCGCGTCGCCGCCCAGTCGGCCAAGCAGGTCATCGTCCAGAAGGTCCGCGACGCCGAGCGCGACCGCCAGTACGAGGAGTACAAGGACCGCATCGGCGAGGTCGTGAACGGCCTCGTGAAGCGCGTCGAGTACGGCAACGTCATCGTCGATCTCGGCCGCGGCGAGGGCATCGTGCGCCGGGACGAGGGCATCCCGCGCGAGACCTTCCGGCCGGGCGACCGCATCCGCTCCTACCTGTTCGACGTGCGCCGCGAGGTGCGCGGGCCGCAGATCTTCCTCTCGCGCTCGCACCCGCAGTTCATGGCCAAGCTCTTCGCCCAGGAGGTGCCAGAGATCTACGACGGCATCGTCGAGGTGAAGGCGGTGGCCCGCGATCCCGGCTCGCGCGCCAAGATCGCCGTGATCTCGCGCGATTCCTCCATCGACCCGGTCGGCGCCTGCGTGGGCATGCGCGGCTCGCGCGTCCAGGCGGTGGTGGGCGAGCTGCAGGGCGAGAAGATCGACATCATCCCCTGGTCGCAGGACCAGGCCACCTTCATCGTCAACGCCCTCCAGCCCGCCGAGGTGGTCAAGGTGGTGCTCGACGAGGAGGCCGACCGCATCGAGGTCGTGGTGCCCGACGACCAGCTCTCGCTGGCCATCGGCCGGCGCGGCCAGAACGTACGGCTCGCCTCGCAGCTCACCGGCTGGGACATCGACATCCTGACCGAGGCCGAGGAATCGGAGCGCCGCCAGAAGGAGTTCGTCGAGCGCACCAACGCCTTCATGGAGGCGCTCGACGTCGACGAGACCGTGGGCCAGCTCCTCGCGGCGGAAGGGTTCCGCTCGGTGGAGGAGATCGCCTATGTCGAGCCGGCCGACATCGCCAACATCCAGGGTCTCGACGAGGAGACCGGCGCCGAGATCCAGAACCGCGCCCAGGAATATCTCGCCCGCATCGAGGCCGAGAACGACGCGCGTCGTCGCGAACTCGGCGTGGAGGACGAGCTGCGCGAGATCGACGGCATCACCACCCCGATGCTGGTGGCGCTCGGCGAGAACGAGGTGAGGACCATCGAGGATCTGGCGGGCTGCGCCACCGACGACCTCGTGGGCTACACCGAGGGGCGCGGGCCGGAGGCCGTGCGCCATGCCGGCTACCTCGACGGGTTCGATCTCTCCCGCGCCGAGGCGGAGGCGATGATCGTCGCGGCCCGCGTCCGCGCGGGCTGGATCGAGGCCCCGCCCGAGGCGCCCGCCGAGGACGAGCAGGCCCTGGAGGAGGCCGAGGGCCAGCCGACCTGATCCTCTCGCCGCGGCGTAGCGCGGGATCCCCTCGCCCGTGCGGACGGGGGGATGTCCGCGTCGATCGTTCCACCCCGTCACTCTCGCCCGTGCTCCCGACCCGATGCCGTCCACCGAGGCCCCTGCCGACGATCTGCCGCCCGACATCCTCGATGCCGGGATCGGGCGCGGCCGGGCGCAGGCGGAGCGCACCTGCCTCGTCACGCGCGAGTCGCGCAATCCGTCGGGGCTGATCCGCTTCGCGCTCGGCCCGGACGGGACCGTGGTGCCCGACCTCAAGGCCCGCCTGCCGGGCCGGGGCGCCTGGGTCACGGCGACGCGCGCGGCGGTCGCCGAGGCCGTGCGCCGCCGCCTGTTCCAGCGCGCCTTCAAGGCGAAGCATGCGGTCGCCGGCCCCGATCTCGCGGATGTGATCGAGACGGCGCTGCGGCACGACCTGCGTCAGGCGCTGGCGCTCGCCAACAAGGCGGGCTGCGTCGTCACGGGCTTCACCAAGGTGGAGAGCGCGGTGGAGAGCCGCGCGGGTGTCGCCGCCCTCGTGCACGCGAGCGACGCGAGCCAGGACGGGCGGCGCAAGCTCGCCCAGACATTGCGCCGCCGCTACGGCGATGCCATATCGGGAATCCCGGTGGTGGACGACATGTCCAGCGAAGAATTGGACATGGCCTTGGGCCGGGATCATGTGATACACGCTGCCCTCGTCGCGGGAGCCGGCACTGCCGGCTTGCTCGCGCGTTGGCGTCGGCTCCGCGCCTTTCGCGGCGTGGCGGCGATGCCCGGGGAAGTCGGACCGGCGCCAAGCGGCGCCGACGCGGCGCTCCCGGACAACAGTCCAGGCGGATGCGACGGTGTTTGTGACCGGCCCCCGGAAGGCCGGTGATTGAGTGAATGGCAGGGATCGGCCTGGTCGGCCCGCTCCCGGGATGCAGGTGGGAGGCGGCCTCCGGGAGGCCGGATCCCGGGACGATCGAGAACCCCCAGGGTCTGAACTGAATGAGTGAGACGAAGAATCCGGGCGACAAGACGCTGCACGCGGGTCCTGCCAAGACGCTCTCGATGAAGCGTCCGATCGAGCAGGGCGTGGTGCGCCAGAGCTTCTCCCACGGCCGCTCGAAGTCGGTGGTGGTCGAGACGGTCAAGCGTCGCGTCATCGGCGCCCCCGCGCCGGCAGCCCCGAAGGAGACGGCTCCCGCGCCGGCGGCTCCGAGCCGCCCGGCCGCCGCGGCGCCCCGCGCCCCCGAGCCGCGCCAGGCCCCGGCGCGCTCGGGCGTGGTGCTGCGCACCCTGAGCGATCAGGAGCAGAGCGCCCGCCTGAACGCCCTGGCGGATGCCCGCCGCCGCGAGGAGGACGAGCGCCGCCGCGCCGCCGACGAGGCGCGCCGCCGGGCCGAGCGCGAGGCCGCCGAGATCCGCGAGCGCGAGGCCGCCGAGGCCCGCAAGCGCGAGGAGGACGAGCGCCGCCGCCAGGAGGACGCGCGCAAGCGCCGCGCTGCCGAGGAGGCCGAGCGCCGCATGAACGAGGAGGCGGCCCGCTCCGCGGCCGCCGCGCCAACGGCCGCGCCCGCGGCGCCTGCGGCCCCCGCCGCCCCGGCACAGCCACAGGCGCAGACGCCGGCCCCCGCCGCGCGGCCGGCTGCCGCCAGCCCGGCCGCACCGCGCCCGGCCGCGCCCCGTCCCGCCGCGCCTCGCCCCGCCCCGGCCGAGCCGCGCCGCGTGATCACCGCGGATGCGCGCAAGCCCCGCGACCTGAACTTCATGGCGCGTCCCGCGCCCAAGCCCGAGCCGCAGCCCGAGCCGAAGCCCGCCGCGGCGACCGCCGCCAAGGCGGCGCCCGGCGCTGCGACCGCGCGCCCGGCCACCGGCCGCCCGGCCGCAGCCGCCACGGAGGAGGAGGACACCAAGCGGGTGATCCGGCGGCCCGGCATGCCGCTCAAGATCATCACGCCGCCCAAGACCCCGAAGTCGCCCGGCGGCGACCGCAACCGCGGCCGCCTCACCATCGCCACCGCGACCTCCGGCGAGGAGGAGCGCACCCGCTCGCTCGCCTCGTTCCGCCGCCGCACCCAGCGCCTGACCGGCCATCGCCAGATGGAGCAGAAGGAGAAGCTGTCGCGCGACGTGGTGATCCCGGAGACGATCACCATCCAGGAACTCGCCAACCGCATGAGCGAGCGCGCGGTCGACGTGATCCGCATGCTCATGAAGCAGGGCCAGATCCACAAGATCACCGACGTGATCGATTCGGACACGGCGCAGCTCATCGCCGAGGAACTCGGCCATACGGTGCGCCGCGTGGCGGAGTCCGACGTCGAGGAGGGCCTGTTCGACGAGCCCGACACCGACGAGGACACCCAGCCGCGCCCGCCCGTCGTGACCATCATGGGCCACGTCGACCACGGCAAGACCTCGCTGCTCGACGCCATCCGCAACGCCAACGTCGTCGAGGGCGAGGCGGGCGGCATCACGCAGCACATCGGCGCCTACCAGGTGACCTCGCCGTCCGGCGGCAAGATCACCTTCATCGACACCCCCGGCCACGCGGCCTTCACCTCCATGCGCGCCCGCGGCGCCAAGGTGACCGACATCGTGGTGCTGGTGGTGGCGGCCGATGATGGCGTCATGCCCCAGACGATCGAGGCGATCGCGCACGCCAAGGCGGCCGAGGTGCCGCTGATCGTGGCGATCAACAAGGTCGACAAGCCCGATGCCAACCCGCAGCGGGTGCGCACCGAACTCCTCCAGTACGACGTGCAGGTGGAATCGATGGGCGGCGAGACCCTCGAATTCGAGGTCTCGGCCAAGACGAGGCAGGGCCTCGAGGACCTGCTGGAGGGTCTCGCGCTGCAGGCCGAGATCCTCAATCTGCGCGCCAATCCCGACCGTTCGGCGGAAGGTACGGTGATCGAAGCCAAGCTCGACCGCGGCCGCGGTCCGGTGGCGACCGTCCTCGTCGAGCGCGGCACCCTGCACACGGGCGACATCGTGGTGGCCGGGGCCGAGTGGGGCCGCGTGCGCGCCCTCATCGACGATACCGGACGCAGCACCAAGGAAGCCGGCCCCTCGGTTCCGGTGGAGGTGCTGGGCTTCAACGGGACCCCGGAGGCGGGCGACCGCGTGGCCGTGGTCGAGAACGAGGCCCGTGCCCGCGAGATCACCGAGTACCGGGCGCGCCAGAAGCGCGAGCGCGCGGCCGCCGCCGGCACCGGCGCCGGACGCTCGCTGATGGACATGATGCGCGACCTCAAGGAGGGCGCCGGCCGCAAGGAGTTCCCGCTCGTCGTCAAGGGCGACGTGCAGGGCTCGGTCGAGGCCATCGGCGGCGCGCTGGAAAAACTCGGCAACGACGAGGTCGCGGCCCGCATCCTGCACGCGGGCGTGGGCGGCATCACCGAATCCGACATCACGCTGGCCCAGGCCTCGGGCGCGGTGGTGATCGGCTTCAATGTCCGCGCCCACAAGGAGGCCCGCGAGGCCGCCGAGCGGGCCGGCGTCGAGATCCGCTACTACAACATCATCTACGACCTCGTGGATGACGTGAAGGCGGCGATGTCGGGCCTGCTGCCTCCGACGCTCCGCGAGGAGCGCCTGGGCGAGGCCAGGATCCTCGAGATCTTCAACGTCTCGAAGGTCGGCAAGATCGCGGGCTGCCGCGTCGAGGACGGCCGCGTCGAGCGCGGCGCCCATGTCCGGCTCATCCGGGACAACGTGGTGGTCCACGAGGGCAAGCTCTCGCAGCTCAAGCGCTTCAAGGACGACGCCCGCGAGGTCTCGGCCGGCCAGGAATGCGGCATGGCCTTCGAGAACTACCAGGACATGCGCGTCCGGGACGTGATCGAGTGCTACATCGTCCACGAGGAGCGGCGGACGCTCTGAGCTGCCGCCCCCGAAGCCGTTCGGCCGCCTCACGCCGGGCGGCCCCCGCATCTGCCGAGCCCGAGGCGTCGACCGCCTCGGGCTCGTCGGTTCAGGCCTGAGTCCCGCGCCCGTGCGCCCGGGGCCGGGCCCGGAGAGAGAACGTGCGCAAACCGACCGAATCCACCGGCCCCTCGCAGCGCCAGCAGCGCGTGGCCGAACTCGTGCGCCACGCCATCGCGGAGGTGCTGAGCCGCGGCGACCTGCAGGATCCCGTGCTGAGCCAGCACGTCATCACGGTGCCGGAGGTCCGCATGTCGCCGGACCTGAAGCTCGCCACCGCCTACGTGATGCCGCTCGGCGGGCGCGACGAGACCGGCGTGATCGAGGCGCTGGAGCGCAACCGCAAGGCCCTGCGCCAGGAGGTGGCCCGGCGGGTGAACCTGAAGTTCGCCCCCGACCTGCGCTTCCGCCGCGACGAGACCTTCGACGAGGCCGCGCGCATCGATGCGCTCCTGCGCAGCGACAAGGTCCAGCGCGACCTCGCGCCGGATTCCGACGCCGAGGAGTAGGGGCCTCGGCCGAACCGGCCGGCTCTGCCGTGAATTGATCTGAACGGGGCGGCGGCCCGGGCACGGAGAGGCCCCGGATGGCCGTCACCCCTGGGTGTGGGAACGCGAGACGATGATGCACGAGGACCAGCCTGCCGAACGCGCGCCGGCCCCACCCCGGGAGGCGCGCCCGCCGCGCGGGCGCGGGCGTCCGGCCGGCGACCGGCCCAAGCGCCGCGAGATCAGCGGCTGGGTGATCCTCGACAAGGGCGTGGGCATGACCTCGACCCACGCGGTCGCGGCGGTCAAGCGCGCGCTCAACGCCAAGAAGGCGGGGCATGCCGGCACCCTCGACCCGCTGGCCTCGGGCATCCTGCCGATCGCGCTCGGCGAGGCGACCAAGACCGTCCCCTTCGTGATGGACGGCCGCAAGGCCTACGTGTTCACGGTGACCTGGGGCGTCGAGACCGACACGGACGACGCCGAGGGCCGCCCGGTCGCGACCTCGGAGGCGCGCCCGACCCGCGAGGACGTGGAGGCGCTGCTGCCGCGCTTCGTCGGCGCGATCGAGCAGGTGCCGCCGCGCTACTCGGCGATCAAGATCCAGGGCGAGCGCGCCTACGATCTCGCCCGCGACGGCGAGGTGGTCGACCTCGTGGCCCGGCCGGTGCAGATCGACCGGCTCGCGGTGGTGGCCCATTCCGAGGACCGCACGGTCATCGAGGCCGAGTGCGGCAAGGGCACCTACGTGCGGGCGATCGCCCGCGACCTCGGCCGGGCGCTCGGCTGCCTCGGCCACGTCTCGGCGCTGCGGCGCACCCGGGTCGGCCCCTTCGCGGAGGACCAGTCCTGCACCATCGGGGCGCTGGAGGCGGCCCAGAGCGAGCCGAACCCGGCGGTGCTGCGCCCGGTGGAGACGGCCCTCGACGCCGTGCCCTGCGTGCCGGTCTCGCGCGACATGGCGCTGCGCCTGATGCGCGGCCAGCCGGTCATCCTGCGCGGGCGCGACGCGCCGGTGGCGGGCAAGGCCTACGCCACCTGCGGGGGCGTGCTGGTGGCGGTGGGCGACATCGAGCGCGGCGAACTCGTGCCGCACCGGGTCTTCCACCTCGGCGGCACGGCGGCGCGGAATGGCTGATCCGGCGACCGACCCGTCGGCGCTCGCCGACGATCCGCGGGTGCTCTGGACGGACGACGTCCTGCGCTACCGCGACACCGACGCCAACGGCCACGTCAACAACGCGGTCTTCGCGGCCTTCTGCGAGAGCGGGCGGGTGCAGTTCTTCGCCCGCCACATCACCCCGGCCCTGCCGCCCGGCAGCATGCTGGTGATCGCCCGCTTCGTCATCGACTACCGGGCCGAACTCCACTTCCCCGGCAGCGTGCGCACCGCGACCTGGCTCGCGCGGCTCGGGCGCAGCTCGATGGGTTTTCGCAATCGCATCCTGTGCGGGGAGGTTCTTGCGGGCGAGGCGGAGGCGACCTGCGTCCTCATCGACACCGCGACCCGCCGGCCGCGTCCGCTGGAGGGCACGGCGCGGGCGGCGGCCGAGCGGCTGCTGATTCGAGAGAACGCTATCGACCGACCCAGCTCGCGATGAGCGGCATGATGCATCGATAATCCGTGCTCCAGGCGGCTGCGATATTCAGAGTCGATAGGGTGAGGATGATCAGCCAACTGAACGCCATCAAGATCGGAATGATGACCGATGAATAGCGCCCCTTGCGGACGCTCTGTTGCAATCCTCCTCCCGCAAGTCCGGGAAGAAAAGCGGTCGCTCGTCCGGTTTTGAAAGATAATTCGAGTAGTTGATCGGGGGATGACGTCGGCTTAAAGGAGTCGTTCTTTGAGAAAATCTCTCTTAGGTTGAATAGCGCCTTGGTCGCGGCGTCGATCGAGACGTAGGCGGCGACGCTGATTGCGAGTCCTACCAAAGATAGTACGATTAGGAAGATTTCTAGCTGGAGAAGCAGGGCTGGCAGTTGCTCGCATCTCAAGTAGATGTGTTCTCTGAAGGGCTGGTTCCAGACGGATTTGCCTTGCGCGAGTGTGGGCGTGATCTTCTCCGTCACCTCTAGTCTTTTCTGAATGGTGAAGCCGTAAGTCGCGTACAGGAAGCCATGAATCGACAGAAGCCACGTCATTCTGTTATTGATTAAGCCATCCTCATGTCTCACATAAGAGCGAAAATTCTCGTAGAGAGATAGCCTCTGCTCGAAGGTCAGATCTGACGTATCAGAGTTCATCTTGTCGCCAAGAGACACGATCATGACCCTCATTCGCGTGGCATGCAGTACTTTGGCAGGGCGGTGGGGGCCGGCACAAGCCATGAACCGAAAACTGCAATGCCCTCTCGTCTTGGATCCTGCAAGTGTCGGGCGGGCGTCAGGAAAATATCGAGCTCGTGACCGGGAGCGAAGGCCTGGATAGTGTGCGACGATGTCCCGATGTGGAGCGCAGGCAGTATCAATATTCAGAATGTATACGATCGGTCGGCAGGGCAGCCATCGGTAGATGGGCGCATAAAGTGTCGTCTCCCTTCGTTATCTTGCGGCCGGTGATGTGGCCGGATGCTTCTACGGCCAGACCTTGATCGCCACCGGCCGGCGCACGAGGTCGCGCTCGCCCGTCACCGTGCAGCCCGTCACCGGCAGCGTCGCGTAGTAGAGCTCGGCGCTGTCGCCCACGTCGTCGAAGTTGCGGCCCTTGGCGTCGCGGTCGATGAGCGACGGGTAGCTGATCAGGCCGCCGCCCGCCTTGCAGTAATCGTCGTAGAGCGTCGCTCCGGCGAGCAGCAGGCGGGGCGTGTCCCAGGTCATCAGGTCGCGCGAGGTGGTCCAGTAGAAGCCCGAGCGCGGAAACACGCCGCCCGCCGCGGCCTGGAACACCGCGATCCAGGCGCCCGTGCCGCGGTGGCGGCTCACCGAGCCCACCGGGCCGGGGAACGGCCCGACCGGCCGGCAGGCGCCGGAGGGTTTCGCGCCCTTGCGGTAGGGATCCGCGTAGGCGAGCGTGAAGCCCTGGCCGTCATGGGCGCGCCAGCGGCCGGGATCGCCCGCGTCGTCCGAGCGGAAGACGCAGACCCCGTGCGGCTGGCCGGCCCAGCCGGTGGTGGCGGCGAGAAAGTACCAGTGGCGCCCCTCGCGCACGATGTTCGAGGGGTTGAAGAAGCCGCGGTGGCGGCCCTGGTCCACCTCCTGGCGGAAGGGCGCGCCGGCCACCACGACGGGGGGCGCGGCCCGCGCGAAGCGCGCGCCCCCATCGGTGGAGCGCGCCGCCAGCACGGTGTTGTACCAGCAGGCCATCATCGTGGTGGCGATGCAGCGGCCGGGATGCGCCTCGCCGTGATACTCGTGGTGGAGGAGCCCCGCGACGCTGCGGCCGTCCTCGGTCCAGGTGGCGGTGATCCAGGTGCGGTCGTCGTAGCGGGCGGGGTCGGGGTCGAGCCCGGATTCCAGCACCACCCGGCAGTCGAGCCGCAGGCGGTCGAAATCGGGGCCCCGCAGCGCCCGGTTGCGGTAGTGCAGGCCGAACAGAACGAGCCCGCCGCCGGCATCCCGGAAGGCGCGGGCCGGGGCGTCGGGCACGTCGTGCCCGTCGCAGGCGTCGTGGGCGGCCCGGAACACGGGCTGCGCCGGCCCGACCAGGGTCAGGGCCGAGAGCGGCGGATCGCCCTGGGCGGGCGCGGGACCCGGGGCGAGGAGGGCCGCGACCCAGACGAGAGCGGCGAGACGGGGACGGCGCATCGGCGAACCTGGACAGGGGCCGGAAGCCTGCCCAGAATTGATTGCCGCTTGCTTGCGCGGACCGCCGACTCAGCCCCGGCGCAGCATCCTCCCGCGAAACCGACCTGCCCTCGCCGGTGATCCGCCCATGACGCTCCTCCTCGTCGGCCTCGTGCTGTTTCTCGGCACCCACGCCTTCACCATGCTGCGCGGCCCCCGCGCCCGGCTGATCGCGCGGGTGGGGGAGGGGCCCTACAAGATCGGCTACACGCTGCTCTCGCTCGCAGGTCTGGTCGTGCTCGGGCTCGGCTACGGCCAGTACCGGGCGAACGCCTACGTGGAGGTCTGGTCGCCGCCGGTCTGGACGCGCCATCTCGCGCTGCTCCTCGTGCTCCTCGCCTTCGTGGCCTTCGCGGCCGCCTACCTGCCGGGGCGGATCAAGAGCCGGCTGAAGCACCCGATGCTGGTCGGCGTGAAGCTCTGGGCCACCGCCCACCTCCTCGCCAACGGCGACCTCGGCTCCATCCTGCTGTTCGGGGCCTTTCTGGCCTGGGCGGTGGCGGCCCGCATCAGCATCAAGCGGCGCGACGAGGTGAAGGCCCATGCGGGACCGGCCGCGGCTCCGGCCGGCTGGCGCAACGACGCGCTCGCGGTCGGCATCGGTGTCGTGACGTGGTTCCTGTTCGCCCGGGTGCTCCACCCCTGGCTGATCGGCGTCGCGGTCTGGCCGGGCCAAGCCTGAGGCCAAGCTCCGCCCGAAGCCCGCAGCCTCGCCATCCGCCCCCGACTGTGCTACGCGGGCCGCCCTGTCGCGGGCGCGCGCGGCACGATTCCGGCGAGCAAGCACCCGATGAAGGACGACGAGTTCATCCGCGAGGTCAACGAGGAATACCGTCGTGACCGGGCGGCGCAGGTCTGGACGCGCTACAGCGGCGTGTTCATCGGGCTTGCGGTGCTCATCGTGCTCGGCGTCGGCGGCTGGCGCTACTGGCAGCACGCGCAGACCGTCCAGGCCGAGGCGGCGAGCCAGCGCTTCGACGCCGCGGTGCGCGCCGCCAAGGAGGGCGGACCGCAGGCGGCCGAGAAGGCCTTCGAGACCCTCGCCGGGGAGGCGCCGGGCGGCTACCGGCTGCTGGCGCGGCTGCGCGCCGCCGCGGAGGCCGGCAAGGCCGACCCGGCGGCCGGCGCGAAGGCCTACGCGGCCATCGCCGGCGATTCCTCCGTGGGAGCGAGCCTGCGCGACCTCGCCCGCCTGCGGGCGGCCCTGCTGCGCCTCGACGCCGAGGACCCGGAGGCGCTGAACAGCCTCCAGGGCCTGGCCGCGCCCACCAGCGCCTTCCGCCACACCGCCCGCGAGATGCTCGGCCTCACGGCGATGCGCAAGGGCGACTTCGAGGGCGCCGGCCGCTGGTTCGACCAGATCGCCGCCGACCGCGAGACCCCGCAGGGCCTGCGCCAGCGCCTGGAGATCTACGTCGCGCTGGTGGCGGGCGGCCCCGTGCAGGTGAGCGAGGCGCCGCCCGCGCCGCCCGCGGCGCCGCCGGAGGCGTCGCGCTAGAACATCATTCCGCCGGTCGCGAACGACCGGTGCCGAATCTGCTGACGCCGTTCCTCGCCGACACCCCCTTGCGCCGCGGGGTACGCATCGGCTCAATCCCATCCGAAGAGGGCCGCCGGCACCCCGCGCGGCCCTGCGGCGTTCGACGAAGATCTGAACAGGACCCGAAATCCATGCCGATGCCCACCGTCGCCATCGTCGGGCGTCCGAACGTCGGCAAGTCGACGCTGTTCAACCGGCTCGTCGGCCGCAAGCTCGCCCTCGTGGACGATCGTCCCGGCGTCACCCGCGACCGGCGCGAAGGCGAGGTGCGGCTCGGGCACCTGCACTTCACGGTCATCGACACCGCCGGCCTGGAAGAGGCGGATGCCGCCTCGCTCGCCGGCCGCATGCGCGCCCAGACCGAGGCGGCCATCGCGGAGGCCGATGCGGTGCTGTTCGTGATCGATGCCCGCGCCGGGCTGCTGCCGGCCGACCAGCCCTTCGCGGAACTCGTGCGGCGCTCGGACAAGCCGGTGATCCTGCTCGCCAACAAGGCCGAGGGCGGGGCCGGGCTGGCGGGCGCCTACGAGGCGTTCGGGCTCGGGCTCGGCGACCCGGTGCCGGTCTCGGCCGAGCACGGCGAGGGGATGGGCGATCTCCTCGACGCGCTCGCCGAGGTGCTGCCCGAGCCCGAGGAGGACGAGGAGGCCGACCGGGACCGCCCCCTCAAGGTCGCCATCGTCGGGCGCCCGAACGCCGGCAAGTCGACGCTCATCAACCGGATGCTCGGCGAGGAGCGCCTGCTCGTCGGCCCCGAGGCCGGCATCACCCGCGATTCCATCTCCCTCGACTGGCTCTGGCGCGGGCGCCGGATCAAGCTGCACGACACCGCCGGCATGCGCCGCCGCGCGCGCATCGACGACAAGCTGGAGAAGCTCGCGGTCTCGGACGGCCTGCGGGCGGTGCGCTTCGCCGAGGTGGTCGTGGTGCTTCTCGACGCGACGATCCCGTTCGAGAAGCAGGACCTCACCATCGTCGATCTCGTCGAGCAGGAGGGGCGGGCGCTCGTCATCGGCCTCAACAAGTGGGATCTCGTCGCCGACCAGCCGGGCCTGCTGAAGGACCTGAAGGAGAAGGCCACCCGGCTGCTGCCGCAGGTGCGGGGCGCGGCCGTGGTGCCGCTCTCGGGGCTGGCGGGGGAGGGCGTCGACCGGCTGATGCAGGCGGTGGTGGCCGCCCACGAGGTCTGGAATCGCCGGGTGGCGACCGCGCGCATCAACCAGTGGCTCAGCGAGGCGGTGCAGGCGAACCCGCCCCCCGCGGTCTCGGACCGGCGCATCAAGATCCGCTACGCCACGCAGGTGAAGACGCGCCCGCCCCACTTCGCCCTGTTCGGCAACCAGCTCAACGCGCTGCCGAAATCCTACACCCGCTACCTCGTCAACGCCCTGCGGGACGCCTTCGACCTGCCCGGCGTGCCGATTCGGCTGTCGCTGCGCACCTCGAAGAACCCGTTCGACAAGGACGCCTGATTTCTCAGCGCAACTTGGGGTCGGCCGGGAGGTGCTTGGTGTAAGCCTCGCGCGATTCCTTCTCGCGCAGCAGCGCCTCGTAGGCCGCCTTCTGCTCCGCCGAGACGGTCAGGGTGCGGCCGCGCTCGCTCTTGCGCCGCGGCTTGCGCTTGAACTGGTCCATGCTCTCGCTCATTGCCCGCCCCCGGCTCGTCCCTCAGGTCTCGGCGGCCAGCCTATCGCACCTGAGCCGACAGGGCGATGACGCATGGCTCATGCGCGCAGCCGGCCGCCCACCAGCCACGCCGGATCGAACCAGCGGTCGGCCTCGCCGTCATAGGGCAGCCGGGTGATGTCCCAGTTCTGGATGAAGGGCGCGTAGACGTTCCAGACCGCGATGCCGCCGCCCACGAAGACGCGCCGGCCGGGATAGCGCGCGAGCACCTCCCGCGGGTCCTCGTGCGAGCGGATCACCGCGATGGTGCGGTCGTGGTAGGCGAAGTCGGGCACGGCCTCGATGGTCTTGGGCCCGGCGATCAGCACGTGCCCCTGGGTTTCGGCGAAGAACCGCGTCACGTCCTCGACGTAGAGCGGATCCGTGTTGCCCTCCCAGGGCAGGCGACCGTGCAGCCCGAGTTGGCCCCGCTGCCCGATGGCGCACATCGCCCGCACGTCGATCATCGCGACTCCTCCGCTCCCGGGGTGATAGCGGTGCCGATCCCCGGCGCCAAGCCGGCCCTGAGACCAAGCCGGCCCTGAGACCAAGCCGGCCCTGAGACCAAGCCGCGCCTCAGTCCAAGCCGGGCCCGAGACGACGCCTGCCGCCGAGGCAGGCAGGACCTAACCGTTAGAACGCGTCCGCCTCACGCCGCCGGTGCCATCGTTAACCGGTAGTATCCAGGATTCGTCCAGTCTTCGTATGTCGGCGATCCGGGATCGAACCCGGACGAACGACTGATCAGATGAGATGGCGGGCGCCTCGATGAAGATGTTCAATGATATCAAGCTGCTTGGCAAGCTGGCCGTTCCGACGGCACTGGTGCTGGCTGTGGCGATCGGGCTGGTGATGATGGGCCGCTCCGGCATCGAGCGGCTGAAGGCCACCACGCAGGAGATCGTCGATGTCCGGGCGACGCGCGCGACCGTCGCCCTGCAGATGGCGCATGCCGTGAACGAGGCGACCATCCAGGAGAAGAACATCATCATCGAGACCCGCTCCGACGCCATGGCGGGTTACGAGGCGCAATACCGGCAGGCCCAGCGGAACGCTCTCGCGGCGGCCGACCGCCTGATCGCCCTGGCCGACACGCCCGAGCGCCGGTCCATCAACGAGGGCATCCGCGGCCTGATCGCGGCCTATTTCGCGCTCTGCGACCGCTCGGTGGCCTTCGGGTTGAGGAACGAGAACGATGCGGCGTTCAAGCTCTCGGCCGGCGAGGGCCGGGAGGCGCGCCAGAAGGCGGTCGAGGCCGTGACGAAGCGCGTCGAGGCGAACATGCGCGACCTCATGACGGCCAAGGCGCAGGCCGAGGAGGTGGCGTCCTCCGCCTCGTGGTCCCTGACCCTGATCGCAGTGGGCGGCTTGGCCCTCGCGGTCGCGGCGCTGGCCGCCATCGCGGTGCTCGGCGTGAGCCGCCCGCTGAGCGGCATGGCCGCCGCCCTGGACGCCCTCGCGCAGGGCGATCTCGGCGTCGCGGTGGTGGGGACGGAGCGCCGCGACGAGGTCGGCTCGCTCGCCCGCTCGCTCCAGGTCTTCAAGGACAATGCCCTGCGCGCCCGCGACTTGGCCGCCGCTCAGGCCGCCGAGGCTGAGGCCAAGCTGCGCCGGGCCGCCCTGCTCGACGGGCTGACGCGGACGCTGGAGGCCAAGGTCTCGGACCTCACGCGCGGGCTCTCGGGTGCCGCGGGCGAGATGCAGGCCACCGCCACCGCGATGGCCGACACCGCCGACCTGGGCGCCCGGCAATCGGTCGCGGTGGCGGGCGCCGCCCAGCAGACCTCCGCCAACGTCCAGACCGTGGCGGCCGCGAGCGAGGAGATGTCCGCCTCGATCCAGGAGATCGTGCATCAGGTCACGCAATCGTCCCACATCGCCGGTCAGGCGGTGGAGGATGCCCGCCGCACCGATGCGACGGTGCAGCGCCTGGCCGGCACGGCCGAGCGCATCAGCAGCGTCGTGTCGGTGATCTCCAGCATCGCCGCGCAGACGAACCTGCTGGCGCTCAACGCCACCATCGAGGCGGCGCGGGCGGGCGAGGCCGGCCGCGGCTTCGCCGTGGTGGCGACTGAGGTCAAGGAACTGGCCGGCCAGACCACCCGGGCGACCGAGGAGATCTCCGGGCAGATCGCCGAGATCCAGACGGCGACGCGGGAGGCGGTGTCCGACATCCAGCGCATCGGGCAGGTGATCGCCGAGATGGCGCGCTACTCGACCAGCATCGCGGCCGCGATGGAGGAG
This sequence comes from Methylobacterium isbiliense, assembly GCF_022179325.1. Lineage (GTDB taxonomy): Bacteria > Pseudomonadota > Alphaproteobacteria > Rhizobiales > Beijerinckiaceae > Methylobacterium > Methylobacterium isbiliense. The sequence continues at coordinate 66,205 of NZ_BPQQ01000047.1, read as the reverse complement.
CAGGGTGCGGCGACCCAGGAGATCACCCGCAACGTGCAGGAGGCGGCGCGCGGCACCGAGCAGGTCACGAGCAACATCGCGGAGCTGCGCCAGGGGGCCAGCACCACCGGCACCGCCGCCGCGCAGGTGCTGCACGCGGCCCAGGAGCTGTCGCACCACTCCGCGAATCTCGCCCAGGAGGTCGGACAGTTCCTGTCGGAGATGAAGGCCGCCTGACCCGGCGCGGACACGCCGGCGATCCGGCGTGTCCGCGCTACTCGGCGCCGAGCGCCTTGCGCAGGGTCGCCAGCATCTCGCGGGGCGTCGAGGCCGAGGCGACGATCTGATCGAGCGGCGGGATGATCTCGCCGCGGAACCGCGTGCCGGCGACGGAGAGGCCCGCGCCGAGGGTCAGGCCCGCGAGCCGCAGCCGTCCGCCGAACACGCACCCGTCGAGGCTGAGGCGATCCTGGAACGTGGCGCCCTCGAAGCTGACGGTATCGTCGAACGCCGTCCCGTCGAACGAGGCGGCCTTGCAGTACAGGCACGCGCCCAGGCCCGCGTCGGACCGCAGATGCGCCCCGCGCATCTGGATCTCACCCGCGATCCTGGCGTGACGGAGCCACATCTCCTTGTCGATCCGGGCGCGATCGAGGATCAGGTCGCTCATGAAGGCGGCGTAGCCGAAGCGGGCACTTCTGGCGATCGTCGCGCCCGCCAGAACCACGGGCCCTGCGAAACGTGCCTGCTCGGCCGTGATCTCGTGGCCGATCCGGACATCGGCCGCATCGCACCGGGCGAGAACGTCGGCGCCGTCGAGGCGCAGCGCGCCGCCGAGCACGCTGCGCTCCAGAATGAGATCCCCCGCGAAGACCGCACCCGCCGCATCCAGGCCCTGGGCGAGGGTGGTCCCGCCGAAATCCGCGGCGAGGAGCTGCTGGCCCAGCCGGACGAGGTGGGGGTCCTGACCGATCTGCCGCAGGAACCCGATCCGCTCGGAGGCCCTCGCGTTCCAGGCCGGCAGGCCGTCGGCCCAGGCGCGCAGGGTGGCGCCGCGCCGCGCCGCGACGATCCGATCCGGCAACGCCGCCGTCGCCGCGCGCTCCGGGTGCTCGAACAGCGCGGCGAGCGCCTCGGCCTCGCCGGCGTAGCGCGGCTCCAGCCGGACCACCTCCCTCGCCAGCACCGCACTTCGCTTCACGGACGTGAACATCGGACCGCCTCGCCGCAGAGTTAACGTTTTGCACGATCGCCGGGGAGGATGCTAGGTTCGCGTCAGGCTGCCGAACAGGAAATCGCGTCGTGATCGGATGCCAGCAACGCGCGGCCGACCCTCACGCTGGTCCGACCCTCCTCCTGGTGGATCTGGCCTCCCCCATCAATATCGGCATGATCCTGCGCGTCGCCGAGAGCTTCGCCTGTCCGGTGGTCATTGCCGGAAGCGCACGCGTTCTGGATGATCCGGAGAAGATGCGGGTGGTGCACGACTTCGCGTGCGGCGCGCTCGCCCGCAGAGGATTCAGGCATCTGCCTCTCGCCGAGATTCCGGCCTTCGCCCGGACGGGGCGATTCTTGGCGACGACGATTGTCCCGGGCGGGCTCATCCTCGACGAGTACCGATCGGAGCCGTCCGACATCGTGGCGCTCGGCAACGAATACGACGGTTTGCCCGCCGAGGTCGCATCGAGGGCGGACATCCCGCTGCGCATCCCGATGCCGGACATCCCGGTGCCGAAGCCACCCTCGTTCTCGTCGATCGAGCCCGGCCGCCAGACGGTGGCGCGCGACGGAACGCCGAACCTGAACGTCGCCATGGCAGCCGGCATCATCGCATTCCACGCCTATCGCTGCCGCTCCCCGGCCGCCTGACCCGCTCAGCCGGAGCGACGCGACAAGCCGGGCCCGACGACGGCCATCACGTGGTCCTGGTTGACCTCCAGCAGGTGATCGAGTTCGCCGCGCATCGCCTGGTAGAAAGCGTGGTCGGCCCGGGCGCGGATCGCCGGCCCGCCGCTGTTGCGGCCGTGGCGGTAGAGGACGGGCGTTGCCAGGACGTGCTGATCGGTGAGGGTCATGCGGAACTTGACCTGGCCGTGCCGCAGCTTGACGAAGCGGAAGGTGCCCCGTCTCTCCTGCGGCAACGGCTCCGCGACCTGCTCGCGCAGGCGGGCGAAGGAGAACTCTCGCAGCATGCTCGTGTCGTGGCGGTCGATCGCTTCCGCAACGGCCATCCAGCGCCGCGTCGACCAGTCGATCTCCTCCTTGACCTGATCGTGGAAGCGAGGATCGACCCCGGCCCGGGATCCCTTCAGCGTCGATTCCAGGGACGGGTTGTCCTCATGGCAGATGCAGACCGTGACGTCGAGGCCGGCGAACAGCACCTTGAAGCTGATGAAGTCGACCAGCGAAACCTTGATGGTCTTGTTGCCGTCCGGCAGCAGGAAGTGATCGTTGTCGACCTTGCTGAGATCCAGAAGGGTCGTCCCGACGAAATCGATCGACTTTTCCGCCTGATTCAGCAGTCGGCTCCAGTCCGGATACTTGAGGTCCAGGAACTTGTTGAAGACGGTCAGACGGGCATTCTGCTTGTTCAACGGGTCGTAGACGGGTGTGTCGAAGGCGACGTCGCCTTCGCCCTTCCGGTAGGTCTCGACGATGGCGTTCGCGAGTTCCTCGACCGGAAGGTTCACATCGGTCGACTGTCCGCCCGCTCCCGCCTCCCCGAGCGAGTAGGAGATCGTCTGCAGGTGGTAGGTGTCGAACTCGCGTCGCTGGAGGCGGCTGTCCTTGAGGATGATGACCGGCCGGGCGGCCGAGTGTGCGATCCCGAGTTCGTAGTAGACGTTCGGGCGATCATAGGTCAGGACGACAAAAATGAGCTGATCGGAGAGGATCGATTTCAGAACGGCGCGCCATATGTCGCGCGCCTCCGCCTGCATGTCTGCGCGGTACGAGCATAGATTGATGCCAAGCGTCTTGTTGGCGAGCGCGAGAGCGGCATCGATCAGTTCCGTCCGGACGCGCTCGACATGGATCCTCACCGTGTCGGCCGGATCGTCGAGACGCCCGATCGGGCTGATGATGAAGCACTTCTCGGTGTCGAACCTGAACGACATGGGCGGTCAAGTCGTGATAATTGCGGTGTCGGGAATGAGGCACAGAAAAATCTTTGCGTCAACGCTTTGTTTCAATTTGAGACAGACCCGTCACGGATGCCAGCGGCGGGAGATTAACCGACTGCTAACCATAAGGAGCGATACATGCGATCAGCCCGAGAGAAATCCTGCGCCGGCCCGGATACGATCTGAAGCCGCCGTGGCAGCAAGGACAAGGTTCATGGCCGACGTGATCAACTTGGCCGATTTTCGTGCCGGTGCCATGGCTGCCAAGGCGGGACGACGTGACCCGGAGAAGGCCGAGGTGTTTCCCGGGGTCAGCCTCGCTGATCTTTGGCGGCTGTGGGCGAAGAGCGAGATTGCCAAGCGCCAGGACGCTCTGGGACCGTCCCGGCCCGCCTCGCGCGGCAGCAGCACCTGATCATCCGGCGAGCGGCGTCAGCGGACGCTCCCGGCGCGATTTGAGCCACGCCTCGTTCTCGACCAGGGCCAGACGGCCGAGATCGTGGACGATGGCCTGCGCGCGTGCGACGTCCCGGGGCCGGCCGTGCTCGTCGGTCTCGGCTGCGAGCGCCTCCTCGGCGAGGCGGAAGCGCGCCAGGGCGTCCTTGTACTCCAGCGCCTCGGCTTCGAAGCCGAGTTTTTCGGCCAGGAAGCGCCACGCGCCCGTCGCTCCGATCATCAGGGCGATCGACACCAGGGCCGCATACTTGGCCGCGGATTCCTCCGGCACCGTGGTCGTCTCGATCAGGGCCGGCGCGAGCGCCATGCAGGCGGCGCCGATGAGCAGGGCGCTCGGGAGCGGCCGCAGGCCGGTCCTGATCCAGCGCCGGATCCGGGTCGGCTCCCTGCCGTGCAACGTCGAGATCCGCAGGCACCACCCGAGCGGCAGCGCCGCCGCCGCCGCAAGGAGCAGCGCCGCCGCCACCGAGACCGGCAGCGCGGTGCCGTCGCCCGCGAGGATGCGCACGAGGTGCGAGATCCCGGCGAAGGCGTGTTTCACCGCGTAGGATGCGGACCAGACCAGAACCAGAACCGCCAGCCACCACGCGCCGACGAAGACGAACCAGCTGCCGGCCTCGGCCCTGTGGGCGGCGTTCTCGCGCGCCCGTCCGGCCTTCCGGAAGTAGCCGATCTGCTCGCCGATCCACCCGGCCGGGGAGCGCGGCGCGCGCTCGGCGCGGACCCGGTGCGCGTCGCCGTACACGGTGGGCCAGTCGAACGCCCGCGTGCCGTCAGGGTGCTGCGGCGTGTCGCCCGGCCAGCCGCCGCGAAGCCAGATCCAGGCCAGCAGCGTGGTCGTCGCGTCGCGAATGGGGGCGAGATCGGCCGAGACGCCCTGCAGGTGCTCGCGGTCGACCCGGTTCGGGAGACCGGCGGCCCACCATGCGCGCTGGACCCGCAGCATCTCGCTGATCGAGCGGCTGTCCTCCGAGAGCGGCTGCCATCGCCGCAGCGTGGCCGTCACGATGAGGAGACCGGTTGCGGCGATGCAGACGACGTAGGCGGCCAGAATGGCCGGACGGTGAGGCGCGAACTTCGCGAAGACCTCGAAGGCCAGAAGGCTGGCCAGGAACAGGAGGGCCGTGGCGAGGAACGACGCCTTCGCCAGGAACTTCGACCGGCTCTGTCCCCAGCGCAGGCGACCGCGGACCTCCCCGATCGCGTCGCCGGGGGGTTGCGGGGTCATCGAGACCTTGAGCGGCGGTCTGCCCCACAGGCTTCGCGCAGAGTACCCGAGCGCAAGGAGCCGCTTCGGCAGCCACGCCGCCCGGTGCCGGCTCCCGATGCGCTGTTCCGCCCTGTGCCGCGCGCCGTACCACGTCGCGTGCCGGTGGAAGCGCGCGAACATCGCCGCGGTCGTGAGGCTCTCGCCCAGAAGCGCGTCCGGGCCGCGGGCCGGCTCGGCGTGCCCGTGCCGCTCGCCGTGGAGCGGTGGATCATCGGCGGGGGCGTCGGCGCTGGCCGGCCATCGGCCGAGCGGGCCGAGGATCGCGGCGGGGAGGCCGGGCGCTCCTCCTGCGGCGGGGCCGACCAGCCACACGTGCCGGCCCGGGGGCCGCAGGACCGGCGACCAGTGCTGGCGCAGCACGTCGCTCCGCTCGGCCACCGCGACGCCCGCCGCGTCCGGACGCCCCACGCGGCGGACGGCCACGATCCGCGCGGTCCCGCCGGTGGCCTTCGCGGACGGCCTCGCGTCGTCGCCCAGCACGGCCAGCATCACGGTCGAGGCCGCGGCGATCCACTGGCCGACCTGCTCGTAATGCGCCTGCCTCACCGCGGGATCGCGCCCGGGCGTGTCGCGGGAGAGGTCCGCGGCGGCCGCTCTCCGGCCGTCCGCCATCCGCAGCCCGGGAAGGCAGCGCACCAGCACCCGGTCGGGATGGTTGTCGAGGCAGTCGGACAGCTCCCTGCGGTACGCGTCGTGACGGGTCTCCCAGCCCGCCAGCCACGCGGTCCCCGCCTCCGCTTCGCCGTCGCGGTTCAGGCCCTGCCACCGGCGCAGGAGTTCGTCGGCGTCCGGACGGAAATCCTCCTCGAAGAGATCGCGAGAGAACGGCAGGATCACCGCCGCGGACCACAATTCGGACCGTTCAAGCGCTGCCCGGAGCGCCAAGAGGTCCGCCCCGATCGCCGCTCCTGTCAGCAATACTTTCGGTGTATACTTGAACTTGTCGTCCAGCACTGCGAGGCAGAGCGCGATCCGGTGCTTGAATGCTTCCGCTGCGGCTCTATCCCGGTCCGGATCTCCCAGGTCGAACCAGCGGCGACCGGTGATCCCGATCAGGATGGGCGAGCGCGCGAAGCCGGATGCCATGTCGGAGGCTCCCCCACAACGGCAGGTGCCTCACGTGTATTACGAAGAATCTTTCCGGATACAATCCTTGCTCGGATCAAGCCGGGTCAGCGCCCGGCATGAAGGGTCCGGTCGATCCGGCGGATCGGGCCTGAGTCAGGCGGGACCTTGCGGCGACAGCACCCGGCCGGTCGGGAAGTCGTAGATCACGCCGCTGTCCGTCCAGGCCGGGCTCGCGAGGCGCACGATATGGGGCGCCAGATCCTCGGGCGTGCGCAGGGTCTCGGGGTCCTCGCCCGGCATCGCGGCCTGCCGCATGGCGGTGCGCAGAGGGCCGGGATTGAGGAGCATGGCCTTGACCGGCGTGGTGGCGGTCTCGGCCGCGTAGGTGCGCACCAGCGCCTCCAGGGCGGCCTTGGAGACCGCGTAGGGGCCCCAGTAGGCCCGGCAGCTCGCTGCGGCCCCGGACGACACGAACACCGCCCGGCCCGCGTCGGAGCGGCGCAGCAGCGGATCGAGCGAGCGGATCAGGCGCCAGTTCGCCGTGAGGTTGACGTCCATCACGTTGGCCCAGACCTTCGGGTCGATATGCCCGAGCGGCATCAGGGCGCCGAGCACCCCGGCATTGCCGATCAGGATGTCGAGCCGGCCCCACCTCTCGTTGATCGCCGCGCCGAGCCGGTCGATGGCGTCGTAATCCTTGAGGTCGAGGGGGACGAGGGTGGCCGAGCCGCCGCCCTGGCGGATCGCGTCGTCGAGATCCTCCAGCGCGCCCTGGGTGCGCGCCACCGCGATCACGTGGGCGCCGGCGGCGGCCAGCGCCAGCGCCGCCGCCCGGCCGATGCCGCGCGAGGCGCCGGTCACGACGGCGATCCGCTCCGCGAGGGGAGTGGCCGTGAGGGTGTCGGTCATCGGGTCAGTCCGCCTCGGCCAGGATCGCCATGCGCCGCGGCGAGGCCACCGCCAGATCGGTGAGCGGGGTCGGGTAGTCGCCGGTGAAGCAATGGTCGGTGTATTGCGGGCAGGCCGCATCCCGGCCCTCCTCGCCCATCGCCCGGTAGAGGCCCGGGATCGACAGGAAGGCGAGGGAATCGGCGCCGATGTAGCGGCGCATGCCCTCCAGGTCGTGGGTGGCGGCGAGCAGCTTCTCCTTCTCGGGCGTGTCGATGCCGTAGAAGTCCGGATGCGTGATCGGCGGCGAGGCGATGCGGAAATGCACTTCGGCGGCGCCGGCCTCGCGCATCATGCGCACGATCTTCACCGAGGTGGTGCCGCGCACGAGGCTGTCGTCCACGAGCACGATGCGCTTGCCGGCGATCGCGGCGCGGTTCGCCGAGTGCTTCATCCGCACGCCGAGTTCGCGCACGGACTGGGTCGGCTGGATGAAGGTGCGCCCGACATAATGGTTGCGGATGATGCCCATCTCGAACGGCAGGCCGGTCTCCTGCGCGTAGCCCAGCGCCGCGGGCACGCCGGAATCCGGCACCGGCACCACGATGTCGGCGTCGGCGGGCGCCTCCTTGGCGAGTTCGACGCCGATGCTCTTGCGCACCGCGTAGACGTTCTTGCCGTTCACGACCGAATCCGGCCTTGCGAAGTAGATGTACTCGAAGATGCAGGGGCGCAGCTGCTGCTCGGGGGCGAAGCGGATCGAGCGGATGCCCTCGTCCGAGATCACCACCATCTCGCCGTTCTCGATGTCGCGCACGAAGCGCGCGCCGATGATGTCGAGGGCGCAGGTCTCGGAGGCGAGAATGTAGCGTCCGTCGAGTTCGCCGAGCACCAGCGGGCGGATGCCGAGGGGATCGCGCGCGCCGATCAGCTTCTTGTTCGTCATCATCACGAGGGCGTAGGCGCCCTCGATCTGGCGCAGCGCATCCATCACCCGGTCGACGATGCGCACGTGGCGCGAGCGGGCGACGAGATGGAGGATGGCCTCGGTGTCGGAGGTCGACTGGCAGATGGCGCCGTCGCGCACGAGCTGGCGGCGCAGCAGCAGCCCGTTGGTGAGGTTGCCGTTATGCGCCACCGCGAGGCCGCCGGTCTCCAGCTCGGCGAAGAGCGGCTGGACGTTGCGCAGGATGGTCTCGCCGGTGGTCGAGTAGCGCACATGCCCCATCGCCGCGGTGCCCTTCAGGCGCTCGATCGTCGCGAGGTCGGAGAAGGAATCGCCCACGAGGCCGAGGCGGCGCTCCGAGTGGAACACCCGCCCGTCGAACGAGACGATGCCGGCCGCCTCCTGCCCGCGGTGCTGGAGGGCGTGCAGGCCGAGCGCCACGATGGCGGCGGCGTCGGGATGGCCGTGGATGCCGAAGACGCCGCATTCCTCGCGAAGCTGGTCGCCGTCGAAATCCCATGCGGGCTCGAACGCGTCGCTGCCCTGGGGGGCGAACCGGCGCGCTTCCTGTCGATCTGCCATGATGCAAAATCCCTCGCGGCCGGTCCTGCAACGACCCTGGCTAGCCCACCCCGCATGCTCCCGCGAGGCCGACGATCCGCTCATCCACGACACAAACGAGTCTCCGGCAGATCCGGGCCGGCACCGTGCCGCTCATGTAGGAATGGAGTGGGGCGGAGCCAAGGCGCGGATGCGCGTGGCGTGCAGGGCTGGCCTGCCGCCTCGTCCCGGATCGCCCGGTCTCTCGTCCGGTGCAGGCCTCACCGCCGCGTCGGGGCCGCGTCGGTGCGGCGCTGCGGGGGCGTGTCGGCCTCGGCCGGCGCATCGGTGCCGGGATCGGCCTCGGGCTTGCGCTTGCCGAACTGCTTGAGCAGTTCGTCGGGGTTGCCCGGCAGCATCGCCACGAGCTTCTGGCCGGTGTTGTCGAGGATGTCCTTGGAGCGGGCCTGCTGCGCCCAGTCCGGCACCTTGCCCTGCACCAGCCATGCCAGGAAGACCCAGCCGATCACGCAGATCAGGAAGCCGCGCGCCGCCCCGAAGGCGAGGCCGAGGCTGCGGTCGATGGCGCCGATGCGCGAATCGAGGATGAGGTCCGAGATCTTCACCGTGATGATCGAGACGACCAGCAGGGTGGCGAGGAAGATCGCGGCGATCGAGACCACGCGGGCCACGGTCTCGCTCGAGATGTGCTGCATCAGCGTCGGCTGCAGCATCGGGTGCAGGTACCAGGCGAGCGCCGCGGCGGCGACCCAGGCGACGATGGCCAGCACCTCCCGGGTGAAGCCGCGCACCGCCGCGAGCAGGGCGGAGATCACCACCACACCGAGGACGACGAGATCGAGGACGGAGAACGGCATCTCAGGAACGACCGGGAGCGCGCGACGTTGAGGGCAAGCGGTGCGGCCGCCCCTGGCCGCCTCCGTCCTATACTCTGCCGCGGCCATTCCGTCACCCGGGGTGGCCCCCGCCGCTTCGCGCTCAGCTCTCGTCGTCGTAGGCCGGCAGGCGCGCGCGCTTGGCGTCCGCTCCCTTGCGGCCGGCCCGGCCCGCGGCCACGCCCGCCACGAGGTCGGCGATGTGTCGCAGCGCCTCCGCGGACAGGCCCCGCTCGGCGGCCTCGCCGCGGCCCTGCGGCATCAGCGCCTTGGCGAAGCCGAGCTTCTGGGCCTCCTTGAGCCGCGCGGGCGCCTGCGCCACAGGACGGACCGCGCCCGAGAGGCCGATCTCGCCGAAATAGACCGCGTCCGAGGGCAGCGGCGTGCCCGACAGGGACGAGACTAGGGCGGCCGCCACCGCGAGATCGGCGGCGGGCTCGGAGATGCGCAGGCCCCCCGCCACGTTGAGGTAGACGTCGTGGCCCCCGAGCCGGATGCCCCCGTGGGCCTCCAGCACCGCCAGCACCATCGAGAGGCGGTTGGGGTCCCAGCCCACCACCGCGCGGCGCGGCATGCCGAGCGCGGAGGGCGCGACCAGGGCCTGGATCTCCACGAGGAGCGGGCGGGTGCCCTCCATGCCGGCGAAGACCGCGGTGCCGGGCGCGGCGAGGTCGCGGCCCGCCAGGAACAGCGCCGAGGGGTTCGGCACCTCGGCCAGCCCCCCGTCGGTCATCTCGAACACGCCGATCTCGTCGGTGGGGCCGAAGCGGTTCTTCACCGCCCGCAGGATGCGGAAATGGTGCCCCTGGTCGCCCTCGAAGGAGGCGACCGCATCCACCATGTGCTCGACCACGCGGGGGCCGGCGATCTGCCCGTCCTTGGTGACGTGGCCGACGAGGATCACCGCCGTGCCGGTGGTCTTGGCGAAGCGGATCAGGCTCTGGGCCGAGCCGCGCACCTGCGTGACCGTGCCGGGCGCCGATTCTACCGTCTCGGTCCACATGGTCTGGATCGAGTCGATGATCGCCAGCGCCGGCGGGCGGCCCTGCGACAGCGTCGCGACGATGTCCTCCACGTTGGTCTCGGCGGCGAGTTCGACCGGGGCCTGCGCCAGCCCGAGCCGCTCGGCCCGCAGCCGCACCTGCCCCACCGCTTCCTCCCCCGAGATGTAGGCGACGCGCTCCCCCCGGGCGGCCAGCGCCGCGGAGGCCTGCATCAGCAGCGTCGACTTGCCGATGCCGGGATCGCCCCCGAGCAGGATCACCGAGCCGCGCACGAAGCCGCCGCCCGTGACCCGGTCGAGTTCGGCGATGCCGGACGGCGTGCGGGGGGCCTGCTTGGCCTCGCCGGTGAGGCCTTCGAGGGGGAAGACCCGGCCCTTGGCGCGGCTCGGCCGCGTGGCGACCGGGCCGGCCGCCGGGCTCGCCGGGCCGGTCTCCTCCACGATCGTGTTCCAGCCGTTGCACGCCTCGCAGCGCCCGCGCCAGCGGTTGTAGACCGCCCCGCAGGACTGGCAGACGAAGGTCTGGTGGGATTTGGCCATGGGATGCAGGGGGCGGCGGGGGCGGGGTGAGGCGCGGGGAAGCCCCGCCGCAGGCAGGGGAGGGGCCGTGCGTCATCCGGCGGCGGGATCATCTCCGATATAGTGACGATCGTAGCGTTTCCCCAGGCTCGTCAGGATCTCGTAGCCGATGGTGCCGGCCCGCCGCCCGACCTCGTCCACGTCGAGTCGATCGCCGATCAGGGTCGCGGGCGCCCCGCGCTCCAGCGCGGCCGCGGGCGCGTCGGTGACGTCGAGGATGATGAGGTCCATCGAGACGGTGCCGACGAAGGGGCAGAGCACCCCGCCGACCAGGGCCGCCCCGCGCCCGGAGGCCGAGCGCGGGTAGCCGTCCGCGTAGCCGACCGACAGCGTGGCGAGGCGGCGCGGCCCCGGTGCGGTCCAGCGGGCGTTGTAGCCCGCGGTCTCGCCGCGCGAGACGTCGCGCAGCTGCAGGATCCGGGCGTCGAGCCGCACCACCGGCCGCATCGGGTTCGGACGCTCCGGCGTCGGATTGCCGCCGTAGAGCGCGTAGCCCGGCCGCACCATCTGGTGGCGGGCCTCCGGCCCGAGGAAGATGCCCGAGGAGTTCGCCAGCGAGGCCGGCACGCCCGGGAAGGCGGCGCGCAGGCGGGCAAAGTCCGCCACCTGCCGGGCGTTGAGGGGATCGCCCGCCACCTCGGCGCTGACGAGATGGCTCATCAGGAGCGAGGGCGCGCCGAGCCCGGGATCCCCCGCGAGGTCGAGCGCCTCCGGCACGCTCAGGCCGAGCCGGTTCATGCCGGTATCGACGTGGAGCGCCGCGGGCAGGGCGCCGCCGGGCGCCCGGCCCGTCTGCGCCCATTCGGCGATCTCGGCCCGGGCGCCGAGGACGGGCCGGAAGCCGCCTGCCCGGTAGGCGTCGGCGCTCCCCGGCGGAAACCCGTTGAGGACGTAGATCACCGCCTCCGGCACCGCCCTCCGCGCGGCCTCAGCCTCCGACAGATGGGCGACGAAGAAGGTCCGGCAGCCGGCCCGCCACAGGGCGGGGGCGGCGCGGGCGATGCCGCAGCCATAGGCATCGGCCTTGATCACGGCGGCGCATTCCGCGCCCGCGGCCTGCGCGGCGAGGATCCGCCAGTTCGCCGCGAGCGCGCCGAGGTCGATGGTCAGGCGGGCGCCGTGGCTCTCCGTCATGACCGGCCGCCCTCGGTCGCAGGCCAGGGAATGGGACGATTCATGATCTCGTCGAGCGCATAGGGGCAATCCGGCGGAAACACCTCGTCGTCGAGCCCGGTCTCGCCCGCCGCCTCGATCACGGCGAGGCGATAGGCCTGCCCGACGGCTTCGTCCAGGCGATGCGTCAGCCCCCTGTGTCGCGCGAGGATGCGTTCCGCGATCACCCGCTGGGTGCGGATCGAGACCGTCCAGCTGCGCGAGCGCCGCTCCGGTTGATGATCCCACTTGAGGAGATGCAGGAGGATGACCCTGAGCGCGCTCTCCAGGCGGTTGTACAGCTCGCGCCCCACCTCCTCGATCTCCTCCGCGACGTTCGCAGCGTCGAGCTTCGACCATTCGCCGCGACGCAGATGCTCCGCCTGCTGCATCGCCCAGGTGTAGAGGTCGCCGTCGTAGCCTTCGTCCCGCGCACCGATCGGGCGGTCCGCGGTCAGGGTGTCCGGAGGAGCCATCCGCCGATCTCCATCGCGGCCGGCGCGGGGAGGCGTCGGCACCCGCAGGAGCCTATCACATCTGCTCGGGCAGCCGGTCGCCGTGGGCGAGGTTCGAGAAGCGGGTGATCTCGGCGTCGAACTGCAGCTCGACGGTGCCGGTCGGGCCGTGGCGCTGCTTGCCCAGGATCACCTCGGCCTTGCCGTAGACCCGGTTCATCTCCGCCTCCCAGGTGAAGAATTCTTCCGTGCCCTCGCGCGGCTTCTTGTTCTTGACGTAGTACTCCTCGCGGAAGACGAACATCACCACGTCGGCGTCCTGCTCGATCGAGCCCGATTCGCGCAGGTCCGAGAGCTGCGGCCGCTTGTCGTCGCGGGTCTCGACCTGGCGGGAGAGCTGCGAGAGGGCGATGATCGGCACCTCCAGCTCCTTGGCCAGGGCCTTCATGCCGGTGGTGATCTCGGTCATCTCCTGCACGCGGTTGTCGCCCTTCTTGGCGGCGCCGGAGAGGAGCTGGAGGTAGTCCACCACCAGGAGGTCGAGGCCGCGCTGGCGCTTGAGCCGGCGCGCGCGGGCGGCGAGCTGCGCGATCGAGAGGCCGCCGGTCTGGTCGATGTAGAACGGGATCGTCTGCATGTCCCGGGCGGCGTCGGTGATCTTGTAGAAATCCTCCGGGCGGATGTCGCCGCGGCGGATCTTGTAGGAGGCGACGCCCGACTGCTCGGCGATGATGCGGGTGGCGAGCTGCTCGGCCGACATTTCGAGCGAGAAGAAGCCGACGATGCCGCCGTTCACGGTCTTCACCGTGCCGTCGGGCTGCTTCTCGCCCGTGTAGGCCTTGGCGATGTTGAAGGCGATGTTGGTGGCAAGCGAGGTCTTGCCCATGCCGGGGCGCCCCGCGAGGATGATCAGGTCGGAGGCCTGCAGCCCGCCCATCTTGGCGTCGAGGTCGGACAGGCCGGTGGCGATGCCCGACAGCCGCCCCTCGCGCTGATAGGCCTTGGCCGCCATGTCGACGGCGGCCGTCAGGGCGTCGGAGAATTTCTGGAAGCCGCCGTCGTACTTGCCGGTCTCGGCGAGTTCGTAGAGGCGCCGCTCGGTGGCCTCGATCTGGTCGCGCGGCGAGGTCTCGACCGGGGCCTCGTAGGCGCCGTTGACGAGGTCCTCGCCGATGGTGATGAGGCGGCGGCGCAGCGCGAGGTCGTAGATCGTGCGGCCGTAATGCTCGGCGTTGATCACCGTGGTGGCCTCGGCGGCGAGCCGCGCGAGGTACTGGCTCACCGTGAGGCCGCCGAGGTCGGCGTCGCCCAGATAGGTCTTGAGGGTGATCGGCGAGGCGAGCTTGCCCGCCTTGATCAGGCTGACCGCCACCTCGAAGATCCGCCGGTGCACCTCCTCCATGAAGTGCTCGGGCAGCAGGAAGTCCGAGACCCGGTAGTAGGCGTCGTTGTTGACCAGCATGGCCCCCAGCAGCGCCTGCTCGGCGTCGATGTTGTGGGGCGCGACGCGGTATTCCTGCGTCACCGGCTCCAGGTTCGCCGTCAGGGTGCTGGGAATGGCCATCCGGCGGGCTCCGTCTCGTCGCGGCCCGGGAGGCGCGCGATCCTGATTCGTCCGGCGGCGACCATCGCACCGCCATCCTTGACCAAAGCTTGATCCGGACGGATCCACGGCCCTTGCCGGGCCCGCCCAAACGCAACGGGGCCCGCCGGCTGTCGCGCGGCGGGCCCCGGTATGCTGGAACGAAAGCGGAACAAGTCAAGCCGGGAGGTGCGGATTGTCCCCGTTCTCCCGGATTCCCCGCCCGTCGGGACGGTCTAGCGGTCGTCCGCCTCGGGGCCGGCCTCGGCCAGCGCCGCGCCGACCTCGAGGCCGAGCTCCTCGAGATCGAGCTCGTCGCGCACCACGGTCGACTCGCCGCGGGCCTGGCGCTCCGCCTCCTCGGGGCTGCGGGCGACGTTGACCGTGACGTTCACCTCGACCTCGGGGTGCAGCACCACCGGGACGGTGTGCAGGCCGAGCGTCTTGATCGGCTGGTTGAGGCTGAACTGGTCACGGCCGACCGTGAAGCCGTTCTGGGTCAGCACCTCGGCGAGGTCGCGGGTCGAGACCGAGCCGTAGAGCACGCCCGTCTCGCCGGACTGGCGGATGAGCACGAAGCTCTGCCCGTCGAGCTTGTCGGCCACTCCTTGCGCCTCCGTGCGGCGCTCCAGGTTGCGGGCCTCCAGCTGAGCGCGCTGGTCCTCGAAGCGCTTCTTGTTCGCCTCGGTGGCGCGCAGGGCCTTGCCGCGGGCGAGCAGGTAGTTGCGGGCGAAGCCCGGGCGGACCTTCACGGTCTCGCCCATCTGACCGAGCTTGGCCACGCGTTCGAGCAGGATCACTTCCATCGTCGTCTCTCCTTTGGGTCGGATGGGGTGCGGCCGCTTGGCGGCCGGCGGCATGCGGCCGGAAGTCCGGCCGGATGGGTCACGGGGTCGGCGCCTCCGCGGTGCGGCGGCGCAGGCCGAGCAGGGCGTCGATGAGGCCGAACAGGGACAGCGCCGCGAAGGCGAGGCCCTGGGTGAGGACGATCAGCACGTAGAGGCCGATCAGCAGCGGCGTGCGGCCCGGCCGACCCCGGCTGCGGTCGTGCACCGCGGCGAGGCCCTGGAGCGCCAGCGCGGCGCTGAGCGCGCCCAGGAGCCCCACCCCGAAGGTGCCGGCATAGCCCGGCGCCAGGGTGAGCAGGCCCGCGAGGGCGAGGCCCCACAGCACCCGGCGCGGCATCGCGGTCGCGGGGATGTCCGGCCAGGGCCGGGGCAGCCGGCCCGAGAGGTGGACGATGCGGCCCGCCGCCCAGAGGTAGAAGCTGAGCAGCAGCGTGAAGGTCACCGCCATGATGCCGGGCGCGATGCCGGCGAGGCGGTCGGCGAGGCGGGCGAGGTCGCTCTCGGGCGGGAGCGCGGCGCCGGGCGGCTGGCCGGCCTCCTGGACGGCCTGGAACTGGATCTGCAGCACCGCCCGGGCGATGCGCCGGATGCGCTCCTCGTAGGCCGCGTGGTCGCCCGAGGAGAGCATCACCACGAGGAGCAGCGCCACCGCCGCCGTGACGGCGACCCAGGCGAGCAGCCGGCCGACGGGATACCATTCGAGCCCCGGCCCGCCGTTCGGCGCCGGGCGGCCGAGCAGCGAGAGGTAGCCGAGCCACCAGGCCGGTAGCGCGGTCGAGACCAGGAAGGCGAGGCCCCGCAGGGGCGAGGCGGCGAGGCAGAGGGCGAGCGTGCCGGTGGCGGCGGCGACGAGCCCGGCCCGGTGGCTCCAGCCCAGCGCCACGATCAGGATCGGCAGCGGAGCGAGCAGGTAGAGGATGAGCGCCAGCGGCGTCGCCTTGACGATCACCCCGATGAGGAGGGCCGAGACGAGGCCGGCGACGACGCCGATGCCGAGGGAATGGGCCATGGTCGATCCGCTGTCCCGCCGCCCGGGGATCGGGCGGGGTTAGGGGCGGGCGCCGCCCCAACGACCCCGGCGGGGCCAAAGGCCCGCCGGGTTGGGATTATCGGGGGAGTCGCGCGCTCAGCGGATCACGTAGGGCAGGAAGCCGAGGAAGCGGGCGCGCTTGATCGCCTGGGCGAGTTCGCGCTGCTTCTTGGCCGAGACCGCGGTGATGCGGGAGGGCACGATCTTGCCGCGCTCCGAGACGTAGCGGGAGAGCAGCTTCACGTCCTTGTAGTCGATCTTCGGGGCGTTGGGGCCCGAGAACGGGCAGGTCTTGCGCCGACGGAAGAACGGACGACGGCCACCGCCGCCACCAGCACCGAACGCCATGATCAGTTCTCCTCGTTCCGGTCGCCGCCGCGGTCACCACGGTCGCCGCGGTCACCGCCGCCGAAGCCGTCCTCGTCGCGGCGCCGGCCGCGCTCGCGGTCCTTGCGCTCGTCGCGGTCGCGCTTCTGCATCATCGCGGAGGGCTCGGCCTCCAGCGCCTCGACCCGGATGGTGAGGAAGCGCAGGATGTCCTCGGAGATCCGCATCTGCCGCTCCATCTCGGCGAGCGCCGCCGGGGGAGCGTCGATGTTGAGGAGCGCGAAGTGGGCCTTGCGGTTCTTGCGGATGCGGTAGGCGAGGGACTTCACGCCCCACATCTCGGTCTTCTCGACCTTGCCGCCGTTCGCCTCGATGACGCCCTTGAAGGTGTCGACCATCGATTCGACCTGCTGCGAGGTCACGTCCTGGCGGGCCAGGAACACGTGCTCGTAGAGAGCCATTGGGCCTTGTCCTCGGGTGGGGCCGTCGCGCCGCAGGGATGGGGCGGTCGGGCCGGTTTCGGTCGCGTCGCACGGCGCCAAGCCCTTCGAGCCTGCTGAAGGCCCGAGCGGTTGTTCGAAGGCGGAGACACGGGACGCCGGGGCGCGAAGCCCCTGTGCCGGCAAGCGGCACCGTCCGTTCAGCCCCCGGCCGGAGCGAACGCGAGGCGCGGCCTATAGCAGGTTTCGCCGGAAGGGCAAGACCCGGTCACGCCGCGAGGCTGCGGATCCAGCCGTGCAGCACCGCGGCGTCCCCGGACGGGGGCGGTGCGGCCGGCGCGGCGGCGCGCGCCTCGCGCGGCAGCATGCCGAAGCGGCGCCGGAAAGCGCGGCTGAAGGTCTTCTCGTCCGCGAAGCCGGTGGCGTAGGCGACCTGCGACACCCGCCGATGGCTGCCGGCCTCGGTCAGGAGCCGCAGCGCCTGCATCAGGCGGCGGTCGCGGATGTAGTGGACGACGCCGCCCTCCGCCGCGAACAGCCGGTAGAGCGTGGCGCGCGAGAGGCCGAACCGGGCGGTGAGCGTCTCGACGCCGAGATCCGCCGAATGAAGCTCGCGCTGGATGAACTGCCGGATGGCGACATGCGTCCCGAACTCGACCGGATCGGCCGCGCCCGCCTCCGGGCGGAAGCCTGCGCCGCACAGCTTGGAGGCGGCCTGCGACACGCCCGAGAGCTGGTGCGGCGCGAGCTGCGTGCCGCAGGCGATCAGCCCCCGCAGGTAGGTGTGGAGCAGCTGCTTCACCGGATCGGCCTCGTACGCGAAGGCGCGGCCGTGCAGCGGCTCGATCGGGCCGACCCCATCCGTCACGAGGGCGCGGGGCATCAGGAGCGTCGTCGCCGAGACCGGATCCGCCTCCACCACGACGGGCTGGGCGAGGTCGAACAGCACGACCTGGCCGGCCGCGACGGAAGCCCGGTGGCGGGCGGTCTCGACGCGGCTGGTGCCGCTCTCGTGGAACTGCATCAGCACGTGGTCGAGGCCCTGCCGGGCGATCATCTGCTCGGTGCGCTCCAGGCGCTGGGCCGGGGCCGCCATCTCGCCGACGATGACCTCGCCGAGATGGAAGGTCGACAGGCCGACGCGCCCCGCCGCCGGGCGCGTCAGCTCCGCCCGGGACATGGGGGCGATCTGCTCGCACCATGCCGGGCCGAGGGCGGCCGGATCGCTGGGTGGGGCGAAGCGGTGATGAAGGAGCGTCGGCACGGGGGAGGGGATGCGGTGGCGGGCGGCGCGCCGCGGGCAGCGGCGCCCCGGGTGGAGGCGGCGACGCATCGTCGTAGCACGCCGCGCAAACCTGCCCCAACGGCAAATCAGACGAACTGAGACGGAACGACCCTTATCTCAGACATTTTCATCCTTAAAATTGCATTGAGACAAAATGGTACATATAACGAATCGAAAGCGACATAATCGAGCTTCGAAGCTGAGCATTTTATCGAGTCCATCAATCTTCGCGGCGTTCACTGACCCGGCCAAAAAAATTTTGGCGTTCCGCTTCGATTGGACATCGCGCGATGGCTTCCAGCATCACTCTTTCGGCCGCGACGCGTCAGAATTTGCTGTCGCTCCAGGATACCGCGAGCCTGCTCTCGACGACGCAGAGCCGACTCTCGACCGGCAAGAAGGTCAACTCGGCCCTCGACAACCCGACCAACTTCTTCACGGCGCAGAGTCTGACGGCGCGGTCCTCAGATCTGAGCAGCCTGCTCGACGGTATTTCCAACGGCATCCAGGCGATCCAGTCGGCGAACCAGGGCATCACCTCGCTCCAGAAGCTGATCGACACCGCGAAGTCGACCGCTCAGCAGGCGCTCGCCGACAAGACCGGCGGCACCGGCGGGGTGCTGGGCGGGGCCTCGGCCCAGGCCGCCAAGGTCACCGGCGGCGCGACGCTGGCCAGCCTCGGCACCACCAGCGCCGCCGGCGTCACCACCTTTGATCTCTCCAGCGCCGCCAAGGACGCCTCCCTCGACATCTCCCTCGACGGCGGGGTGACCAAGACCACGATCCGGCTCGATGCGACGACGCTCGCCGGCTCCGGCCCCGATCTGACCAAGGTGACCTCCGACCAGCTCCTCACCGCCATCAACGGCCAGATCGCCAACAGCGCCTCGCTCAGCGGCAAGGTCACCGCCGGCACGAGCCCGGACGGCCGCATCACCTTCACGACGACGGCGACCGGCGCCGCCGCGCAGCTCAAGGTCGCGGGGTCGGCGAACGCGACCGTGGACATCGGCTACGGCAAGTCCACCACCGCCCCGGGTGCCGCCAAGGTCACGGCGAACGCGGCGCTGGCCGCCACCACGGCCTTCGCGGCCGGCACCAGCGCGACCTTCACGGTCGGCGACGGCGCCCGCTCGGTCGCCGTCACGCTGACATCGTCCTCGGCGACGGACGCCCTGGGCGGAACGCTCGGCACCTCGGCCACGCGGCAGGGCGTGATCGATGCCATCAACAAGCAGCTCAAGGACGCCGGCTCGACCGCCACCGCCAGCCTCGGCACCGGCCCCGACGCCAACAAGATCGTCATCACCTCGGCCGATGTCGGCCCCGATGCCCAGATCTCGGTCGTGGGCGGCCTCGACACCTCCACCGGCACCGGCGCCAGCGGCATCGGCTTCAGCACCTTCACGCCCGCCGCGAGCACGGCCGCGGCTGCGACGAGCACCACCACCCCGACCAACGGCACGATCCCGGCCCCGACCTCGACGGCGGGCACCGCGGGCACGCCCGGTACGGTCGCCTTCACGGCGGTGATCCCGGCGACGGTCGATCTCGGCGTCGGGCAGACCACGACGTTCCAGGTCGACGGCCAGACGGTCACGATCAACGCCGAGAGCCTGAAGTCCGACGGCACCCGGCTGGGAAACACCAACGTCTCCCGGGCGGACCTCGTCGACGCGCTCAACGAGCAGCTCGACTCGACCATCACCGCGTCGATCTCCGGCGGCGGCCTGTTGACGATCGCCACGACCGCCAACAACGTGGCGGCGCCGACCGTCACGACCTCGGGCGCGGGTCTCACCGACCAGATCGGGCTGTTCAGCACCCCGAACAGCACCACGCTTGGCGCCGCGATCCCGCCCAACCTCGATCTCGGTACCGGCAAGACCGCGTCCTTCACGGTGGGCGGCGATGCCGTCACCCTGAACGCGGCGTCGCTCGACGCCAACGGCAACGCGATCGGCTCGAACCCGAACCGCTCGCAGCTCGTCTCCGCGATCAACGCCCAGCTCACCGGCGGCCGCTCGGCGTACCTGGACGGCGCCGACCAGCTCGTCTTCGTCGGACCCAACACCGGCACGACCCCGCCCGCGATCACCGCCGCTAGCGACACGATCGGGCTCGGGATCGGTGCCGGCGCGAGCGTGACCGCCGGCGGAACGGCGGCGCCGACCATCGATCTCAGCAGCGGACGGTCGAGCGTCTTCACGATCTCCGACGGCACCAACACCGCCGATGTTACGATCAACGCGCAGAGCCTCGACAAGAACGGCGTCGCGATCGGCGCCTCCGCCAGCCAGGCCAAGGTCGCCGAAGCCATCCAGCGTCAGCTCGACACCGCGACGGGGCCGGGCCCGGTCGAGGTCACCGTGGCCTTCGACGCCGACGCCCTCAAGGTGACCGCGAACGCCGTCGGCCTGGGCGCCACGGCCCCGACCCTGACGACGACCAGCGACACGGCCGGTCTGGGCCTCGGAACGACCAACAGCAACCAGAGCGTGCCCGCGGTCGGCACCGGCACGGCGGTGGCCGGCATCACCGCCTCCGGCGTCGATGCCACCGACGGATCCTCCGCGGCGACCATCAAGGGCAACCTGACGCTCCCCGCGACGGCGGTGGGCGCCAGCGCCAACGCCTCCTTCACCCTCAAGCTCGGGAACAACAAGGCGGCCACGATCAACATCAGCACCGGCGTGGGCGAGACGCTCACAGCGGCGGCGTTGGCGAAGCGGATCAACGACGCCATCGACGCGGATACCGGCCTGTCCGGCAACGTGCGGGCGAGCGTGGTCGACAACAAGCTCCAGATCGCGACCACGGCGTCCGGATCGACCCAGCGGCTCGCCGTCGTCGGGACCGGCACCACCGACATCGGCTTCGGGGTGAGCAGCGCCACGACGCAGACCGCCGCGGGCACCGACGTCGGCGGCAGCAAGGGCACGAGTTCGGTTCGCTCCTCGCTCGCCGCCCAGTACAACCGGATCCTGCAGCAGATCTCCGAGCAGGCCCGGGATTCCGGCTTCAACGGCGTCAACCTGATCTACCGCACCGGCAACAGCGCCGGCGACAACACCCTGCATATCGCCTTCAACGAGAGGAACACCTCGGGCCTCGACATCGAGGGCGTGCGCTTCGACGCGGCGGGCCTCGGCCTCAACGCGGTCGCGGGCGACTTCCAGTCGGACGCCGAGATCAACGCCACGATCGACGCCCTGACTACGGCGACGACCACGCTGCGCTCGCAATCCTCGACCTTCGGCTCGAACCTCTCGGTGGTGCAGAACCGTCAGGACTTCACCAAGAACCTGATCAACATCCTCGACACCGGCTCGGCGAACCTGACCAACGCCGACCTGAACGAGGAGGCGGCGAACTCGCAGGCCCTGTCGACCCGCAACTCGCTGGCGATCTCGGCGCTCTCGCTCGCCAACCAGGCGCAGCAGGGCATCCTGCAGCTCCTGCGCTGATCGGTTCGACCCACTCCTGAGACACGAGCGGCCGGGGCGCGAGCCCCGGCCGTTTCGCGTCGCGTGGCTGCGGGATGCCGAGGCGGGCGATCCCGCGCATCGCCGGCGGATGCCGCGGGAGATCGCCGGTCCCCTCGTCGCGCCGGCGCCCGACCTTGCCGAGGGTCGGGGGACGGTCCTCGCGGTGTTCCGCGGGCGTTCGCGCCGGTCGCCGCGCGGGCGTCAGCGCGTCGCCGCCTCGGCGCCCGAAGGCTTGTCGGTGCCGGGATCCTTGTCGGTGCCAAGGTGCTTGTCGAAGAAGGCGGCGATCTCGGCGAAGACCTCGCGGGTCTCGGGCGCGTCGGCGTTGAACAGGTACTGGGCGTGGCTCATGCCCTCGAACACCTGGAGGGAGGCCTCCACGCCGGCTTGGCGCAGCTTGCGGTGGGTGCGCACGGTGTTCGACAGGAAGAGGTCGCGGGTGCCGGTGGTGAGGATGGTCGGGGGCAGGCCGCGCAGGTCGCCGTAGATCGGCGAGAGCTGCGGGTCCTTCAGGTCGTGGGTGCCCGCGTAGAGCTTCGCCGCATGGGTGAGATAGCCCTCGTAGGACACCAGCACGTTGTCGAGCCACTCGTTGGCCTTGTAGCTGTCGCCGGTCTCGGTGAGGTCCGCCCACGGCGTGCCGGGGGCGATGGCGGCCGGGAGGGGCAGGCCCTCCTGGCGGGCGCGCAGCATCAGGGCGAGCGTCATCGCGCCTCCGGTCGAGGTGCCGAACACCGCCATGTTCTCGGGCCGCTGCAGGCGCAGAACCGCCCGCCACACCGCCATCGCATCGTCCATCGCGGCCGGGAAGGGTGCGTCGGGCGGCATGCGGTAGTCGAAGGACACCACCGTGAAGCCCCCGAAGGCCGCCATCAGCACCGCCTCCAGCGTGCCGGCCTCGCCCGGGTTGTAGACGTAGCCGCCGCCGTGGATGTGGAC
Organism: Methylobacterium isbiliense; assembly: GCF_022179325.1. Taxonomy (GTDB): domain Bacteria; phylum Pseudomonadota; class Alphaproteobacteria; order Rhizobiales; family Beijerinckiaceae; genus Methylobacterium; species Methylobacterium isbiliense. Next base: position 43,912 of record NZ_BPQQ01000047.1, on the reverse strand, counting down.
GAGGAGGCGGTTGCGGTTGCGCGCCGGCACCTCGCGGGGGGCGATGACCCAGGCCTTGACCCCGCCGATCGTTTCGGGCGTCGAGACGACCCCCAGCCGCTCGCGCAGGGCGGGCAGCGGGGCGGCGGTCTGCGCCGCGAGCTTGGCCACGAGCGCCTTCCACTCCGCGGCGCTGCCCGGATTGGCGTTCCAGGCGGGCGCCCGGTAAGGGGCGGCGATGGCGGCCTGGAACTCGGGGCTGACGGTGCCGGGCACCGGGATGCGCCGCCCCGGCACGGCGCGTGGGCCGGCCTTGCCGTTGGCGGCGCTCTGCTCGGCTTCGAGGCGGGCGAAGTCCGGGGCGCTGGCCGCGGGCGCCGGAGGCTGGGCGGGGGCCTGCGGCGTCTGGGCCGCAGCCGGGACGAGACCTGCCCACGCGACGAGCAGCAGGGCGGCGGACCGGCGGCGGGTCATCGGCGGGCTCTCTCGTCGGGCGTCGCGGAGCGGGCGGCCCGTGCACGAATGCACGGGCCGGGCCAGACGGGCAAGATCGGACGAGCAAGAGCGGACGGGCAAGACGTGTCGTCGGCGGGCCGGATGGCGGACTGGTCTTTGCCACACTCGGCCGCTAGAGCAGGCGCGCACAGGAGAGCGGCCCGGCTTCGAGGGACGCCCCAACGACTCTTCGGGGAGACCGATGTCCATCCTGACCAAGGCCCGTCTCAGGGGCTGTCTCGTCCTTGCGGCGACCACGCTCGTCGCCGGCTGCATCACCAACCCGCTCGGCCAGACCGGCGGCGTCCTGCCGGCCAGCGACGTCGGCCCGCCGCCCTCGGCCCGGGCGGATCTGCGGGCGCCGGCCCGCAGCGCCACCCCCTCGCAGGTCGATCCCGAACGCGTGATGCCGACGCAGCCGACCCGCCGCCTCGACGTGCCGACCACCACCCGCGGGAGCGGCACCGCCAGCGCCGAGACCACGCGCCGCATCCGCCGCGAGGACCTGGAGGATGCCGGGCAGGGCAAGGCCTCCGGCAGCGGCGGCCTCACGCCGCGGATGACGCCCGGCGGCGTCGGGCTCGGCGGCAGCTTCTGATCCGCTCACGCCTCCTCGGAGGCGTCCTGAGCGGTCTCCTGGGCGGTCTCCTCGGCGGCGCGCGACCGCGTGGCGCGGGCGCGCTCGGCCTCGCGCAGGCGGCGGCGGCGCGTCTCGATGCCCTCGCGCGTCGCCGGCCACCAGCCGCGGCGCAGGTCGTCCGGACGGGCGGCGGGCACGGTCTCGGCCAGCTCCGCAAAGGTCGGCATCCGCCACCAGCCCCAGACGTAGCGGCCTGAAGCCGGCAGCGGCGCGTAGGCGGCGGGCAGGGCGCCCGGGTCGAGCGGCTCAGCATCGAGCGCCTCGAAGGTGACGACCCCGTAGGAGGCGGTCTCCACCGGCACCCCGAGCGGGGGCGGATCCTGCGCGGGCACCGGGAAGCGGTGGCGCCGCCGCTCGCTCTCGGCCCCGGGATCGCGCGCCGCGTGGCGCGCGCGCTTGGCGTGCGGCTCGTTGCGGGCGGCGGCCTCCTCGATCGTCGGCCAGACGGCCTTCAGCGCCTCGTAGGCGCGCCACGGCACGCGCCACGCCCGCACGGCCGGGTCCCAATGCGCCGGGGCGATGCCCCGCAGCGTCTCGACCACCGTGCGCGAATAGGGCGTGCGCACGATCAGGCCTTCGGGCGCGGCCGCGAGGTAGCGGCTCTCCAGCGGCTCGAACGCGTAGGCGTCCCGGCCCTTGTCGTCCGCGTAGGCGTCGCGCAGCGACATCTCGCGGCCGATCCAGGCATCGACCCGACGCCCGGCGGTGGTGCCAGGCACGAACCAGCGCCGCGAGGCCCGCCGGAACCGCGCGGTCGGGAAGGTCTCGCGGAAGCGCGCGATCAGGTCGCGGTCGAAGGGCATCGCCACGAGCACGCCGGGGCGCTTCAGGCCGCCCGGGGCGATGCCGAAGCCCGCGCCGCGGTCGACGTCTCCCCCGACCTCCTCGTCGACCTCTCCCTCGGGCGCCTCCGCCTGCATCGCCGTCAGGCCGTGACGGCCCGGCGGCTGCCCCAGTGCGTGTCGACCTTCGGCCCGAAATCCGGATCCGCGAACGGGTCCTCGCCGGGGCCGTGGCTCGGCGCGCCCGCGAGCGCGTCGGCATCGACGTCGATGACGTAGCCGCCGAGCGTCACGTCGTAGCGCAGCGACCGCCAGGGCACCGGATGGTAGCTCTCGCCGAAGCCCAGGAAGCCGCCGAAGGACAGGACCGCGTAGGCGACCTGCCCCGAGACCTTGTCGACCATGAAATTGTAGATGCTGCCGAGATGCGCGCCGGCCCGGTCGTAGACCGCCGTGCCCTCGACCTTGTTCGAGGCGATCAGGCGGCGGGTCTCGTCGAGGGCGACGCCCTCGGCGCCGGGATCGAGTTCCATCGAGCCCGGCGGGCGGATGCTGCGTTCGTTGGGCAGTTCGGTCGGCATGGCTCCCTCCGGATCCTCACGTCAGGGAACCCTGCCCCGGCGCGCGGGTTCCGGCGGGCGCGCGGGCCCCGCCTCCTCGGCCATCCGGTCCGCCGCCTCGACGCGCACGTCGCGGCTCGCCAGCATCATCTCGACGGCGAAGACCGACAGCGCGCACAGGGTGCACAGGATCGCCGCCCCGAACAGCCAGAACAGCACGCCCGCCACGACGGTGTCGCGCAGGGCGCCCACGAACAGCGTCAGCACCGCCCCGCAGGTCGCCACCCCGCCGAGCGCGCCCAGCACCACCGCGACGTCGAGGGCGAGGCTGCGCCGCCGCAGGCCTTCGAGCCGCGCGCGGTCTCCGGGCCGGCCGGCCAGCTGCTCGACCCGGTCGGCGATGCGCGCGTGCCGGGTCGAGAACACGTTGAGCAGCGTGGCGAGGCCGCCGAGCAGGAAGACCGGGGTCAGCGCCACCTGGATGATGTGGGCCGTGCTGTCGAGGGCGGTGGGGTCGGGGGGCAGGGGCATCACGGGTCTTCGGTCGGTGCGACGGGGTCCGCCGCCAGCGTGCGCGCGAGCGGGACCGCGGCGAGGGCGAGCACCGCCATACCCCAGAACGCCCGCGGGCCGGCAAGCCCGTAGAACGGGCCCGCCGCGAGCGTCGTCAGCGTGGTGGCAAGGCCGAGGCCGAGGGTGCCGTAGAGGGTCTGGGCGGTGGCCGCCAGGGCCGGCGGCACCGTCGCCGCAAGGAGCCGCATCGCGGCGAGGTGCAGGAGCGCGAAGGTGAGCCCGTGCAGCGCCTGCACGAGGACGAGCGCGGGCAGCGCCGCGGTCTCGGCCATCACGCCCCAGCGGAAGGCGGCCGCGAGCCCCGCCAGCGCCAGCGCCCGGGCGGCCCCGAGCCGGTCGAGGAGCGGCGGGCCGAGGACGGCGAAGACCAGCACCTCCGCCGCCACCGCCTCGGCCCAGAGCAGGCTCGCGGTGCCGGGGCCGATGCCCGCCGCCCGCCAGCGCAGCACCGCGAAGGCGTCGTGCATGGCGTGGCTGCCGATCACCAGCGCGGCCACCAGCACGAGGCGGCGGAACGGGGCCGAGCGCAGGAGGGCGCGGGGCCGGGCCGGCGCCGGCCGGATCGCGCCGCCCGGCAGGCGCCCGGCCGCGAGCGCCATGAACCCGAACAGGGCCGCGCCGCAGACGAGGAGCGCGGCAAGCCCGCTCCAGGCGATCACCTGCCCGGCGGCGAGCGTGCCGGCGATGAAGGCGGCCGAGCCTGTGCCGCGCACCCGCCCGTAGGACGCGCGGACGGCCGCCAGCGCCAGCGCGTCGGCGAGCGGCGCCAGCGGAGCGGTGGCGGCGGCATGCGCCATGGCCACGAGGAGGAGCCCGGCGGGCCCGCTCCCGGCCAGGTAGGCGAGGGCCGTGACGGCCGAGAGCAGGGCTGCGGCGGCGAGGACGCCGCGCGTCGCGGACAGCCGGTCGGCCGCGCGCCCGGCGAGCGGTCCGGCGACGAGGCGCACGGCTTGGGCCCCCGCGAGCACGAGCCCGATCTCGCCGGGCGAGAGCCCGCGCTCGGCCAGGAAGGAGGGCAGGAACGGGGTCGTGACCCCGTAGCCGGCATAGAGCGCCGTGTAGACGACGAGGAACCGCGTCAGCATCGGCGGGGGCGAGGCCCCGGGGAGCGGCCGGAGGGACGGATCCCCCCGGTCCGCGCGGCGTCAGAGGAAGCCCGGCTCGTGCGGGCAGTCCCGGGGCGTTTCGGCCGAGACCGCGGCCCCGAGGCCGAGGATGAGGGCGCCTGCGGCGCAGAGGGCGAGGGTGAGGGCGGCGAGGAACATGGCCCGACCCTGACCGCCGCGTGCTTAACGGGGGATTGCCGAACACGGTGAAGAGGAGGAAAACCCCGGCTTCCACAAGGGGGCCGGGCGCGGGCGCGGAATGCCCCGTCCGCCACGGTCGCGCCATCATCGGAGGCAAGTGCCGCCATGGAGTACCGCACGCTCGGCCGGTCGGGTCTCAAGGTCTCTCCCCTCTGCCTCGGCACCATGATGTTCGGCGGGCAGACCGAGGAGCCGGAGGCCGCCCGCATCATCGCCGACGCGCGCGAGCGCGGCCTCAATTTCATCGATACGGCGGATGCCTACAACGACGGACGCTCGGAGGAGGTGGTCGGGCGCGCGATCGCGCCGGACCGGGACGCCTGGGTGCTCGCCACCAAGGTCGCCAACCCGATGGGCCCGGGGCCGAACGACCGCGGGCTGTCGCGCGCCCACGTGATCCGGGCCTGCGAGGCGAGCCTGCGGCGCCTCGGCACCGACCGGATCGACCTCTACTACCTGCACAAGGAGGACCACGACACGCCGCTCGCCGAGACGGTGCGGGCGGTGGGCGACCTGATCCGGGCCGGGAAGGTGCGCTATTTCGGGGTCTCGAACTACCGGGCGTGGCGCGTCGCCGAGATCTGCCGCCTCTGCGACGACATGGGCCTCGACCGGCCCGTGGCGAGCCAGCCCTACTACAACGCCCTCAACCGCATGCCGGAGGTTGAGCACCTGCCCGCCTGCGCGCATTTCGGGCTCGGCGTCGTGCCCTATTCGCCGCTCGCCCGCGGCGTGCTCACCGCCAAGTACGAGCCCGGCGCCGCCCCGCCCGAGGGCAGCCGCGCCGGGCGGGGCGATGCCCGCATGATGCAGACCGAATGGCGGCCCGAGAGCCTCGCGATCGCCCGGGAGATCCAGGCGCATGCCGCGGCGCGGGGCGCCTCGCCGGTGGATGTGGCGCTGGCCTGGGTGCTCAATAACCGCGCGGTCACCGCGGTGATCGCCGGTCCGCGCACCGTCGCCCAATGGGAGGCCTATGCGGGCGCGCTGGCCTACCGCTTCACCCCGGAGGACGAGGCCCTGGTCGACCGGCTGGTCCCGGCCGGGCACCCCTCGACCCCCGGCTACACCGATCCGGCCTATCCCCTGGAGGGCCGCCGGACCTGGACGCAGGCGTGAGCGGGCGCCTTCGTCCTTGCTCCACACGGTTAGGGTGTGGATGATCCGGTCGTGCGATGGAATTTCCTCTTGGAACGCCGTCAGCACGGCTTAGTTGTTGCAGCTATGTGCCCGGCAGGGCCGGTTGTCCGGCGCCGGGGGGCGCAGGGAGACCGGAGGAGACCGATGGCGACCACGAAGACGACCAAGAAGGAGGCCCCGAAGGCCGCCGCCGAAGAGAAGGCGCCGGCCAAGGCCAAGAAGGTTGCCGCCCCGAAGACGGGCGACAAGCCGAACGCGCTGCAGAAGCCGCTTCAGCCCACCGAGGAACTCGCCGCGATCGTCGGCTCCAAGCCGATCCCGCGTGGCGAGGTGGTCAGCAAGGTGTGGGATTACATCCGCAAGAACTCGCTGCAGAACCCCGAGAACAAGCGCGAGATCCTCGCCGACGACAAGCTGAAGAAGGTCTTCGGCAAGGACAAGGCGACGATGTTCGAGATGAACAAGTATCTGGCGCAGCACCTGAAGTGAGCCGCGGCGGGGGCGCCGCGCGCTCCCGCCGGCCGCGCCCCGTCACAGGATGGAGCGCACGACCCCTCCGTCGACCCTGAGCGCCGCGCCGCTCGTGGCGCTGGCGGCCGGGCTGCACAGGTAGGCGACCAGGCTGGCGATCTCCTCCGGCGCGATCAGGCGCCCGAGGAGCGAGGTCGGCCTGTGCTCCTTCACGAAGGCCCGGCCCATCGCGTCGAGGTTCGGATCGGAGGCGCCGCCCGCCATCTGCGTCATGAACGTGGCCACCCCCTCCGAGAGGGTGGGCCCCGGCAGAACCGTATTGACCGTGACGCCGGAGCCCGAGACGGTCTCGGCGAGGCCGCGCGCCACGGCGAGCTGCGCGGTCTTCGTCATCCCGTAATGCACCATCTCGACCGGGATCTGCACCGCCGACTCGCTCGACACGAACACCACCCGGCCCCAGCCGCGCGCCTGCATGCCCGCTGCGTAGATCCGGGCGAGCCGCACGCCGCTCAGCACGTTCACCTCGAAGAACCGGCGCCAATCCTCGTCCGGGATCTCGAAGAAGGGTTTGGGCTCGAAGATCCCGGCATTGTTCACCAGGATGTCGAGGTCGGGCAGGGCGCTCCGCAGCGCCTCGGCGCCCGACGCCGTGGCGACGTCCCCGACCGCCGCCGTGAACCGGCCCTTCGGCGCCTCCCGCGACAGGGTCTCGATCGCCGCCGCCACGCGCTCGGCCGTGCGCCCGTTCACCGCCACGCTCGCCCCGAGATCGCCGAGCGCGCGGGCGATGGCGTAGCCGATGCCCGCGGTCGAGCCGGTGACCAGGGCGCGCCGCCCGGTCAGATCCATGTCCATGCTGGCCTCCTTCGCGACAGGTCCGCCGCCGGAGATGGGTGCGCGACGGCGCGCGTCCAGGGTGAGCGGTCGCGCTACCGCCGCAGCACGCTCGTCACCGCCCCGGTGAGCGACAGGCCCGCGGCGAGCCACAGCACCGCCACGGTGCCGGAGGTGTGCAGGCGCCCGAAGATCACCGCCACGGCCGCCGCGCCGAGGGACTGTCCGAGGAGCCGAGCGGTCGCCTGCATGCCGCTGGCGCCGCCGCTCCGCTCGCGCGGCGCGCTGGTGATGATCACCCGGTTGTTGGGCGATTGAAACAGCCCGAAGCCGAGGCCGCAGAGCGTCAGCGGCAGCGCGACCGCCAGGGTCCCGGGCGTCGCGGGCAGGCTCGCCAGCAGCGCCAGGCCGAGGCTGAGCCCGACGAGGCCGATGCCGCCGAGACGGCCGGGGGCGATGCGGTCGGAGAGGCGCCCGGCGATGGGGGCGATCACCGCGATGGCGATCGGCCAGGGCGTCAGCAGCAGGCCGATCTCGCTGCTCGACCGCTGCAGCACGTCGTGGAAGTAGAAGGGCAGCGCCACGTACGCCATCATCTGGGCCGAGAAGGCGCAGACCGAACTCGCCATCGACAGGGCGAAGGCCGGGATGCGCAGGAGGTCGACCGGAAGGAGGGGGGCGGGCAGCTTCACTTGGTACCAGACGAAGGCGCCTCCCGCCGCGGCGGCGCCGGCCAGCAACAGGAGCGCGCGCGCCTGCGCTTGTGGATCGCCGAGCCCGTCGACGCCGGTGATGAGCAGGCCGAAGAACACGGCGTTCAGCACCGCGCTCAGCGCGTCGAAGCGCCCGCCGCTGCGCGGCGTGACCGGCAGCGTCCGGGCCGCCACCGCCAGCGCCGCCACCCCGAGCGGGACGTTGACGAGGAAGAGCCAGGGCCAGTGCGCCACGGACAGGATCGCGCCGGCGACCGTCGGCCCGGCGGCCGAGGCCACCGCCACGACCAGCGCCACGTTGCCCACGCCGCGCCCGATCAGCCGGCTCGGATAGATGAAGCGCACGAGCGCGATGTTGACGCTCATGATCCCGGCCGCCCCGAGACCCTGGACGATCCGGGCGGCGATCAGCACCTCCAGCGAGCCCGCCAGCGCGCAGGCGAGCGACGCGCCGGTGAACAGGGCGAGGCCGAGGATGTAGACGCGCCGGTAGCCCAGGATGTCGCCGAGGGAGGAGAGCGGCAGCAGGGAGGCCGTCACGGCGAGCTGGTAGCCGTTGGTCACGAAGATCGCCGCCGAGGGGCTGACCCCGAGGTCGCGCGCCAGCACCGGCAGGGCGACGTTGACGAGGGTGCTGTCGAGCACCGCCATCGTCATGGCGATGCCGATCGCCGCCATCGCCCACAGCCTCTCGGCGACCGGCAGCCCGTCCGCGATCTCCGCCGGCACCGGCCCGGCCGCTCCCGTCATCGGCTCACGCTCCCGCGCCGGGGATCGGCGCCGCGCCAGCACCTACAGCATCGCGGCAGCGGGCGCATCCGCGTCGGCGGGATCGCCGGAAGCCCGGCGCCGTCAGGTCACCGCCTGCCCGAACAACTGCACCAAGCGCGGTTCGAGCTTGCCGTCCATGCCCTGGAGGATGCCCATCGCCTCGGCGCGGGGCATCGGCGCCTTGTAGGGGCGGCGCTCGGTGAGGGCCGCGTAGATGTCGCAGATGGTGAGGAGGCGCACGGTGTCGCTCACCGCCGCCCCGCTCAGCCCGTCCGGGTAGCCGGTCCCGTCGAGCATCTCGTGATGGTGGCGGACGGCGTCGAGGGTGAGGGCGTCGCACTCGCCGCCCGCCTGCAGGATGTCGTAGCCGAGGGCCGCGTGGGTGCGCATGACCGCCGCCTCGTCGGCGTCGAGGCGGCCGGGCTTGTTCAGGATCGGCAGCGGGATGCGCGCCTTGCCGACATCGTGGACCAGGGCGGCGCGCACGAAGCGGTGCTGGTCGTCCCGCCGGAAGCCGAGATGCAGGGCGAACTGCGCCCCCAAGCCCGCCACCAGCAGGCAGTGCTGGTAGGTGGCGTCGTCGTGCGTCCAGACCGTGTCGAGCCAGCGCGCGAGGCCGCCCTCCTGCACGGCGGTCAGGATCGGGCCGAGACCGGCCTCCACGGTCTCCATGTGGATCGGGCTGCCGGTGCGCGCGTCCGCGAGCAGGCTGGTGAGCGCTTCGCCGGCCCGCGCCACGCCGTGGACGACGAGCCGCTCCGACACCGGCCCGGTATGCTCGATCTGGTTGACGAGGGCGGTGGCGACCGTCTGGGGCGGCACGTAGGCCGGCAGGCACACGGTGGCACCGAGCGACTTGGCCTGCCGCAGGGCCTCGGGGGTGGCGCGGCGCAGCAGGCCGATCACCGGGAGGGGCTGGCCCCGGTAGCGGGACTCCAGCGCCTTGAGGCACTGCACCGCCTCGGGCCGGCTGAGCGTGAGGTCCGACACGATCCCGAGCGGTGCGCCGGCGCCGGTCCAGCGCTCGTCGGTTCCTACCACCTCGCATGTCCCGATCTGCCGCAGCGCCGCCGCGAGATCTGCGCTGCGGTCCGGCCGGTCGGTGACGAGGACGATGGTCCCCTCGTGCATCTGATACACTCCTGACCGCGGGGCCCGCGGCAGCTGCAGCAGAGAAGTCTATGGGCAACTTGCCAAGAAATACTTAGCGGCCCCACTGGTCATTCGGGGCGCTCAGCCTCCACCGCGCCGGATGCGGCCGGGGCAAGCCGGGTGCCTCCCGGCTGCCGCGATGCGCCGGAGGTCCGACGGGCCGTCGCACCGGCGCCCGGGCTCACTCGGTCGACCGCGTGTCGGCGACCGGGATCGGGCGGACGAGATCGCCCTCCCGCAGGAAGGGGGCAGCGCGCACCACCACGAGGTCGCTCTCCGAGAGGCCGGTGCGGATCTCCACCTCGTTCTCCGAGAACAGGCCGATCGTCACCGGGCGGGCCTCGATGTGGTTGTTGGTGGCGACGTAGACCGTGGTGCCGTCCGGCCCGCTCACCAGGGAGGAGAACGGGACGGCGATGCCGCAGCTCTCGCCCACCGAGATGGTGCCGCGGGCAAAGGTGCCGAGCCGCGCCTCGCCGACCTGGGAGAGCAGGATGCGCACGTGGCCGAGCTGGCTGGCCGCATCCGCCGCGGGTGCTACGAGCCGCACCCGGGCCGGGAGGCTGCCGAGCCCGATGGGCTTCACCGTGACGCTCTGACCGGGTGCGATCTTGCCGAGCGAGGCGATCGGCGCGTCGGCGGCGAGTTCGAGTTCGCCCTGCGCGATGATGGTGAACAGCGGGTCCGCCCGCGTGGGCGCGGGCGAGCCGGCCGCCGCGGTGCTGCGGCCGATCACCCCGGCGACCGGCGCCCGGATGGCGACCTGGGTGGTGCCCGCCTGCGCGTCGTCGGGCACGAGCTGGGCGAGAACCTGGTTGGCCCGCACCTCGTCGAGGGGCTTGGCGAGCACCTGGGCCACCCGCAGGCCGTCGCGGTCGGGCCGCAGCTGCACCTCCTGCCGGGCCGTGAGCACGCCGGTGACGTCGATGCGGTCGTCGAAGCAGCGCCGCTTCGAGGCCGCCACGCTGACGGCGAGGCCTGCGCTCTGGCCGCCCGCCGTCTCGGCGCCCGCCGGCCCGGGGGCCAGAAGACTCACCCCGAGGCTCGCTCCTGCCGCGCAGGCGAGGCGGCGCAGGAGCGCGGGGCGGGCCGGGGCTGGACGGGGGGGACGCGGCACGGACGGGGCTCCGAAGGTGGCGGTGGCGCGGAACCAGACCCCGCCGGCACCGGCGTGAGCCTGCGATGGTGGCGCTGCCAAGCCTAATACAGCACGATTCCGCGGCCGCGTCAGGGCGGTGCGCCTCACGGCGGAGCGGCATTCCGGCGCGGACCCGTCCGGCCCGGCGCGGGCGCGCGGGCGCGCCCCGCACCGGGGAAGATCTGGTCGAGCATGCCTCCGAGCGGGTTGGCCTCACCCCCCTCCAGCAGGCTCGACCCGAGCGCGCCGAGGCCCGACAGGTTCTGGCCGCTCAGCACCCCGCCGAGATCGACGCTCACCTGCGGCGCATCCCAGCTCCCGGTGATCAGGACCGGGAGGCTGATGTCGAGGAGCTTGGGCAGGGCACGGGCGGCGCTGCGGGTCAGCTTCGGCTCGATCCTCAGGGCGATCGAGCGGGAAGCGAGGTCGATGGTGCCGGCGCCACGCGCCGTCACGAGTGGGCCGGCGAGCGCGATGTCCTGGGTGGTCGCTTGACCGTCCGCGATGCGCAGGCGCGCGGTGATGCGGTCGAAGGCGGTGGCGTCGGAGGCGCGCAGGCGCGGGTCGGCGGAGATCTGCGAGGCGATCGACTGCACAACCCCCGGGATGTCGATCCCGTTGAGGCGCCCGTTCTCGAGGGTGACCACGGCCTCGCCCGCGAGGGAGCGCGCGATCTCGGCCGTCGTCGCGCCCGTGGCCTTGAGGTCGAGGCTCGCCCCCGCGGTGCCGTCGAGGAGCCCGAACCCGGCCATGGCGGTGAGGAGCGGCAGGCTGCGCGCCTGGGTGAGGTCGAGCCGCAGGGCGTGGCGGGAGGGCGCGGGTCCGGGGGCGGCCAGCGCCGAGGTGAGGGTGGCGCGGATCTGGCCGCCGTGGAGGGCGGTGGGCGCGAGACTCGCCTCGACCGTGCCCCCGGTGAGCTTGGCCTCGACCATGACGTCGTTGGCCGAGAGGCCCGCGGCCCGCAGCGCGCCGGCCCTGAGCTTGGCCCTCCCGTCGAAGCTGCGCAGCAGCGTGAGGTCGTCCGCGCCGGCCTCCATGCGCAGGGGCGGCAGGTCGAGCTGCTCGAAGCCGAGATCCAGTCGCACGAAGGGCTTGGCGGTGAGGTCGACGACCGCCGCCCCGGCGAAGCGCGACGTCCCGAGGCTGCCGGTGAGGCGCGAGAGCGTGAGTTCGGCCCCCTGCACGCCCGCATCCGCACGGCCGGTCAGCGGCGCGGAGAACTGGGGCAGGCGGCAGGTGAAGTCGAGCGGGACCGGCCCCGCCGCGCCGCCGGGCGCCGCCGCGACCTCGCAGGTCGCGCCGCCGGGCCGGCCGCGCGCCGTCACGGCAAAGCCGCCCGCCTCGGCCCGGGCCTCGGCCGACACCGCCTCCACCGAGGCGACCACCGCATCGCCTTCGACCAGGGCGAGGGAGCCGTCCGTGATCCGGATCAGGTCCGGACGCGGCCCCGGGGCCGGACGGGCGGCGTCCTGCCCTCGGGCCGGCGGGTCGGCGACGCGCCACCACTCGGCCGGCCAGCGCAGGCGCGGCCGCTCCACCTCGACCTCCCGCACGCCGCGTCCGGCCAGGAGGTCGAGGGGCGCCCCGGTCGCCCGCAGCGCCGCGATGTCGAGACGCGCCTCGCTGCCGTCCGCGAAGGCGGTGCGCGTGCCGACGTCCCGGACCACGACCGCGAAGCTCGGCCAGAGGGTGAGGCTCGCCCCGCCCGCCACCGTCCAGGGGCGCCCGGTCTCGGCCTCCAGCCGCTCCTCGACGGCCCGCGCGATCCGGGCCGAACTCGTGGCCACCGCCGCGCCGGCGGCCGCCACGCTCCCGGCCAGAAGCAGAAGGAAGACAACGCGCAGCTTCATCCGGTCCTCGCGAACGTCCGCCGCTGCCACGGACAAGACCGCAAAGTCGCAGCGGAATCAATCGGCCGGCCCAGGGACCGGACGTAGTGCCGACGACCGGCCGGGACCCGGCGCGGACGGCGGCTCGCCGTCACCCAACGGGCCGCGGCGTCGGCCGCCGCGTCGTGCGCGCTCGGATCGCGCGCGGCCGACGACGCAGAGACGCCCGTGCGGCTCGACTTCGAATCAGGCAGATCACCGACGCGGCCTCATCTCTGGGGGACAGGTCTGTCGAGATGTCTGCACCTGAAAATCAGGTCGAGAGGCGGTCGGATGTGCGTCCGAGCACTTGCTCGGCCGGGGACCCGGCGTGTAAGTTTGGAGCATGAAACGGTCGCTGCAAAACCTGCTCACGCTCCTCCTCGCCCTCTGGGCAACCGCGGCCGTCTCGGCCCCGGCGGACAGACGCGTCGCCCTCGTCATCGGCAATGCCGCCTATGACCATTTCGGCCGGCTGAGCAATCCCGGCAACGATGCGGAGGACATCGCGACCGTGCTGCGGCGGGTCGGGTTCGAGGTTCTCGACGGCCGCGACCTCTCCCGCCGCGACATGGACCGCAAGCTGGCCCAGTTCTCGCGGCTGTCGCTCGATGCCGATACCGCGCTGGTCTACTACGCGGGCCACGGCCTGCAGTACCAGAACCAGAACTACCTCGTGCCGACCGACGCGCTGCTGCGCGACGGGTTCGACGTGCCGTTCGAGACGATCGCGGTCGAGAGCGTCATCGGCGCCCTCGACAACGCCCGGGGCGCGCGCATCCTGATCCTGGATGCCTGCCGCGACCTGCCGCTGAAGGATGCCGGCAAGCGCGAGAGCTACGGCGGCCCCGGTCTCGCGAGCGTGGTCGGCCGCAAGGGCCTGATCATGGCCTACGCGACGCAGGCCAACCACGTCGCCTTCGACGGCAACGGCCGCAACAGCTTCTACGCGGAGGCCCTGCTCAAGGCGATGCAGGAGCCCGGCCTCGAGATCGGGCAGGTCTTCCAGCACGTCGCCAAGGCGGTGGCCAGCGTCACCGACGGGCGCCAGCTCCCGGAGGTCACCCGCTCCTATCCGGGCGAGGTCTTCATCAACCGCGACGAGACCGACATGCAGGCCTGGGGGCGGCTGCGCGGCACGACCCAGCTCGCCGACCTGCGCCGCTTCGTGGAGAAGTATCCCCGCAGCTTCCTGGTCGAGGACGCGCTGAGCCGCATCCGGATGATCGAGGGGCAGGCCCGGGCCGGCTTCGTGGCGCAGGCCGACGGCGAGCGCGACGGGCCGCGCGCCCAGCCCGACCGCCTCGCCCTGGCGCGGCCGGTGGAGGCCCAGCAGGCCGCCCAGCAGGAGGTGCAGAAGGCCCGGCGCCAGGAGGAGGACCGGCTCGCCGATCTCGCCCGCAAGGCCCGCGAGGAGCAGGCGCGTCAGGAGCAGGCCGGCCGCGACGCCGAGCAGGCCCGCATCGCCGCCGCCCGGGTGCAGATGCTCGCCGACGAGGCCAAGCGCCGCGAGGAGCAGGCCAAGCGCGAGACGGTGGCGGCCCTCGCGGTGCCCACCGCGGCCGAGCCGTCCCGGCTCGTCGAGCCCGCCAAGCCGGCCGACGCACCCCAGACCGCCTACGCGGCCCTGTCGATCCGCGAGGAGGCGCCGGCCGCCAAGGAGGCTTCTCCGGCGACCGCTGACGAGGCGGTGGTCCGTTCGGTGCAGCAGCGCCTGGTGGATCTCGGCTGCTACACCGAGCAGCCCGAATCGGCCTGGGGCCGCCAGTCGATGGATGCGCTGGAGCGGTTCTACCGCTTCTCGCAGAGCACCGATCCGACGCGGACCGACGCCTCGAAGACCCGCGCGGTGCGGATCGTCTCGACGATGCCCGACCAGGGCGTGCTGGAGACGCTCAACGGCTATAGCGGCCGCATCTGCCCGATCAGCTGCCCGACCGGCACCCAGCCCCGCGGCGAGATCTGCGTGCGCATCACCTGCCCGCCCGGCATGAGCCTCGACGGTGACGAGTGCCGCCCGCAGCACCGTCCGCTCCAGGCCACGCTGCCGGCCGAGACCACCAAGAAGCCGGCCGCCGAGGAGACCAAGCGTCCCAAGACCGCCGTGCTGCCCGAGCCGGAGCCCAAGCCCGCCCGTGCCACCGTCAAGGAGACCCCGCGCCCGGCGAAGCACGCCGCCCGTCCGGTCGAGGTCGAGCGTCCGGTGAAGCAGGCGGCCCGCCCGGTCGAGGTCGAGCGCCCGGTCAAGCCGAAGGTGAAGGTGGTCGAGCCGATCCGCGCCCGCACGCCGGTTCCGGCCCTCGCCCGCGCCCCGCGCGCCGCGCCGGCCCCGGCGCGGGCCGCCGCGGCCCCGAGCTTCACCCCGGCCGAGATCGGCGCGTCCCGGATGATGAGCCGGATGCCCTGAGCATCGTCCCCCGACGTCGCCGTCGAACCGGCGACGATCCGATTGAAACGCAGCGGCGCCGGACACCCGTCCGGCGCCGCTGTCGTTCACGGGTGGCTTCGCTTCGGGGGCACCGCGAGGCGGTGGCGACGTGGCCCGTCGGGCTCACGCCAGCGATCGGGCGCGCAAACGCGGATCGGGCCGGGGCGGATGTCCCGCGCCTTCCGGCCTCACTCCGGCCCGCCGATGGTGAGCGCGAAGTCAAGGCCGTTCGCCCGGTCGAGGCCGATCGAGCGGCCGATGCCGAGGGTGCCGACGTCGCGCAACACCAGCTCCTCGCGGCGCATGCAGAATTCCTCGGCACCGAACAGCGTCACGTAGGTCCCGTTCGTGCTGTGGTCGATCAGCACCCACTTGTCGCCGCGCCGTTCGATGGTGGCGTGGCGGCGCGAGACGTAGTCGTTGTCCACCACGATGTCGCTCGCCGCGTCCCGGCCCAGCGTCACCGCCTGGCGGCTCTCGTCGAACAGCCAGCGCTTGTCCCGGTAGGTGAGCCGCAGCCCGCTGCCGGCGGGGGGGCGCGGCTCGGCGGCCGGCAGGAGGGAGAACACCGTCGTCTGGTTGGCGGCGACGTGCCAGAGCACCTCCGCCACCCGCACGTCGTCGCCGGCGCCCTTGACGTAGACGCCGACGAGCGCGCGGGTCGCGGCGCGCTGGAGCGGCGGCAGGCCGTCGGCGAGTTCGCCCGTGGTGATGATCTGGCCGCCCTTGGCGAGCGCCACCATGCGGGCCGCCATGTTCACCGTGGTGCCGAAGTAATCGTCGTTCGCCCGCACCACCGGGCCGTGATGGAAGCCGATCCGCAGCTGCAGGCGGTGGTCGCCGACATGGCCGACGCCCTCGTCCTCGAAGCGCCGCTGCACCGCCACGGCGGCATCGCACATGGCGCAGACATCCTCGAACACCGCCATGAACTCGTCGCCGATGGTCTTGACCAGCCGGCCGCCCTTGCTCTGGACGACATCGGCCGCGACGCCGAGGCAGCGGTCGACCACGCGCAGCGCGGCGTCATCCCCCAGGTCGCGGTACAGGCGCGTGCTCCCGGCGACGTCGCAGAAGAGAACACCGATCGAGCAGGGTTCGTTGATGCTCATCTTGAGGAGTGATCCTCAGCGGGCCGTAGGGCAGGATGACGTCAGCCGCATCGTCTATGCAAGCTTGCGTCAGCGCGAAAGCCCAAATGCCACGGGCGGGCGGCATCTTTTTGACGGCGCTGCCGTGCGGGCGCCCCGCCGGCGCAGTCCTCAGGTCGCGCACCGTGCTGCCAAGCAGGCGGCAGGACAGTCTGCGCCGCCTGTCAGTCCGCGCGGTTCGTCCTGACGACAAAATTAAGAATTCTGCCAGCGAATCGCGCATGGTCATCTGTCCTGCGGCGCCGTTCCGATTGCCAGGCTGCCGGCCGGCGCGTTGCGCCCGAGCAACTTCGACTGCCAATCGCACGGGCGATCAGAAAAGCGGTTGTCCGAGCGGTGGTCGATGTGGTCTGCATACGGCCAAGGTCAGGGGTTTCTTGGGGCCGGGTATGGTTCAGGATGGCATGGTGGCGGGGGTGGGGCGCGAGCCGGTCCGCGCCCAGGGTCTGGAGCGGGTCCGCGGAGCGCTCCTCGTGGGCGTCTCCTGCGTCGGATTGACGGTCGCAGGAGCGCTGCTGCCGGCGGGGGAGGCGGCGGCCCAGGCGGTGGCGCCCGGCTTCGACGCCAACCAGCTCGCGCGCAACGATGACGGCTCCACCGGCGCGGTGGCGCTGCCCTTCGCGGCCAACTTCTTCGGCACGACCTACAACCAGGTCTTCGTCAACAACAACGGCAACGTGACGTTCGGCCAGTCGCTCGGCCAGTTCACGCCGGTCGGCCTCGGCTCGGGCTATACCGGTCCGCCGATCATCGCGCCCTTCTTCGCGGACGTGGACACCCGCAACCCGGCGAGCGGCGTCACCTCCTACGGCAACGGCACCTACAACGGCCAGACCGCCTTCGGGGTGACGTGGCCGAACGTCGGCTACTTCTCGAACAGGGTCGACAAGACCAACACGTTCCAGCTCATCCTGGCGGGGCGCCAGGACACCGGCGCCGGCAACTTCGACATCTACTTCAACTACAACCGCATCCAGTTCGAGACCGGCGACGCGAGCGGCGGCACCAACGGCCTGGGCGGCACCTCGGCCTCGGCCGGCTACTCGGCGGGCACGGGCGCGGCCGGCACCTTCCTCGAACTGCCGGGCTCCCTCGTCAACGGCGCCCTCCTGGACGGCGGCCCGAACGCGCTGGCCACCGGCGGCAACGGCACGGTGCCGGGGCAGTTCCTGTTCCCGGTCCGCAACGGCACGGTGGTGTTCGCCCGCAGCTGCGGCGCGGGCGACAACGCCTCGACCACCACGGTGGCCAATTGCGGCCCCAACCGCGTCTACGACGGCGGCATCTTCTACACGCCGCTCAACACCTTCACGCTCAACGTCCTCGACAACACGACCATCAACGCCGGCGCGACCGGCAGCGCCGTGATGGTGATGCCGACCAGCGCCACCGCGGGCGTGACGGTCAACGTCAACGCGAGCGCGACGATCAACGCGCCGGCCGGCGCGGGCATCGAGATCGACGGCGGGCGCTACGCCGGCCCGGCCACCGTCACCACGCTCGGCCGGATCACCGCCGGCACGGTGGGCATCCTGGCCCGCAACGGCCTCGGCACGCTCGCGGTGACGAACGGCGGCACCATCACGGCGCCGGTCGGGATCATCGGCGTCTACGCCGCCAACACCGCCCTCACCAATTCCGGCACCATCACGGGGGCGATCGGCGCTGCGACGCTCTCCAGCAATGCGGCTGTGACCAATTCGGGCACCGTCGCGTTCCGCGAGGCGGGACTCGCCGCCTACGGGACGGAGGCCGTCTCGGTGGTCAACACCGGCACGCTGACCTACGGCGCCGACATCGCGGCGATCCCGAGCCGGGTCCGCGGGCAATTGCCCGGCATCACCGATATCGGCCAGGAATTCAGCCGGTTCGGCGGCACGATCCTGTCCGACGGCGTCACGCAGCCCTTCCCGGGCATCGGCATCGCGGCGCTCGGCGGCAACGCCGCCGTCACCAACGCCGGCACCATCACGGCGCAGGCCGTCGGCATCGCGGCCGTCGCGGCGCCGCGCGGCGAGGGGGCCGGCTCCCGGAGCCTCAGCATCCTCAACACCGGCGCCATCACGGCGAACGGCGTCGGCGTGTTCGCCCGGACCCTCAACGGGAACCTGAAGCTCGCCAATTCCGGCAGCATCATCGCCGCCCTCGGCATCGATGCCGCCGCCGCCGGCCCGACCACCGGCGCCTCGGCCGCGCTCCTCACGATCGGCAATTCGGGCTCGATCACCGGCACCTCCGGCTACGCCGTCAACACGGCGCAGAGCACGGTGGCGACCCGGCTCGACAACGCCGGCACCATCACGGGCGGCGTCCTGCTCAGCAACGGCTCCACCTTCACCAACTCGGGCCGCTTCGCGACGGCCCTCACCAGCAACTTCGGCGGCGGCTCCCTCGACAACACCGGCGTCGTCGCCCTGGGCAGCCAGACGGCGACGTTCGCGAACCTGTCGCGCGTCACCAACGCGGGCACCCTCGACCTGCGCACCCCGACCGCGAGCGGCCAGCTCACGATCGCCGGCGACTATGTCGGCCGCAACGGCACGCTGCTCGTCAACACGTCGAGCCAGACCGGCGGCGCCGACCGTCTCGTCATCACCGGCGCGGCGAGCGGCACGACCGGCGTGCTCGTGAACAACCTCACGCCGACCACGCCCTTCACCACCTCGCCGGTGATCGTCCAGACCGGCACCACGCTCAACGCGAACGCCTTCACGCTCGCCGGCACCCAGAATTTCGGCACGCTGGAAGCGGTGCTGGTGCGCTCGGATCTCGCCGGGGGCGGCAGCACGATCGCCGTCGGGGCGGTGCCGAACGCGGTCGGCCTGTCGGCCCCCACGGCGGTCATCGCGGCGCGCACCATCTCGACCCAGGGCGGCACCGCCGTGCTCGACCGCGTCACCGAGGTGCGCACCGCGCTCCAGACCGGCCAGACCTCGATCCCGCAGGCGCTCCAGTACAACGGCCTGTCCCAGTACTCGGCGCTCGTCAGCAAGGATCCGATCGCGCCGAACCTCGCCCCGCCGCCGCCCGAGACCAAGTCCCGCCCGGCGATCTGGGCGCGCGGCTTCGGCGACCTCGAGCGGCGCACCGGCTCCACCAGCTTCACCTTCGCGGGCAACAACTTCTTCCGCGACCTCGGCTACAACCAGTCCACCGCGGGCTTCCTCGGCGGCGCCGACGTGGTGATGAGCGGGCTCACCAAGCCCGACGACGGCCTGATCCTGGGCGTCATGGCCGGCTACACGACCTCCTCGGTGCGGCTCAACCGCGGCGCGGGCCAGCAGGATTACGACGGCGGCACGGTCGGCGTGTACGGCACCTACCTGAACGGGCCGTGGTTCGTGGACGCCCTGTTCAAGGTCGACCTGCTCGGCCTCGACATCGTCGGGCCGCTGCTGCGCCAGTCGACGGGTCTCCAGAACTACAACTTCACCACCAACGTCGGCTACCGCGTCCAGCTCGACAACAACGTCTACGTCGAGCCCACCGCCGGCCTCGAATACATCTCGACGCACTTCGACCAGCAGGCCCGCTTCACCGCCACCGGCGTGCCGCTGGTGGATGGCGACGCCCTGCGCGGCCGCATCGGGGCGCGGGTCGGCACCGAGTTCGTGCAGGACAACATCCGCATCGAGCCGAGCATCACCGGCTACGTCTACACAGTGCTGACCGAATCCGGCCTGAGCGGCGCCTTCACGGGCGGCATCGCCAGCGTGTCCGGCCTGCGCGATCAGGGGAAGGCGCGCGGCGAAGTCCAGGCGTCGATCAACTTCTTCAACCTGAAGACCGGCCTGTCCGGCTTCATCCGGGGCGACTTCCGGGTCGGCGAGGATCTCGTGGCGGGCGGCGGCCGCGCCGGTCTGCGCTACCAGTTCTCCTCGTTCTGACCGATCCGCACGAAGCGATCTCCGAAGGCCCGGCCTCACGGCCGGGCCTTCTTTCTCATCCGGCGTTCAGGTGCCGGTTGGCATCGACGGGACCCGTCACGCCACCGGCCCGGAGATCCAGGGTGCTCCGCTTCATTCTCACGCTCGGCCTCCTGATCGCTGGCGCCGCGCCGGTCGAGGCGGCGGCGCCCGGCAGCGATGCGCGGCTGCGCGCACGCGCCTCGTCCGCATCCGCCGTCTCCCGCCCCCGCGGGCCGGGCCTGCGCCCGCCGGCAGCCCCGCGCCGCTTCGGCCGCGCCTCCATCGAGGGCCTGCGCCGCCTGGAGCGGATGCGCTGAGCCGCTCTCCAGGCGCCCGACCATCCGTCGCTCGCGTGCGCTCGCGCACAGTCTAGATCGGTGTCCTGCGCGCATATCATCGGCGGTGAAGCTTGCATTCGGCGGCGAGACACTCCATCTCGACCCCGCACGCACAATCATCGCCGGATCACGTCTGATCCCTTCCCTTTCCGGAGACCATCATGACCTTGCGCGCTGCCACGCTTCTGTCGGCCCTCGTCCTCGCGGCTCCCCTGGCGGCGACCTCCGCGCAGGCGATGCCCTGCCGCGCCTGGGGTCCGTACGCCTGCGAATGGAGCGGGCCGCGCGAGGTGCGGGCGCCGCGGGTCATCGTCGCGGAGGCCGGATGGCGCGGTCCCGCCGCGTGGCACGCCTGGGAGCCGGTGGCCGTCTCGCGCGGCTTCACCCGCTTCGAGATCGAAGGCATCCGCCTGCTGCAGCGGATGCCCTGACCCTCATCCCCCGAGCTTGAAGTAGGTGACCGCGATCCCCGCCGGACGGGGGTCGCGGTCGAGTTCGTCGCCGATCTGGCGGAAGAGCTGGTCGGCCCGGGCGTTGATCCCGGACCGCAGGCTGGTGAGCGGCTTCTGGCTCGTGACCGCCAGAACCACCTGCGGGCGCGGCGCGCCCGAGCCCTCGACCCGCATCGAGAAGCGCACCGTGTCGCCGTTGCGCCGGGCAAAGCGCCCGAGATTGGTCACGCGCCCGTCATCCCCGATCAGCAGCAGGTCGACGTTGCGGTCGCTGCGCGTCTCCACCGTGCCGACGAGGTCCTGGCCGTTGTGCAGGAGATCGGAGGTGATGGCGATGTTGGCCGCCCGCGCGTCGCGCTGCGGGTAGTGACGGGCCAGGAAGTTGACGAGCGGGCACTGCGCCTCGGTGACCTGCCGCAGGCTGATGTGCGGCTCGACCCCGAGCGCGCTCTGGAACGCCCTGTCGAAGGCGTGGAACGGCTGGGTCGACCGGCCGAAGGCGTCCACCAGAATGTCGGGCGGCTGCGTCGAGACGGGCGTGATGAAGAAGCAGTCGCCGCCGTCGTAGCGCCGCATGAAGCTCTCGACCTCCTCGGCGCTCACCGTCACGGCGGGCTGGTCGCGACGTTGGCGCGGCGGCTCGTCCGGATCGTCGCCGGGATCGGGCAGGGAGACGATCGGCGGCTTGACCGGCGCCGGCGACGGCTCCACCCGCACCGGCTCGGCCGGCGGGGGAGGGGGGAGGGGGACCGTGACGGGCGGGGCGGGCGCCACGCTCGCGGTCGGCGTCGGCGGGGCGGGCGGGTCCGGCTGGCGCGCCGGCAGGGCGAGATAGGCCACCGCCGCGATCGCCGCGGTCGCGAGTCCGCCGCCCCCCGCGATCAGCGCCGCCATCGGCAGGCGGCGCGGAGCCCGCGGCTCCACGGCCGCCCAGGCCGCGACCGCCGCCATGTCGGCGGGCCGGTCCTTCGGGTTCGGCTGCAGCATCGCCTGCAGGATCGGCCGGATCCGCTCGTCGATCCCCGACAGGTCCGGGACGCGCCGCCGCTTCTCGACCACGTCGACGTGGTTGCTGCCCATGTCGAGGGCCCGGCCCCGCGCCGCGTGCGCCAGCAGCAGGCCCAGGCTGTAGAGGTCGGATTTCGGCGTCACCTCCCCGCCGAACAGGCCGAGCTGCTCGGGCGAGACGTAGGAATACTTGCCGGCGAATCCGCCCCCGATGACGGTGCCGTCGGTGCTGGGTGCCCGGGCGATGCCGAAATCGATCAGCTTGGCCCGCGCGACGTTGCCGCCGGGCAGGATGACGTTGTCGGGCGACACGTCGCGGTGGATGATCCCGAGATCGTGCGCGGCCTGGAGGCCGGCGGCGAGGCGGCGCAGCAGCAGGCACAGGGTCGGCCCGTCGAGGGGCCCCTGCTCCAGGCGCTCGGACAGCGACACGCCGTCCACGAACTCCATCGCCAGATAGGGGAGTCCGAGCTTCGGATCGACCGTGAACACGAAGTAGCGGACGATCGCCTCGTGATGGAGGTTGTGCAGCGCCGACGCCTCGCGCCGGAACAGCGCCAGGGCCGAGGTGTTGCGGGCGAGGTCCGGCTTCACCACCTTGATCGCCACCGCGTCCCCGGTGGCGAGCGCCTCCCCCTTGTAGACCTCGCCCATCCCGCCCGAGGCGATCAGGCTGCGGATCACGTAGATGTCGTTGAGCCGTGTCCCGGGCTCGATGAAGGAGCCGCGGGCCGGAGGCGGGATGAAGACCGTCTCCTCGCTCATGCGCGGGGGCCTTCCGGAGCATCGGGCGGCCGCGTGGGCGCCGCGGCGGCGCTCGGCCCGAGGTAGCGCACGGCCACGACCGTGACATTGTCGGCGGCCCCCCGTTCGAGGGTGAGCTGGAGGAGCGCGTCGCACACGGCCTGCGCGCCCCGCTCCGCCTGCTCCCCGGTCGCCGCGGCCAGGATCTCGCCGTCCGCCACGTGATGCGTGAGCCCGTCCGAGCACAGGATGAACAGGTCGCCGGCTTCGAGCAGGCCGTGATCGATGTCGATCTCAGGCTCCGCCTGCACGCCGATCGCCCGGGTGATGACGTTGCGGCGCGGCCAGGTCCGCGCCTCCTGCGGGGTGATCACGCCGCGCTCGACCAGGGATTGGATCTCGGTGTGGTCGCGCGAGAGCTGCGCGATCGCCCCCGCCCGCACCCGGTAGACGCGGCTGTCGCCCGACCACAGGCAGACGAAGTGCGGCTCGTAGACCAGCAGGATCGCCACCGTGGTGCCGACGATCGCCCCGCGCGCGTGCCCGACCTTGCGGATGTCGGAGTTGGCGGCGGCGAGACGGGCCTTGAGCTGGTCGAGGAGGTCGCTCGCCGAGCCGGCCGGCGTCACGGCCGCCAGAGCCTCGACCACCGCCGAACTCGCGACCTCGCCCGCCTCGTGGCCGCCCATTCCGTCCGCCACCGCGAAGATGCCGCTCTGGGGCGCGAGCAGGAAACGGTCCTCGTTGAGCGCGCGCACGCGGCCGGCATGGCAGGCCGAACCCAGGTCGAGCGCGGCCTCCGCGCGCCGCAGCCCGGAACCGAAAGGGTCTTTCTTCATGGTCCCACCGTACTCGAAGCGGCGGTGCGTCGGGCGTCCTCTGGACCCGACCGGGACCGTCAGGCCGCCTCAACCCTGACGGAGGCCGCCGCTTTCGGCAAGTGTCGGCCGCTCCGCGCCGCGTCGCTGTCCCCGTCCCTGTGGTCGCGGCCTGGCCCGGACGGCGCGGGTGTGCGGCCGCACGGCCACGCGGCGGAGCGCGCCTTAAGGAAGGGCAGGCCCGGAGCGAGGCGGCGACGAACCCGGCCGGCCCGGGTTCCGGCCTGCGCAATCCAGACGGGGGCGGGCCGCGAGATCTGGTGTGGCCGGACAGTCCGGCCGCATCCGTTAAACTTGTCAGCGCCGGGCGGAAGCCATAAGCTTCGGCCGCTGAGTTGCGGCTGCTGAGCACTTCTTTGAGGACGTCATGCGTGCGTTGTGGGTTGTCGGCATTCTGCTCACGATCAGCGTGTGCCAGACGGTTCAACCTGCCATCGCGCAAAGCAGACAGGGCGATCGAATCGCCCTTGTGATCGGGAACGCACAGTACCCCGACAGTGATGCGCCCCTGACGACGCCGGTTCAGGATGCTCGAGCCTTGGCGGCTGCTTTGCAGCAGAAGGGATTCTCGGTCGATGTTCAAGAGAACACGACCAAGCGGACAATGCAAGAGGCCGTCGCTCGACTCTACGACAAAGTGAAGGCCGGCACTGTCGTGCTGTTCTATTTCAGTGGCTACGGCATCCAGTCCAACAAGCAGAACTACTTGGTCCCCGTGGATGCGCAGATCTGGTCGGAGGCGGATCTGCGGCGGGACGGCATCGGGGTCGACAGCCTGCTGAGCGAGCTGCACCGGCGCGGAGCGGATCTGAAATACGTCGTGCTCGACGCGGCCAACCGCAATCCGTTCGAGCGGCGCTTCCGCAGCTTCTCGACCGGCCTCGCGCCCATGGGAGAGCCGCCGCCGAACACCGTGGTGTTCTACTCGGCCCAGCCTGGGCTGATGCTGCGACAGGTCACGACGGCCAAGAGCGTCTTTGCCGAAGAGCTCTCCCGCCAGATCGCCGGGGCCGACGGGGTGTCCCGCCCGGTCTTCGACCGCGTGCGCACCGCGGTGTCGAACGCCACGCAGAACACCCAGGTGCCCTGGGTCTACTCGTCCCTCAAGGACAGTGCGCCCGGCGCCTGGACCGATCCGCGGCCGGTCGCTGCCGCGCCCGAGCGGCCGGCCCCCACCCCGGCCCCCACCCCGGCCGAGAAGCCGGTGGCGGCCCTGCCCGAGAAGCAGCCGCCCCGCGTCATCGACATCCCGGCACCTGTCCGGCCGGACCCGCCGCGCCCGGCCGAGCCCGCTCCCGACCCGGCCGCCGAGTTCGGGGCTGCCAAGCGCACGGGCACCAAGGCGGCCTACGAGCGCTTCCTGGCCAAGTTCCCGACCGGAGCCTGGGCCGAGCGGGCACGGGCCGAGATCGAGAAGTTCGATCCGGCGCCCAAGCCCGCGCCGAAGGTCGCCGTACAGGTGGTGCCCTACACCCGGGAGGACGAGCGCCTGAAGGCCGAGCTCAACCGTGTGCTGGAGCGCAATCCCACCGACGCCTCGGCTCTCTACCGCCGCGGGCAACTCTACGCGATCCACCGCGAGTACAACCTCGCGGTGGCCGATTTCGACGAGGTGATCCGGCTCAACCCGCAGGACGTGGAGGCCCTCAACAACCGCTGCTGGGTGCGGGCGATGATGGACGAGCTCGATCGAGCGTTGCGCGACTGCAACGAGGCTCTGAAGCTGAAGCCAAATTTTCCCGACGCCCTCGACAGTCGTGGCCTCGTCAATCTGAAGATAGGACTTCCCGGGCTCGCCATCCGAGACTACGATGCCGCCCTGAAGGGAAATGGAAGGCAGGCATCCTCACTGTACGGCCGCGGGCTGGCTCGGGTGCGGACCGGAGAAGCCGAAGAGGGGCGGAGCGATATCAACGACGCCCTCAGGATGGATCCGGGGCTCGAGAAAGAGTTTGCGCAGTACGGTCTTCGGTGAGCTGGCACACATCCGCCGGCTCGACACGGGGGATAAGGTGGGTGCCGACAACAATCGAGCTTGGCGGCATGCCGAGAAACGTCGATGAGCGTCTGGACGTGGTTAGGACTTTGATCAGGAGCATCGTGATGACCGAATCGCTTGGTACCGCCCTGCCGCGCAAGGCGCGGGCGGCATGGCTGACCGGATTCTTCCTGCTCGCCTCGGTCGCGGGCGCCCAGGCCCAGAGCGCGGTGAGCGAGGCCGACATCGTCAAGGCGCTGGCGCCGCCGACGATGGGGCAGACCCGCAGCCTCTCCACCAGCGTCCGGGGCGACGGCGGCGTCAGCGAGGACCGCAGCTTCCTCGACAGCCTGCGCAACCGCGCCTCGCTGACCTCCAGCGAGCGCACCAAGCTCGCGGCGGCCTCGGCCGACAAGCCGAGCATCGATCTGGAGATCCCGTTCGACTACAACTCCGCCAAGATCGGCGCGAAGGCCCTGCCGATGGTCAAGAGCCTCGGCGCCGCCCTGGCCCGGCCCGAACTGAAGGGCAACACCTTCCTCATCGTCGGCCACACCGACGGCAAGGGCGGCGACCAGGCGAACCAGACGCTCTCCGAGCGTCGGGCCGAGGCGGTGAAGGAGTACATCGTCCAGAATTACGGCGTCCCGGCCGCGAACCTCGTCAGCGTCGGCTACGGCAAGACGCAGCTCAAGGATTCGGCAAACCCGACCGCCCCGGCGAACCGCCGGGTGACGACGATCAACATGTCCGGGGTGAAATCCGCCTCGCGCTACTGATCCGCCGCTGCGGCCCGGGTCCGTGAACCACGTCTCCCACGCCGGATGCCCGCAAGGGCATCCGGCGCTCGTTCCCAGCCGGTCCGGGTCCCGCCGGAGAGTGATGCATGCGTCCTGACCGCGACCGGGTTCCGGCCGCCGCCCTGCGCCTCGCGGGCACGATCCTCCTCGCCTGCGGCCTCTCGGGCGCCGCCGCGGCGGCGGAGGGCGAGACGGCCCCCGAGACGGTGCGGGCGCGCCGCGCCTGCTTCTCCGACAACGTGCGGGTGACCGGCTACCTGATGCCGCGCCGCCAAGCCTTCGTCAGCCTCAACGTCGACGGCTACCGGATCTCGGACGTCCTCGTGCAGGAGGGCGACACGGTCACGGCCGGCCAGGATCTCGTGCGCCTCGTGCGCATCGGGGCGGACGATCCCGCCGCCGCGGCGCGGGCCCAGCCCTCGGCGCTGCCGGCCAGCTTCACCCTCAAGGCGCCGGCCGCCGGCACCGTCAACCGCAGCACCGCCCGGGTCGGGGCGCTCACCAGCGTGCAGATGGAGCCGCTGCTGCAGCTCAGCCTCGACCGCGACCTCGACCTGATGGTGCAGGTGCCGAGCCTCTACATCGCCAAGATCCGCGCGGGCGCCGAGTCGCGCATCCTCGTGGGCAACGACCTCGAACTGCCGGGCGAGGTGCGGGTGCCGGCCACCGACGTCGACCCGGCGACCCAGTTCGGCCGCGCCATGCTCTCGGTCACCGCCCATCCCGACCTGCGCCCCGGCATGTTCGCGCGCGCCCTCGTCGACACCGCGCGCAGTTGCGGCGTCGCCGTCCCGCGCTCGGCGATCCTGCGCCGGAGCGACACCACCAGCGTGCAGGTGGTGCGCAACGGGCGCATCAGCGTCCGGCGCGTCGTCGTGGGCTCCTCCTCGGAGGACGACGTCGAGATCCGCAGCGGCGTCGCGGAGGGTGACGTCGTGGTCGCCAACGCGGGCACGGCCTATTGATGCCGACGCTCCCCTGACCCCGAACCGACGCGAGCGCCCCCTTGTCCTTCAACGTGTCCTCCTGGGCGATCCGCCGGCCGCTGCCGTCGATCCTGATCTCCCTCATCCTGCTCATCCTCGGCTGGATCAGCTTCGGCAAGCTGCCGATCACCCGGCTGCCCTCCGCCGACATCCCGATCATCTCGGTGGCGGTGGCGCAGTTCGGGGCGGCGCCCGCGGAGCTGGAGGCGCAGGTCACCAAGACGATCGAGGACGGCGTCTCGGGCGTCGAGGGCGTGCGCCACATCTCCTCCCTCGTCACCGACGGCGTCTCGGTGACGACCGTGCAGTTCCGCCTGGAGACCAACACCGACCGGGCGCTCAACGACGTCAAGGACGCGATCACCCGCATCCAGGCCGAGCTGCCGCGCTCGGCGGAGGCGCCCCTGATCCAGCGCGTCGACGTGGTGGGCCTGCCCATCGTCACCTACGCGGCGAGTTCGCCCGGCAAGACGCCCGAGCAGCTCTCCTACTTCGTCGACACGGTGGTGAAGCGCCGGCTCCAGAGCATCCGCGGCGTGGCGCAGGTCGAGACCATCGGCGGATCGGAGCGCGAGATCCTGGTCTCCCTCGATCCCGACCGCCTGCAGGCCTTCGGCCTCACCGCCGTCGACGTCAGCCGGCGCCTGCGCGGCATCAACGTCGACGTGGCGGGCGGGCGCACCGAACTCGGCGGGCGCGACTTCGCCATCCGGGCGCTCGCGGGCGCGCGCTCCCTCGACGAGCTGAAGGGGGTGATGATCCCGCTCTCGACGGGCGGGCAGATCCGGCTGCAGGATCTCGGCGTGGTCACCGACACGGTGGCCGACCGGCGCACCTTCGCGAGCCTCGACGCCAAGCCGGTGGTCGCCATCGGCATCAAGCGCGCCAAGGGCGCGAGCGACGTGGTGGTGGCCAAGGCCGTCCAGACCAAGATCGACCAGATCCACGCCGAGTACCCGGACGTGAAGCTGTCGCTGATCGACACCTCGGTCGACTACACGCTCGGCAACTACGAGGCGGCGATCAAGACCCTGTTCGAGGGCGCGGCGCTCGCCGTCATCGTGGTGTTCCTGTTCCTGCGCGATCTGCGCACCACCGTGATCGTCGCGGTGTCGCTGCCGTTGTCGATCTTCCCGGCCTTCTGGGCGATGGACCTGCTCGGGTTCTCGCTCAACCTCGTGAGCTTCCTCGCCGTCACGCTCTCGACCGGCATCCTGGTCGACGACTCGATCGTCGAGATCGAGAACATCGTGCGCCACATCCGGATGGGGAAATCGCCCTATCAGGCGGCGATCGACGCGGCCGACGAGATCGGGCTCGCGGTGATCGCCATCAGCCTCACCATCGTGGCGATCTTCGCGCCCGCGAGCTTCATGGGCGGCATCGCCGGCCAGTTCTTCAAGCAGTTCGGCATCACCATCGCGGTGCAGGTGCTGTTCTCGCTGCTCGCCGCGCGCCTCGTGACGCCGATGCTCGCGGCCTACATCATGAAGCCGCACGTCCACGAGGAGAAGCCGCCGGGCCGGGTGGAGCGCGCCTATGTCTGGCTGGTGACGAAGTCGGTCCGCTTCTACCTGCTGACCGTGGTGCTCGGCATCGCCATCTTCGCGGCCTCGATCGCCAGCATGGGGCTGCTCTCGCAGGGCTTCCTGCCGGCCCAGGACACCGCCCGCTCGCTCCTGTTCGTGGAGCTGCCGCCGGGGAGCCAAGCCTCCGACACCCAGCGCGTCACCGACGTGATCGTGAAGGACCTCCGGCAGAACATCCCGCAGGTCAAGAGCGTGTTCGTGGATGGCGGGCGCGCGGCCGGCCAGGTGGAGGTGCGCCGCGCCGCCCTGATCCTGAACTACACCGACAAGTCCACGCGCTCGGTGACGCAGCGGCAGCTGGAGCAGCAGGTCGAGGCGCGCCTGCGCCAAGTGCCGGACGTGCGCTACTGGTTCGTGGACGAGAACGGCCTGCGGGCGATCTCGCTCGTGGTCAACGGCCAGGACAGCGCCAAGGTCGCGAGCGTCGCCAACGAACTCGCCAACCAGATGCGCCGCCTGCCCACCGTCGGCAACGTGATCTCCGGCGCCACGCTCAACCGGCCGGAGCTGCGCATCCGCCCGCGCATGGACCTCGCGGCGCGGCTCGGCATCACCGCCGACACGCTCTCGGAGACGATCCGCGTCGCCACCATCGGCGATGTCGGCCCTGCCCTCGCCAAGTTCGACGCGGGCGACCGGCTCGTCCCGGTGCGGGTGCAACTCGACGACAGCGCCCGGCTCAACTGGCAGATCATCGAGCAGCTGCGCATCCCGACGCCCGCCGCCAAGGGCGGCGTGCCGCTCTCGGCGGTGGCGGATCTGAGCTTCCAGGACGGGCCGGCCAACATCGCCCGCTACGACCGCGAGCGGCAGGCCACGGTGGCGGCCGACCTCGTGGGCGATGCCGCCCTCGGCGACGTGCTGGAGTCCATCAACAATCTCCCGGTGATGAAGAACCTGCCCAAGGGCGTGCAGGTGAGCCAGTCGGGCGATGCCGAGAACCTCGCCGAACTCTCGGACGGCTTCGCCGAGGTGATGCGGGCCGGCCTGCTGATGGTCTACGCGGTGCTGGTGATGCTGTTCGGGTCCTTCCTGCACCCGATCACCATCCTGTTCTCGCTGCCGCTCTCGCTCGGCGGCGCCGTGATGGCGCTGCTGATCACCGGCAAGCAGCTCACGACCCCGGTCTGGATCGGCATCCTGATGCTGATGGGCATCGTGACCAAGAACGCCATCATGCTGGTGGAATTCGCCATCGAGTCGATGCGCCACGGCCTGTCGCGCGAGGAGGCGATCATCGATGCGGGCCGCAAGCGCGCCCGCCCGATCGTGATGACCACCATCGCCATGGTGGCCGGCATGGTGCCCTCGGCGCTGGCGCTCGGCGCGGGCGGCGAATTCCGCTCGCCGATGGCGATCGCGGTGATCGGCGGCCTCCTGTTCTCCACGGTCCTGTCGCTGATCTTCGTGCCGGCGGTCTTCTGCCTGATGTGCGTGATCGCCGACACGCCCAAGCGCATCGGCGCCTGGTTCGGCCGACGGGCCGAGCGCCGCCGCGCCGCCAAGGCCGCCAAGGCGGCCGCCGCGCCGAAATCCGACCCCGCCGGCGCCGGGCCCGGCCCGTCGGCGACCCCCGCGACCTGACGGAGCGGGCGGCCCCGCCCGGGCTCCGGGCGGGGAGGGCTGGGGGTTGAGCTCAATCCGCTTGGCGGTGGGACTGGCTGCTGAGGGTGGTGAGGCGTCATTGGGTTGCCGCCCGAAAGCCGACATTCCGCTTGGCTCGTATTGCTGCCGTCCCACCCGTGTCAGCTTGTGAAGTTCGAGGCCGGATGCCTCTGACGTTCACCAGCAGTCGTAGGGTCGAGGGCGGCGTGCTTGTTACCGGGCGCCGAGGCGCGCGACCTAGTCGTCGTGATTGGCGGGGCGCACACCGGCAGCCGTCGCGATGAGGACGGCCTCGGGCAGGGTTTGGGCACCGAGCGCCTCCATGACCCGAGCCCGGTGGATCTCCACCGTGCGCGGGCTCAGGCCCAGCGTGCGGGCGATGGTCTTGTTGGTCCCGCCCGCGAGCAAACCCTCCAGCACCGCGCGTTCGCGCGCGGAAAGCGCCGCGATCCGAGCATGGGCCTCGTCGCCCTTGCGCGCCCGATCAGCGTCGGCGTGGATCTCGGCGAGAGCCGTCTTGACGGCGAACAGCAGCGCCTCCGGTGCCCAGGGGGCTTCGAGGAAATCGACCGCTCCCGCCTTCATGACCCGGACCCCGAAGCCGACATCGCCGCCGCTGGCGCCGACCGCCACCACGGGCAGATGCGCGCGTGCCGCCTTCAGCTCGCTTGCGACAACGAGGTCGCCAGCTTCCGTCAATTCGAGCACGACGCAGCCCGGCATCAGCGAACCCTTCATCGTGAGGAGGGCCTGCTCGCTCTCAAAGGCCCGCACCTCGTAACCGGCGGTTTGCAGAGTGCCGACGAGGCCGCGCCGGGCGTCGTCCCCAACTGCGATCACGTAGGCGCGCAGGCGAGTGTCGGTGGTGATGTCCTGCGCGATCCCGCCCGCTGACCGGATCCGTCCGTCAGTGCCCGGGATCGGGAAGAAGGTGTCCCGGACGCGGCGCACCGCGTGGTCTGAGCCGCGCTGGATGCGATACTCCAATACGAGTGTCTCGCCACCACCAACCCGCTCCAGCGCCAGCGCGGCGGCATCGCGGTCCTCCGGGTGGACGATAGCGAGCCAACTCGCGAGGTCCGGCATGTCGTCGGCGGGCATGCCCCAGACCCGCGCGAAGGCCGGGCTGAGATAATCGAGCCGTCCGCTCTCCAGATCGGCGAGCCAGAGAACGTTTGCCGTATGTTCGGCGAAGAGCCGGAAGCGGTCCTCGCTCGTGCGCAGGTCGCCCACCTTGTGCAGGCGATCGATCACCGGCCCCAGGATGATGGTGTAGGTGCGCAAGAACTCGGTGTCTTCCTGAGTAAAGTCGCGCGGCTCGGTCGCGTCCACCTGGAGCAGGCCATAGGGCTTCTTGCGGGGCAGGAAGATCGGCGCGTTCACCACCGCGACGACCCCGGCCTTCTTCATGAAATCGGGGAAGTCGAAGCGCATCTCCTTGCGGATGTCCTGCGTGATGACGGGCGTGCCTTCCTTGATCGCGAAGGTCTCGGAGGAGCGCTCTCCCATGGGTAGGCGCAGCCGACCAATGAT
The DNA here is from genome assembly GCF_022179325.1 of Methylobacterium isbiliense. Lineage (GTDB taxonomy): Bacteria > Pseudomonadota > Alphaproteobacteria > Rhizobiales > Beijerinckiaceae > Methylobacterium > Methylobacterium isbiliense. Next base: position 12,088 of record NZ_BPQQ01000047.1, on the reverse strand, counting down.
GCCCGGATCCCAGCCGACGCCAGCCCGCACGAGCAGGCTTTGCCTGTCCTCTTGGATCTCCAGGATCTTGGCGCGGATGGTGCCGAGAGCCTCGGCGACGAGGCGGCAGGCTTCGGTCAGCACCTCGTCGAGGTTCTCGCTGCCCAGGGCGAACTCGCCGAAGTCGGCCAGCACTTGCTGGCGCTTCATCATTTGCTCTTGGCTGGGCATCGGAGTTCCCCGGCGCTGAGCGATCAGGCGCTCGTCAGGGGAGAACCCATAGATCCGTGTCTGCGCATCACCTTGACCAATTACATACGCGCGAGCCAGTTCTTGATCGTCTACCTTAGCCGCACGGAACGGCCGCTTGGCTGCAACCCGAGCCTCAAAGCGGACGGGCCGCAAGCGGCCAGGGGCTGTCAAAGCGAGACCACCATACCGCGTGGAAGCGGACCTTCCGGCCTTCTGCAATGGGTCGAGGCTGTGTGAAAACGTTGAAGCGGTAGAAGGATTTTCCCTCAGACGTTCTGGGCAATGCCGGAACAGGCGTCCTGTCGGCATACTGGGCGGCTTGTAGCGGCCGGGCGTTTCTGTCGAAGAAGATTCTTCTATATTCTCGGTCTGCGCCCGCGTTTTCACACAGCCTCGGTCGCAAGCAGCCGTTCCCGTGGTCAATCTGATCGGATCGAGCCCTCAGGCGCATCACCCTGCGGCAGGCGCATCAGCGGCTCGCCCATGCGGATGCGCCCGCCCTCGCGCAGGCCCTCGCAGAGGCCGAAGCCCTCCGGGGCCAGCACGATGATGGTCGAGCCGTGCTGGAACCAGCCCATCTCCTCGCCCTTGCGCAGCTCTGCGTCGCAGGGGAGCGTGCGCGGCCCCTTGCGGCGCAGGTCGAGGGTGATGTCGAGGAAGCGGAAGCGCAGGCTCGCCACCAGGATCGCCGCCACCGGCACCAGGGTGACGCGATGGCCGGAGGCCAGCAGCGTGGTGCGCACCACCGCCCGCTCGTTCTTGCAGAACAGCGCCTCGACGCGCTTGAGCGCGATCGGGTTCACGTTCCAGGTGTCGCCCGCCACGTAGGTGACGGACTCGACCCGGCAATCGTGCGGCGCGTGGAAGCGGTGGTACATCCCCGCCGTCAGCCGCAGGGTCACGTAGGTGCCGCCCGCGTAATGCGCCGCCGTCTCGGCATCCGGCAGGAGGTCGGACAGGCGGTAGGGAAAGCCCTTGACCTGGAAGACCCGGCCGCCCTCCACCCGGCCATGCGCGCCCACGATCGCGTCGCAGGGGCTCGTCAGCACGGCGGGATCGGAGGCGACCGGCCGCGCGCCGTCCTTCAGTTCGCGGATGAAGGCGTCGTGCAGGCTGCGGAAGCGGGTCGTCCGGGCGTCGCTGAGGTCGACGTCGCAGAACAGGCGCCACAGGAACAGCGAGGCGTCGCGCACCAGCGGCTGCTCGATCGGGCTGAACCAGCCCATGAAGCGGGTGGCGAGGCGGCGCGGGATGCGGTTCGTCAGGAGGAAGTTCAGATCCTCCTGCGCGCCGATGCGCGCGAGCATGGAGCGGAGTGTCATCATCCCGTGAAACGGCCCCGGTACGCCACGGATTCATGGATGCACATTGGTCGACCCTCGCTCTCGCTCCCCTCGGCGCGGCGGCCGCCGCCGGCATGGTCTGGAAGGCCCGGGAGCGCCTGCAGCTCTCGCGGGCCAAGCACCGCTCGCTCGCGGGCCATGCCCGCATGGCCCGGCGCGTCGCCGGGCTGATCCCGTTCTACGAATACGATCCGGCGGCGTTCTTCCGCGCGGACGGGGCGCCCGAGGCGGTGGCGGCGCGGCGCGAGGCGGGCTTTGCGCGCCTCGCCGCCCTCTACCGGGAGCGCTTTCCCGAGACCCGCCGGGTGACGGCGGAGATGCGCGAGGGCCTCTCCGACCTGCAATTCACCGGCCTCTACCGGGTGCCGTTCCAGTTCGCCCGCATGGTGCGCGACCAGCTCTCGGCGGGCTCGGCGCTGCAGGCCTCCGCGGGCGTCACGGTCACGGACCTCGACGGCAACGTGTTCTACGACCTCGCGGGCTCCTACGGCGTCACCCTGTTCGGCCCGGACGTCTACAAGGGCTTCCTCGAGCGCGCCGCCGCGCGGGTGCGCGACCTCGGGCCGGTGCTGGGCGCTCCCCACCCGGTGGTGGCCGGCAACGTCGCCCGCCTGCGCGCGGTCTCGGGCCTCGACGAGGTCTCGTTCCACATGTCCGGCACCGAGGCGGTGATGCAGGCGGTGCGGCTCGCCCGCTACCACACGCGCCGCCGCCGCGTGGTGCGCTTCTGCGGCGCCTATCACGGTTGGTGGGGCGACGTGCAGCCCGGCATCGGCAACCCGGTCCCGGCCCGCGACACCTTCACGCTCGCCGAGATGTCGCGCCGGACCCTGCGGGTGCTGGGGAGCCGCCGCGACATCGCCTGCGTGCTCGTCAACCCGCTCCAGGCCCTGCACCCGAACGCCGCCGCCCCGGCGGATTCGGCGCTCGTGGACAGCGGCCGCGCGGCCGGGCTCGACCGGGCGGCCTATGCGGCGTGGCTCGCGGAGCTGCGCGAGGTCTGCACGGCGCGCGGCATCGTGCTGATCTTCGACGAGGTGTTCGTGGGCTTCCGCCTCGCCCCCGGCGGGGCGCAGGAATACTTCGGCGTCCGGGCCGACATGGTGACCTACGGCAAGACGGTGGGCGGCGGCCTGCCGGTCGGCGTGCTGTGCGGCCGGGCCGACCTGATGCGGCGCTACCGCGACGACCGCCCGGTCGACGTGTGCTTCGCCCGCGGCACCTTCAACGCCCATCCCCTGGTGATGGGGACGATGGCGGAGTTCTTCGCCTACTTCGACGCGCCCGAGACGCGCGCCCTCTACGAGGGGCTCGATGCGCGTTGGACCGCACGGGCCGAGGCGCTGAACCGGCGGCTCGCCGCGGAGGGGCTGCCGGTGCGAGTCGCCGCCCTCTCGACGATCTGGACCGTGCTCTACACGAGCCCGTCGCGCTACAACTGGATGCTGCAATACTACCTGCGCGCCGAGGGGCTGGCCCTGTCGTGGATCGGCACCGGCCGCCTGATCTTCAGCCTCGCCTACGGCGAGGCCGAGTTCGCGGCCGTGGCCGACCGCTTCGTCGCCGCCGCCCGCGCCATGCAGGCGGACGGCTGGTGGCACGAGACCGGGGCGACGAACCGCCAGCTCCGGCGCGGCGTCCTGCGCGAGGTCGCGGCCGCCCGCAAGGCGGCGTGGTTCGGGCGCGGGAGCGTGCGCGAGGCGTGAGGGGAGATCGGGGGAGCGCATCCGACTCTTGCCGCCGCCCTCTTACCGCCGCCGAAGGATCGGGCGCGGGCCCCCTGTCCCGGGTGGGAGAGCGGGGCCCGCCCTTCGTTTGGGGGTGAGAACCGGATCGCGGCCCGGCTCGCCCTTCAGTGGTGCCGGTGGGCGACGCCCCGGTCGATCAGCTCGCCCTGGAGCAGGTAGAGCGGCGCCCGGTGGTAGAGCTTGATGTCGTGGAAGGGGTCGGTGAGGATCTTCGCCGCCCAGACGAGGCCGGTCTGCACGTCGCGCACGACGAAGAGCTGGACCGTGCGGAAGAGCAGGCCGGCGCCCGCGAGCACGAGCCAGATCATCCCGACGTGGCGGACGATGTCGCCCGGTCCCTGGGGCTGCGCGAACAGGCCGAAGAAGGTCGGGTCGAGGCAGAGCGGCAGCGGCGACAGCGCCCAGATGGCGAGCAGCACGACCTTCCGCTGCAGGTTGTAGCCGACCTTGATCTCCTCCTTGTGCTCGTGCGTCGCCTGGTTCACCTCGTCGTAGCCCTTGGGCTCGAAGAACAGGTGGCCGGCCTGCCGGCTGGTCATGGCGACGAGCCAGCCGATCAGGGCGGCGACCGCCGGGTCGGTGAAGGCCATCGCGTAAGCGACGAGGAAGCTCACCGCGCTCACGAGGTGGAGCGCCTGGTTGATCCGGCTGTGGTGGTAGTAGCGGTGGTCGTCCCAGCGCTGCACCCGCAGGGCTTCGAGAAAGCTGTTCATCGGACCGGTCTCCTCCGGGTTCGGGTTCTTGGCGAAAAGGGGGTGGGCGGTGAGGCGCCGGCCCGCTCAGCGGGCGGGCTTGGCCAGCCGCAGCAGGCAGAAATGCCCGAGCGGCGGCAGCGGCCGGCGCTCGACGATGGCGATGCCGTGGGCCTCGGCCCAGCGCGCATAGCGGGCGAAGGAGAATTCCGTGCGCCAGCCGAGCCGGTTGGCGACCGGCGAGAAGGCCTTCTCCATCACGCCCCGCAGGCCCCCCTCGGCGCCGATGCGGGTGGTGATCACGATCTCGCCGCCGGGCCGCAGCACGCGGGCGAATTCGGTCAGGGCGGCCTCCGGGTTCGGCACCGCGGTCACGACGTACTGCGCCACCACCACGTCGAAGGCGCCGTCCGGGAAGTCGAGCCGCTCCGCATCCATGACGGCGAGCCCCTCGACGTTCTGCAGCCGGAGCGCGCGGACCCGCTCGCGGGCCTTGGCCAGCATCGGCTCCGAGATGTCGACCCCGAACAGGCGGGTGGAGCGGCGATAGGCGGGCAGCGAGATGCCGGTGCCGACCCCGACCTCCAGCACCCGTCCGCCGGCGCGCTCGGCCGCCTCGATGGCGAGGCTGCGCCCGCGGGCGAAGACGCGGCCGAACACCATGTCGTAGACCGGCGCCCAGCGCCCGTAGGCCCGCGCCACCGCATCCGTGTCGAGGTCGCGCGCCGGGAGGTCGTCGGCGGAAGCGGCGTGGCTGTTCGAATGGGGCGACATCGATCGACACCTCGGGACGGGTGGGAGGAGGGCGCGTCGGCGACGGGCGGATGTCGGGCGGTCCGAGTCCGCGCGCCCGGTTTCGGGGACCGAGCGGTAGTGGATGTCCTTAACAGAAACATGACGACTTCAAGCCGTCACGGAAGGATACCTTGCCGGCTGAAGACGTCGCCGGGGCATGCATTGTATTGCACCTCGACATTCAGCCGGCTGATCGATGACACGCCGATGACGGCGCGCGGGCGGGATGGATTTTCGGGGTGCTTGTGTCCGGGCGGCCTCGTGCGCCACACAGGGCTCGGAACCGGGCGGGAGAGACGGTGTGGACGAGGCGACCCTGCGGCAGACCATCGTGGCGCTCTGCCTGGAGATGAACCGCAGCGGCCTCAACCAGGGCACCTCGGGCAACATCTCGGCCCGCTGCGGCGCGCGCATGCTGCTCACCCCGAGCGCCACGCCCTACGACCGCATGACGCCCGAGATGATCGCCGCCCTGCCGCTCGACGGCGACGGGACGGTGTGGGAGGGGCCGCTCAAGCCCTCCACCGAGTGGCGCTTCCACCGCGACATCCTGCGCAGCCGGCCCGACGCCCACGCGGTGGTGCACGCCCACCCCACCTTCGCCACCACCCTGGCCATCGCCCGGCGCGCGATCCCGGCCTGCCACTACATGGTGGCGGCCTTCGGCGGGCACGACGTGCGCTGCTCGGGCTATGCCCTCTACGGCACGGAGGCGCTGTCGCGGGAGGCGCTGGCGGCGCTCGACGGGCGCACCGCCTGCCTGCTCGCCAACCACGGCATCATCGCCATCGGCGACAGCCTGGAGAAGGCGATGTGGCGCGCGGTGGAACTCGAAGCCCTCGCCAAGCAGTACTACTACAGCCTGCAACTCGAAGGCGGCCCGGTGATCCTGTCGCGGGCGGAGATCGACGAGGTCTTGGAGGGCTTCGCCAGCTACGGCCTCAGGACGGAGGTCCGCCCGTCCCCTCGAACAGGGCGCGGCGCTGCGCGAGGGCGCGCGCGGCAAAGTCCGTGAAGGCCCGCACCCGCGCGGTGCGGCGCAGGTCCGGATGGGTGAGCACCCAGAGCGCGCTCTCCACCTCCGCGAGCGGCGCCGGATCGAGCCGGGCGAGGCCGGGCGTCGCGTCGCCGAGATAGCAGGGCAGGGGGGCGACCCCGAGGCCGGCCGCGGCGGCCTGGGCCAGCGCCAGCAGGGAATCGGCCCGCAGCACCACCCGCGCCCCCGGCATCCCGCGCAGCCAGCGCCCCAGCGCGGTGGCCGCGAGGCTGTCGTCCAGGCCGAGCCAGGGCGGGTCGGCAGCCTCGCCGCGCCAGCCCGCCGCATCGGCCGCACGGGCGTAGCGCGCGAAGGCGATGCCCGCCACGCGCCGCCCCACCAGGATCTCGGGCGGCTCGCGCGAGGGGCGGATCGCCACGTCGGCATCGCGCCGGGTCAGGTTCGCCACCGCGTGGGCGGTCGAGACCTCGACCGTCACGCCCGGGTGCGCCGCCCGAAAGTCCGCCAGGATGCCGGGCAGGACCGCGGCCATCAGGGTGTCGGTGGTCGTCACCCGCAGGGAGCCGGCGAGCCTCAGGTCCCGGCCCGCGAGCCGGCGCTCAATCGCGGCGGCCGCCTCCGCCATCGCGCGGGCTGCGTCCCGCACCTCCTCGCCCGCCGCCGTGAGCGCGACGCCGCCGGGAAGCCGCTCGAACAGGCGCACGCCCTGGGCGGCCTCGACCGCGTTGACCCGACGCAGCACCGTGGTGTGGTTGACGCCGAGCACCCGTGCGGCCGCCGCGAGCGAGCCCTGCTCGGCCACCGCCAGGACGAGGCGCAGGTCGTCCCAGGCGATCGTCCTGTGCATGAGTGCACTCCCCTGTGCGGCGGATGCGCCGCGGATCGGGCGTTCAACCCCGTCACCCTGTGCATCTGTGCAGGCCGGCCGGGCGGAAATCCAGATGGCAGGCGGTGGGGTGTCCGCACATGCTTCCGGCTCTCACCGGATGCCGACCCCGCCATGACGCCGATCCAGCTCCACACCTACGCCACGCCCAACGGGCACAAGGCCTCGATCATGCTCGAAGAGACCGGCCTTCCCTACGAGGTCCGTCTCGTCGACATCGAGCGGGGCGACCAGCACCGGCCGGACTTCCTGGCGCTCAACCCCGCCAACAAGATCCCGGTGATCGTCGATCCCGACCGCGGCCGCACGCTGGTCGAGTCGGGGGCGATCCTGTTCTACCTCGCGGAGCGCTCCGGCGTGCTCCTGCCCGGCACCGCCGAGGCGCGTGACACGGCCCTGCAATGGGTGTTGTTCCAGGCCGCCCATGTCGGCCCGACCCTCGGCCAGATCTGGACCTGGAAGATCTTTTCCCCCGAGAAGCCGCCCGCCGTGATCGCCCGGTTCGAGCGCGAGGCCGAACGGCTGTTTCGCGTCCTCGACGGGCAGCTCGCGCGCGGGGCCCACCTCGCGGGCGAGGCCTACGGGGTCGCCGACGTGATGACGTGGCCCTGGATCCGCATCGCCGGTCCGACACTCGGGCTCGACCTCGCGCCCTATCCGCACCTGCGGCGCTGGCACGAGGCGGTGGCGGCGCGGCCGGCCGTGCAGCGCGGCCTCGCGGTGCCGACCGGGGCGCGGCCGTGAGCGTCCCGCTCGCCTGGGCGCTCCTCCTGCTGGCGGGGCTGCTCGACGTGGCCTGGGCCGGCGCCATGAAGCTCAACGAGGGCTTCACCCGGCCGGGCTGGAGCCTCGTCTCGCTCCTGCTCCTCGCCGCCCTGGTGGCGGCGCTGGGGCAGGCCGTGCGGGTGCTGCCCGTCGGCACCGCCTACGCGGTCTGGACGGGGGTCGGGGCGATCGGCACGGCGGCGCTCGGCCTCGTGGCCTTCGGCGAACCCGCGAACCCGGCCCGCCTGCTCTGCCTCGGCCTCGTCGCCGCGGGGGTGATCGGGCTCAGGCTGACCGAGGGCTGAGCCCGGCGGCCGAGACCGTCTCGTCGAGATCGGTCCGGGCGCTGCAGCGCGACGTCCTGTCCTCCTGCCTGAACCGGCGGCCCGGCCGGTGCCGCGCGGCCCGGCCGGCCCGCTCACGCGGCCGGACGCAGGCGGCCGATCTCCCCGAGGGCACGGTCGCGGGCCTGGCGCAGGGCGGCCAGGATCGACGCGAGGTCCGGCCCCGGCCGGTCGCGCTCCTCCCGGCAGGCCCGCTCCAGATCCCGGCACAGGCGGGCCAGCTCCGCGAAGCCGAGCTGGCCCGCCGCCGAGGCGAGCCCGTGGGCGTCGCCCCGCAGCCGGGCGAGATCCGAGCCGTCGAGGCAGGCATCGCTCAGCCGGTCCCCGATCTCGCGGGCGAGGTCGTCGAGGAGGCGGGCGAGGCGCGCCGGGCCGAGCAGGCCCGCGACGTCCTCGTAGACCGTCCGGTCGACCGGGGCCTGCCGGCCGGGCGCCCCGCTCGTCCAGCGCTCGACCGCCGCCTGCAGTTCCTCCCGCCGGAAGGGCTTGCCGATGTGGTCGTTCATGCCGGCGGCGCGGAAGGCCGCCACCTGCGCGGGCAGGACGTTGGCCGTGAGAGCGATGACCGGCACCTCGCCCATCGGGCCGGGTAGCGACCGGATGTGCCGCGTCGCCGTCACCCCGTCCATGCCGGGCATCTGCACGTCCATCAGCACGAGGTCGTAGGGATTCGTCTGGACGGCGATGACCGCTTCCCAGCCGTCCTGGGCGACCTCGACCGTGTGGCCTGCCCGCTCCAGCACCGCGCGGACGAGTTCCTGGTTCATGACCAAGTCCTCGGCGAGGAGGATCCGCCGGGGGCTCACCGTCCGCTCCGGTGCCTGCGGGGGAGGCGGCCGCGGCGGCGTCCCGGCCGCCGGCAGGCCGACCGCGAACCAGAAGGTCGAGCCCGCGCCCAGGCGGCTCTCCACGCCGATCGTGCCGCCCATCCGCTCCACCAGCTTCTTCGAGATGGCGAGCCCGAGCCCCGTGCCGCCGAATTCGCGTCGGATCGAGCCGTCGACCTGGCTGAAGCGCTGAAAGAGCCGGCCCTGCCGCTCGGGCGCGATGCCGATGCCCGTATCCGTGACGGCGAACCGCACCGCGCCGCAGGCGGCGCGCGTCACCGCGAGGACGATCGTGCCGCGCTCCGTGAACTTGAGGGCGTTGTTGAGGAGGTTGAGCAGGATCTGGCGCAGGCGGTTCTGGTCGCCGACGAGCCGGGCCGGCACGGCCGGATCCACCCTCACATCGATGCCCAGGCCCTTGCGCTCGGCGAGTTGCCCCACGATCGCGACCGCGTTGTCGGTCAGGCCGCGCAGGTCGAAGGCGGCGGGGTCGAGCTCGACCCGCCCCGCCTCGATCTCCGAGAAGTCGAGGATGTCGTTGACGACGGTCAGCAGCGCCGAGCCCGCCGACCGAATCCGCTCCGCCTGCCGGCGCTGGGCCTCGCTCAGGGCGGCATCGTCGAGCAGCAGCTCCGTGTAGCCCAGAATGCCGTTCAGCGGCGTGCGGATCTCGTGGCTCATCGAGGCCAGGAAGTCGCTCTTGGCCCGGCTCGCCTGCTCGGCCTCGATGCGGGCGGCCTCGGTCTGCTCGCGGGCGGCGGCGAGTTCCGCCTCTACTGCCATGCGCACCGTCACGTCCCGCGCCACGTCGACGTAGCCGAGCGGCTGCCCCGTAGTCTCGTCGCGCAGCAGTGTCGGGTTGACCTCAAGCCAGACGGCGTGGCCGAGCCGGTGGCGCGCCCGGTAGGTGAGACTCGTCTTCGTCCCGGGCGCGGCCACGAGCAGGCGCCGGTAGGCCCGCCGCACCGCCGCGCGATCCTCCGGATCGATGAGGTCGGTCGCCCTGCGGTTCAGCAGCGTCTCGGGGGTGTAGCCGGTCACCCCTTCCACGGCGGGCGAAAGATAGCGCAGCGTCCCGTCGAGGTCGGCCCGGACGATGATGTCCCCGGTGCGCTCGGCCAGCAGGCGGTGACGCGCCTCGCTTTCCCGCAGGGCCGCGTCGGCGGCGCGCCGGGCGGTGACGTCGCGGGCCGACACGATCAGCGCCTCTTCCGGGGTGCCGGCCTTGGTGAGCTGGAACGCCGCCTCGACCCAGACGTGGTGCCCGGCCTTGTGGCGCATCCGGTGCTCGCTCACCCGCCGCGGCTTCGCGGCGGTCAGGTCGGCGATCTCGGCCGCCACCCGCGGCAGGTCGTCCGGATGGATGCGCCGGGCCAGCGGCAGCCGCGCGAATTCCTCCGGCTCCCAGCCCACCACCGACCGCGCCGAGGGCGAGACGTAGATGCGGCCCGAATCGGCGCTGGGCCAGAGGGAGACGAGATCGGTGGCGTTCTCGGCCAGAAGCCGGTAGCGGTCCTCGGCCTTGCGCCGGTCGGTGACGTCGGTGAGCGTCTGGATCATCCCCCCGTCGTCGGTACGCAGGGTGCGGATCTCGAGCGCCCTCCCGTCCGGGGTGTGCCGCAGGGCGATCGTCCGCCGCTCGCCCTCGTCCTCCTCCGAGAGCCGCAGCGGCGTGTCGTCCGCGAGGCTGCCCCAGCGCGGGCTGCGGCGCGCCGCGGCCCGGAAGGCGCGGTAGGTCGGCCGCGCCGCGATAAACTCGGGCGTGAGATCGAGGAGTTCGAGCGCGCGGCGGTTGGCCACCTGCACGGTCCGGTCCGGCCCGACCATCACCAGGCCCTGATCCATGCAGTCGAGGGTCTTGGCGAGGCGCGCCGATGTCTGCGCCAGGGCATCCTGCGCCCGCCCGTGCTCCGTCGGGTGGGTCGCCGCGGCGAGGATCGCCGCCGTCTCGCGCCCGTCCCGGTTCGCGAGCAGGGCCAGGGTCAGGGCGCCGAGAACCGCCCCCGCGAGGGCGAGCGCCGCGGCGGCGGCGAGGCGCAGGACGACCGCCGCCGAGGGCTGCGCGGCCAGGACGGTGGTCAGGAGGGCGGCCAGGAGAACAGCGAACAGGGCGGTCGAGCCTGCCGCCAGAAGGCCGACCGATGCGGCGACCGGAGAGACCGGCCCATGCCCCAGGAACCTGCCAAGCCAACCGACCATCCGGACCCGCCTCCCTCCGGTCCCGCGCGACTTAGTCGCCCGGTGGCGGTCCGGAGCGCAAGTGCCACCGTCAGATGACCTAGAGGTCGAACGGGTGTCAAGAAATGGTGCGCAGTCCTCTTGGGCGTAACGCATCGATGCGGTGCGTCCGGCCGGCCCTCCCGGCGCCGGGATGGCGGCGTGAGAGAGGGGATTGTCGGGGGGCCGGGCCGGACGATACGGCAGGTCAGGACAGGCCGAACTTCCGGATGGCCGCGAGGATGACCGACGGACGGTAGGGCTTGGAGAAGAACAGGCTGTCCGGCAGGAGCCGCGGCGCGTTGCTGCTGAAGCCCGTGGCGTAGATCACCTTCAGGTCCGGGCGCAGGCTGCGGGCCGCCTCGGCGAGATGCCAGCCGTCCAGCCGGCCGGGCAGCCGGATGTCGGTGAACAGGAGATCCACCGCCGCATCGCTCTCCAGCACCGCCAGGGCCGCTTCGCCGTCCGAGGCCTGGATCACCGACAGGCCGGCATCCTCCAGCTCCGCCGTGACGAGGTCGAGCAGGAGCATCTCATCCTCGACAACGAGGACGCTGGCCGTCCGCTCACCCCCCATCGTGCGCCACCCGTGTCATGCCGGCCTCGCGGTTCCCCCGAGGCATGCTACCGGGTCGGTGGCGGGGCCGGAAGGGGCGGTCCGCGCCTGCGCCGCTGCCTGCCCCGGCAGGTACAGGGAGACGGTGGTTCCCGCGCCCGGCGCGCTGGCGAGCGCCACGTGGCCGCCGGATTGCGTCACGAAGCCGAACACCTGGGAGAGGCCGAGGCCGGTGCCCTGGCCCAGCGGCTTGGTGGTGAAGAAGGGTTCGAGCGCCCGCTCGGCCACTTCCGGGGCCATGCCGCAGCCGGTATCGGTGACGCTGAGCAGGACGTAGTCCGTGTCCCGCAGCGAGGGGATCTGCCGGGCTTCCTCGGGCGGAACGGCCCGCGTCGCGATCGTCACCGTGCCCTGGCCCGCCATGGCGTCGCGGGCATTCACCGCGAGGTTCAGGATCGCGTTCTCCAGCTGGTTGCGGTCGGCGCAGACCGGGCCGAGGCCCGGGGCGAGGCGCGTGTCGAGCCGGCCGGAGGGGCCGAGCGCACCCTCGATCAGCTCGGCAATGCCGCTCACCAGCGCGTTGACGTCCAGCGGCACCGGCACCAGGGGCTGCTGCCGGGCGAAGGCCAGCAGGCTGCGCACCAGGGTGGCGGCGCGGTCGACCGCGGCCATCGCGTGCCTCAGGGG
>NZ_BPQQ01000046.1 GCF_022179325.1 Methylobacterium isbiliense | reverse complement strand
GTTTTGTCACCGCCCTACACAGCCACCTGCAGCGGCTGCGGCTGCGGCAATCAAAGCGCGACGAGACAGCATCATCAGGGAGCACCCATTCACGAAAGCCTACTTGACGCATATGTGAGTGCAAGCTAAATTATTCAATACTAATATACGGGATACAGGCATGAAGGTTGAGGAGCTGGCCCGGTTAACAGATTTGGAGGCGAAAGCGGGCGAAGCGGCACAGCTTTTGAGGCTTCTCGCGAACGAGAAGCGATTGTTGATTTTGTGCCACCTTATCGCGCGCGGAGAGATGAGCGTGGGAGCGCTCGTGGAGACCGTTGGGCTGAGCCAATCTGCGCTTTCGCAGCACCTCGCAAAGCTGAGAGACGATGACCTCGTGGCTTACCGCCGCCAGTCGCAGACCATCTACTATCGCGTGGCCGATCCCAAGGCAGCACGGATCATCGAGCTACTCAAAGATCTCTTCTGTCCGGATCTGCCCACCAGCTAAGTTGCTTCCGCATCGTTGAGACTGCCGCAGCCGGCGTACGCGAAATGGTGCCAACCTCATGGAGGCACCTCCCGCTTCGCTACCCGCTTGACATTTAGTTTAGTGACATCTAATTAAGATATGTCTAATTTAATGCACGGTCGTGTCGTAACGCGCCGCGGCTTGGTTCCTCAACGCGACAATCTAATCGGGACGCCTATGGATCACTTCACCCCCGTGCCGGCGTTGATTGGCGGACTGCTCATCGGCGCATCCACCGCGTTATTCCTCGTGCTGAATGGCCGCATTGCGGGCATCAGCGGCATCCTTGGTGGGCTCCTTCAACCTGCTCGGAGTGATCTCGGCTGGCGCCTAGCCTTCTTGGCTGGCCTCCTGATCGCGCCCCTGCTCTACGCCGCCGTGAGTGGCTCCCTTCCACCGGTCGAGCTTGATGCTCCCACGGGTCTGCTCGTCCTGGCAGGACTGTTAGTCGGGTTCGGCACGCGCCTTGGTGCGGGCTGTACGAGTGGTCACGGCGTCTGCGGGATCGGGCGCGGGTCGCCACGCTCGATTGCCGCAACGCTCGTCTTCATGATGACGGCCATCCTGACCGTCTTTGTCACGCGCCATCTCATGGGAGGCTAAGCAATGGCCCTGATCGCCTCATCCTTTGCGGCGGGCCTGCTCTTCGGCCTTGGGTTGATAATCTCGCAGATGGTCAACCCCGCGAAAGTTCTCGCCTTCCTCGACATCTTCGGCAACTGGGACCCGAGCCTTGCCTTCGTCATGGGAGGGGCTGTCCTGGTCTCAGCCCTGGGCTACGCTTATGCCAAGCGTCGGGGCGTGCCGGTTCTCGCTCCTAAGCTTGAGATCCCGACCCGCCGCGATCTTGAACCCCGGCTGCTGACGGGTGCGGCCATCTTCGGCATTGGCTGGGGTCTGGTCGGCCTGTGCCCTGGCCCCGCGCTCACAATCCTCCCGTTCGGGCATTGGCAGGCCTTCGTGTTCGTCGCGGCCCTGCTCGCAGGAATGGCGATCTTCCGCTTTGTGCCGGCCGACTGGCCGCAGTCGACCTTCAGGCGCAGCGCCAAGGAGGCCGGCACATGATGCCCCCCTTGGCCATAAGCCTCCTGGCTACCGGTTCAGGCGGGGTCGTCGGGCTCGTTTTGGGCCTTGTGGGCGGGGGAGGCTCCATTCTTGCGGTTCCTCTACTCGTCTACGTCGTCGGCGTGACCTCGCCGCACATCGCAATCGGCACGAGCGCGGTAGCGGTCTCGGCGAGCGCTCTCGGCAACCTGCTCACGCACTGGCGCGCTGGCAACGTCAAATGGCGTTGCGCCGCCGTGTTCGCGGCTGCCGGCGTCCTTGGCGCTTTTGCAGGGTCAACCGTTGCAAAGGCTCTCGATGGCCAGAAGCTTCTGGCCTTGTTTGGGGTCATCATGGTCGTCGTTGGCGGCCTCATGCTGCGCAAACGCAGCACTGGCGGCAACCCGGATGTGCGCCTCTCCAGCGAGACCGCAAGGGAACTTCTCCCTCTTCTGCTTGCAATCGGCTTCGCAGTGGGCGTGTTCTCCGGGTTCTTTGGGATCGGCGGTGGCTTCCTGATCGTGCCAGGTCTGATCCTCGCGACCGGCATGCCACTGACGTCCGCGATTGGCACATCCCTCGTTGCGGTCAGCGCCTTTGGCGCGGCTACAGCAGCGAGCTACGCGGTTTCTGGGCTGGTCGACTGGCCCTTGGCTGGCCTGTTCGTCCTAGGCGGTCTCTTGGGGGGATTGGCCGGAGTAAAACTCGGGAAGGCTCTGGCTCAGCGCAAACAGACCCTCAACCTCGTCTTCGCAAGCCTCGTGATCGTCGTTGGCCTCTACATCGTCTTACGTGGCGCCCTGTCGCTGGCCAGCAACGCCTGATGCAAGCAACGAAAGGAGTAATCAGAAACATGATCACGAATAAAGAGCCCCTACGCGGGCGCCCCATCGTCAAGGCCTTCTTCGAGAAGCGAACGTTTAGCGTCCAGTACGTGGTTGCTGACCCGGAGACGAAGCGCTGCGCCATCATCGACCCGGTGCTGGACTTCGATCCGAAGTCGGGCGCGACGGCTACGCACTCCGCCGACGAGCTCCTGGCGCACATCGACCAGGAGGGCTACAGCCTCGAGTGGATCCTGGACACACACCCCCACGCCGACCACTTCTCGGCGGCAGGATACCTGAAGGACAAGACCGGCGTCCCGACGGCGATCGGCGAGAAGGTCACCGAGGTCCAGAAGCTCTGGAAGGGGCTCTACAACCTGCCAGACAGCTTCCCGACCGACGGCTCGCAGTGGGACCGGATCTTTGCGGATGGGGAGCGCTTCACCATCGGCAAGATGGACGTGGAAGTGATGTTCACGCCCGGACATACGCTGGCTTCCGTCGCCTACATCGTTGGCGATGCGGCTTTCATCCACGACACGATCTTCATGCCCGATGGGGGAACTGCACGCGCCGACTTTCCCGGCGGGAGTGCCAAGGCCCTCTGGAACAGCATTCAGCGCATCATGGCGTTGCCCGATAATACGCGCCTCTTCACCGGGCACGACTACATGCCGGGTGGCCGGGAGCCCCGCTGGGAGAGCACGGTCGCACAGCAGCGGGCCGAGAACACCCACCTCACGAAGGCAAAGACAGAAGGTGAGTTCGTGGCTCTGCGAGAGAAACGCGACCGCGAACTCCCAATGCCCAAACTGATCCTGCACTCCCTGCAGGTGAACATTCGGGGTGGTCGACTGCCTGAGCCCGAGAACAACAGCAAACGTTATCTCAAGATCCCCCTCGATGCGCTCGACGCACCGTGGGACGAGTGAAGGAGCCGATTATGGCGATGAAAAGCGCAAAGGATCTGGTGGCCGAGGCAAGCCGGGAGGTCGAAACCCTATCGGGCCAGGAGGCTGTGAAGCTGCTCGGCGACCCGAACGTGGTCTTTGTCGACGTCCGTGAAGGCGAGGAGTTGCAGAAGACAGGGAAGCTCCAAGGAGCAGTGCATGTGCCCCGCGGCTTCCTTGAATTCCAAGCCGATCCCAACAGCCCGACCCACAAGCCGGAGCTCGGCGCGGGCAAGAAACTGGTACTCTACTGCGGCTCAGGCAACCGCTCTGCCCTCGGGGCGAAGAGCCTGAAGGAGATGGGGATCACGAACGTGGCGCATGTCGCAGGCGGCTTTCCAGCGCTCCAGCAGGCGGGCGGCCCTCAGGAGGAGGTGAGTCGATGATGAACGACATGATGGGGGGAGGAATGATGTGGGGCATGGGCTTTTTCGGGCTCCTGATCGTCATCGTTCTTGTTCTCGCAGTGATTGCCCTTGCCAAGTACATCTTCTCGCGCCGGTAAAGAGGTGGGCTTCTCGCACGAAAGGATCGCGCAATGAGCTGTTATCTTGCCAAGACGCTCTCGTTAAAACAGGTAACTGGACCCAGGGACAGAGACGGTTGGCCATTTGAGGTCTGAATTCAAGTGCGGCGCTATGCGGAGAACGTATGTCTCTCAATCGTAGACGTTTCATGGCTGTTTCCGCTGTTTTGGCCACCGGGATCGGCCAAGCCAGGGCCGAGACCGGGGAAGGCTGGTACGCGATCAGGTCCGACGAGGGGACCCCTGTTCAGAACCTGCGCCTACCGGTCGAACTGTTCTCTGAGGTTGACGAGCTACCTGGCCTCATTCGGGTCGGCTCTGAGGCGGCCGATGTCACCCTCGTTGAGTTTTACGACTATAATTGCCCCTTCTGCCGGAAGGCGGCCAAGGATCTTGAGGTATTGATTAGTGCCGACAAGGGCCTACGGCTCGGCCTCGTCAACAACCCGATCCTGTCGCCGCAATCGAAGGATGCCGCACGCATTGAGCTCGCCGTTCTGAAGCTGCGCGGATCTGCTCTCGCCTATGACTTTCATAGGCGGCTTTACCGGGTCCCTGGCAAAATCGATGGCGAAAAGGCGCTGGCTGTCGCAGTCGAACTCGGCTCGACCCGCGACGAGATCACACGAGTTGCGGGTGGAGCCGACATCGGAGAGGCCCTCGAGTGGCAGCTTCGTTTGGCCGCTTCTCTCGGCTTCGCCGCCACCCCCTCATTCCTGATTGCCGGGGCAGGCGTGCTCGGCTACCCGGGACCCAAGTCGCTTGCTCGCATCGTTGCCTCTGTCCGTCAGTGTGACGAGATCGCGTGCGGCGGGTGAGGAGGTGTCCCCGGCATGTGACTTTGCGACCGGTTGCGCGCCCTCCCCGAAGCATGCTCGATGCCGGTTCTTGCTGAAAATGGTTTGATGGTCAGGACGCACAAGCATCGGGATCCAAATGGGCAGACGTCGCCATCCGGCGCCGCTCGTGCCCTCACGGTCCTGCTTGTGCTGGCAGCTTTCCTGGTTGCGCCCTTTATGGCGACAATAGCAAAGCCACAGAATGCGGCCGCGTCGCAGGTCACGCAGGTCGTGTCCGGTCCGAGCCAGGCTAGCAAGCGCTGTCCCAAGAAGGCCTTGCCGGGCCAGCCTAACACTTGTGCTTCGTCGGGCGTGCCGGCCGCCAGCCTTGATGGCCGGGGTGTCACGTCGGCCCCTGTCCCGCAACGTTCCAGCATCGCGCCATTGTACGATCTGACCCTGGCGACACAATGCTGTAACGCTCCACCTGACCGACCGCCCCGGTTCGCAGCCTGACGCGGACGCGCTTGACGCGCCCCCTTCGTCATGCACGAACTCAGGAGTCTTCAGGATCATGCATTCATCATGCACGCCACGGCGCGTGGGCTTCGCCCTGCGTCCGGCCCTCCTTATCGGCGTGAGCCTTGCGCTCGCCGCCTGCAATCAAACTGCCTCAACCCAAGTCTCTCTGGCGGCCACAGCACCGCAGAGGCTTGCGGCTGTCGAGACACGGTACCAGGCGCTCCCTGACGAGCGCTTTCCCGTCCGGGCCATTCGTGCCGACGAACTGGACCCGAAATATGCACGCCAGCGCGTGCGCTATGACACGCATCATCCGCCCGGAACTGTCGTCGTCGATCCCGATGCCAAATTCCTCTACCTCGTCCAAGAGGGCGGATACGCCATGCGCTACGGCGTCGGTGTGGGACGGGAAGGCTTCGGCTGGAGTGGATCCGCGACGATCGCGCGCAAGGCGCAATGGCCGACCTGGACACCACCCACGGAGATGATCAAGCGGCAGCCTGAGCTCCGGCAGTACGCGAGCGGAATGAAGCCGGGTACCGAGAACCCGCTCGGTGCGCGGGCCCTGTACCTGTTCCAGAACGGCCGCGACACACTCTACCGCCTGCACGGCACGAACGACCCCTCCAGCATTGGCCAGGACGTTTCGAGCGGCTGCGTCCGTCTGCTCAATCAGGACGTGATCGACCTGTATCAGCGTGTTCCAGCCGGCTCAAAAGTCGTGGTGCTCCCGCACGGCCGACGCGCCTGACCACCGCTCCCAAGGGATTTCAATCATGCGAAAGCTAACATGGCTCGTCGCCATCCTTGCGACATACCTTGCTGGGAGCAGCCCAGGCGTCGCCCAGCTCGGCAGCCCACCGGCACGTCCCGATATCAAGGTCGATCTCCTGATCGGAGAATACGACCCGCTCGAGCCTCAGACCGTCTGGCTTGGGGTCAGGGTCAGGCTTGGCTCGGGCTGGAAGACCTACTGGCGCTCGCCTGGCGATAGCGGTTTGCCGCCCGAGTTCGACTGGTCCATGTCGACCAATCTCGAACAAGCGGAGCCGCTATGGCCGGCCCCGCACCGCATGGAGCTCCTCGGGGTCGAGACGATCGGCTACAAGGACGAGGTCGTCTTCCCGATCAAGGCGCGTGTCCCGGACCCGAACGCTCCCATACAGGTTTCGCTCAAGCTCGGCCTTTACGCCTGCACCACGATCTGTGTCCGTGACGACCACGCGATGACCGGGACCATTGCCCCTGGTGACAGCCGCTCCGGCGAGCAGGCGATCATCGATACTTGGCGCAAACGTGTGCCGGCGGCCTCGTCGAACGCGCTCTCGATCTCCTCAATTCGATTAAAAGAAGCAAGCCCGCCCGAGCTCGAGGTGATCGCGAAGGCAACCGAGGCCTTCGAGGCGCCCGACCTCTTCGTGGAGAGCGACCCGCCCGTCTTTGGTTCGAAGCCAAGGGTGACGATCAGTCCAGGCGGTACTGCGACCCTCACGGTCCCCCTGGAGGCTGAGAAAACCGAAGACCTGCGAAACCGGCCGCTCCGGATTACGCTCGTCGACGGCGAGCATGCAATTGAGGCGTCAACCGGACGCTGGGCCACCAATACGCCGGCAGCGCCGCCGAGCCCGCGTCAGACGAACGACCAAGGTCTTTGGCTGATGCTCGGGGTCGCCCTCGCGGGCGGGTTCATCCTCAACCTGATGCCCTGCGTGTTTCCGGTGCTCTCGCTCAAACTCCTGGCATTCGTGAACCGGGACGCTGGACGCATGCGCAGGATCCAGACGGGCTTTGCAGCCTCGGCCGCCGGGGTTATTGCCTCATTCCTCGCCCTGGCGTCGGCGATGGTCGCCCTCAAGGCCACCGGCGCCACCATCGGCTGGGGCATTCAGTTCCAGCAGCCTATATTCTTGGCGGTCATGGCCGCCGTCCTGACGCTGTTTGCGGCTAACCTTCTCGGATTGTTCGAGGTCATTCTGCCGGCCCGCATCGCCGGCGCGCTCGACCGCGTCGGTCGCGGCCATTCGCTTGCCAGCCACTTCGGCAGCGGGTTCGTTGCGACGCTGCTTGCAACGCCGTGCTCGGCGCCCTTCGTCGGAACAGCGGTCGGCTTCGCCCTCTCACGAGGGACGGGCGAGATTTACCTCGTTTTCGCGGCGCTGGGGCTCGGGATGGCGTTGCCTTACCTCGTCATCGTCGCGGTCCCAAGCCTCGCGACGCTGATCCCACGACCTGGTCGATGGATGCTCGTCCTGAAGCGGATCATGGCAGCTGGCCTTCTCGTCACCGCGATGTGGCTCCTGTCCATCGTTGGCACGATCGCCGGGATCGTGTCGGCCGCGGGGCTCGCTCTGACCCTGGCGGTCGTCATCGTCGGCCTGCGCCTCCGGCAGGGCGCCTCAGGAGCCGCCAAGGCGGCCCTGTCGCTCGCGCTCGTCGCTGTCCCGGTCACGGTGGTCGGCGCGGTGAACTTCACCGGCAAGGGCGCAGACCCGCAGACGGACGCCATCCGGTGGCGCGCGTTTGACGAGCCGCAGGTTAAAGCGCTCGTCGGGGAGGGAAAGACCGTGCTGGTTGATATCACCGCCGCCTGGTGCGTCACCTGCAAGGTCAACAAGGCCCTCACCCTCGATGACGAGGCCGTGAAGCGGCGGCTCGCCTCGGATGTTGTGCCGGTCCAAGGCGACTGGACCAAGCCGGACGAGCGCATTGCGGCCTATCTCCAGAGCTTCGGGCGCTACGGCATCCCGTTCGACGTGGTCTACGGCCCCGGCGCTCCAGCAGGGATCGTTCTCCCCGAACTTCTGACCACACGCGCCGTGCTCGAAGCCTTCGATAAGGCCGCAGCCCGCCCGACTGCTGTTTCCGCCAGCAAATGAGACAATCCTCCATGAAGAAGACGACTTCCGTTGCGATCGCCATCGCCTCTGCGTTCGCCCTTGTGGGGCTGCTGGTCGCTCCGACCCTAGGCATGGCCCAAGCCGCCAAGGAACATCCGATCCTCAACGAAAGGGCGGTCCTGCACGATCCTGACGTGCCGGTCCTCGGCAACCCGAAGGGCGATGTCACCATCGTCGAGTTCTTCGATTACCAGTGCCCCTACTGCCGGAAGCTGCACCCCGACCTCATGCGGCTGACGGCCGAGGACGGGAATATCCGCCTCGTTCTGAAGGATTGGCCCATTCTCACCCAGCACTCGCAGGTGGCGGCGCGGCTGGCGCTCGCGGCCAGATATCAGGGCCGGTATGCCGAGATCCATGCCGCTCTCATGGAAACGAGCGGCAGGCTGGACCAGGATAAGATCCGCGCTGCTGCGGTGAAAGCAGGTCTTGACCTCGATAGGGTCGATGCTGACGTGAAGACGAGGGGAGCCGAGATCGAGGCCGTGCTCGCCCGCAACGCCGCGCAAGCGGATGCGCTTGGACTGACCGGCACGCCGGGCCTTCTCGTCGGGCCGTTCAAAGTGCCGGGATTGGGGTACGATGATTTGAAGAAGGTTGTGGCCGAAGCACGGGCTCGCTCGGGCAGCGCACGCAAGTAGGCGTCTGTCAGCGCGTCAAGGCAGATCCGGACGGGCCTGGAGCTCACTGTCGGCCTGGTTGCAGCGGCGGCCTGATCGACAGTGAGCATTTCTGCTCCTTGCCCGTCCTTGAAGCAGCATCAAAGCAGCTCTTGAGCTCCTCGCCAGCAGCCTCAGCCCGACGCCAGCCCTCCACGAGCCCGTTCCACTGCCCTGGGTTCGCTCGCATCATCAGCCCCATGCCCGCACTCCAGCGGTCCTCCCCCAGAGCTGAGGCCGCAAGGCTGTCCGGCAGCGATCCGAAGGGCAGCCCCCGCGCTAACGGGAACCCGATGAGCGGAAACAGCACCAAGCCGGCCCCGAGCCCGATCACCGCCGCCTGCAGGAGCCTCCTGTTCTGGTGCGCACGCGTGCGGGCGGAGTTCAGGACCGCCTCCACCTCCCGGGCCGCGCCCCGGATCGCCTGAGCGGTGTGCTCCGCATCGCGCAGCACCCCACGCCCCGCCTGCTCGATCGCGTGGCTCACACGAGCCGCGAAGGCCTCGGGGCCGATCTGCAGGGCCGGGTGCTTCTCCATCCGCTCGATGTGGGACCCCAGAGCGGCCTGCTGCTGGGCGATCTGCGCCAGAGTCGGGCTGTAGTCCGGCGGGCGCCCCTCGCTCAGAGCTGGCCCGAGCGCCTCGACCGCTCGGCGCAGCACCGACAGCTCGGCACGCACGTCCGCCACCTCTCCCGTCAGGCTCTCGAAGGCGAGCGTTGCCGCGTCAGGCTCCCCCTCCGCCATCCCCGGCTCCAGCCCCTCAATCCAATCCGCCATTCCTTCGCTCTGCCATTCCACGCCTGTCCTGTTACCGGCCCAAGCTCAGCCCCTGGCTGCGCGTCTGCTGTAAGGCCTCGCGCTCGGAGGAGGCCTCCAGGACCCGGGCAAGCCGCGAGCCCGCCGCGATCCCGAGCTCTTGCCGCCTTGTCCTCATCGTGCTCTCGGCCTCAGGGTCGCGCTTAATGGCGCCGGCCAGCTCCCGCATCCGGCTCTCGACCACCTGGCGCTGTTCGCCCTCCACTCCCCAGCTCGCCAGGGTTCCGCGCTCTTCCTCGAGCTTGGTCCAAGCCTCCACATAGCGCTCAGCCCGAAGAGAGGGGTCGAGCCGCACCTTCCGCTCCTGTGCAACCGCCTGCATCAGCGCCGCCCGCCCCTCTCGGGTTGCGATCCCGGCGGCCAGCTCCGGCTGTCGCTCCAGTGCCCTGCGCAGATCGCCTGCAAGGGCGGTGCTGGCCTGCTCCAGGCGCTCGCTGGCGCGGGCCAGCCCGAGCTCCTGGTGCGGCAGCACCGGCAGACCGGCGTCGCGCATCCGCTGGGCGTCGGCAAAGGCCCTGGCATAGCCGTCGATCGCCTGTGCGACACGGGTGTGATCCAGCGCCCGACCCGCCTCTCGGGTCGCGCCACGCCCCGCCTCGCGCGGGTCGGGATGCCGAGTAGCGCCGGCCCCGAGCTTCAGGCCCGCGAACCTGCCCCGCCGCGGTGAGGCCCGCTCTGGCGTCGGCTCCTGCTCGGCCGCCGAGCGCGGCACCACGATCTCGGAAGGGGGCACGATCCCCCGCCGCTCGGCAAAGCCCGCCTGGTAGTCAAGGGTGGTGTCCTTCGCCCGCTCCCGCGAGAGCGCCCGATCGAGTCCTACCCGGTCCCTCAGGTCCTCCCTGGCCCAGTGTAGCTCTACCCCCTCACGGTGGCGGGTGAGACCCACATAAGCCGCATGCCGGTCCATGTGCGACGTCGCGAGCACATGCGCCCGGTCGACCGTGACGCCCTGCGCCTTGTGGACTGTGGCCGCGTAGCCGTGGTCGAGATGAGCGTAGTCCTTCAGGTCGAAGGTCACCCGCGCGCCTTCCGGCCCGTCCAGGCGCACGGTCAGCGACGAGGCGCCCTCGATCCGCTCCAGGGTGCCAAGCGTGCCGTTCTTGACACCTAAGCTGCGCTCGTTGCGCAGGAACATAACCCGGTCCCCCGGCGCGAAGGCGCGCTCGCCCCGCTCTGTCGTGACCATCTGATCGGCTCCAAGCTCGCCGGCCTCGCGCAGCTTGGCCCGGGCGAGCTCGTTCAGCCCCCGCACGTCGTCGCGTGTGTAGGCCAGAATGGCCGAGCTCTGATCCGGGGCTGCCCGCCGCTGCCCATCCCAGCGTTCCACCAAGGCGGCCTTGGCCTCTTCCCGGGTTCCGTGCTCGTGGACCATGCCGGCTGCCGAATAGCGGGAGAGCGCCTCGCCCGTGCGCCCCGTCGCCAGCTCTTTCGTGGCCGCCCGCTGCCATTCCTCCGCCTGCCGGCGCACACTCGTGATCTCCGCCGCCCCGTGCCGTTCCGCGAGGGCTCGGAACGCGGCTCCGGCCTCGATCGCCTGCAGCTGCTCCGGGTCGCCGACCAGCACCACCTTGGCGCCTGCCGCTTGCGCATGCGACAGCACCCGCTCCATCTGCCGCGAGCCCACCATCCCGGCCTCGTCGATCACCAGCACGTCACGCGAGGTCAGCCCCTCTCTCCCCTGTCCCCAGGCGTGCTCAAGCGAGGCGATCGTGCGCGAGGCGATGCCCGATCCGCCCTCCAGGTTCTCGGCCGCAATCCCCGACAACGCCGCGCCCCGGACCTGATAGCCCTGCGCCTCCCATGCCTCACGCCCGGCCCCCAGCATCGTGCTCTTGCCCGTGCCGGCAAAGCCGACGACGAGCGCCAGATCCCCGCGCCCCGTCACATGCCGGAACGCCGCCTCCTGCTCATCGCCAAGCTGATGCGAGCGCAGGGCGGCTTCTTGCGCAGATGAGCCGACCCTGTGCCCCCGGCTCTCGCTCATGCGATCGGCCGCGCGCTCCATCCGCTCTTCCACGCCGATCATCTCGCGCGTGGTGAAGCGCTCCCGCCCCCGCCCGTCCTCGCCCAGGCGCACGATCTCAGGCGAGGCCTCCACACGCGCCATCACGCGATCGAACTGCTCCTGCCCGTCCGAGTGCCGATGAATGAGCCGCGCGAGGTCTTGGCGCGTGAAGGTCGAGTGCTGGTGCGTGAGCGCCCGCAGCGCGATCTCGGGCTCCGCCGCAATCCGCTCGCCATTCCTGGCAGCAATGGCCCGGTGCTCGTCGGCACGCTCGGCTTCCTCGCCTTGCTCCTCACGTCGCGCTCCAGCTGGACCGATCTTGTGCTGCGGCTCCAGATCGATGCCCTGCTCTCTCAGCGAGCGATGGTCCACTCGCGCGTCAATGCCGAGCTCGGCCAAGCGCCCGTTGACGTGCTCGGCCCAGCGCTCGCGCCAACCGCGCAGCTCCTCGGTCGCATTCCACACCCGCGCCTTCTTGCCAAAGCCCTCCGGCCCGACTTCGCGCAAGGTGAGCATCACGTGAGCGTGCGGCTTCGCTTCACCTTGCGCATCCCGGTCGCAATGCACGTTCAGGTCCGCCACCATGCCGCGGTCGACGAATTCGCGCTGCACGAACTCCCGCGCGAGCCGGACGCCCTCGGCTTGGGTCATCTCACGTGGGAGGGCAAACTCCACCTCCCGGGCGAGCTGCGCATCCTTGCGCTTCTCCGTGGCCTCGACCTCGTTCCACAGGGTCGCCCGGTCGGACAGGCGCTCCGGTGCCCCTTCAGGCAGCAGGACCTCAGAATGCACGACGCCGGTCTTAGCCGTGAAGTCGTGGGCCCGTTCGGCTCGTTCATCGTGCAGCTCCGAGGCCGAGCGGTAGGCCGCTGCCGCCACGGCGCTGCGGCCCGCGGCACGGGAGATCACCTTGGCTGAGAAGTGATAGATCGCCACCGTGCTGCTCGTCGAGCCTACAGGACAACATCGGGTGCCGGCGACGCGCTTCGCGGGGGTAAGCAGAGCCGCCGCCGACACAGGTGGCTGGGCTCTGTCTCCACAGCCCAGCGCACCCGCCGCCACCGTAGCCGCAGCAGGTGGCGTTGACTAGCCCGATGGGGCACGCAGAGCGCACGTTGCGCAGCAACGTATAAGCGCGCACTCCTCTCCTTCGCTCCGGAGGTGACGGGCGCTGCAGCTCCGATGACGCTCCCTGGTCGAGCTGGGTTGGCGGCGGCGGCCGAAGCGGCTAGCCTCCATCCAGACGGGGGCGAGACGATGGTGGCCGTCGAGGATGATGAGATCGCGCGCTTGCGGGACAGGCAGCACGCCGCACGGAGGGCGCTGGGCGAAGCTTACGACCGGCGCGACGCTCTCGCCGAAGAGGTTGCCGCGGCCGAGGCGGCCGGGGCTGGCGCCCTCCGGCCGGAGCTCCTGGTGGCGTTCAGTGCCGCCGAACGCGCCGTGCTCGCGGCCGAGGCCGAGATGAAGGATGCCGAATACGCGCTCGCGGTTGCGATCGAGCCGCCCGTGTCGACCACAATGCCGCGCGCGTCGGAATAGAGCCATGCGCTTTCCGACCACGATCACGATCGCCACCGTGCTCCGGAACCAGAAGCGTCCCGGCTTCACCGAGCCGTTCCACAAGGTGCTCTTTGCCATCGAGCAGGACGTGCTCGACGGCCTCGTGATCCCGATCTGGGTGCATCCGGCCTGGCCCGAGGATCTCATCGAGGCCGTCGCCCGCGCCTTCCTCGCCGGCCGCCTCGTCGATCTCGCCAGCGCGGCGGAGGCCCAGAGCACGATGACGCCGGACGAGACCGACGCGCTCTGGCAGACCGTCAAGCCACCCACCATCGAAGGACACCCGACCTGATGCGCAAGCCTCGCGACATCGACGCCGAGTTGAAGGCGCTCCACGATCGCCAGAAGCAGCTCCGCGCCAAGCGAACCGTCCAGCTCGGCGAGATCGTCGCCGCCACCGGGGCCGACAGCCTCGACCCGGAGACGCTGGCCGGCGCGCTGCTGGCCGCGATCGAGGCCCTGAAGGGGGACGCCAGCGCCAAGGAGGCGTACCGCCGCCGCGGCGAGGCGTTCTTTCGCCGCGAGAAGCGCGCACGCGGCTCCCGGGCGAACGGCACCGGCGACGCTGCTGCGGGAGCTGCATCAAACCTCGGCGGCGCTGCGCCGAGCGACGGCGAGCGTCAGGCGGGCTGAGGCCGCCAGCGCGCGACAGGACACGAGAGCCTGGATGGTGGAACGCCGCGCTCGCACCCGCCGCCTCATCGAGCTCGGCGGCCTCGTCGCCCTGAGCGGCCTCGAGGAGATCATCGCTTCGGCCGAGCCCGACACCCGCGCCGTGATCCTGGGCGCGCTCATGCACCTCGCCGACGAGCTGCGCGAGCCGACGCCCGGCACCCCCTCCCCGCTCACGCGCGTGAACGCCTGGCGTGAGCGAGGGCGAGCGGCGCTGCGAGGCGAGCCGAGCCACGAGGGTGCAGCCACCTGATGGCTGGCCAGTCACGACCGGACGAGCGCCAGGCCGACCTCTTCGGCTGGATCGCTCCGTTGCCGGCCTCACGCCCGCCGCGGCGAACGAAGCAGCCATCGCCAGAGGTCGCCTCGCCCACGGCCGAGCCGATCACGGCGGCCGGGTTCGCCGCGCAGGCCAACGCGTTCGATCTCGACGAGCTCGTGACGGCCCTGGACGACGAACGCTTGGCCCACCTTGCTCTCGTGAGTGCCCGCCAGCTCCGTCGCCGGCTCAGTCGCACGAATACGACCCGGTCGCGCTCGAGGAGCGCGGGAGGACGCCGAGGCCCGCTCGATCGCGCCGGCGCCGAGCTCGCAGCCGAGTGGGCAACCCCTCCCGAGGAGGCTTGGTGACGTGGCGCGCCCCCTCCGCCCCGAAGTTGCGCCGATCTGGCCGTAGGAGGATGACCAGCCCGAGCGCCGACGCTTCCCAAGGAGATCTGATGGCGACCCTCAAGCGCGAACTGCACCGGATCGCGAAAGGCCCGGTCAACAACATCGAGGATTGGTGGCGCCTGGTCTTCGAGGAAGAGAACCGGGCTTTGTACGTGGAGCACGAGTGGGCCCACCTCGACGTGCGCGACCCCGGAGCTGAAGCCGACAACGGCACCGCAGCCATTACCCTCGACGACTTCCTGGCCAAGACGCATGCGGACGATGCGGGCGCGCGCCAAGCCAAGGAGCAGTTGATCGGGGTGCTGCGGTCGTTGTTCGAGCCGCGGGCAAGCGCGTGATCCGCTTCCTCGTGCCCCTCGTCCTCGCCGGCGTCGCGTCCTACTGGACGGTGGGCTGGGCGACGCTGCAAGTTCTGCACGGCTGGTTCAGCTGGGAGCACCGCGCCGCCGATCGCGCCGCGCTGGTCACGTTCCTGGGGTGCTGGCCGGTCATCTTCTTCGGCGCCGGCTGGCTCTATCGCCGCCTCGTCCCCGCCCCCGGCCAGGACGTGTTCGGCTCCGCCCGCTTCATGGCGCGGGCCCGCGTGCGCGCTCTGCTCGCCGGCGAGCGAAACACCGGCCTCATCGTCGGTCGTGAGGATCGCAAGGGCGGCCGGCTCCTGCGATACGCGGGCGAGCAGCACCTCCTCACACTGGCCCCGACCCGCTCCGGCAAGGGCGTCGGCGCCGTGATCCCCAACCTGCTGACCGCTGAGCGGAGCGTACTCTGCATCGACCCCAAGGGCGAGAACGCCCGGGTCACCGCCCGCCGGCGCCACCGCTTCGGCCCGGTCCACGTCCTCGACCCGTTCGGGGTCTCAGGATCGCTCTCGGCCGCCTACAACCCGCTCAACGCGATCGACCTCACCTCGCCCGATGCCGCCGAGGACGCGACCACGCTCGCCGACGCGCTCGTCTCCGATCCGCCGGGCTCGTCCGAACCGCACTGGAACGAGGAGGCCAAGGCGCTCCTCACCGGCCTCATCCTGCACGTCGTGGCCGAGGAGGAGCCGTATCGCAGGAACCTCGCCCGGGTGCGCGAGCTCGTGACCCTCGCCCCCGACGCCTTCCGGGCCCTGCTCACCGGCATGCAGGCGAGCCACGCCGCAGGCGGCCTGATCGCGCGCGCAGCGAACCGGCACCTCTCCAAATCCGATCGCGAGGCCTCCGGCGTGCTCTCGGCCGCCCAGCGCCACACTCACTTCCTCGACTCGCCGCGCATGGGCGCCGTCATGGCCCGCTCGGACTTCACCTTCGCCGACCTGAAGGCAGGCACCAGCACGGTATTCCTGGTGCTCCCGCCCGATCGCCTCGACGCCTATGGTCGCTGGCTTCGGCTCGTGGTGGCGCAGGCGATCACCGCCATGGCGCGCTCACCCACCAAGCCCCCCTCCCCCGTCCTGTTCCTGCTCGACGAGTTCGCGGCGCTCGGCCGCCTCGAGCCGGTGGAGCGTGCGATGGGGCTTATGGCCGGCTACGGCCTCCAGCTCTGGCCCATCCTCCAGGACCTGCATCAGCTCCGGAGCATCTACGGCGAGCGGGCCGGCACCTTCCTGGCGAATGCCGGCGTCACGCAGGTGTTCAACGTCAACGACGTCGACACCGCGGCCTGGGTCTCGCGGGCCCTGGGTGAAACCACGACGGCCTACGAGACTGGCTCGACCGGCACGTCGAGCCAGAACAGCCCGCAGGGCGGGCGCAGCTCCTCCACAAGCGAGACGACGAGCACGCACCTGACCCGGCGCGCCCTCCTCACGCCGGACGAGGTGCGGCGGCTGGCGCCGGGTACGTCCCTGCTGTTCCTGGCGGGCGAAGCCTCGATCCTCGCGCGCAAGGTGGCCTACTACGCCGATCCGGAGTTCCGCGGCCTGTTCGATCCCCCGAACGCGTCCGCTCCGGCGCCGGGCCAGCCCTTCCCAACCGTGCCGATCCGCGCGGACGCGGAATAGGTCTCCACGGCTTCGTCCTCACAGAAGCCCCAGGACGGCGGCAAGGCGCTGACCCTCCCGAGCACGTCCGGGACCCCGCCTTGCCTCTCCACACCGCCCGAAGGGCGCCCAGGGCCGATTCTGCCAGCCTCGACCCTCTTCCAGCTCGCCTCGACGGAACTGCCTTGGCTTCTCGGAAGCCAATTGCGGCGATTCCGCTTGGCTCACGATTCTCAAAAGGTCGCCAAGACACGAATCTGTCGGCCGACTAGGCCGACGCCGATTCTGGGGGATGCCGGGTGGGAGACCCTGGAACGGAGCGTGAGCGAAGTGGAGGGGTCGGGGCGGAGCGCCGAAGGCGCGCAGCGAGCCGGCGGGGGCGGAGCCCCCAAGAGGCGGCGGTTAGAAGGTTATCTGAGACTCGTTAGAAGGTTAGCTTGTGGATAAGACATGGAACAGTGTTTGTAGATCAATGACTTGTCGGGAAACTTGCGTTCCCGAAGTCCCGCCAGATCGTTCCTGAAGTCCCGACATTGCCGTTCCTGATGTCCCGCCAGATCGTTCCCGATCTCCCGAGTGACGGCGGCACAGTCTCAAGGCTCCCGGCGTTCCTGATGTCCCGACGACCGCGTTCCCGAAATCCCGAAGCTGCCGCAAAGGCTTGCGCGCGAAGTGATTCACGCCGATTTGTCAAGCTTGTATTTGGTCATTTCGGCAATCCCGGCCTGAGTGTCGGGACTTCGGGAACGGGGCTCAGCGCGAGAGCTGGTGGCGGTTTCGCGCGTCGTGGCGCTTCACGAAGCCGTAGAACGCAGCCTGATAGTCCTGCGGCTGCCGGTTCTCGCCGCCGTCGATCCAGACGTCGAACTCGGCCTTGAGAGCATGCACGTCCCAGCCGGGAAAGTCGCGCCGCACGGCGTTGATCGTCTCATCTGTCAGGAACCGGAACATGGGCTCGAACCGGCCTTGCTCGGGTGGTGCCGAGCGCGAAGCCTTCGCGTTGCGCCGCGGGCGCGCCTCGGAGCTGGTCGAGGTGGTCCCCTCACCTTCCTCAGCGCTACTGGTGCGGCGCATGCGCAGCATGGGCTCATCGACGCCGTCGGGGAGCTCCAGCGCGAGCTGGAACCCTGGCAGCTCGTTGCGGCGGACGATGCCTTGGATCTCGAACTTGAAGCGCCGATACGTTCCCTCGGCGCCGGACTTCTCGAAGAGCGTCGGGAGCGTGATCGCGAACCCGGCGGGGCCGGCCCCGCCGGCGTGCTTGCGGGCTACGCGGTACAGCCAGCGCTCCCGTCCGCCGGTCAGCGAGAAGTAGGCCGGGTCGATCGCCAGCACACCGCCGTCCATGACGACGCCCTCATAGAACCAGTCGGAGAGCGTGATGCTCATGCCGCGGCTCTGGTCGGTGGCCTCGTCGACGAGGTCGGACCACGACTCGATCCAGCCGAACTGGCGCTGCTTGCGGCGAGCTTTCTCGGCACGGATGTTCGTAACGATCGAGGTGGATTGGAGGCGCGCGAGCGCGTTGCGCAGCAGCGCATATTCCCGGCCACCCGTGTCGCGACAGATCGTGGTGAGGAGGTCGTAGGGCTGGAAGTGTAGGGTACGGGGCAGATCGTTCGCCCCTCGCCGCTTGAGGTCCGTGAGGGCAGAGGCCGCCCAGATCAGGATGTCGGCGTCCCAGATGGTCGCCATGCCGAACTCGGGGTTCGGATAGACGTTCACGAACACGCTGCCGTCAGGGCTGCGGTACTCGATCGGCTTCAGGCGCTTGTTCTTCGACAGGCTGAAGAACGGCCGTTCCATGGTCTCGCGCTGGTCGCGCAGCGAGAGCCCCCCCGCGACGAAGGGCACGAAGAGGTCGGACTGCCGGTCGATGTACTGGCGCTGGCTCACGTGTATGCACTCACATCATCATAGGCGTAGCATCGTCTAAAGTCACACACGTCGATGTGTCAGGACTTCAGGAGTTCCGCGATGCGCGCCCTGCCCTTCTTGGCGAAGAGCAGGTCCAAGGCCTCCTCGAGGAGCGCCTGAACGGTGGTGTCGTCCTCCACCGCGATCAGCTTGAGCTGCTTGGCCACTTTGGGAGCGAAGTGGCCCGCGACGAGGCGCTTGTCCTCGCGGGACGGCCGATGGAAGCGCGGCGTGGCCTCAGCGACCACGGCATCATTGCCGGCAGCAGCCGGGGCGCTCCGTCGGGGTGAGGCGCGGGCGGCTGCCTGTCGGGCCGGTTTCGGAGAGGGTGGAGCCGCGGATTTCGGGGCGGGCGCGGCGTCATCGCCGGCCGACGCCTTATCGAGCACCGCTTGCAGCGCGTTTTTCATGGGCTACTCCCATACCATCTGGTTTGTATAGGTGCATGCACACATAGGCGTAAAGCTCTGCGATCTCCTGGGCGGCTTTGCCGTCGGGGTCGATCTCCTGAGCCGCAAGACCAGTCTGCTGGGCGCGTGAGTAGGCAATCCGGTTGCCGATCCGTACGGGGCTGATCTCGGCGCCGAGCTGCCGGATGACCGCCATCGTGTCGTCCAGCTCGCGTCCCTGCGGCGGGCAGAAGGTGAGCACCGCCGAGAACGGCTTGCCGTAGTGCTTCACCAGGTCGAGGGTCCGCGTCATGGCCATGACGTCGAGGACCGCCGGGCGGGACGGCACGAGCACGAAGTCGGCCTGCTGGGCCGCCTCGAAGGCGATGTCCTTGGCGAAGGGCGGCGTGTCGATGATGGCAAGATCGCATCCGGCCTCGCGCACCGCGCCCAGCACGTGGCCGAGGCGGGCGGCCGGGATCGCCGTGATGGCAAGCGTCGTGTCCTTGCGGGTATCCATCCAGAACGAGGCGCTGGCCTGGGGGTCGAGGTCGAAGAGCACGGTTTTCTTGCCGCCGCGGCTCGCCTCGACGGCGAGCGCCGTGGCGAGGGTGGTTTTACCGACGCCACCCTTCTGCGAGACGATGGAGAGCACCTTCATGCAACACCTATCCGGCTATGCGTGTATACACCCTAATCTGCATGGGTGTTGGAGTGAAGAGGTGTTGTAGGGTGAGGGGCTATACACCCGGTTAACGATGCCGGACGGCGCTTCGCGCCGGGCGGTTGACCACAGTCGTCCCCCGTCCCTACGGCCCTGCATGGGGAGAGCGGGCCGGGGGACGACTGCTCCGCGCGCCGGCCGGCGCGCTCCGCCCCAGAGGGGTGGACAACCGCCGTTGCAAACGGCGGCGGGCCGCGGCGCTCAAGCGCCGCGGCCCGCCAAATTCTGGTCCCGAGGGGGAGCCGGGGCCGATCGGCCCCGGCGGAGGCTGACTACTCCGCTGCCACGGCGTGGACGGTCTCGGGATGGACGTCGTCGGTGTTGCGGATGACATCGACCGCGATCCGCTGGGAAGCCCGGGCACGGATTTCGGTCTCTCCGTCCTGCCGCGTGGTGCGCAAGAGCTCGGGTAGCCATCCCCGACCATCCAAGGCTTGCGCCGCCCGGCTCACGGCCTCGGCCTTCGGCAACTTCAAGAGCAAGGGCGGGAGATCGCCCGCCTCCTCACCCATACCGTCCGCCACGGCCGCCGCGATCTGCGCCTTGCTGAGACGGGCCAGGAACGCGGCATCCACGCTCCACCACGTCCGCATGTTGAGGTCGGCCGAGGCTGCGATCGTATCGGCGTGCTCGACCCGCCCCGGCCGGCCACGCTCGTGACGCTGCTTCACCCCGTTCAGGCTCTGCGCGGCGAGGTAGGCGAGGAGGTCCAGAAGCGTATCCCCACTCTGCTCGGTGAGCCATTCCCACAGGTCGCCCACGTCGCCCGGCAGGCGATAGCCCCAGGCCTCCCTCGCCTCGGTCATCGCCGCCAACGTGGGGCAGGCCTCCGCCCCCGCGATCCGGCCGACAAGATCGATGCTCGTGGCCTTGATCTCAAAGGCCGACTCCGCCCGCCACGCATGGGTGTAGAACACGGGCATGGCGAGCGCATGGACGACCCCAGCCAGCGCCAGGTCCGGCCGACGCATCACCTCGACACGCAACGCCGCCGTGCGGAGAGCGGTCATTTCCTCGGTGAGCACGTCCGACAGGGCAGGGAAGGGAGCCTCAGTCACGGTCTCACCGGCCTCAACCCGGGCCGCCGCGATCTCGGCGCGCTCGGCCCGTTCGCGCTCCTTCTTCTCTCGCCGCACGTCCTCGGGCCGCACGAGCCCGCGCTCCACCTTGAGCCGGCCCTCATGGGTGAGCCCGACTGCCGCGCCAGCCCGCGCCATGTCCTCAGGCGTGAACCCGTAATCGCGCTGCCGCACCGCGCCGATCGCCGCCTCGACGGTCGCCAACTCCTCGCCGAGGACCTCGTCCGGCGCCGCCTCCAGACTCGTCAGGATGGTGTCGCGGCGCTCGGTGAGGCGGGCGAGTTCCGCCCGATCCTCCGCCGACAAGGGGAGCGCGCGGGGATACACCCGGCCGAAGTTGTAGAACCCGGAGTAGGGAAACTGCTCGAAGGTCTCCACCCAGCCCCACCCCTCGGCCGAGAGGGCGGCGGCTTCAGCCCCCATCTTCTCGGCCGCGAGCCGGCGCAACAGGTCCGGGTCGGCGAGCCACGTCCCGCCTTCATCGTCGCTGAACAGGTCGCGGGTGACGACCCCGCCGGCTTGCTCATAGGCTTCCAAGGTGACGAACCGGGCGAGCTTGTCGGTGACGGGCACGTGCTCGGACAGAAGGGCACGGCGGATGCCCTGGCCGGTGCTCTCGCGGACATAGTGCGTGTTCCACACCTGTTCCTGCCGGGCGTGGTCGTCCACCACGGCGAAGGCGGTGAGCTGGTCGAGCGTCATGTCACCCGCCCGATAGGCCTTGACGAGGGCGGGCGACACGGCGGCGAGCTTCATGCGCTGCTCGACGTGACGCACTGTCGTGCCGAAACGTCGGGCGACCTCGGGCGCGTCGTGGCCCTCATGCATGAGGGCGGCGAAGGCCTCGAACTCGTCGGCGGGGTGAAGGGCGCGCCGCATCACGTTCTCGGCGAGGCTGACGCGCTGCGCCGCCTCGCTCGGGAGCACGAGGCAGCGCACGGGGCCGCCCCACCGGCCGGCCTTCGCCAGCAGCTTGAGGGCGGCGAGGCGTCGGCCGCCGGCGACGACGCGGAAGCGGCCCGCCTCCGTCTCGAACACGACGAGGTTCTGCAACAAGCCTTCCTCGGCGATGCTCTCGGCCAGACCCTCGACGCCCCCGCGCTTGTCGGTGCGGCGCACGTTCTCAGGGGCTACGCTGAGTTTTGTCAGGGGAATCAGCGCCTCGGCGGGCACGGCAGGAACCGGGGCGGGGGCGGTCACGGCAACGGTGGCTGCGGTCATGGTGCGATCCTTCAAAGGTCAGGGATGATCGGGTGGGGGAGGCGAGGCCGCCTTACGCGGCGGCCTCGAAGCGGTGGGCCGGCGTGGCGCGGTGCTCGGCCTCGGGCTCCGGCTCAGAGGCCTCCGCCTCGGCCGTAGCTCCCGGCTGCAAGCCGTGCAGGAACTTGACGGCGCGCTCCACGTGGGCGGCGGCGGAGAAGATCGCCCGCTTGTCGCCCTTCAAGACCTCGATCCAGTCCGCGATGTAGGCGGCGTGATCCTCGCGGGGCTCCAAGGCGAGGCCGAGATCGGCGGCGAGGAACGCGGCCCCGAGCTCCGCCACAAGCTCCTCGCGGGCATAGCCCTCATCGCCCCAGCGCTTGCGCCCGAAGCTGCGGTCCAGGCGCGAGGGGTGGCGTGTCCAGTGGCACGCCTCATGCCCGAGGGTGGCGTAATAGCTCTCGGCGTCGCGGAAGGCGGACAGGGGCGGCATGCCGATATGGTCGGCCCCGGCGTGATAGAAGGCCTGCGCGCCGCCGTGCCGGATGTCGGCGCCCGTGGCGGCGAAGAACGCTTCCGCGTGCGCGATCGGCTCCGGGCCGGGAAGGGTAGGGGACGCCTCGGCCGGCGGGATCGCGAAGGCCTCAGGCAGGCCGTCGATCTGGCCGACGTTGAACACGGTGTAGGTTTTCAGGAAGCGGACGCCCTGTTCCGTCTCCTGGGGTCATCGCAGAATGTG
>NZ_BPQQ01000045.1 GCF_022179325.1 Methylobacterium isbiliense | reverse complement strand
GCCACGCCACGAGGTCGATCAGGACGCCGCGCCACTCCGTACCGCCGAGGGTCGCCATCACCGCCGCGTAGGCGGCGTTGCGCTCATCCTCCAGGTGCCGCTCCAGGGTGAGGAGCCCGGCCTTTTTCTGAGGCTGCTGGAAGGCGTCGGCCTCACCGGGACCTGGGGCTGGACCTTCGCGACCAACGAGCTCGTGTGGTCCCCCGGCTACTTCCGCCTGCTCGGGCTCGACCCCAGCACCACGCGTGCGAGCTACGACCTCTATCTCAGCCTCGTGCATCCGGACGACCGGCATGAGATCGAGACGAGCGCGCAGGTGATGCAGGAGGGGTCCCTGCGCGACCGGACCGTCCGGGTCATCCGCCCCGACGGGTCGATGCGCATCCTGCTCGGCCGCAGCGAGATCTTCGTGTCCGATGACGGGCGACCGCGGGCCGCCGCGGGGATCGTGCTCGACGTCACCGACCGGGAGCAGCTCGCCCGGTCGGTGCGGGCCGAGGAGCAGCGCAAGCGCGCCCTGATCGACCATATCAGGACGCTGTCCGCGGCGAGCGTGGCTGGACCGGACGCGGACGGCGAGGCGGCGCTCGTCACCATGCGGTCATCCCCCGAGGCCGTCCTGGAGGAGGTGATGCGCGTCTTCGCCCCGCGCCCCGCCGGCCAGGAGGCGGAGGACGCCCCGATGACGGGTTTCGGCGCCGCCCTGGAACGCCGGCTCGACGGATACTTCACGGCCGCCCGCGACGAGCCGGCCTCACCCCGAACCGGAGCGGTCGCCCCGTCGCCCCGTCGGGATCTGGGAGCCTGTATCGAGGGCCATCATCTGCGGGCTGCGCGCGCACTCCTCGACTGGTCGATGGCCGACCTCGCCAAGGCCAGCGGCCTGTCGCTGTCCACCGTCCGGCGCCTCGACGAGGGGATCGAGGGTCCGGCCTCGCGCAGCCGTCGGGCCGCCATCGCGGCCCTGCAGGAGGCCGGCATCGTGTTCAGCCTCCTCGACTCCACCATCGTGGTCGGCCGGGCCTGAGGCCGGGCGGAGAGCGCATCGCGCGCCGGCGATCCGGTGCGGCGACGATGCGGGGAGCCGTCGCAGAAGGCCGATGCTGAGAGCTTGGCGGCTCAGCGCCACCAAGCCCGGGGCAGGGCCACCCGGCCGGCCGCATCCTCGATCACCTGCCCGGCGGCGAACAGCGTCTCCTCGTCGAAGGGGCGGCCGATCAGCTGGAGCCCGAGCGGCAGCCCCTGTGCGTCCAGGCCGGCCGGCACGGCGATGCCGGGCAGGCCCGCCATGTTCACCGTCACGGTGAAGACGTCGTTGAGGTACATCTCGACCGGGTCGGCATTCTGCTTCTCGCCGATGCCGAAGGCGGCCGAGGGCGTGGCCGGCGTGAGGATCGCGT
This sequence comes from Methylobacterium isbiliense, assembly GCF_022179325.1. GTDB lineage: Bacteria > Pseudomonadota > Alphaproteobacteria > Rhizobiales > Beijerinckiaceae > Methylobacterium > Methylobacterium isbiliense. The sequence goes on along the minus strand of NZ_BPQQ01000045.1, from coordinate 88,270 downwards.
CGACGCCGTTCGCGTAGACGGTCTCGAAGTCGCGCTTGATCAGGGTGCGGATCTTCTGCGCACGCACGTAATAGGCGTCGTAGTAGCCCGCCGAGAGCACGTAGGTGCCGATCATGACGCGCCGCTTGACCTCGCGGCCGAACCCGGCGGCGCGGGTCTGCTCGTACATGCCGACGATGTCCTTGGCCGGCACCCGCAGGCCGTAGCGCACGCCGTCGTAGCGGGCGAGGTTCGAGGAGGCCTCGGCCGGTGCCACGATGTAGTAGGCGGGCAGGGCGTAGCGGGTGTGCGGCAGCGACACCTCGACCACGCGGGCGCCCGCCGCGCGCAGCCACTCGGCGCCCTGCTGCCAGAGCCGCTCGATCTCGGCCGGCATGCCGTCGACCCGATACTCCTTGGGAAGGCCGATGGTCAGGCCCCTGACCCCGCGCCCCGCCGCCGCCTCGAAGTCGGGCACCGGCAGGTCCACCGAGGTGGTGTCCTTGGGGTCGTGCCCGGCCATCGAGGCCAGCATGATCGCCGCGTCCCGCACCGTGCGGGTGATCGGCCCGGCCTGGTCGAGGGAGGAGGCGAAGGCGACGATGCCCCAGCGCGAGCAGCGCCCGTAGGTCGGCTTGATGCCCACCGTCCCGGTGAAGGCCGCGGGCTGACGGATCGAGCCGCCGGTGTCGGTGGCGGTGGCGCCGAGGCACAGGCGCGCCGCCACGGCGGCGGCAGAGCCGCCCGACGAGCCGCCCGGCACCAGCGGCGCCTCGGAATCCCGGCGGCGCCAGGGCGAGACCACCGGGCCGTAGGCGCTGGTCTCGTTCGAGGAGCCCATCGCGAACTCGTCGAGGTTGAGCTTGCCCAGCATCACGGCGCCGTCCCGCCACAGGTTGTGGCTGACGGTGGATTCGTAGTGCGGCCGGAAGCCTTCGAGGATCCGCGATCCCGCGGTGGTCGGCACGTCGTGGGTGCAGAACAGATCCTTGATGCCGAGCGGCAGCCCTTCGAGGGGACGGGCCTCGCCCTTGGCGATCTTGGCGTCGGCCACCTCGGCCATGGCCAGCGCCCGCTCGGGCGTCTCGACCAGGTAGGCGTTGAGCGCGCGGGCCTGCGCCACGGCGTCGATATGCGCCTGCGCGATCTCGCGGGCCGAGAAGGCCTTGCCGCGCAGGCCGTCGCGGGCCTCCGCCAGGGTGAGTTCGGTCAGGTCGTTCGTGCTCAAGTCCGTGATCCCCGCCGCACAGGCGCATCAGGGCGTCAAAAGGGTGCCGCATGGCGCGACGGGCCGGTCTCCGCGCCGCGGAGTCCGCTCCCGCCCGCCTATTCGACGACCTTCGGCACCAGGAAGTAGTTGTCCTCGGTGAGCGGCGCGTTGAACACGATCTCGCGGGCGTAGCCGCCATCCGTGACCGCGTCCTCGCGGCTCTTCATCGCCATCGGGGTGACCGAGGTCATCGGCTCGACACCCGAGACGTCGACCGTCCCGAGCTGCTCGACGAAGGCCAGGATCGCGTTGAGTTCGTCCTGGAGCGGCGGGACCTCCGCGTCGCTCACCGCGATGCGCGCCAGATGCGCGATGCGCCGGACCGTCTGCGCGTCGACCGACATGGAACCCCGCTGCGATGGAGAGGGCGGCCCCGAGGGAGCCTGCCGCCGGGCGCTATAGCACCCGCCTTCGCGCGGCCGCAACGCCGGGACGCGGCCGACCGGTCAGGTCCGCCTGCCGTTCCGGGCCAGTGCGATCGTCTGCGCTCCCCCATTCAGCGCGATCGCGTTGTCGGGATCGACCGGCTCCTCGATCAGCACCGCGGGCGGCCGGTATTGCTGGCGCGCCCGCGCGGCGCCGACGAACAGCACCTCCACGGCGAGGGCCAGCATCAGCTTGTGGCGCCGCGGCATGCGCCGGCGCGTCGGCGGCGACAGCACGATCGGCGCGCGCCCGGCCCGGATCGGGTGCGGCCGGGGACCCGGCGGGCTCGGGGCGGGGGTGACCGGCACGAAGGCGCCGGCCGGGACCCGCTCCCGCCGCACGCGGGGCGTCGCCCGGTTGGCGGGCCGCACCGCGGCGCGGCGGACGATGGCCACGAAGGCGCTCTGGGGCACCCGCTGGCGACCGGCCGGCGCGGGTGCCCCGAAAGCCGCGAGCCGTCCCGGCAGCGGTCCTCGCAGGGGCGAGAGCGCGCCGTCGAGATCGACGGTGATCCAGGTTTCGCCTCCGACCGTGACCGGATGGGGCTGCGTGGCGTGGAACGTGAGGATCACGGCGGCCTCGGACCGGACGATGGTGGGTAACGATTTGGTAACGCTCCCGGGCCGGACCCGCCACGTCAACCTCCCGTTAACCCTAACCCCCGCGCCGACCGGCCGACCGCCCGCTTGCCGAGGCCGCTCAGCTCAGCGTCACGGCCGTGCCCTTGTGCGGCACCACCACCTGCACGCCACTGCCGTCGAGCGCCGCCACGAAGGCGTCGGCGGTCTGGGCGATGATCGGGAACGAGCCGTAATGGCAGGGGATCACGGCCTTCGGCGTGAAGAACTTGCGCACGGCCAGCGCCGCGGTCTCCGCCCCCATGGTGAAGCGGTCGCCGATCGGCACCATCAGGACGTCGGGCCGGTAGATCTCCTGGATCAGCGCCATGTCGCCGAAGATGTCGGTGTCGCCCATGTGGTAGACCGTGGGCTCGTTCGGCGCGCGCACCACGATCCCGTTCGGCAGGCCGAGCGGCACGGTGACCCCGGCCTCGCTCATGCCGGCCGAGTGGTCGGCGCGCACCAGCGTGACCCGGAAGCCGCCCTGGTCGGTGGTGCCCCCGGTGTTCATCGGATCGAAATTCGTGACGCCCTTCGACGAGAGCCACATGCAGAGGTCGTAGTTGGTCACCACCTTGGCGCCGGTCTCGCCGGCGATCGCCACGACGTCGCCCACGTGGTCGCCGTGGCCGTGGGTGATCAGGATGTGGGTGATGCCGTCGCTGGCCTTCGCCCGGCCCGCATCCCCACCCTCGAAGGCCGGGTTGCCGGTGAAGAACGGATCGATCAGGACGTGGTTCGACCCGAAATCGAGGCGGAAGGTCGAATGCCCGTACCACGTGATGCGCATGAGAGGGTCTCCCGGATGGACAAGGCCTACCTAAAGCGCGGGGCGCGCCCGTGAACCGGGAGGCGGCCGCGGTCTTCGCGCAACGCCTCGGCGGAGCATCGCGCCTGCTCGGGCTCGATCTCGGCACGAAGACGATCGGGCTCGCGCTCTCGGATGTGGGGCGGCGCATCGCCTCGCCGCTGGAGACGATCCGGCGGGTGAAGTTCACGGCCGACGCGCAGGCGCTCGCCGGCATCGCCGGACGCCACGGCGTCGGCGGGCTGGTGATCGGGCTGCCGCTCAACATGGACGGCAGCGAGGGGCCGCGGGCGCAGTCGACCCGCGCCTTCGTGCGCAACCTCGCGCCGATCCTTCCCCTGCCGGTGCTGCTGTGGGACGAGCGGCTCTCCACCGCGGCGGTGACCCGCACGCTTCTCGACGCGGATGCCTCGCGGGCGCGGCGGGGCGAACTCGTGGACAAGCTCGCGGCGGCCTACATCCTTCAGGGCTGCCTCGACGTGCTGGCGAGCCTCGACCCCGACGCGTCAGAGGCGTGAGACGGTCCCGCCGCCGTGGACCGCCACGAGGCCGTCGAGTTCGAGTTCGAGCAGGAGGCCCTGCACCGTCCGCGCCGGCAGCCCGGCTTGGCGCGCCAGCGCGTCCGCCTGGACCGGGGCGGGGCCGAGAAGCGCGAGGAGGCGCGCCCGGTCGTCGGCCGGCCGGGGCGCATCCGGGGCCGGCCGGGGCGGCTCCGCGGCCTCCGCGAAGCCCGCGGGCTCGGGCGCCGCGGCGGGGGCGAAGAAGTCGGTCTCGTCCCAGTAGAGGGCGGGCGGCTCCGGCCGTTCGCCGTCCTGCGCGCCCTCGGGGGGCGGTCCCTCGGCGAGGAGGGGGCGCAGCACCGCGAGCACGTGCTCCGGATCGGCGCAGAGGGTGGCGCCCTGGCGGATGAGGTCGTTGGTGCCCTCCGCCCGCGGGTCGAGCGGCGAGCCCGGCACGGCGAACACCTCGCGCCCCTGCTCCAGCGCGAAGCGCGCGGTGATGAGCGAGCCCGAGCGGCGCGCCGCCTCGACCACGATCGTGCCGAGGCAGAGCCCCGAGATAATCCGGTTGCGGCGCGGGAAATCCCGCCCGCGCGGCTCCCAGCCGAGCGGCATCTCGGCGAGGAGCGCCCCGCCGTGATCGAGGATGCGCGCGGCGAGATCCTGATGCTCGGGCGGATAGATCCGGTCGTGCCCGCCGGCCAGCACCGCGACGGTGCCGCTGGCGAGCGAGGCCGCGTGCACCCGCGCATCGATGCCCCGGGCGAGGCCCGAGACGATCGCCAGCCCCTCGGCGCCGAGCCCGTGGGCGAGGCGCTCGGCGAAGGTGAGGCCCGCCGCCGAGGCGTTGCGCGAGCCCACGATGGCGACGGCCGCCCGGCCGAGGACCGCCGCCTCGCCCCGCACGGCGAGGAGCGGCGGCGCATCGTCGGTGGCCTGGAGCGGGGTCGGGTAGTCCGCCTCGCCCATCGCCACGAAGCGCACGCCGAGGCGCGAGGCGGCGGCGATCTCGCGCTCGGCCTCGCGCTTGCCCACCACCTTGATCGGCCGGCCGCGCCGGCGCGCCAGGTCCGGCAGCGCGTCGAGGGCCGCGCCCGCGCCCCCGAAGCGGTTCACGAGACCCCGGAAGGTGCGCGGCCCGACGCCCTCCGAGCGGATCAGGCGCAGCCAGTCGAGGCGCTGCGCATCGCTGAGTTTCAAGACCCCGCTCCTTTTCCCCGCTCACCTTGCGGCAGGAGCCGAGATTGTCTCAGCCCTTCTGTCCGATCCGCCCCTCCGTGCCGTCCATCAGCCGGCGGATGTTGGGCGTGTGCTTCCACCATAGCAGCAGCGCCAGGATCACGAACAGGAGGGCGACGCGGCCCTGGCCCAGGCCCCAGAGGACCAGGGGCGTGGCGGCGCTCGCGGCGAGCGCCGAGGCCGAGGAGTAGCGCAGCAGGACGGCGAGGCCGAGCCAGATCGCCGCGAAGGCCAGGACCGCGACGGGCGCGAGGCCGAGCAGCACGCCGATGAAGGTCGCCACACCCTTGCCGCCCTTGAAGCCGAGCCAGACCGGGAAGAGGTGGCCAAGGAAGGCGCCGAGCCCCGCCGCCAGGGCGGCGTCGGGGACGCCGAACCGGCCGGCGATGAGCACGGCGGCGGTGCCCTTCAGGGCATCGCCCAGGAGGGTCGCGGCCGCGAGCCCCTTGCGGCCGGTGCGCAGCACGTTGGTGGCGCCGATGTTGCCCGAGCCGATCGCCCGCACGTCGCCGAGCCCGGCGACGCGCGTGAGGATCAGCCCGAACGGGATCGAGCCGAGCAGGTAGCCGAGGACGAGCGCGGCGGCGAGGAGGGCGGTGTCCATCAGGCGTCGGCCTCGTGCCGGTGGGCGATGCGTCCCGCGACCAGGGTGAGGAGGGCGCGCCCCTGCAGCCGCGCCTCGTCGAAGGGCGAGTTCTTGGAGCGGGATTTCAGGCGCCGCTTGTCGAGCACGTAGGGCTCGTCGGGATCGAACAGCACGAGGTCGGCGGGCGCGCCGGCGGCGAGGCGGCCGCCCTCGCGCCCGAGGAGGTTCGCCGGTGCGGTGGAGAGGGCGGCCAGCAGGCGCGGCAGGGCGACGTCGCCCGCATGGACGAGGCGCAGGGCCGCCGCCAGCAGCGTCTCGATGCCGAGCGCGCCGTCCGCCGCCTCCGCGAAGGGCAGGCGCTTGGTCTCGACGTCCTGCGGGTTGTGGTCCGAGACGACGACGTCGATGACGCCCTCGTTCAGCGCCGCCACCACGGCCTGCCGGTCCGCCTCGTCCCGCAGCGGCGGGGAGAGCTTGCAGAAGGTGCGGTAGTGGCCGATGTCGTTCTCGTTGAGCACGAGGTTGTTGATCGAGACGCCGCAGGTGACGGGCAGGCCGGCCTCCTTGGCCCGCCGCACGATCTCGACCGAGTCGGCGCAGGAGATCATCGCCGCGTGGTAGCGCGCCCGGGTCAGGCGCACGAGGCGGATGTCGCGCTCCAGAAGGATCGTCTCGGCCTCCCGCGGAATGCCGTGCAGGCCGAGCCGCGAGGCCATCTCGCCCTCGTTCATCACCCCGTCGCCGACGAGGTCCGGCTCCTCGACGTGCTGCATCAGGAGCGCGCCGAAGTCGCGGGCATAGGTGAGGGCGCGGCGCATCACCTGGGCGTTCGTCACCGCCCGCAGCCCGTCCGTGAACGCGACCGCCCCGGCCTCGGCGAGCAGGCCGAACTCGGTCATCTCGCGCCCGGCGAGCCCCTTGGTGATGGCGGCGGCCGGCAGCACGTTGACGCTCGCGGTGTCGCGGGCGCGGCGCAGGACGAAGTCGACGATGGCCGGCCCGTCGATCACCGGGTTGGTGTCGGGCATGCACACGAGGGTGGTGACGCCGCCCGCCGCCGCGGCCGCGCTCGCGCTCGCCAGCGTCTCGCGGTGCTCGGCTCCCGGCTCGCCCACGAAGGCGCGCAGGTCCGTGAGGCCGGGCGCGAGCACGTGTCCGCCCCCGTCGATCACCTCGGCGGCGTCGGGCGGGGGCGGGGCAGCCCCCCAGTGGACGTCGGCGATGCGGCCGTCGCGGATCAGGACGGCGCCGGGGCCATCGCGGCCGCTGGCCGGGTCGAGGAGGCGGGCGTTGGTGATCAGGAGGGTCATCGGGCGGAGGGCTCCGCTGCGGGTGCGCGGGCGGCGAGGACGGCGTCGAGCACGATCGGGGGATGTCTGGGCACGGGGTCGTCCGGGATTGGCAGCGGTTTCGTTCGTCCCGATGCCTCTCACCCGGCGATCTGGTTCAGAACGAGCTCCCGGACCAGAGCCGTCCGGGACAGGCCGCGGCGCTCGGCCGCCGCATCGACGGCCCGCAACTGGGTCTCGTCGAGCCCGAGTTCGTCCGCGGGCGGCCGGATCACCACTGCCGCATGACCGGCTGCGAGGGCCTCGGCGAACTCCCGGTCCTCCTTGAGGTCCTCGATGGTGCGCGGTGCACGGGGCGCGACGCCGTCCTCCCGCGCGAGATCGAGCCACTGCGCGAGCGCCTCGCCGGCCTGCGCGAGGGTTTCGTCCGCCGTCTCGGTCGCCGCGATGCAGCCGGGCAGGTCTGGAAACCACACGCCCCAGAGCGTGTTGGCCTCCTTCTCCAGAATGCCGATATAGGCGGTCACGGCACGTCAACTCCCTTCGAGCCATCCGGCGTTCCGCGCGATCGCGCGAGCCGTTCCGGGCGACAAGTCTCCCCGACCGCGAGGAACGGCCACGTTCGGACCTCCGGGCAGGACGAAGATGTCGGGCGGTCCCTTGGAGGGGCGCAGGCGCCAGCCCTCCCGCTCCAGCCGCCTGCGGATCGCCTGGATGTCAAGGTCGAAATCCCGGGGAGGCATGTCAAGCGTTCGGCAGGTGCGTCGCCAGCGCCTCCAGCACCGCCATGCGCACCGCCACGCCCATCTCCACCTGCTCCCGGATCAGCGACTGCGCCCCGTCCGCGACCTCGGAGGAGATCTCGACGCCGCGGTTCATCGGGCCGGGATGCATCACCAGGGCATCGGGCTTGGCGAGGCTCAGCTTCTCGCCGTCCAGCCCGAAATACCGGAAGTACTCCTTCACTGAGGGCACGAAGGAGCCGTTCATGCGCTCGCGCTGGAGGCGCAGCATCATGACGATGTCCACCCCGCTCAGGCCCGCGCGCATGTCGGTATGGACCTCGACCCCGAACCGGGCGAGGCCGGGCGGCAGCAGCGTCGAGGGGCCGATCACCCGCACGCGGGCGCCGAGCGCCTGCAGCAGGATGATGTTCGAGCGCGCCACCCGCGAGTGCAGGACGTCGCCGCAGATCGCCACGGTGAGCCCCTCGATCCGGCCCTTGTTGCGGCGGATGGTCAGGGCGTCGAGCAGGGCCTGGGTCGGATGCTCGTGGGCGCCGTCGCCCGCATTGACCACCGCGCAATCCACCTTGCGGGCGAGGAGGTGCACCGCCCCGGCCTGATGGTGGCGCACCACGATGATGTCGGGGCGCATGGCGTTGAGCGTCGCCGCCGTGTCGATCAGCGTCTCGCCCTTCTTCACCGACGAGGAGGCGACCGACATGTTCATCACGTCGGCGCCCAGCCGCTTGCCGGCCAGCTCGAAGGAGGACTGGGTCCGGGTCGAGGGCTCGAAGAAGAGGTTGATCTGGGTGCGCCCGCGCAGGGTGGTGCGCTTCTTCTCCACCTGGCGGCTGATCTCGACGGCCTCGTCGGCCCGGTCGAGCAGGCCCGCGATGTCGAGGGGCGAGAGGCCCTCGATGCCGAGCAGGTGGCGGTGCGGGAAGCCCGGGCGGGTCGGCGTGGTCATGGCATGGTCATGGCGCGGCCCCGCCTATAGAAGGAGCGGCGCGCCGCCGCAAGGATCGCCGGGTGGGATCGCCCGGATCTCCCGCTGGGCATTTGACATCCGCCCCCCGTTCACCCACTTCTCCGGTCCCGGCGCCCGCCCGCTCGCGCCGTGCGTCCGCCAAATCGAGACCTGCCCGCTATCGAGACCTGCCCGCTGCGGTCTGCTTGGGAAGAGGCAAGCCGTTCATGAAAGTCGTCGTCGTCGAGTCGCCGGCCAAGGCCAAGACGATCAACAAATATCTCGGCCGCGACTACGAGGTCCTGGCGTCCTTCGGGCATGTCCGCGACCTGCCGGCCAAGGACGGCTCGGTCGATCCGGAGCAGGATTTCCGCATGCTCTGGGAGCTGGAGGACCGGGGCGCCAAGCGCGTCCAGGAGATCGCCAAGGCGGTCAAGGGCGCCGACAAGCTGATTCTCGCCACCGACCCGGACCGCGAGGGCGAGGCGATCTCCTGGCACGTGCTGGAGGCGCTGCAGGCCAAGCGCGTGCTCAAGGGCGTGCCGGTCGAGCGCGTGACCTTCAACGCCATCACCAAGGACGCGGTGCAGACCGCGATGGCCCAGCCGCGGCAGATCGACCAGGCGCTGGTCGACGCCTACCTGGCGCGCCGGGCGCTGGACTACCTCGTGGGCTTCAACCTCTCGCCGGTGCTGTGGCGCAAGCTGCCGGGCGCCCGCTCGGCGGGCCGGGTGCAGTCGGTGGCGCTGCGCCTCGTCTGCGACCGCGAGGCCGAGATCGAGGCGTTCAGGCCGCGCGAGTACTGGTCGCTCGTCGCCACGCTGGCCACGGCCAGGGGCGCGACGTTCGAGGCCCGGCTCGTGGGGGCGGACGGCAAGCGCATCCAGCGCCTCGACGTCGGCACCGCCGAGGAGGCCGAGGCATTCCGGCGCGACCTCGAACTGGCGACCTTCGCGGTCGCCGGCGTCGAGGCCAAGCCCGCCAAGCGCCACCCGCAGCCGCCCTTCACCACCTCGACCCTGCAGCAGGAGGCGTCGCGCAAGCTCGGCCTCGCCCCAGCCCAGACCATGCGCATCGCCCAGCGCCTCTACGAGGGCGTCGAGATCGGCGGCGAGACGGTCGGCCTGATCACCTACATGCGCACCGACGGCGTCGACATGGCGCCCGAGGCGATCCGCGATGCCCGGCAGGTCATCGGAGCCGAGTTCGGCGCCGATTACGTGCCGCCCGCGCCGCGCAGCTACAGCACCAAGGCCAAGAACGCCCAGGAGGCCCACGAGGCGGTGCGCCCGACCGATCTCGGCCGGCTGCCCAAGGCCGTCGCGCGGTTCCTCGAACCCGAGCAGGCCAAGCTCTACGAGCTGATCTGGACCCGCACCATCGCGAGCCAGATGGAATCGGCGGAGCTGGAGCGCACCACCGTCGACATCCACGCCAATGTCGGCCCCCGCCGGCTCGACCTGCGGGCCACCGGCCAAGTGGTCAAGTTCGACGGCTTCCTCACCCTCTACCAGGAGGGCAAGGACGACGAGGAGGACGAGGAATCCCGGCGGCTGCCGCCGATGGCGGCGGGCGATTCGCTGCGGCGCGAGCGCATCGCCGCGACCCAGCACTTCACCGAGCCCCCGCCGCGCTACTCCGAGGCGAGCCTCGTCAAGCGCATGGAGGAGCTCGGCATCGGTCGGCCCTCCACCTATGCGGCCGTGCTGCAGGTGCTGCGCGACCGTGAATACGTGCGCATCGACAAGAAGCGGCTGGTGCCGGAGGACAAGGGCCGCCTCGTCACCGGCTTCCTGGAGAGCTTCTTCCGGCGCTACGTCGAGTACGACTTCACGGCCGACCTGGAGGAGCAGCTCGACCGGGTCTCGAATGCCGAGATCGACTGGCGTGCGGTGCTGCGCGACTTCTGGCGCGAGTTCTCCGCGGCGATCGCCGGCACCAAGGAGCTGCGCACCGCCGAGGTGCTGGAGGCGCTCAACCAACTCCTCGGCCCGCACATCTTCCCGGCGCGGGCGGACGGCGCGAACCCGCGCGCCTGCCCGACCTGCGGCGGCGGCACGCTGTCGCTGAAGCTCGGCAAGTTCGGGGCCTTCATCGGCTGCTCGAACTATCCCGAGTGCAAGTACACCCGCCAGCTCTCCGCCGCCGGCATCGAGGGCGACGGCGAGGGGAATGGGGCCGAGGGCGGCCAGCCGGGCGTGCGGGTGCTCGGCGAGGATCCGGCGACGGGCCTGCCCGTGACCCTGCGCGACGGACGCTTCGGCCCCTTCGTGCAGCTCGGCGACGCCTCGGCCGAGAAGGGGGCGGAGAAGCCCAAGCGCTCCTCGCTGCCGCGGGGGCTGGCGCCCGGCGACGTGACGCTGGAGACCGCGCTGAAGCTGCTCGCGCTGCCGCGCGAAGTCGCGCGCCACCCGGAGACGGGCGAACCGATCCTGGCCAATCTCGGCCGCTTCGGGCCCTATGTCCAGCACGGGAAGACCTACGCCAACCTCGGCAAGGACGACGACCTCCTGGAGATCGGCGCCAACCGGGCGATCGACCTGATCGTCGCCAAGGAGCAGGGCGGCGGGCGGCCGGCGGCCGATCCCGGCCGGGCGCTCGGGACCGATCCGGAGGGGCGCGCCGTCACCGTGAAGGCCGGCCGCTACGGCCCCTACGTGACGGACGGCGACGTGAACGCGACCCTGCCGAAGGGCGCGGACAAGGACGCGCTGACCCTCGACGAGGCGCTCAAGCTGATCGCGGCCCGCCGCGAGGCCGCGGGAGGGGGCAAGAAGAAGGGCGCGGCGCGCGGTCGCTCCGCCCGGAGCACGGAGAGCGCGGCGAAGCCGGCCCGCAAGGCTACGTCGGCCAAAGCCGCCAAGGCGGCTGCCAAGAAGGCCGCGAGTGCCGGGGAATAGGGCGCTCGAACGCGCCGCTAAGCAGACTTGCGTTGGCAAGCCAACGCTTCGTCCGCTTAGGTTCTTGTTTCGTCGCAGATTTTTATCGCAAAACCGGCGACCACTTTTGCGAAATCTGCTTAGAACGCGAAGGCGAGCGTGGCGGCGAGCGCCGCCACCACCGCCGTGCCGGTCGCCGTGGCGGTGAAGCGGCTGACGTTGCGGCTGAGGCCCACGGCGTCGTCGAAGCAGCCGAAGGCCTCGCCGGCGGCGCGCTCGGCCCGCGCGAGAGCATGATGGCGGGCGTGACGGGTGGCGGCGGTCATCGTCTCGGGCCTCCTCGGGCGCGCAAGGGCAGCGCCGGTCAGCGTGGCGGTAACGCGTTGAGAACGGCCTTGTTCCCGGGGGCTTATTCAGGGTGAAGCAATCTTAACGTAACCTGTTTACCACCTTGATCCGCGGCCACCGGCCTGCGGCCGACCGTGCCGCTCCGCCACGGCCGGGAGCCCTGATGGACCCTTTCTGTTTCCGGTTTGTTCCGGTATAGGGAGAGGATGAGTGCCAATGCTGCCAGAGCCGTCCCCCCTTCGCGAGGCCGCCGCGTGAGCGACCCCGCACGAGATCTGTTCGGTCCGGGCGCCAAGGCGGCGCCCGTCGACCCCATCGCGGGGGCCAGGAGCCCCAGGCCCGATAGTTCCAGGTCTGACAGCGCCAGGTCCGAGCGTCCCAAGCCCGTGGCGGTGGCCGCGCCGGCTGCGCCGGCCGAGGCCGGCTACGACGCCTCGGCCATCGAGGTGCTGGAGGGGCTGGAGCCGGTGCGGCGCCGGCCCGGCATGTATATCGGCGGCACGGACGAGAAGGCGCTGCACCACCTCTTCGCCGAGGTGATCGACAACGCGATGGACGAGGCGGTGGCGGGCCACGCGAGCTTCATCGAGGTGGAGCTGGAGGAGGGCGGCCTCCTCACGGTGACGGATAACGGCCGGGGCATCCCGGTCGACCCGCATCCGAAGTTTCCGGGCAAGTCGGCCCTCGAAGTGATCATGACCACGCTGCACGCGGGCGGGAAATTCGACTCGAAGGTCTACGAGACCTCGGGCGGCCTGCACGGGGTCGGCGTGTCGGTGGTGAACGCGCTCTCCGATCTCCTGGAGGTCGAGGTCGCCCGCAGCCAGACCCTCTACCGCCAGACCTTCTCGCGCGGCCTGCCGCAGGGCGGCCTGGAGGAGGTCGGCCGGGTGCAGAACCGGCGCGGCACGCGGGTGCGGTTCCACCCCGATCCGGAGATCTTCGGATCCCTGAGCTTCGACCCGCGCCGCCTGTTCAAGATGGCGCGCTCGAAGGCGTACCTGTTCGGCGGGGTCGAGATCCGCTGGCGCTGCGCGCCCGCGCTGCTGGAGGGCGTGGACAACGTCCCGGCCGAGGCGGTGCACCGGTTCCCGGCCGGCCTGAAGGATTACCTCGCGCGGGAGATCGACGGGCGCGAGCTCGTCACCGACGCGCTGTTCACCGGCAAGGTGACGAAGCCCGGCAGCCACGGCTCGCTCGAATGGGCGGTGGCGTGGCTCGCCAACGACGACGGCTTCTCGTCCTCCTACTGCAACACGGTGCCCACGCCCGATGGCGGCACGCACGAGAGCGGGCTGCGCATCGCGCTGCTGCGGGGCCTGCGCGACCACGCCGAGCGGGTGGGGCAGGTCAAGCGCATGCAGGCGGTGACCACCGACGACGTGATGGCGACCTGCGCCGCCATGCTGTCGGTGTTCATCCGGGAGCCGGAGTTCCAGGGCCAGACCAAGGACAAGCTGGCGACGCTGGAGGCCTCGCGCATCGTCGAGGCGGCCGTGCGCGACGCCTTCGACCATTGGCTCGCGGGCTCGCCGGCCCAGGCCAACAAGCTCCTCGACTGGGTGGTGGACCGGGCGGAGGAGCGGCTGCGACGCCGCCAGGAGAAGGAGGTCGCGCGCAAGACCGCGACCCGCAAGCTGCGCCTGCCGGGCAAGCTCGCCGATTGCTCGAAGGCCGGTGCGGCGGGCTCCGAGATCTTCATCGTCGAGGGCGACTCGGCCGGCGGCTCGGCCAAGCAGGCGCGGGACCGCGCCACCCAGGCGGTGCTGCCCTTGCGCGGCAAGATCCTCAACGTGGCCTCGGCCAGCCGCGACAAGCTCGGGGCGAACCAGCTGCTCTCGGACCTGACCCAGGCGCTCGGCTGCGGGACCGGGACGCATTACCGCGAGGACGACCTTCGCTACGAGAAGGTCATCATCATGACGGATGCCGACGTCGACGGCGCCCACATCGCCTCGCTGCTCATCACCTTCTTCTACCGGCAGATGCCGCGGCTGATCGAGCGCGGCCACCTCTACCTCGCGGTGCCGCCCCTCTACCGGCTGACGCAAGGGTCGAAGAGCGCCTATGCGCGCGACGACCGCCACAAGGATCAGCTCATCAAGAGCGTGTTCAAGAACGGCAAGGTGGAGATCGGGCGCTTCAAGGGCCTCGGCGAGATGATGCCGGGCCAGCTCAAGGAGACCACGATGGATCCGCAGAAGCGCACGCTCCTGCGCGTGGCGGTGCTGGAGGAGACCCGCGAGATCACCGGCGAGACGGTGGAGCGCCTGATGGGCAACAAGCCGGAGGCGCGCTTCGCCTTCATCTCGGAGCGGGCGGCCTTCGCGGACGAGGCGGGGCTGGACATCTGAGGCCCGCCGCGGCCCCTGGACGGGCGAACCGGTCCTCGGGAGGCCTTCAAGCAGAGCAGAAGCGGTCGAGGTGGGGCATCTCCGGCAGGTGAGGCGCACTCGGGCCGAGTGGCCTCTCGCCCCGGACGCCGCTTCCACCCTGTCGTCCGCGGCCGGCGCCGCTACCCCCCGGTCCGGACGGGATCCGGGGCGATCGTCGCGGCACGCCTCGTCGGTGGCGTCATGCCTCCCTCCTGGGATGCACCCCGGCGCGCTGGTCCGGCCGAAGCAGGGCGAGCCTGATCCTGGGCCGACCGGCCGTCAAGGGTGAATTTGGGGCGACGCCAGCGCGGATCCGCTGCTAGGCTCGGCGCCGCGGACGGCTCGATCCGGCCCGCAGCACACAGGGAGGATACGTCATGGGCAAGCCCGACATCCGGGTCGCGACCTTTGCCGGCCCGGGCGCCGCGCCGGAGATCCGCACCGTGCCCTGGCCGACGGTGCCGCGCCGGGCCGCGCTGATCCAGATCGGCGCGTGCGGCGTCTGCGGCACCGACCAGCACATCCTCAAGGGGCACTGGCCCAAGCCGCTGCCGTGGCCGTTCACGCTCGGGCACGAGATCGGCGGCGTGATCGTCGAGAAGGGCGACGAGTTCACGGCGGATTTCATGGAGAAGCCGCTCGGCGTCGGCTCCAAGGTGATGATCCCGCCGCTGATGCCGTGCGGGCATTGCTATTACTGCGTCCACTACCCGGAGCAGGCCAACAAGTGCCTGACGCCCGTCTATTACGGCCGCTATCTCGGCTTCGACAAGGCGCCGCACCTGTGGGGCGGCTGGGCCGAGTACGTCTATGTCGACCTCGAGATGCTGCCCGGCACCAAGGTGTACAAGCTGCCGGACGACATGAACCTGCGGCTCGGCGCCCTGTCGGAGCCTCTGACCTCCTGCATCCGCGCCTTCAACCGCGCGACGCGGGCGGGCGGCTTCAAGTGGGGCGACACGGTGGTGATCCAGGGTTCGGGGCCGATCGGCATCCTGGCCGTGGCGGCCGCGCAGGAGATGGGCGCGGGCCGCGTCATCTGCGTCGGCGCGCCCGAGGAGCCGCGGCTCGCGCTCGCGCGCCGGTTCGGGGCCGAGGCCACGGTGGACATCACGGAATTGCGCACGCCGCAGGAGCGCATCGCGCGAGTACGGGAGATCGTCGGCGGCTTCGGGGCCGATCTCGTGATGGATTGCTCCGGCCACCCCTCGGCGGGGCCGGAGGGCATCGAGTTCCTGCGCGACGGCGGCACCTACGTGGAGATGGGCCAGTTCACCGATGCGGGCTCGATCGAGACCTCCTGGCACCGGATCTGCGCCAAGGACCTGAACGTGCTCGGCTCCTGGGCCTTCACCGGCAACGACCTGCCGCTCGGCGTCGACATGCTCTACCGGGCGCGCGACAAGTATCCCTGGCTCGACATGCAGACCGTCTATCCCTTCACGCAGGAAGGCGTCAGTGCGGCCGTGGCCGACGCGATGGCCATGCGCACCGTCAAGTCGACCATCGTTCCCTTCCCGGAACTGATCGGCTGACGGCCGGCCCCCGACGGCGAAACCCGCTGGCCTCTCCGCCGGGCTCCGGTTCGGCGATCCTGCGGCATTCCGAAACCCTGCGGCAGGCTTGCGCTGTCACGGCGGCGCAAGCCCGCCTAGAACGTACCCCGGCTACTCTCAAGGAGACGATATCCGTGCACCGTACCCTGCTTGCCGCCCTGTTCCTGATGCTGCCCGTCCTCGGGTGCCCGGCCCTGGCGCAGTCGGGCCTTCAGCCCGCCGGCACGTGGCGGACTCCGGGCGGCGACGCGCATGTGCGCATCGCCAAGTGCGGCCAAGCCTATTGCGGCACGGTGACGAGGATCCTGAGCGGGGAGAGCCGCGACGTGAACAACCCCGACCCGGCCCTGCGCGGGCGCAGCCTGGTCGGGGTCGCGATCTCCTCCGACATGCGCCCGAGCGGCGAGGGCTGGGAGGGCAGCCTCTACAATTTCCGCGACGGGAAGACCTACTCGGGCAAGCTCGCCATGAAGGGGCCGGACGCGCTCGAACTCGCCGGCTGCGTCTTCGGTGGCCTGATCTGCAAGCGCCAGGTCTGGTCGCGGGTCAACTGACCCGGTCCCGGGCGTTGGCGATCCGGGTCTGCCAGAGACAGAGGAGCGGCGTCACGCCGAGCTCCATCCCGAGCGCCGCCAGCATGGTGAGGGACGGCACGCCGGTGAGCCAGAGGCCCACGAGCCGCCCGAGGCCGCCCAGCAGCACCACCAGCGTGAGGAAGCGGAAGAGCGTCGTCTTCTGCTCGATCGCCGGCACCGTCGCCCAGAACAGGATGCCGATGCCGAGAAGCAGGCCCGACAGGTAGCGGAAGTGGCTGTCGCCCGACACGCTGACGCGATCCCCGCTGATGCCCGCCGGGCCGAACAGGACGCCGTAGAGCCCGCCCGCCACCGGAACCAGCGCCGCGACCGCGACCACCCGCTGGAGAAGGCGCCGTTCCCCGTCCATGCCGCGATGCTCCGGTCTGCCACGCACACGGACAATCGGCGGCGGCCCGCACGGTTGCGGTTGCGGGCCGAATCGTCGCCTGTGGCCGCGCGGAATCGGGGGACGGCGGGGATGGCGTGGGAGATCCGGGTCGCGACGGCCGGCGACCTCGAAGCGGTGGTGCGCCTGCACGAGGCGGACCTGATCGGCGGCCACGGCGATGCCTGGACGCCGCAGACCCGCCCGGCCTACGAGGCGGCCTTCGCGGCGATCGAGGCCAGCCCCGACACAGACCTCTACGTCGCGGTCGAGGACGGGGTCGTGGTCGGCACCTTCCAGCTCCAGATGCTGCGCAAGCTGACCGAGCGCGGCGCGCGCAAGGCCGTGCTGGAGAGCGTGCAGGTGCGGGCGGATCGCCGGTCCCGCGGCCTCGGCGCCCGGATGATCGCCGAGGCCGAGCGCCTCGCGCGGGCGCGGGGCGCGACCGGGCTGCAACTCACCTCGAACAAGCGCCGCACGGCCGCGCACCGCTTCTACGAGCGGCAGGGCTACGAGCGCAGCCACGAGGGCTTTCGCAAGACGCTCTAGATCGCACCTCGACGGAGCGGCCACGGGTTCGTCGCGGACGATGCGCCGGGCCGAATGCCCCTGTCGACCGCGTCGGGTTTCTTGGCAGTGCAGCGTCCAGCCGCCGTCAGGCCTTGATCTCCTTCATGCGCTTGACGCACTTGCTGTAATATTGCGGCCATTTGGGACCTTCGGCGGTCTTCTCGCCCGCCGAGAGGGCACGCCACGCGGCGCCGCACTTCTTCTGCCGTTCGCGCGCCGCCATGCTCTTGGCGGTCGGCTCCGACGATTGGGCGAGGAGAGGCGCGGGCGCGCAGAGGAGGATGGCCGCGAGGACGAGACGGATCGGCATGCCTGGATTCCTCGACGGGAGCCGCCAGCGGCGGACTATTGACGCAACGTCATTGCTGCCACAGGGTGCCCCAGAGGCAAGCGGATTCCTGCACAGGTTGCAGGGCCGCGCGTGAAAAACTCCATTCCGTTACATTTTCGCCGCAGCCTTCCGGCCCGGCCCGTCGTTTCATGATCGCATCGCGGTGTCGCCGACGCCGCGCACAGCCTCATGCGCCGAGGGTGTCACCGGTTCGGCGACGACGAGGATGACGACACGAGATCCTGAGTGGCGGCGTCCCGGCGCTTCGGCTCAGGCCCGATCCACGCCTGCGAGGGGACCGTCCGCATGTCGGCCGTCACCACACCGCCGATCGACCTCTACTACTGGACGACGCCGAACGGCTGGAAGATCTCGATCATGCTGGAGGAGTGCGGCCTGCCCTACCGCATGATCCCGATCAACATCGGCAAGGGCGCCCAGCGCGAGCCCGGCTTCCTGGCGGTCTCGCCGAACGGCAAGATCCCGGCGATCGTCGATCCGGCCGGCCCCGGGGGCGAGACGATCGCGCTGTTCGAGTCGAACGCGATTCTGCAGTATCTCGGCCGCAAGACCGGGCTGTTCTACCCGGCAGACGAGCGCGCCCGGATCGCGACCGACATCTGGCTGTTCTGGCAGGCGGCGAATTTCGGCCCGGTGCTCGGGCAGGTCCACCATTACCGGATCTACGCGCCCGAGAAGATTCCCTACGCCATCGAGCGCTGCACCGCCGAGGCGACGCGGCTCTACGGGGTTCTCGACGCGCAGCTCGGCCGGCACGCCTACGTGGCGGGCGACGACTACACGATCGCCGACATCGCGATCGTCACCTGGGCCAAGCTGTGGGAGCGCCAGGGGCAGGACATCGCCGACTTCCCGCATGTCCGCCGCTGGCTCGACGCCGTGAAGGCGCGCCCCGCCGTGCTGCGGGGCTTCAAGCTCCGGCCCGAGCCGGAGGAGGTGGCGGCCTCCGCCTGAGGCTCAGGGCTGCGCCGCCTTCTCGGCCGGGGCAGGCTTCGGCGCGGCCGCCTTGGCGGGCTTGGGGGCCGCCTGGGCCACCTCGTCGGGGGCCTTGGTCCAGGTCTGCGAGCCGCACAGGATGCGCAGCAGGCAGCCGGAGACCGAGAGTTCGCTGGCGCTCTCGCGCGCCAGGGTCACGTCGTAGAACTTGCCCTCGTCGGCATTGTAGATCTGGCCCTTGAACCCGTCCTCGTCGGGCTTGAGGTTGTCCATCAGCGGCATGCCGATCACCGGGCGGGACCGCTTCTTCGGGTCGGGGTTCTTGATGTCGGTGCGGGGCTGGCCCTGGTCGTTCAGCGGCGACTTCACCCATACCACCGTGCCGCACACGTTCGCCCCGCTCGGGCCGCAGCGCTCGATCTTCACCTTCGCCCGGCCGTCTCCGGTGAGCCAGGTGCCGGACGGATCGGTGGCGGCCTGGGCGCTGCCGGCGAGAAGGATCGCGGTGATGGCCGGAATCGAGACGACGCGCATGCACGGGACTCCCTCTGGGATCCGCCCCGCGCCCGGAGGCGGCCGGCGGATCGGATCGTGGATGGCCCGATGCGCGAGGGCACCGGGCGTGGCCGAAAGGCCGCGGTGTCCGCCAAAAACGCTGCCTTTCGGGCGATTTTTCGACCACGTTGCGGCGCGGTCGCAGCAGGCGGCCGGGTTGAGGGCGGCCGGGGGGCCGGCTATAAGCCCGGCGCCGCGGCCGGCATCCTGCCGCTCCGCCACGCCTTTTTCCTGACG
This sequence comes from Methylobacterium isbiliense, assembly GCF_022179325.1. Taxonomy (GTDB): domain Bacteria; phylum Pseudomonadota; class Alphaproteobacteria; order Rhizobiales; family Beijerinckiaceae; genus Methylobacterium; species Methylobacterium isbiliense. The sequence goes on along the minus strand of NZ_BPQQ01000045.1, from coordinate 69,090 downwards.
GACCTCACGATGGCCATCGAGCGCACCTTCTCCATCCTCAAGCCCGACGCGACCGAGCGGAACCTCACCGGCGCGATCAACGCGGTCATCGAGGAGGCGGGCCTGCGCATCGTCGCCCAGCGCCGCATCCGCATGACGGACGCCCAGGCCAAGACCTTCTACGAGGTGCATGCCGAGCGCCCGTTCTACGGCGAGCTCGTCTCCTTCATGACCTCCGGCCCGGTGGTGGTGCAGGTGCTTGAGGGCGAGAACGCGGTGGCGAAGTACCGCGAGGTGATGGGCGCCACCAACCCGGCCCAGGCCGCGGAGGGCACGATCCGCAAGCGCTTCGCCAAGTCGGTTGGCGAGAACTCGGTGCACGGCTCGGACTCGCCCGAGAACGCCAAGATCGAGATCGCGCAGTTCTTCACCGATTCCGACATCGTCGGCTAAACTCCCGCCGATCGAGACGCTGAGCGTCTGCGGCACGAGTTCTGAAGACACGGGGCGGACGGGTGACGGCACAGCCACGCATCGAGCGGCAAAGCTCCACCTGTCCGCACGACTGCCCCTCGGTCTGCGCCCTCGACGTCGAGGTGATCGACGGCGGGACGATCGGGCGGGTGCGGGGTTCGGCCCGCCACAGCTACACGGCGGGCGTGGTCTGCGCGAAGGTCGCACGCTATGCCGAGCGCATCCACCACCCCGACCGGCTGACGCAGCCCCTCATCCGCACCGGGCCGAAGGGCTCCGGCCGCTTCGCGCCGATCTCCTGGGACGAGGCCCTCGACCGCACCGCCGCGGCCTTCCGGCAGGCCGAGGCCGCGCACGGCCCGGAGGCCGTCTGGCCCTACTATTATGCGGGCACGATGGGGCTGGTGATGCGCGACGGCATCAACCGGCTGCGCCACGCCAAGGGCTATTCGGGCCAGCACTCCACCATCTGCACCACGCTGGCGTGGTCGGGCTTCGTCGCCGGCACCGGGCGGCTGGCGGGCGCCGACCCGCGCGAGATGGCCGAGAGCGACTGCGTGGTGATCTGGGGCACCAACCCGGTGCACACGCAGGTCAACCTGATGACGCATGCGCTCGCGGCCCGGAAGACCCGCGGCGCCCGCATCGTCGCGGTAGACATCTACGACAATCCGACCATGAAGCAGGCCGACCTCGCCCTGCTGGTCCGCCCCGGCACCGACGGCGCGCTCGCCTGCGCGGTGATGCACGTGCTGTTTCGCGACGGCCTCGCCGACCGCGACTATCTCGCCCGCTACACCGACTGCCCGGACGCGCTCGAAGCGCATCTGGCGGCCCGCGATCCCGCCTGGGCCGCCGCCATCACGGGCCTCTCGGTCGCGGAGATCGAGACCTTCGCGCGCCTCGTCGGCACGACGAAGCGGACCTTCTTCCGGCTCGGCTACGGCTTCTCACGCAGTCGCAACGGCGCCGTGAACATGCACGCGGCGCTCTGCATCCCGGCGGTGACCGGGGCATGGCGCCATCCCGGCGGCGGGGCCTTCCACTCCAACAGCGGCATCTACGGCCTCGACAAGCGCCTGATCGAGGGGCTGGACCTGCGCAGGCCCGGCGTGCGGGTGCTCGACCAGTCGCAGATCGGCCGTGTCCTCACGGGCGATGCCGAGGCCTTGCGCGGCGGCCCGCCCGTCACCGCCCTGCTGATCCAGAATACCAACCCAGTCTCGGTGGCGCCCGAGCAGGAGCTGGTGAAGCGCGGCTTCGCCCGCGAGGACCTGTTCGTCTGCGTGCACGAGCAGTTCATGACCGAGACGGCCCGCATGGCCGACCTCGTGCTGCCCGCCACGATGTTCCTGGAGCACGACGACCTCTACACCAGCGGCGGGCACCAGCACATCCAGCTCGGCCTCAAGCGCATCGACCCGCCGGGCCAGTGCCGCTCCAATCACGAGGTGCTGACGGGGCTCGCCGCCCGGCTCGGGGCCGAGCATCCGGGCTTCGCGATGACGCCGCGCGCGATCATCGATGCGACGCTGCGCGCCTCCGGCCGCGGCACGCTGGCGGAGCTGGAGCAGACGGAGGTGCTCGACGCGCAGCCGCCCTTCGAGCGGGCGCATTACCTCGACGGCTTCGGCTTCCCGGACGGCCGCTTCCGGTTCCGCCCGGACTGGGGCGGCGTGCCGATCGCCCATGACGGGCCGCGCGGCCCGGTGGCGGCCCTGCCGTCGTTGCCCGACCACTGGGAGGCCCCGCTCGCCGCGGCGACGCCGGAGCATCCGTTCCGCCTCGCCACCAGCCCGGCGCGCAACTTCCTCAATTCGAGCTTCACCGAGACGCCGACCTCGCTCGCCAAGGAGCGCCATCCGACCGTGATGATCCATCCGGAGGACGCGGCCGCGCACGGGATCGGGGAGGGGGCCTGGGTGCGCCTCGTGAACCAGCGCGGCGCCGTCAGCTTGCGGGCGACGCTGTTTCCGGGCCTGCGCCGGGGCGTGCTGATCGCGGAATCGATCTGGCCGAACGACGCCTATCCGGATGGGCGCGGCATCAACACCCTCACGGGCGCCGATGCGCCGGCGCCGTTCGGCGGGGCGGCCTTCCACGACAACCACGTGGCGATCGAGCCTCTGCCCCACTGACGGCGCGGGCCTCGCGGAGCAAGTGTTTTCGCGCCGGTGTGGCCGGTCCGCCCTTGCGCGGGGCGGGGGATCGCAGTCCAACGGTCAAGCTTGTCGAAGACCGGACTTGACCTCATGCGCCTCCGCATCGCCCTCGCCGCCGGCCTGCTGGCCCTCGGCGCCACCGCCGCGCTCGCCGGCGGTGCCTCCTCGCAATTCGAAGCCTACCAGCCGGACCCGGCCCTGCGCACGGCCCCGAAGTCGGAATTGGAAGGCCGCGTGCGGCGCGCCTGCGCCATCGTCCAGGCCCGCCTGCAGAACGCCGCCGAGTCCAGCCTGGAGCGCCCGTGCGGCTGCTACGCCAAGGCGACGCTTCGCGCCCTCGACGCCGCGGAGATCGAGTCCTACCGCACCACCGGCTATTTCAACGATTCCGCCCGCGCCAAGGCCCTCGGCGCGCTGGACAGCTGCAAGCTGCCCCGGCCGGTGTAGTCAGCGCCGGAACCCCTCTCCCGTCCGGGAGAGACGTTCCCGCCCTTCACAGATCGAACGGGATCTCGCCCTCCTGCCGGAAGCGCTCGCGGCTCTCCTCGGCGGCCAAGCGGGCGTCGAGCCCGGTCACGCCGCCGAACTGGAAGCCGATCTGGCTCGCATAGGCCGCGCAGGCCGCCCGCTTGGCGGCGTCGTCTTCCGGGGTGAGGTGCACCGTGACTTCGGGCAGCGTAGCAAAGGCGGCCCGGAACGGCTCCTTCGGGTCGGCGTGACGCACCGTGTAGGGGAAGTCGCGCCACCACAGGATCGGCCGCGCGGGCGCGGCCTCGCGCAGCGCCAGCACCAGCTGCACATGGTCCACGTGACCGCCCACCCCCTGCGGCGCCAGCACGAGGTCCGGCGCGAGACCGGCGAGGAGGTCGCCCAGCTGCGGCACGAGGCCGGCGCGCACGCGGTCGTCCGGGCGCAGCTCCGCGAACAGGGCCGGCGCCGAGGCGTAGCCGCGGTGGGGGGCCTCCGGCAGCGCGACGTGGCGCGGCGCGGCGCCGAGATGCCGGCAGGCCGCGGCGTCCTCGGCCCGGCGCAGGGCCATGTAGTCGACCTCCGGCCCGAGCCCCTTGTCGAGCTGGCAGGCGAGGGCGAAGCCCTGCGGGTCCGGCATGCTCGCGGTGAACAGCGTCGCGACCGTGACCTGCCAGCCCCGGCGCGCGAGCCGCGCCAGCGTGCCGCCGCACGAGAAGGCGGCATCGTCGAGGTGGGGCGAGAGGGCGAGGGCGGCCGGCATCAGAGCAGGTGCGGCTCGGCCCGGAAGCGGCAGGCGGGATCGTGCGGCAGCACCGGATCGACGGCGGCGGGCGCGCGGTCGCGCACGGCGGCGTAGACCTCCATGATCTGCCGGCCGACCGCGTTCCAGGAATAGACCCGGCGGCACTCCTCCAGGGCGGCGGCGGCGAGCCGCGCGCGCAACGCCCGGTCCACGATCACGCGGTGCAGCGCCTCGGCGAGGGCCGGCACGTCGCCTGGCTCGACCAGAAGGCCGTTCTCGCCGTCGCGCAGGCAGTCCGAGACGCCGACCGAATGCGTCGAGACCACCGCGAGCCCGGCCGCCATCGCCTCCAGGATCGTGTTGGAGAACCCTTCCGCGTAGGTGGGCGAGACGAAGACGTCGCCGAGCCCGTAGAGGGCCGGCACCGCGTCGTAGTCGGCATAGCCGGTGAAGCGCAGGTCGCGCTCGGCGAAGCCGAGTTCAGTGGCGCGGGCGCGGGCCGGGTCCACGTCGGGGCCGATGCCGGAGATCACCGCCGCGAAGGGCGTGCCGCGGGACCGCAGCAACGCGAGGGCGTCGATGAAGTCGAGCACGCCTTTCCGGCGGTCGACCCGGCCGTGGTAGAACAGGCGCACCGGCTCGCCCGCGTCGCCCGGCCGCCAGCGAGCGGGCGGGCGGAACCGCCCGGTGTCCACCGCCCCCGGCACGATCGTGAAGCGGGCGGGATCCGCACCCAGCCGGTCGCAGACCTCCTGCACGAACGAGCGCCCGCCGATCAGGAGCGCGTTGGCATGCGCCAGCACCCGCACCATCGCGAGCCGATGGGTCTCGCAGCAGGAGCCGACCCAGTGGCCGTCGCCGCCCTGGATCGAGACCACGTTCGGCACGCCGAGCGCCTGCGAGGCCAGCAGCGTCGCCCAGCCGGTGGGATAGCCGTACTGCGCGTGCAGCACGTCGAACGGCTTGTCCCGGTGCTCGGCCGCGATGGTGGCGACCATCGTGTCGATGTCGCGCTCGAAGTCGCCGCCCTCCTGTTCGCCGACCTGCTCCAGGCCGATCACCCGCACGCCGGGAACGGGCGGCGGCGGTCCGCCGCCATACACGCGGGTGCCGAAGTCATCGCCGCGGTACTGGCTCACCATCGTCACGTCGTGGCCGGCGCCGACCAGTTCGCGCAGCAGGTTCTGCGCGTAGACGCTCATGCCGGAGATGGCCGGGAAGTAGCGCCGGCTGACGAAGCAGATCCTCATGCGCGCCGCTCCCGGCAGGCCCGCAGGTAGGCCAGCGCGTCGGGGATCATCCGGTCCGCCCGGTGGCTCTCGCGGGAGAGTTCGACGCAGACGAGCTTCCGGAAGCCGATCGCGTCGAGGGCGTCGAGCACGCCCGGCACGTCCATGTCGCCCTCGCCGAAGGGCAGGTGGACGTGGACCCCGCGGGCCATGTCCTCGATCGCCACCGTGCCGAGCCGCGGCGCGAATTCCCGTAACGCCGCGGCCGGATCCCGCTCGCCGGTGACGAGGCAATGGCCGGTGTCGAGGGCGAGCGAGAGGCCCTCGACGCAAAGGGCCGCGTAGTCGTCCAGGGTCTCGATCAGCATGCCGGGCTCGGGCTCCAGCGCCGGCACCACGCCGCGCTCGGCCGCGTAGGCCACGACCTCCTCCAGGCCGTCGCGCAGCCAGCCGCGGGCCGCCTGCCGGTCGACGCCGGGCTTGGGCACGCCGGCCCAGAACGACACCGCTTCCGAGCCGAGGATCTGGGCGATGTCGACCGCGCGCTGCAGGAAGGCGACCCGGCGCGCGCGGCCCTCGGGGTCGGCGGTGACGAGGGTCGGCTCGTGCTTGGCGCGCGGATCGAGCAGGAAGCGCGCCCCGGTCTCGATCACCGAGCCGAGGCCGAGCGCGAAGAGCCGCCCGCGCACCCGCTCGGCCGCGTGCGCCCAATCCTGCGCGAAGGGGTCGAGGTGGTGGATGTCGAGCGTCAGCGCCACGCCGTCGTAGCCGGCCTCCGCGATCAGCGAGAGCGCGTCGTCGAGGCGGTGATTGGCCGCCCCGTTGGTGTTGTAGGCGAAGCGCAGGCTCACGCCGCCCTCCCGCGATGCTCGAGCCGGAACGGCGCGTGGTGCGATTCCGGCTCGCGGTAGAGCGGGTAGAGCGGCCCGACGATCGCGTCGGCCAAGCCGACGTCGAAGAGCGGCTGGCCGCCGAAGCGCTCCAGCGCCTCCGGCGTCAGGCGCACGGGGCGCAGCGTCTCGCTCTCCTGCCCGAAGCGGATCAGCGGGTGGTCGCGCTCCAAGAGCTTGCGCGTGTTGCGTTCGCCGATGCGGTAGTAGCTCATGGTCTCGACCTCGAGCCCCGGCACGAAGGCCTTGACGATGCCGACGCCGCCGCCGGGGGGCGAGGCGTCGAGGTAGAGCACGTCGAAGCCCGCCTCCTCCAGCCGCTCGCGGGCGATGCGCCCGCGCGCCTGCCCGTCCGCCGCCGGGGTGGTCGGCAGATCCCGGAACGGCTTGGTGGCACGCTCGGAGAAGACCGTATCGGCGAGGAAGCCGCGCAGGGTCTCGGCCGGCTTGTCGATCCAGTGCAGCATGGCGGCGAGGGCGCGGGTCTCCTCCTTGTCGAGGCTCGGCAGCGCGGTCTCGATGAAGGCGTCGACGTAGCCCGGCGGGGTGATGCGGCGGGCGAGGTCGAGCGGCCCGTGCCCGAAGGTCTTGCGCACCCGCGCGGCCTGGAACTCGAGCAGCGCCTTGCGCAGCGCCCGCTCGCGGTCGGGGTCGCAGGCCTCGCCGCAGGCCGAGAGCGCGATCGGGGCCGGCGTGCGGGCCGGATCGCGGTCGTAGCCGACGCAGTAGACGTTGGTGAGGCCGAACTGGTCGGTGGCGAATTTTGGCATCGCCCGGATGCCGAGCGCGTCGAGCCGCTCCAGCATGGCGCGGTTCTCCGGGCCGATGCCGTCGAGGTCGAGCATCACGCCCTGATCGAGGGCGCGGAAGAGCAGGCCGTTGCCGTCGCGCTGCAGGAGTTCGAGCACGCCGTGGCCGAGCGCGAAGTCCACGTCCGGCCCGGCGCCGAGCCCGTTGGTGATGAGGTTCGTGAACGGGACGTAGTCGTCGGAGAGTTCGAAATAGTCGGTCGCTGCGATGTCGAGGGGCATCAGGACCGTCTCGCCGGTCCTGGCGCGCACCACCTGGGTCCATTCGAGCACCGTGTCGCGACCGACGGGGCTGCCCGCCGGCAGGCCGAGGGTCAGGGGGTCGGCGACCGACCGGGCGCCGAAGACCCGCACGAGGTCGTGGTAGCTGCCGCGCTCCTTGCGCCGCGGGATCAGCGCGACGCTCGGCATCAGGTTCTCGGCGATCTCGGCGATCGCGCCGATGATCGCCTCGTCGTCGGTGGCACCGTAGCCGATGCCGCTCGGCATCGCGCCGACGAAGTAGGGATCGTCGAGGAACAGCGACACGAACCAGCAGGGCACGCCGGTGCGGTCGAGGGGCGCCAGCGGGAAGCCGACGACGCGGCCGGCCGGCAGCACGTCGAGATAGGCGCGGGCGGCGTCGGGCAGGGCGGAGGGCAGGCCCTCGATGGTGCGCGCCTGCCCGTACGTGTAGGGGCGGGGGCGGCTCGGGCGCGGGCTGGTCGTGTCTGAGGTCACGGATACGCTCTCGCTCAACGTCGGGTCAGGCGGCCGGCGCCGCGGCGGGGGGAGACGACCCCGCATAGGCCTGGGCGATCAGCCGCATGGTGTGGAGGTCGCGGGACACCGACCACGCGGCGCGCTCCGCCGGATCGCGCAGCGCCCGGCCGAACGCCCGCACCTGTTCGAGGAAGGGCGAGGCGGTGTCGTCGAAGGGCAGCGGCGCGACGCGGCCGGTCGCCCCGTCCGTGAACGTCACGCGCCCGCCCGGCTCCTGGCCCATCGTGTTCTCGGCGGTGAGCAGGCCCGCCGTCCCGGAGACTTCCAGGCGGCGGCGCGGCAGCGCCTCCGGGTAGTTGTAGGCCACGTGCAGGTTCGCCAGCACGCCCGACTCCGTGCGCCCGATCAGCAGCGCGCCGTCATCGACGGCGTAGCCCTGCGCGCGGGCCTGAGTCAGGGCGGCGATCTCCACGAGACTCTCGCCGAGCAGGTACTCGGCGAGGTCGAGGCCGTGGGGCGCGAGGTCCATCAGCGCGCCGCCGCCCGCCTGGGCCGGGTCGATGCGCCAGTTCGCCTGGCCCGGCAGGGAGGTCCAGGCGCGGTCGAGCCAGCAGGCATAGACGATGCGCAACGCCGTCACGGTGCCGAGGCGGCCCTCGCGGATCGCGTCCCGCATGGCACGGTGGCCCGGATGATGGCGCTGGTCGAAGGCCGTGCCGTAGAGAATGCCGGTGCGCGCCACGGCCGCCGCCATCGCCTCGGCGTCGGCGAGCGAGGCCGCCATCGGCTTCTCGCACAACACTGCCTTGCCGGCGGCGGCCAGCGCCTCCAGTGGGCCGCGGTGGAGGTGGTTCGGCGTCGCGACGTACACGGCCTCGACCTCCGGCTCGGCGAGGAGGTGGTCGAGATCGGCATGCGCCCGGATGCCCGCGGCCTTGGCGGCGGCCCGGGAGGCGGGGGAGGCGTCGCAGACCGCCACCAGACGGTCGCCTCCTAGCGCGATCGCCGGGGCCATGAAGTCGCGGGCGACCCAGCCGTAGCCGACGATGCCCCAGCCGATGCCCGCCATCACCAGCGCTCCGGCAGCGCGACGAATTCGCGCCGGCGCGCCCGCTCCGCATAGGCCGGCCCGGCCTCCACCGTCTCGGGGCCGGGCGAGCGCAGCGGGTAGGTGGCGCGCGGCCCGTACTCCGCCGCGTAGCGCTCGGACGGCCAGACGATGGCGTAATCCCCCTCCGGCGCCGGCTGGTAGAGCGGGTTGAGGCGCAGGATCGTGCCGTCCGGCGGCAGGGTCAGCCCGTCCACCAGCGCCCTTGGCGCCGGGCGCATGCCGGGGCCGCACACCACCGAGAACGCCTCCGCCTCGTTCAGCGACGCCGGCTCCGCCGGCACCGGCGCCCGCGCCTCGGCGAGGGCCGCGGTCAGTTCCGCGTCGTCGTACACGAGGCCGTCGGGGAAGAACTCCTCGATCTCGGCGCCGGAGACCGCGTGCCCGGCCGAGAAGCCGGCCTTGGCCCGGTTGTGGATGTGGCTGACCGCCAGCCAGCCCTCGTCGCCGGCCGTGCGGCGCAGGTTGTCGAGGATGCCCTGCTTGTCCTTCATGAAGTAGAACGCGTCGTGGCAGACCACGAGGTCGACGGGCGCCCCCTCGATCGGCCAGCAGGGCGAGGCGGCGTCGAAGCAGACGAGCTGGGCGCGCTGGCCCACCACCCAGTGGCGCGCCACCCAGAGCTTGGCGAAGACGACGTCGCCCCCCGCGACCTTGACGCCCCGGCCCTGGAGGTCGCGCAGGTAATGGCCGATGCCGCAGGCGAGTTCGAACACGCAGACCGGCGCGTTCCAGTGCGCTTCGAGAAGGGCGAGGCCCGCCAGATAGGTCGGGTCCGTCCAGCGGTGCACGAAGTAGTCGCCGACCCGACCCCAGGCGAGCCGCTCCACCGCCTCGCGCAGGGAGACGTACTTCAGGTCGCGCACGAGATCGCGCAACGCCGCGGGATCGGGCTTCGGCCCGGTCCACCACTCGTCCTGATCGGCGAGGAGGAGTTCGAGGGCGTGGCCCGGCGCGCCCCTGTCGAGATGCCCCAGCGCCTCGCGCGCGAGGTCGTCGCGGTCCACCCGCAGGAACGGAATGCCATCGACCACCGGCCAACGCGGGCCCTTGCGGCCCTCGCGCAGCGAATGGGGCGTGTCGTGATGCAGAGGCTCGCCCGTGACGGGCGAGCGAAGGCCGAAGGGGATCACGCGGACGCTCCGGGGGCGAGCCTGCCGAAGGAGATGGGACGCGTCGTCGGCGCGGGGAGCCCCCTCACGGCAGCCTCATGTCCGCGAGCACCCGGTCGTGGAAGCCCTTGACCGGGCCGTCGTGCACGAGCGCCATCTCGCCGAGCACGGTGTCCATCGTCAGCGAGGCCGCGCGCAGGTGCTGGGCGATCTGCAGCACCCGGTCGATCACGTCCGCGGCATGGAAGGCGCGGCCCTCCGCGGTGCCGTCGTCGGGCAGGATGCGCCGGGCGCTCTCCACGCGGCGGCGCAGGGCCGGATCGAGCTCGTCCAGCGCCCGCGCGGCCATCCGGGCGATGACCGGGTCGAGATGGGCGCCGAGCAGCACCTCGCCGGTGAAGCCGGCATCCGGCATCAGGACATTGTGCAGGTGGTGGGCGAGGGCCGCCACGAACACGGTCGCCGGGTCGGCGCCGTAGAAGGGGCTCAGCACCACGCCGTAGACCGCCACCATCAGGCAATGCTCGGCATGGTTCTCGGGCGGCTCCAGCAGGATGCGGGGCCGGCCCGGGCAGGTGACGCCCGCCCGCGGCTGGGCGGCGAGCAGGCCGACGAAGCCGGGCAGCGCACCGGCGGGCAGCGGGTCGGGCGCCGTCAGGGCGGCGCGCAACCGTGCGCGCAGCGCGGGGTCGACCTCGTGCGTGACCTCGTCGAAGCCCCGTTCCAGCACGGTCCCGGCCTCGGCCTCCGACAGGCCGGCCGCGGCCAGGAAGGCCGCGTCGAGATCGCCGAGCCGGGCCGCCGCGAGCGCGGTGGCGGTGACGCGCTCCGCGACGACGATGGCGTCGCCGCCGGCCGCGAGGGCGCTCCACCCTTGGGCGAACAGGCGCTCGGCGATTGAGCCGCGCCGGCCCGCCGAGCGGATGCGCTTGAGATCGTTCAGCTCGACGAGGAGCGCGCGCAGCCGCACGGGAGCCGCGGCATCGCCGCGCGCCCCTCCGGAATCCGGCCCGCTCATGCTCAGTGCACGCCGAGCCAGTCGAGCAGCATGCGCTCCTGAGCGCCGAAGGCGTGCTCCGGGCCGTGGCCGTTCTTCACCATCGGGGCCTTGAAGAACAGCGAGAGCTGCTCCTGCACGCCGCCGTCGCCGCGCTTCTTGGCGAGGTCGAGCACCCGCGCGATCTCGATGACGAGCGGGGCGGCCAGGATCGAATCCTTGCAGAGGAAGTTGACCTTGATCTGCATCTTCTGGCCGAGGAAGCCGGTGACGTCGATGTTGTCCCAGGCTTCCTTGTCGTCCCCGCGCGGGCGGTAGTAGTGGATGTGGACGAGATGGTCCTCGACCGGGTAGCCGAGGATCGAATCCAGCACCGTGCCCTTGGTGTTGAGCTTGGATTGCAGCGAGGACGGGTCGTCGAGGGCGAGGCCGTCGCGGTTGCCCAGGATGTTGGTGGAGAACCAGCCGTCCACGTGGAGCGCGCGCGACTTCAGGGCGGGCGCCAGCACGGTCTTCATCATGGTCTGACCGGTCTTGCCGTCCTTGCCGGCGACCGGGACGTTGAGCTGCCGGGCGAGGTCGACCAGCGCCGGCACGTCGGCCGCCACGCTCGGGGTGAAGTTGGCGTACGGAATACCGTTCTTGATCGCCGCATAGGCGTAGAGCATGGCCGGGCTGATCGCCTCGTCGCTCGCGTCGAGACCGCGTTCGAACGCGTCCGGCGAGTTGAGCGTCGGGTCGTCGAGGTCGGGCCAGCGCTCGGTGGAGGCGAGGTTCACCACCACCACGTCGTCGACGCCGCTCTCCTGCCGGAAGCGGTCGAGATCCGCCGCGATCGCCGTCACCGCCTCGCGGTGGTCCTTGGCGACGATCCGGTTCTGGCCGTCGATGTTCTTGCAGAACTTGGCGCTGCCGACTGCCGGCCAGGGCCGCATGGTGTTGAGCACCTGCGCGCCGTTCTCCAGGTCCTGCCGGCTCAGCACGCCGTGCGTGGAGGCGGCGGCGGCGAGATCGTCGCCGTTCAGGTCCCAGCCCCCGAAGACCAGATCCTTGTAGCCGACCATGCCGGCAATCGCCTTCCCCGCAAGGGGCAGACCATCGAGACGGTTCGATCCGGACTTGATCATCTCGATGCCGGCGATGGCGGTGGTGGCGACGGCGCCACCCATGCCAACGAAAGCGACGCCGACGCGGCGCCCGGTCTGCATGCTCATCGGAACGGGACTTCCTTTGACTGAAGGGCGGGCGGCGGTGCGCAACGGGATTAAGAGATGCCGCTCCGCGTAGCGGTGGGAAATGCACGAGATGCTCGTTGGTTCCGGGCGGCTGCGGAATTATTTGCATGAGCGGCTCGCGCGCGGGTCCGCCCCATTCGGGCCGAAACTGTGTTGAGACAGGTACTTACTGCGCCGCAAAATGACCCCGACGGTTAACGTCACGCTGTCCCATTGTGGTCACAGCGGGCCGTCAGACACGCCGCTCCCAAGCGAAGCGTGCGCGGCCGGGAATCGGGCCGGGCGGTAACGAAGGCAAGGACATGAGGGTTTTCCCGGAGCCGGCGCTCTGCGCCGACGACGCGTGTCGACTCGTGCCCGGGAACGGGTCGGTGGGTGACGAGGCCGCGGTGCGGTGGCTGAAGCCCGTCCGGGCGGCGCGCCGCCGGCGGTCGCTGCCGCGCCTCGTCGCCTCGGCGGCGGTGTTCGGGCTCGCCGTCGTCGGGACCCTGCCCGACGACAGCCTCGCGCCGCCCGCCGCGGCCCACGACCGCATCGACCTGCGTCCCGCCCGCAGCCCGTCCGCGCCGTCCGCGCTGTCGCCCGAGTGGCGCGGCGTCGCCCTGGCCATAGAGAAGCCCAGCACCGCCGAACTCATCCAGACCGACCTCGACCGGCTGTCGTCCGAGGCGGGCGAGGACGATCTCCTCAGCTTCGGCATGACGCGTGTGCCGCGCAGCCTCGTCGAGACCATCCTCCGCGCCGCGCGCGACACCGAGGTCGACCCGGTCTACCTGATGGCGCTCGCCGACAAGGAATCGAGCTTCCTGCCGCATGCCCGGGCCGCCACCTCCACGGCCGAGGGCCTGTTCCAGTTCCTGACCGGCACGTGGCTCGAATTGCTGCGCGCCTACGGGCCCAGACACGGTCTCGCGCAGGAGGCCGGCCTGATCCAGCGCCGGGGTGGCAGCCTCGTCGTGGCGGATCCCGCCGCGCGCCGCCGCATCCTGGCGCTGCGCCGCGACCCCTACATCGCCGGGCTGATGGCGGGCGAGATGATGAAGCGCGACCGCGCCCGGGTGGCGCAGCGCGTCGGGCGCGACCTCACGCATTCGGAATGCTACTTCGCCCACCTGCTCGGGGCGGCGAGCGCGAGCCGCTTCATGCAGCTCACCGCGGAGAAGCCCGATCACCCGGCCCAGGCCGCGTTCAGGGCCGCCGCGAAGGCCAACCGCAGCCTTTTTTTCGAGCGTGACGGCAAGAAGACGCGCAGCCTCTCGGTCGCCGAAGTCTACGAGAGACTCGACGGCATGATCGATCGGCGCCTCGACCGGTTCCAGTCGGCGGCGTCCCTGGCGGATCGCATCGACACGCGCAGGCCCGGTGAGGCCCCGCCGGCCGCGATCCTGATGATGCCGTGAGTTCCCGTAGCGAAGCGCTCTCACGGCAGCCATAGGGCACCGCGCGGCGGCAAGGCGCGCGACCCCTTCGGTTCTTCAATTCGCACGGCTGCTGCCGGTTCCGACGGGGTTGCAGAAATTTTACCGGTGCCGGTCAGGCCGAGGGCAGGCGTCCGGCGAGCGCGCCGGCCCGCTCCACGTAGAGGATGTCGAGGGCGCTGCTGCCGCGGATCTGCACCCGCTCGGCGCGAAGGCCTGCGGCGTCGAGGCCGGCCCGCCGGGCGGTCTCGGCGGAGGCGGCGAGCTGCACCTCGGCCGCCTTGGCGAGGCTCTCCAGGCGGCTCGCGATGTTCACGGCCGGCCCGATCACCGAGACCGACAGGCTCTCGCCGAAGCCCAGGCGCCCGAGCACGAGCGGGCCGGCATGCAGGCCCATCGCCACGCGCAGGGGCACGGGCAGCTCCGCGGCGATCTGGCGGTTCAGCCCGTCCACGGCCCGGTCGATGTCGGCCGCCGCCGCGTAGGCGGCCCGGCAGGCGGCGTCGATCCCGTCCGGATGCGTGAACAGGGCGAGCAGGCCGTCGCCCGCATAGCCGCCGATCCAGCCGCCATGAGCGATGACCGGCCGCCCCGCCGCCTCGAAGAAGCGGTTGAGGATGTAGACGACGTCGAAGGCGAACTTGCGCTCGGAGAGCGACGTGAAGCCGCGCACGTCCACGAACAGGATCGCCACCTCGCGCTCGATGCCCGCGAGGTCCGGATCCCCCATCTGCGCCGCCGCGGCCTCGCGCCCGCGCGGGCGCAGGATGCGGGTGATCGCGACGTCGCCGCGCGGTCGGGCCTGGCAGGCCAGGCGCACCCCCGGCGGCGCCGCGATGGCCGCGAGCGTCGCGGCCTCCGAGGGGCCGGGCGGGTCGAGGTTCTGTCCGCCCTGCGTGACCAGCACGCGGCAGGTCGAGCAGCGCCCGCGCCCGCCGCAGACCGCCACGTGGGGGATGCGGGCGGAGCGGCTGATGTCGAGGAGCGTCTGGCCCTCGGCGGCCCGCACGCTCTGGCCGGTGGAATAGGTCACGACGATGCGCCGCGCCCGCCACGCGGCCGCGATCCGCCAGCCGCCGAGCGCCAGGGCACCGGCCGCCGCCGCGTAGATGACCGCGAGCACGGGTGCGCGCAGGGCCGAGACGGCCTCGGGCGTGGGCCGCGCCTCCCAGAACCGGGCGAGGTCGGGCGCCCCGAAGCGCTCCGCGGCCGCGAGATCGCGGTCCATGAACTGGCCCTGCACGGCGATGCCGAGGGTGGCGGCCAGTGGCAGCAGCAGTGCCGCGACCGCGAGCAGCGGGACGATCCGCCGGTAGCCGGCGGCGAGCCGCAGCCACTGGTGCAGGCCCAGGCAGCCATGCGCCCAGACGAGGCCGAGCAGCAGCGTCTGGCGCACCATCCCGTCGGGCCACAGATGGGCGATCACGTGGGGGTAATCGGTGCGGTGCCCGGTGACGAGGTTCGTCACGCGGGTGCCGAGGATGTGCGGCACCAGCAGGAACGGGATGGCCAGCCCGAGCAGGATCTGGGCCGCCTGCCAGACCGGCATCCGCAGGCTGCGCCGGCTCGCCAGGGACTCGAACGCGAGCGCGACGTGGACGAGGAGGGCGCCCGCCAGCACGACCGTGCCGGGTAGCGAGCGCGTCACGGCCGTGCGCCAGCCCTCCGCCGCCCGCATCACGTCGAGCGAGACCAGCCCGAGCGCGTGATTGGCAAAGTGCGTGCCCGCGAAGGCGAACAGGACCAAGCCCGAGACGAGCCGGGCCCTCTGGCGCCACGAGCCGCGCCAGAGGCCCGCCGGGGGCACCTGGACCGCAGGGGAGGGGGTCATGGACGGACGGGTCCGGGGCGGCCCCGGCCGCTCCCCGGCTCAGGCCAGCTCGTCGCCGAGCACGTCGCGCACCCAGCGGAAGGCGCTGTTGGCGGCGGGCACCCCGGCATAGACCGCGGTCTGCAGGAGCAGCGCCTGCAGTTCCGGCAGGCTGACGCCGTTCCGCAGGGCGGGGCGGACGTGGAGCTTGAACTCCTCCTCGCGCCCGAGCGCCACCATCAGGGCGAGGGTCACCAGCGAGCGGCTCTTCCAGGGCAGGCGCGGGTCGCCCCAGATCTCGCCCCAGGCGATGCGGCTGATGAAATCCTGCCACGGCCCGGCGAAGGCGCCCGCCCCCGCGAGCGAGCGGTCGACATGGGCGGCGCCGAGCACGCTGCGGCGGTTGGCCAAGCCCTCCTCGACCGGGACTGCGCCGGTGGCGGTCTCGTCCGGCGCCCGGTGGCGGTCGAGGAAGGCGAGGAGATGGCTCGCCGCCGCCGCGGGCTGCTCCACCGCCAGCAGGTGGCGCGCGCGGGGCAGCACCACGAGTTCGGCGTGGCGGATGCCGGCACAGATCTCCTCCGACTTCTCCGGCGGCGTCGCCGGGTCGTCGCGGCCGGCGATCACCAGGGTCGGCGCGGTGATGCGGTCGAGCCCGGGGCGCAGGTCCATGCGCCCGATGGCGTTGCAGCAGACCGCGTAACCCGTCCGGTCGGTCTCGACGAACTGACGGCGCACGGGCTCCACCGCGTCAGGCGCGCTCGCCGGGAAACCGGGGCTGAACCAGCGCTCCATCGTGGCGTCCACGATGGCGGCGGTGCCGTGCGCCCGCACGGTCTCGGCGCGCTCGTTCCACGAGGCCTCGCTCGGCATGCAGGCGGCCGTCGCCATCAGGGTGAGGCTCTGCACCCGTTCGGGCGCCCGCATGGCGAGCGCCTGCCCGGTCATGCCGCCGAGCGACAGGCCGACCACGTGGGCACGGTCGATCTCGAGCGCGTCGAGGAGCCCGAGGAGGTCGTCGGCCAGATCCTCGACGGCGGTCGGCGCGTCGCGGGTCGGCGAGGCGCCGTGCCCCCGGGTGTCGTAGCGCAGCACCCGGTAGCGGCCGCGCAGATGCGGGACCAGCAGATCCCACATCGCCATCGTGGTTCCGAGCGAGTTCGAGAAGGCGACGACGGGCGCGCCGCCCGGGCCGGAGAGGTCGACGTTCAGCTCGGTGCCGTTGGCCTGGATCAGGGGCATGGGGATGCGTCCGCGTGGGAGGGTCGGGTCGGCAGGGAGATGAGGCGCGCGGCCTCGGCGAGCGCCCGGTCGGCCGTCCGGGCGCCGGCCCGGATGGCGGACGCGAGGTCGAAGGCCGGCTGCAGGTCGATGCCGGCGGCCTCGGGCCGGGCCGCCAGCACCGCGGCGAGGTCGCCGCGGCCCTCGCGCACGGCGCCGGCCGCCGCCTCCACCAGCGCGTGTGCGGCCTTGGCGCCGAGCCGCGGGGCGAGGCGGGCGGCGGCCGCATCGGCGAACAGCAGGCCGCGGGTGAGGTCGAGGTTGGCGCGCATGCGCGCGGGGTCCGGCACCAGCCCCTCGGCGAGCGCCCGCGCCTCGCGCAGGGCGCCGGAGGCGAGGCCGAACAGGGCGGGCAGCGCATGCCATTCGGCGTGCCACGCCCCGGCCGGGCGCTCATGGGCCGCCGCCATGCCGTCGAGGAGCGTCACCACCTGCCCCTTGGCGGCGCTGAAGGCGGCCAGGATCACCGTGGAGGAGACCGGGTTGCGCTTGTGGGGCATCGCCGAGGAGCCGCCACGGCCGGGCACGAAGGGTTCGGCCACCTCGCCGACCTCGGTGCTCGCGAGGTGCGCGACGTCGGTGGCGACCTTGGCGAGCGTCCCCATCAGCAGAGCGAGCCAGGACCCCGCCTCGGCGATGCGCGCGCGGCGCGTGTGCCAGGGCGCGGGATCGTAGCCGAGGCCGAGCCCCCGGGCGAAATCCTCGCCCACCGCCTCGGCAGCCTCGCCCAGGGAGGCGAGCGTGCCCACCGGGCCGCCGAGGGAGGCGGTGAGCGCCCGGTCGCGGATGCGCGGCAGGTCGGCGGCCGCCTCGGCGATGCCGAGCGCCCAGATCGCGGCCTTGAACCCGAAGGTCACGGGGGCCGCCTGCTGCCCGTAGGTGCGCCCGACGCAGGGCGTCTCGCGGTG
This sequence comes from Methylobacterium isbiliense, assembly GCF_022179325.1. Taxonomy (GTDB): domain Bacteria; phylum Pseudomonadota; class Alphaproteobacteria; order Rhizobiales; family Beijerinckiaceae; genus Methylobacterium; species Methylobacterium isbiliense. The sequence continues at coordinate 51,763 of NZ_BPQQ01000045.1, read as the reverse complement.
GCGCCGGGCGAGGTCCGACAGGCCGGCGACGATGGCGCGCAGGTCCTCCGCCACGAGCGCGAAGGCCTCGCGCAATTGCAGCGCGAGCGCGGTGTCGGCGATGTCCTGCGTCGTGGTGCCCTTGTGGAAGGCGGGTTCGAGGTCGGGGGCCAGCGCCGCCTGCACGGCCTTGACGAAGGGGATCACCGGCACGCCGGAGACGGCCGTGCGCCGGCCCAGGGCCGCCGGGTCGAGGGCGGCGGGATCGAGCGCGTCGAGGGCCGGCGCGAGGGCGTCCGGCACCAGCCCGGCCCGGCCCTGCGCCCGCGCCAGCGCCGCCTCCGCCCGCAGCATCGCGGCGACCCGGGCCTCGTCGGCGAAGACCGCCCGCATGGCCTCTGTGGAGACGAGCGGGCCGAGGAGAAGGGAATCGAGCGCCGAGAGCGTCATGGGTCCCGCCAGATGGTTGCGCCCCGTCCGCCCGGCTCATATCGGGAAACGGCCTTGAAGGCCAAGGCCGCCCGCGCCATGCGGGTGGGTGGAAAGGGGCCGCCCGGAGGCGGCGCCGACGGCGCTATCTTCCGTTGCGGCATGCATTTTCCATATCCCGCCGTGCCGCCGTGCGGGATCTATTCCGGGTCCGCGCCGTTCCTGACCCATGCGTACGGCCCGGCTTGGCGGCCGAGTTCCAGAGTGAGGCGGGCAAATGGCGCGCGGCAGCGGTCTGCAGAAAACCCTCGTCCCGGCCGTGCCGACCCGCATCCCGGCAGCGGAGACGCCGGGCCAGGGGCTGGCCACCCCGCTGATCATCGCGGCGATCCTGGTGGCGGCGCTCTATCTCGGCCGCGAGATCCTGATCCCGATCGCGATCGCGGTGCTGCTGAGCTTCGTGCTCGGCCCGCTGGTGAACCTGCTGCGCAAGCTGCGGATCGGGCGGATGGCGGCGATCCTGCTCGCGGTCCTCACCTGCCTCGGCATCGCGGCGGCGCTGGCCGGGATCATCGGCATGCAGGCGGCCGAACTCGGCACCGGGCTGCCGCGCTACCAGCGCACCATCGAGCGCAAGCTCGACACGCTCAAGGCCGGGGTGCTGGGCGACCTCGCGGGCTACGTCCGCAGCATCGGCCGCCACATCCAGCAGGCCGGCGCCATGCCGGAGGAGAAGGCACCGCCCGCCGAGGCCAAACCCGCCGAGCCCCGGGTTCAGAATCCCGAGAAGCCCGTCCTGGTCGAGGTGCGCTCGCCCGACCTGACGCCGCTCCAGCTCGCCGAACGCGTGCTCGCGCCGGCGATCGGGCCGCTCGCCACCACCGGCATCGTGTTCGTGGTGCTGATCTTCATCCTGGCGCAGCGCGAGGACCTGCGCGACCGGCTGATCCGCCTCGTGGGATCGAGCGACCTGCACCGCACGACCGTGGCGATGGACGATGCGGCGCGCCGGCTCAGCCGCTACTTCCTGATGCAGCTCGCGCTCAACGCGAGCTTCGGCCTCGCCATCGGCATCGGGCTGTGGCTGATCGGCGTGCCGGGCCCGATCCTGTGGGGCATCTTCGCGGGGCTGATGCGCTTCGTGCCCTATATCGGCGCCTTCCTGTCGGCGCTGCTGCCGCTCGCGCTCGCCGCGGCGGTCGATCCGGGCTGGAACATGGTGCTGGCCACCGCCATCCTGTTCCTCGTGCTCGAACCCCTGGTCGGCCACGTCATCGAACCGCTGCTCTACGGGCACTCGACCGGCCTGTCACCCTTCGCGGTGCTGGTCTCGGCCCTGTTCTGGACGTGGCTGTGGGGGCCGGTCGGCCTCCTTTTGTCGACGCCGCTCACCGTCTGCCTCGTGGTGCTGGGCCGGCACGTCGAGAAACTCGAATTCCTCGACGTGCTGTTCGGCGACCAGCCGGCGCTCACACCGGTGGAGAACTTCTACCAGCGCCTCCTCGCGGACGATCCGGACGAGGCGCAGGAACTCGCCGAGACCATCCTCGCCACCTGCTCGCTCTCCTCCTACTACGACGAGGTCGTGCTCAAGGGGCTGCAGCTCGCCGCCTCGGACGCGCGCCGCGGCGTGCTGACGGAGGACCGGCTGGAGCGCATCCGCACCGCCATCGACGAACTCGTCACCGACCTCGCGGACCGGGAGGACGAGACGCCGACGGGTCAGCCTGGGCTCGCCGGGCGCCTCCTGTCCCGGCGCGACGCCGACCTGCCCTGCGACGCGTCGCCCGCGGTGCCGGACGCGCCGCCCCCGGAGGCGCTGCCCGCGGCCTGGCGCCAGAAGGGGGCGGTGCTGTGTGTCGCCGGGCGCGGTCCGCTCGACGAGGCGGCCTCCGCGATGCTGGCGCAGCTCCTGGAGAAGCGCGGGATCGGCACGCGGGTGGTGCCGTTCGAGGCGGTGTCGCGCGCGCAGATCCACAGCCTCGACGCCGAGGGCGCCCGGATGGTCTGCGTCTCCTACCTGGAGATCAGCGGGACGCCCGCCCACCTGCGCTACCTCGTGCAGCGGATCCGCCGCCGCCTGCCGGACGCCCAGATCCTCGTCGGGCTGTGGCCGGCGGACGACGAGGTGATGGCCGATTCGAAGGCGCGCGCCTCCCTGGGGGCCGATGCCTACGTGTCGTCCCTGCGCCAGGGCATCGAGGCCTGCCTGGAGGCCGCCGGACAGGAGGCCGCGCCTGCCCCGGTGAGCGACCCGCCGCGGCGCCCGGACGCGGCGCCCCACCCGGTCCCGGCGGGCGCCCCGGCCTGAAGGGCCGCGGCGCCTCAGGCCGCCGCCCGCAGGGCGAGGAGGAGCCCGGCCAGGGCCGCCACGGCGAAGAAGCCGTCGAGCCGGTCCATGACGCCGCCGTGGCCCGGGATCAGGCGGCCGGAATCCTTGGCCCCGTAGGCGCGCTTGAGGGCGCTCTCGGCGAGGTCGCCGCCCTGGCTCAGCACCGAGCCGAGCGCCGAGAGGCCGAGCGCGGCGGCGAGCGGCAGGCTCTCCTGCGCGCCGAGATGCGCGGCTCCCGCCGCGATGGCCCCGCCGACGATCGTCGCCCCGACGAGGCCGCCGCAGAAGCCCGACCACGTCTTCTTCGGGCTCACTGCGGGCCACAGCTTCGGTCCGCCGAGCGCCCGGCCGGTGAAGTAGGCGGCGATGTCCGTCGTCCAGACGGTGCCGAACAGCCAGAGCGGTCCGGCGAGCCCGATGCGGGGATCGTCGCGCAGCAGCACCGGCACCAGGGCCACCACCGCCGCGCAGGCGAGGCTGAGGGGCGCCCAGAGCCGGCCCGCCGCCGGCCGTGCCAGGAGGGCCAGGACGAGCATCGCGAGCCCGGCGAAGCCGAGGAGCACCAGGGGGGAGGTGTCGAGCCGCGCCCCCGCCATCAGCCCCGCGAGGGCGAGGCCGGCGAGGCCCAAAAGCAGCCGGTGGGGCGCCGTGCGGGTGATGGCCAGCCACTCGCCCACCACCGCGAGGCCGGCGAGCAGCCAGATCAGCGCGAAGAGCCAGCCGCCCGTCAGGGTCGCGGCGAGGACGAGAAGCCCGAGCACCACGCCCGAGACGGCGCGCACGCCGAGTTCGCTCGCCGGCCAGGGGCGCCGCGCCCCGGGGGCGCTGCCGTCGGTCGCCATCAGCGGGCCTGCGCGCCGAGGCCGCCGAAGCGGCGGTCGCGGCCCTGGTACTCACCTACCGCCGCCGCGAAGGCCGCGTGGTCGAAATCGGGCCAGAGGTCCGGAATGAACACGAATTCCGAGTAGGCGGTCTGCCACGTCAGGAAGTTCGACACCCTCTGCTCCCCCGAGGTGCGGATCACGAGGTCGGGGTCGGGGATGTCGCGCGTGTCGAGGGCGGCCGCCACGGTGTCGAGCCCGATCTCCTCCGGGGCGAGGCGCCCCTCCTGCACCGCCCGGGCCAGCGCCCGCGCCGCCCGCACGATCTCCTGGCGACCGCCGTAGTTGAAGGCCACCACCAGGGTGAGGCGGGTGTTGCGGGCGGTGCGCTCCTCGGCCTCGCGCAAAAGCGCCGCGATGTCGCCCGGCAGGCCCTCGCGCTCGCCGATGATCCGCACCCGCACGCCGTTCGCGTCGAGGTCGGCGAGGTCGCGGCGAACGAACAGCCGCAGCAGCCCCATCAGATCGGCGACCTCGGTGGCGGGCCGGCGCCAGTTCTCCGACGAGAAGCTGTAGACCGTGAGATAGGCGATGCCGAGGTCGAGGGCGGCGCGCACGGCCCGGCGCACCGCCTCCACGCCGCGGCGGTGCCCCTCCGCCCGGGGCAGGCCGCGGCGGGCCGCCCAGCGGCCGTTGCCGTCCATGATGATCGCGACATGCGCCGGGACCGGGGGCGGCGCGTGCGCCGGCCCGGGCGCGGCCTCGGTCGCGCCCGCCAGGAATGCCGTCTTGCTGTCGCCCGCCATTCCGGTCCCGCTCTCTCGCGCCGCCCCGGCCCGCGGACCGCGCACTCGTTCGAACGATCCTGCGAGGCCGGTCAGACCTGCATGATCTCCTTCTCCTTGGCGGCGAGCGTCTGGTCGACCTCCGCGATGTGCTGGTCCGTGGCCTTCTGCACCTGATCGGCCTGACGCTTCTCGTCGTCCTGACTGATCGCGCCGTCCTTCTCCAGCCTCTTGAGGAGGTCGAGGCCGTCGCGCCTCACGTGCCGGACGGCGACGCGCGCCTCCTCGGCGTACTTGTGCGCGACCTTGACCATCTCCTTGCGGCGCTGCTCGTTCATCTCGGGGATGCGCAGCCGGATGGTCTGTCCCTCGGTCATCGGGTTGAGGCCGAGATCGGATTCGCGGATCGCCTTCTCGACGGCGCCGACCATGCCGCGGTCCCACACCGCCACGCTGAGCAGGCGCGGCTCCGGCACGCTGATCGTCGCCACCTGGCTCATCGGCATCGCGGCGCCGTAGGCCTCGACCTGGATCGGATCGAGGAGGTTCGGGCTCGCGCGTCCGGTGCGGAGGGAGCCGAGGTCGTGCCTGAGCGCGTTCACCGCGCCCTGCATGCGGCGCTTGAGATCGGCGAGATCGAAAGTGGGCGTAGCCATTCCTGCTCTTCCCGAGACGGTCCGGATCGCGGAGGCTGAGGGGCCCATCGCGCCCGCCTCCCGTTCCGGCTTCAATGGACCAAAACCCGACCTGCCGCAAATGGCTCCGGAGCGCGCGGCCTGACAGGCGCGGCCGGCGCTGCTAGACCGCCCGGCCACACGATCAGGCGGTCCGCGACGGGCCGCGGCACCGACAGCGCGCCGATCCCGGCGGCGCGACGCCGAGGACGGACCCGATGCGCTACTATCTCGGCCTCGCCACGACCTTCCACGACCCGGCCCTCGCGCTGGTCGGCCCGGACGGCGCGGTGCTCTTCGCCGAGGCCACCGAACGCTACCTCCAGTACAAGCGGGCGCCGAACTGCGAGCCGGATTCGGCCCCCCGCATGGCCGGCCTGCTCGCGCGCCACCTGCCGGCGGGCGCCGAGCTGGTGGTGGCGACGAGCTGGGGGCCCGAGTTCAGCGCCTTCCTGGCGCGCTCGGCGGCCGCGGGGGCCTTCGGCCTGGAGACCCTGGCGGCGCACGCGCCGGACCTGAACCGCTCTCTGGTGCCCGAGCGCAGCGAGCGCACCTTCATCGCCGAACTCGGCGTGGCGCAGGCCCGGGCCGGCTACGGCACGCTGCTCGGCCTCGACCGGGCGCATGGCGGGCAGAGCCGCATCGCGGCCCTGCGGCGCTATCCCCACCATCTCGCCCATGCGGCCTTCGGCCTCTGGGGCAGCCCGTTCCGCGACGCCGCCTGCCTCGTCGTCGACGGGATGGGCGAGACCGGCGCCTCGGCGCTCTACCGGATGCAGGCCGGCCGCATCGCGGAGGTGAAGCGCCACCGCGGCCGCGAATCGCTCGGCTTCTTCTTCGGCCTCGTCACCGATCTCGCGGGCTTCGATCAGGCGGCGGGGGAGGAGTGGAAGGTCATGGGGCTCGCGCCCTACGGGCGCTCCGACCCCGACCTGATGGTGCTGCTGCGCCGGCTCTACCGCATCGAGGATGGCCGGCTGCGCTTCGCCGAGGCCGCGACCGTGCAGGCCACGGTCGCCGAGATCCTGGCCCGGCGCCCGGCCGACGCGCGGGAGGCGGGCTGGGCGGACCTCGCGCGCTGCGGCCAGGACGCCTTCTGCGAGATGATGGACGGGCTCGTGGCGGAGGCGGGACGGCTCGCGCCGGGCGAGAACCTCGTGCTGACGGGGGGCTGTGCGCTCAACTCCTCGTACAATGGCCGGGTGCTCGCCCGCAGCCCCTACGACCGGCTCCACGTGCCCTCGGCGCCGGCCGACGACGGCAACGCCCTCGGCGCCGCGTGGCTCGCCTATGCCGAGGACCATCCGGACTGGACCGGGCCGGACCGGGAGGAGGCCCTGACGCCCTATCTCGGCTCCGCCGTCTCGACCGAGCCGCTGGCGCGCATGGCCGGGCAGGAGCCGCGCCTGCGGCGGCTCGGCCATGCGGGCGTCACGCAGGCCGCCGCCGGGATCCTGGCGGCGGGCGGCCTCGTCGGCTGGGTACAGGGCCGGGCCGAGTTCGGGCCGCGGGCGCTCGGCAACCGCTCGATCCTGGCCGATCCGCGCCCCGCGGACGCCAAGGCGATCCTGAACGCCAAGGTGAAGTACCGCGAGGCGTTCCGGCCCTTCGCGCCCTCGATCCTGGCCGAGGCCGGGCCGGACTGGTTCGAGGATTACCAGGACAGCCCCTACATGGAGCGCACCCTGGTGTGGCGCCCGGCGGTGCGGGCGAGGGTGCCGGCGGTGGTGCACGAGGACGGCACCGGGCGCCTCCAGAGCGTGACGCCCGCGCGCAACCCGGCCTATGCGGGCCTGATCGCCGCCTTCGCGGACCGCACCGGCGTGCCGATCCTGCTCAACACCAGCTTCAACGTCATGGGCAAGCCGATCCTCCACACCGCCGAGGACGCGATCCTGATGTTCTACACCACGGGCCTCGACGCCCTCGTGGTCGAGGATTGGCTCCTGGTGAAGGATCCGGCGATGCTGCCGCCGGCCTGAGCGGCGCGCACGAAAAAGGGCGCCCGCAGGCGCCCCGTCCGGTCGTCTGCGGGTGAGGTCCTACTCGCAGACCTCGACGCGGCGATAGGTGAAGGATTCGTCGTCCAGCCAGACCTTGCGGCGCTCGAAATGGCAGACCGGGCCGCGGCGGCGCACGATCACCGTCTCGGTGGGCTCCTCCACGTAGACCCGGCGCGGCGGCGGCACGACGTAGACCGGCGGCGGCGGGGCCGGCGGGGGGCCGTTCATGATGGCGCCGGCGGCGAGGCCGCCCAGCACGCCGGCCGCCGCGCCGCCGATCAGGGCGGCGCCGGTGCCGTCGCGGGCGGTCGCGGCCTGCGGCACCGCCGCGGCCAGGGTGGCGGCGAGCGCCGCGCAGGCGCCGAGGCGGGTGGGGCCGAAAGACAACAGAGCGCGCACGCAGGATCTCCCGAAGATGTCCGTGCAGGATGCCGGCGGCCCCTTAAGGAACCGCGAAGAGGGGGAGGCCGCGCTGACCGCGCGGGATGATTTCGACGCGTCCGGATCCGGTGGCGTCGGATGAGCCAAGGGGTGGGCCCGGTTTGCGGCATTTTCCGGGAGGCGCCGGCGCCCGGCGACGGTTGCACGGGGGTGTGGGTTCCGGGACACGCGGACAGGGTTAACGGATCGTCGATCTCGGGGAGTGCGCGACATGCGGTGGATCGGAATCGGGTGTCTCGCCCTGCTGTGGCCGCTCGCCGCGGCGGCGGGTCCGCAGCACATCCTGGTCGGCCTCGACGGCAAGACGGTCTTTGCCCCGGAGGGCTCCCGCAACGGTCCGGACGGCGCGGATGCGGTGGCGATCCTCGACGTGTCCGACCCGGGCCGGCCGCGCATCGCCCATGTCCTGGCGCTCTCGAACTCCGTCTACGGTCCGCCGAGCAACCTCGGTATCACGCCGGACGGCCGGCTCGGCCTCGTCGCCAGCGCCGTGACGATGCGCCGGGACGGGGAGAACTGGTGGGCCGAGCCCGACGACCGTCTCCACCTGATCGACCTCGACGCGACCCCGCCCCGGGCCCTTGCGACCGTGCGGGTCGGGCGTCAGCCCTCGGGCCTTGCGATCAACCGCGGCGGGACGCTCGCGCTGGTGGCGAACCGCGCCGGGCGCAGCGTGTCGGTGCTGCGGATTGCCGGCCAGGACGTGCAGGTGGTGGGGGAGGTGGGCGTGGGTGGCGAGGCCACGGCCGTCGCCTTCGCGCCGGACGGCCGGAGGGCCTTCGTCGCCAAGATCGCTGCCGAGCTGACCAAGGCCGGCACGGTCGGGGTGCTCGCCGTGGAGGGCGAGCGCGTGAGCTACGATCCGGCCCTCGACGTGCCGGCCGGGGCCGGGATCTACGCCGTCGCCGCGACGCCCGACGGCCGGCTGCTCATCACGGCCAATACCGGAGCGGTGGCGAGCGACGGCCACGTCGATACCGCGAGCGTGATCCGCCTCGACCGCGACCGGCCCGTCGCCGTCGACCATCTCGGCGTCGGCGACACGCCGGAGACGGTCGCGGTCGCGCCGGACGGCCGGCACGCCGTGGTCGTGGTGGTGGGCGGCTCGGCCGCCCCGCACGCCGCGCCGGCCTACACGTCGGGCGGCACGACGGTCCTGTTGGGCATCGCCCCGGACGGGCGCGTGAGCGTGGTCGACCGGGCGCCGAACGGCGCGGTGCCGGAGGGCGTCGCCTTCAGCCCGGACGGCAGCCACGTCTATGTCGGCAACTACGCCGACCGGACGCTGCAGACCTACCGCCTCGACGGCGACCGGCTGATCGACGCGGGCGCCCCCTTGGCGCTGCCGGGCCAGCCCGCCTCGCTCGGCGGGGTGGCGCGGTGAGGGGGCCGCTCACCCCTCCATCGCCAGGAGCGCCGCGTCGCCGCCGGCCGCCGCGGTGTTGACCGTCACGGTCTGCTCGGTGGCGAAGCGCGGCAGGTAGTGCGGACCGCCGGCCTTCGGGCCGGTGCCCGACAGGCCGTTGCCGCCGAAGGGCTGCACGCCCACCACCGCCCCGATCATGTTGCGGTTGACGTAGACATTGCCGGTGGAGAGCCGGTCCGTCACCCGCGCGACGGTGGCGTCGATGCGCGAGTGGAGGCCCAGCGTCAGACCGTAGCCGGTCGCCTCCAGGGCGTCGAGCACCCGGTCGAGGTCGGCGGCGGCGTAGCGGGCCACGTGCAGGATCGGGCCGAACACCTCCTCGCGCAGCGCCTCCGGCCCGGCGATCTCGTAGATCTGCGGGGCGACGAAGCTGCCGCGCGCGGGCGCCTCGCCGACGAGGTGCGCACGCGCCTCCCGGCCCATCGCCGCGGCATGCGCGTCGAGGCGGGCCTTGGCCTCCCCGTCGATCACCGGCCCGACCTGCACCGCCGGGTCGCGCGGGTCGCCGAGCCGCAGCTCGCGCGCGGCGCCCGCGATCATCCGGATCATGCGGTCGGCCACGTCCTCCTGCACGAGGAGGAGGCGCAGGGCCGAGCAGCGCTGGCCCGCGGAGCGGAAGGCGGAGGTCACGACGTCGTCGGCCACCTGCTCGGGGAGCGCGGTCGCGTCGACCAGCATGGCGTTGATGCCGCCGGTCTCGGCCACCAGCGGCACGATCGGCCCGTCCTTGGCGGCGAGCGCCCGGTTGATGGCGCGCGCGACCTCGGTCGAGCCCGTGAAGGCGACGCCGGCGATGCGCGGATGCGCCACGAGCCGCGCGCCCACCGCGCCATCGCCCGGCACGAGCTGGAGCGCGGCCGGCGGGATGCCGGCGCGGTGCAGGAGGCGCACCGCCTCCGCGGCGATCAGCGGCGTCTGCTCGGCCGGCTTGGCCACCACGGCATTGCCGGCCATCAGCGCGGCCGCGACCTGACCGACGAAGATCGCCAGCGGGAAGTTCCAGGGCGAGATCGCCACGACCACGCCGCGCCCGCGCAAGGAGAGGCGGTTGCTCTCGCCGCTCGGCCCGGGCAGCCCGAGATCCGCGCCGAACAGCCGGCGGCCCTCCGCCGCGTAGTAGCGGCAGAAATCCACCGCCTCGCGCAGCTCGGCCTGCGCATCGTCCAGCGTCTTGCCGGCCTCGGCCTGCAGGAGGTGGATGAGGCGCCCGCGCGCGGCCTCCATCGCGGCGGCGGCCCGCTCCAGGGCGGCGGCCCTCTGCGCCGCCGGCGTGCGGCTCCAGGCGCGAAAGCCCCGGAGAGACGCCGCGACGGCGCGGTCCGCACTCTCCGGCGACGCTTCCGCCACGGTGCCGACCACGAGCCCCTCATCGAACGGGCTCGTGACGGCGCGCGCCGCGCCGGCCTGCGGCGTGCCGTCGATGAGGGAGGCGGCCTCGGCGGGGCCTGCCGCTCCCCGCACCTCGGCGAGCAGGCGCTCCAGCGCGGCGCGCTCGCCGAACTCGATCCCGGCCGAGTTCAGGCGGTCGGGCGCGAAGAGATCGCGCGGGCGGCACAGCGTCGGGTGGCGCGCCCGCTCCGGCGCGCCCACGGTCTCGGCCGGGCGCCGCAGCAGCGTCTCGACCGGGACCGCCGGATCGGCCGCCTGCGAGACGAACGAGGAGTTGGCGCCGTTCTCGAGCAGGCGCCGCACGAGGTAGGCGAGGAGATCGCGGTGGCCGCCCACCGGCGCGTAGGTGCGGCAGGCGGTGCCCGGCACCGCGGCGAGCAGCCGCTCGTAGAGCGCGTCCCCCATCCCGTGCAGGCGCTGGAACTCGTAGGAGCCCGCGCCCGGACCCGCGCGCTCGACGATGCCCGCCACCGTCAGCGCGTTGTGGGTGGCGAATTGCGGGAAGAGCAGGGGACGGTGCGCGAGCAGCCGCTCGGCCGCCGCCGCGTAGCTGAGGTCGGTCATGCTCTTGCGGGTGAAGACCGGGAAGTCGGCGAGCCCGCGCTCCTGGGCGCGCTTCACCTCGGTGTCCCAGTAGGCGCCCTTGACGAGGCGCACCATCAGGCGCCGGTCGAGGCGCCGGGCCAGATCCGCCACGTGGTCGATCACCGGCAGGCAGCGCTTCTGGTAGGCCTGCACCGCGAGGCCGAACCCGTCCCAGCCCGCGAGCGAGGGATCGGCGAGCACCGACGCGATCACGTCGAGGGAGAGTTCGAGCCGGTCGGCCTCCTCGGCATCCACCGTGAAGTTGAGGTCGTGGCGGCGCGCCGCCTGGGCCAGGGCGAGCAGCACGGGCACGAGTTCGGCCATGACCCGTCCGGCGCTCATCGCCTCGTAGCGCGGATGAAGGGCCGAGAGCTTCACCGAGATGCCCGGCCGGTCCGGCAGGGCGGCGTTGCCGGCGGCCCGGCCGATCGCCTCGATCGCTCCCGCATAGGCCTCGGCGTAGGCGCGGGCATCCTCGGCGGTGCGGGCGCCCTCGCCGAGCATGTCGAAGGAGTAGCGGAACAGCCGGCCCTGGCCGCTGCCCGCCCGCCGCAGCGCCGCCCCGATCGTCTCGCCGAGCACGAAGTGGTTGCCCATCACCCGCATGGCCTGCCGCGCCGCCTGCCGCACCGCCGGCTGGCCGAGCCGCCGGGCGAGGCCGTGCAGCACGCTCTCCGGCGTCTCGCCCGGATCGATGATGCGGGCCGACAGCCCGAGCGCCCAGGCCGAGGCGTGGACCAGCAGGGCGTCCGAGCGCGTGGCGTGCTGCTCGAAGCCGCCGCCGCGCAGCTTGTCCTCGATCAGCCGGTCGGCGGTGGCGGCGTCCGGCACCCGCAGCAGCGCCTCCGCCAGCACCATCAGGGCGAGGCCCTCCTTGGTGGAGAGCGAATACTCCCGCAGCAGCGCCTCGACGCCGCCGAGGCGGCCGTTCTCCGTCCGGATCGCCGCGACGAGATCGCGGGCCAGCGCGTCCACCCGCGCCTCCCGCTCCGGGCCGAGGGCGGCACCGGACAGGAAGCGGCGGGCGAGATCGGCGTCGTCGGGGGCGTAGGGGCTCACGAAGCGGGGAAGCGGGGCGGACATCGGGTGCGACTCTGCGGTTCGGTTCGATCCACACCCTAGCCGCAGTGACGCCGCCGTTCGATGGCAATATTGCTCATATAGCCGCCGGATCGGCGGCGAAATAGCCGGATGGCAGCAACAATGACGGATCAGCTCGACCGCCTCGACCGCGCCATCCTCGGCGTGCTGCAGCGCGAGGGACGCATCGCGACCGTGGAACTGGCGGAGCGGGTCGGCCTGTCGCCGACCGCCACGGGCGAGCGCCTGCGCCGCCTCCAGAAGGAGGGGATCATCGCGGGGTTCGGGGCGCGGCTCGACCCGCACCGGCTGGGCCTCGGCCTCCTCGTCTTCGTGGAGGTCTCCCTCGACAAGACCACGCCCGACATCTTCGCGCGCTTCGCGGCGGCGGTGCGCCGGGCGCCGGAGGTGCTGGAATGCCATATGGTGGCGGGCGGGTTCGACTATCTGGTCAAGACCCGGGTCGCCGACATGCCGGCCTACCGCCGCTTCCTCGGCGAGGTGCTGCTCTCGCTGCCCGGCGTCACCGAGACGCGCACCTATGCGGTGATGGAGGAGGTGAAGAGCGACGGCATCCTGCCGCTCTGACGGCGGGCGTGACATCGGCGGCCCGGGCTGGCAGGAACGCTGGTCCGTTCCGGAGACGTACAGTGACGTCAGGCCCTTCGCGCACAGCCGATTACCCGATCGACCCGCTCTTCCTCGAGCGCTGGTCGCCGCGCGCCTTCACGGGCGAGCCGATCAGCGAGGCCGACCTGTTCACGATGATCGAGGCGGCGCGCTGGGCGCCCTCCTCCTACAATTCCCAGCCCTGGCGCTTCATCTGGGCCCGGCGCGACACGCCGCACTGGGACGCGCTGTTCGGCCTGCTCGTGCCCGGCAACCAGAAATGGGTGAAGGACACCGCCGCCCTGCTGTTCCTGGTCTCGAACGGGATGATGAACACCAAGGACGGCCTGCAGCCCTCGTGGAGCGCCTCCTTCGACACCGGCACCGCCTCGGCCCTGTTCCAGCTCCAGGCGATCCGGATGGGCTGGCACGCCCACGGCATGACCGGCTTCGACAAGGAGCGCGCGCCGGGCGTCCTCAACCTGCCGCCGCATCACCGCGTCGAGGCCGCCTTCGCGGTCGGGCGTCGGGCCGATCCGGCGACGCTGACCGAAGAGCAGCGCGCCCGCGAGACCCCGAACGGCCGCCGCCCGATCACCGACTTCAGCCACGAGGGCGGGTTCCCGCCGCGCGAGGCGTGAGCGTTTCCGGCTACGACCGCCTCGTCGGCGATTTCCGCTGGCGGATTCCGGCGCGCTACAACATCGCGGTCGACGTCTGCGACCGCTGGGCCGCGGCTGATCCGCAGCGGCCGGCCCTCCTCGACGTCGCGCCGGACGGCCGTGTCGAGACCTGGAGCTTCGCGGCTCTCCGCGACGCCTCGAACCGGTTCGCCAACGCGCTGCGGGCGCAGGGCGTGCGGCGGGGCGACCGGGTCGCGGTGCTGCTGCCGCAATCTCCCGCCGTGGTGGTCGCGCACCTCGCCGTCTACAAGCTCGGCGCGGTGGCGCTGCCGCTCGCGGTGGTGTTCGGGCCGGACGCTCTCGTGCATCGCCTCGCCCATGCGGGCGCCCGGGCCGTCGTCACGCAGGCGGGCGGGCTCGCCAAGCTCGCCCTCATCCGCGACGCGCTGCCCGATCTGACACTGCGCGTCTCGGTCGACGGGCCGGAGGAGGGGGCGCTCGGCTTCCGGCAACTCCTGGAGGCAGCCTCGCCCGAGTTCGCGCCCGTCGACACTGCGGCCGACGATCCGGCGCTGATGATCTACACATCCGGCACGACGGGGCCGCCGAAGGGCGCGCTTCACGGCCACCGGGTGCTGCTCGGCCACCTGCCGGGCTTCGCCATGATGCACGAGTTCCTGCCCGCGTCCCTGCCCAAGCCCGGGGACCGGATGTGGACGCCCGCCGACTGGGCCTGGGCCGGGGGGCTGCTCAACGCGCTGCTGCCGAGCCTGCACCACGGGGTGGCGGTGGTGGCGCGACGATACGAGAAATTCGATCCCGAGGAGGCGCTGCGGCTGATGGCGGACCTGCGGGTCGCCAACGCCTTCGTGCCGCCCACGGCGCTCAGGATGCTGCGCACGGTGGAGCGCCCGCGCGACCGCTTCGCCCTCGCGCCGCTGCGCACGCTGGCCTCCGCGGGCGAGATGCTGGGGCCGGAGACCTTCGCCTGGGCGCGCGAGGCGCTGGGCCTCACCGTCAACGAGGCCTATGGGCAGACCGAGTGCAACCTGGTGCTGGCCTCCTGCGCGGCGCTCGGCGTCGCGCGGGCGGGCTCGACCGGCAGGCCGGTGCCGGGACACCGCGCGGCGGTGATCCGCCCGGACGGCACCCCGGCCGATCCCGGCGAGATCGGCCAGATCGCGGTGGCGCGGCCCGATCCGGTGATGTTCCTCGGCTACTGGCAGGATCCCGCGGCGACCGCGGCGAAGTTCCTGGGCGAGTGGATGACCACGGGCGACCAGGGGCGCGTGGACCCAGACGGCTACGTTCATTTCGTCGGTCGCGACGACGACGTCATCACCTCGTCGGGCTACCGCATCGGCCCCGGCGAGATCGAGGATTGCCTGCTGCGCCACCCGGCGGTGGCGCTCGCCGCGGCGGTGGGCAAGCCCGACCCGCTGCGCACCGAGATCGTCAAGGCCTTCGTGGTGCTGCGGCCCGGCTTCGCGGCCTCGGAGGGGCTCGCGGCCGAGATCCAGGATTTCGTGCGCCAGCGCCTCTCGGCCCACGAATACCCGCGCGAGATCGCGTTCCGGCAGGCCCTGCCCCTCACCACGACGGGCAAGATCATCCGGCGCGTGCTGCGCGACGAGGCGTGAGGGCGCCGGTCAGCGGTTCTGGACTTGGACCGGCTCCGCCAGCACCTCCGCGAGGCCGGCGCAGCGCGCCGCCGCGACGCGGTGGAGCTTCAGGGTCGCGTCGGCCGGCCCGAACGAGACGTCGCGCATCGCGCGGGCGCCGGCCGGGCCGGCCCGCATCTGCGAGAAGCCGTTCTGGATCATCAGGGTCCGCCCCGCCGGGTCGGACGCGATGAGGTAATCCCCCGCCTCCTCGGCGCTGCTGGGCTCGACCATGGCCATGCAGCGGGTGGCGTCGTCGTGTCGGACGAAGGCGACCAGCCGCTCGCGCCGGTTGCCGAGATTGGCGCCGGCCTCCCACCAGCAGGCGGCCTGGCTGTGGAGCGTCTCGGCGTTGCGCAGGGTGAGGCGGGTCAGCATCCGGAAACCGGCGACCTCCGGGTCGGTGATGGAGTCCCGGGTCAGCCGGACCGTGACGGCGGCGATCGTCTGACCGCGATGCCGGTCGAGATGCGCCGCATCGTAGACCCGCTCATAGCAGGCCCCTTCGGGATCGGCTCGCGCGACGACCGGGCCGAGGACGTCGCGGCCCGGCCCGGCGAGGACGAGCCCCGGCAGGCCGGTCGCCAGGAGAGCGGCGCCGAGGAGCGCAGCCGTGCGGCGCGCCCCGTGGCCGAACGACACGATGCGGATCATGAGACGCCTCCGGTCGCAGGGTCGGTCACGGCGCCGGATCCGTTCCGGGCGCCGCGCCGCCTGTCTCGCACGGCCCTGTTGCCGTACGAGGTCGGCGCCCGGGCGCGGATTGCGCCGGAATGTCGTCCGGCGCGGCTCGTGTCCGGTCCGTGACCACGGTGTTGCGCGAGCGCCTCCCGATGCAAGCGGCACGACACGGCCCGGCAATCCGCCGGATCTAGGCTCGCAGCGCGATCGCCCGACGTCGAGGACCTGACCCGTGCTCCTTCGCCCTCATCACCTGCTGGCGCTGCTGCTCGCGGCCGCCGTCGTCCCGGCGGGGCGCCCGGCCTCGGCCGGGGCTCCGCCCGCGGCCCCGGCCGGCCCGGCGACGGAGGACGGGGCGGAACGGCTCGACGCGGCCCTGGCGGCGGCCTACGCGGCGGCCCGCGAGCGCGTCCGGGCCGACCCCGCCCTCGCCGAGCGGCTCCGGCGCGCCCATGCCGCCTTCCTGGCCGGCCGCGAGGCGGTGCGCGCCCGGCCGGAGGCGCGCCTGCCGGTCTACCTGCGGAGCGGGCGGCAATGGCTCGACGCCGTCGCGGGGCCGCGGACCGGATGGGCGGGCGCGTGGATCTCGGGGGCGGGCGACATCGTCATCGCGCCGCGCGCGGACGGGCGCTTCACGGTGCGGGCGCGGGGCGACGACCCGATCGGCGGATCCTACACCTGCGGCTTCGTCGGGGTGGGGCGCCTGGCCGGGGAGGCGATGGAGGTCGCCTGGGACACGGCGGCGGAGGAGGACGACGGGGCCGACGGCTGGACGCTCCGGCTGCGCCAGGCGGGCAGCGTGCTGACGCTCGAACAGCGCCGCAACGACAGCCCGGCGCCGACGGCCCCGTTCTGCGGCGTCCACGGCAGCCTGGAGGAGGCCTACCTGCCGGCGCGCGCCGTGCCCCCGCCCGTCACCGCCTGGGAGGCGGCGGGGCCGGGGCGCCCGTGATCGGGCTCACGGCTCCAGTTCCGTCTCGTCGGCCTCCGGCGCCGGCGCCGCGGCCGGGGGCGGCAGGCGCCAGACGGGCCGCTCGCCGGGGCGGCGCGCGGTCGTGAGCGCGTAGCCGTCGGGTGTGAAGCGCACCAGCGTGGCGCCGTGCGCGGCCAGGAAGGCGCGGTCGATCACCAGCCGCGCCGCGCAGCCCGGCGGGGCGGCGGCCCGGGCGATCACCACGTCCGCCCGGGCGCAATCGGCCTCGAAGGCCCGCTTGTCCTTCACGAGTGCCACGCGCCGGCCCTCCGGCCCCGTCGCCACGCAGCCGAGGCGGTCGCAGGCCTCGCCGCGCGCGAGCGACGGGTCGGTGCGGGGGCGCGCGTCGCCGTCGGCCTTCAGCCACTGCTCCAGCACGAAGGGCGGCGGGCGCCCGAGCGTCGAGAGCCGCCCGTCCGCGCCCCGGACGGCGGCGCCCGCGCCCTCGCGGTCGACGTAGAGGTCGTGACGCGGGGGCGTGGCCGCCAGCACGATGCCGGCGACCGCCGGCCCGAGGCCGAGCCAGCGCAGGCGCGAGGCCGGCAGCGTGAGGAGGAGGAGCGCGAGCGTCAGCAGCCCCAGCGCCCACGGCCCGAAGGCCGGCACCACCAGCGTCGCGTGCTCGAAGCCGCGGATCCAGGCCGCGATGTCCAGCATGCCGCGCACCGCAAGCCCCATCGCCCACCAGACCGGCCGGTCGAGGGCGAACGGATAGGCCAGGATGCCGAGCACCGCCGCGGGCATCACCGCCACCGAGACGAGCGGCAGGGTGAGGGCGTTGCCGACGAGCCCGAAGGGCTGGACCGTCTGGAAATGGTAGGTGGCGAAGGGCGCGGTGGCGACCTGCGCGACCAGGGTGGTCGCGAGCGTGCCGAGAAGGGCGGCGGCCGCCCAGCCGAAGGCCCGCCCGAGGGGACCCGCCGCCTCCCGCCGCAGCAGGCTGCCGTCGACGAGGCGCGCGCAGGCGACGAGGCCCGCCACCGCCGCGAAGGACATCTGGAAGCTCGGGCCGAGCAGCCCCTCGGGCTCGCGCGCCAGCGCCACCAGGGCGGCGAGCGCGAGGTTGCGCAGGCTGAGCGCCGGGCGGTCCACCAGGATCGCGCCGAGCATCACGAGCGTCATGACGAGCGAGCGCTCGGCCGCGAGATCCCAGCCCGAGAAGACGCAGTAGGCGGTGACGCCGACCATCGCCGCGAGGGCGGCGATCTTCTTGATCGGCCAGCCGAGGGCAAGGCCGGGCGCGAGGGCGAGCAGCGCCCGGACCAGCCAGAAGATCACCCCGGCCGCCAGCACCATGTGCAGCCCCGAGATCGAGACCACGTGGTAGATGCCCGCCGCCCGCAGGGTCTCGTTGGTGTCGGGCTCGATCAGCCCGCGCTTGCCCGTGACGAGGGCGGCCGCCACCGCGCCGGCCTGGCCCCCGTTCGCGTCGGTGATGCGCCGGGTCAGCGCGTTGCGCGCCGCGTCGATGGCCGCCGAGAGCCGCAGGGCCGGGGGAGGGGGCACGGGCGGGGGCACCACCGTCGCCGGCCCCAGCAGCGACCCCACGGCGCCGACGCCGCGGAAATAGGCATCGCGGGCGAAATCGTAGCCGCCCGGGCGGGCGGCCTCCGGCGGCGGCAGGAGGCGCGCCCACGCCTCGATGAAGTCGCCCGGGCGCAGGCGGTCGGCCTTGCGGTGGGAGACGCGGACGCGCTCCGGCCGCTCGCCCGCCGGCATCTCGCCGAGGCGATGGACGCGCACCACGACGCGCGCGCCCTCCTCGCGCTCGTCGAGCGATTCGATGAAGCCGGCGAGCGGGGCGATGGTGGTGCGGGGCAGCACCGGGGCGGCCACCTGCGCGACCCGGATCGCGGCGGCCGCGAAGCCGAGGAACCCCGCCGCGAGCCCCAGCATGAGCGCGAGCGCGACCGGCCGGGCGCGGGCGAGGATCGCCGCGAGGCCGCAGAACCCGGCCGCGCCGAGCGGCGCCCACAGGGCGGGCAGCCCGTCGGCCGCCGCGAAGAACACCAGGATGCCGGCCCCGAAGGCCACGGCGAGCCAGGGAAACAGCCGGCGCTGCCCGGCCTCCTCGGCGAGGCAGGCCAGCGCCCGGGCGCCCGCGCCGCGCACGAGGTCCTGCGGCGAGGCCCAGCCGGCCGGCAGCGCCACCGCGCCGCGGAGAGCCAGCCCCCTGCCTGCCTGTTCCCGCGCCATTCCGGATCCGTGCGTTCCTTAACGGCCGGTCGCGCGCATGCTACAGGACGCGAGGCCGGCGGGTCGACCGCGCATCCCGCCCGCCCGCACTCCCATCCTCGTCTGACTGGTTCTGCTTCGCCGATGTCCTCCGTCGTCACGCGTTTCGCCCCGTCGCCCACGGGCTTCCTCCACATCGGCGGTGGCCGCACGGCGCTGTTCAACTGGCTCTACGCCCGCAGGCACGGCGGGCGGATGCTGCTGCGCATCGAGGACACCGACCGGGAGCGCTCGACGCAGGCCGCCATCGACGCGATCCTCGACGGCCTGTCCTGGCTCGGCCTCGATTGGGACGGCGAGGTGATCTACCAGTTCGCCCGCGCCGCGCGGCACCGGGAGGTGGCCGAGGGCCTGCTCGCCGCGGGGCGGGCCTATCACTGCTACGCCACGCCGGAGGAACTCGCCGAGATGCGCGAGGCCGCCCGGCGCGAGGGCCGGCCGCTGCGCTACGACGGGCGCTGGCGCGACCGCGACCCGAGCGAGGCGCCTCCCGGCGTCAAGCCGGTGATCCGCCTGCGCGCGCCCACCGAGGGCGAGACCGTGGTGGAGGACGAGGTCCAGGGCCGGGTCGTGTGGCAGAACAAGGATCTCGACGACCTCGTCCTGCTGCGCTCAGACGGCACGCCGACCTACATGCTGGCCGTGGTGGTGGACGACCACGACATGGGCGTGACCCACGTGATCCGCGGCGACGACCACCTCACCAACGCCGCCCGCCAGACCCAGATCTACGAGGCGCTGGGCTGGCGCGTGCCGAGCCTGTCGCACATCCCGCTCATCCACGGGCCGGACGGGGCCAAGCTGTCGAAGCGCCACGGCGCCCTCGGGGTCGATGCCTATCGCGACCTCGGCTACCTGCCGGCGGCCCTGCGCAACTACCTCGTGCGGCTGGGCTGGAGCCACGGCGACCAGGAGATCTTCTCCACCGAGGAGATGATCCGGGCCTTCGACCTGAAGCAGATCGGCCGCTCGCCGGCCCGGTTCGACGTCGCCAAGCTCGAGAACCTGAACGGGCACTACATCCGCACGACGCCGGATGCGGATCTGGTCGCGGCGATCGAGGCGATCCTGCCGACGCAGGGCGCGGCGCGGAACCTGCCGCCGCGCCTCGACCCGGCCCTGCGCCAGCGCCTGCTCGCGGCGATGCCGGGGCTGAAGGAGCGGGCCAAGACCCTGATCGAACTCCTCGACAGCGCCTACTACCTCTACGCGCCGCGCCCGCTCGCCCTCGACGAGCGCGCGGCCGGGCTCCTCGGCAACGGGGGCCGCGCCCGGCTGGCGGGTGTCCTGCCGCGCCTCGAAGCCCTCGCCGACTGGAGCGCCGCCTCCACCGAGGAGGCGGTGCGGCAGTTCGCCGAGGCCGAGAGCGTGAAGCTCGGGCAGGTGGCCCAGCCCCTGCGGGCGGCGCTCACCGGCCGGGCGACCTCGCCGCCGCTGTTCGACGTGATGGCGGTGCTGGGGCGCGACGAGAGCCTGGAGCGCCTGCGGGATCAGGCCAAGGCGGCCTGATTCCTGCTACGCACACCGCGCCGGAGCGGCGGTCGCTCTTGCGGCGAAAACGGTGCAGCATCAAGACCCTGCGCGCTGCGGTTGCGAGCCGCGCCGCCACGGTCGGGACGGCTGCCCGCCCCTGTGCGAATCGCGGCCGGATCCAACCGGGTCCGGGGCTGTTGGACAGGGATATGAACAGAACTTGAATTTTGTCACCCGTTTCCGGCGGTCCGGTTGATGCCGGTGCGTCGATCCGCTAACCCGGTCGGCGAGTGAGCACCTGCAGCAATCCTCCGCCGCCAGGTTCGCGACCATGTCTCGCGCCGACCCCGCCGGCGCCCGTCCCGCGGCTCATTCCGTTGATGAAAGGGTCCGAAACCCCATGAGCTTTAGCAACAGCACCCTCTCGGTGAACGGTCGGCAGATCGAGCTGCCGCAGAAGGACGGCACGATCGGTCCGAGCGTCCTCGACATCGGCAAGCTCTACGCCCAGACGGGCCTGTTCACCTACGATCCGGGCTTCACCTCCACGGCGGCCTGCGAATCCAAGATCACCTACATCGACGGCGACGAGGGAATCCTCCTCTACCGCGGCTACCCGATCGAGCAGCTCGCCGAGCACGGCGACTTCCTGGAGACCTGCTACCTGCTGCTCTACGGGGAGCTGCCGACCGCTGCCCAGAAGGCGGATTTCGACTACCGGGTCACGCGCCACACCATGGTGCACGACCAGATGAACCGCTTCTTTCAGGGCTTCCGCCGCGACGCGCACCCGATGGCCATCATGGTGGCCTGCGTCGGCGCGCTCTCGGCCTTCTATCACGACTCGACGGACATCACCGACGAGAAGCAGCGCATGGTCGCCTCCATGCGCATGATCGCCAAGATGCCGACCCTGGCGGCCATGGCTTACAAGTATTCCATCGGTCAGCCCTTCGTGTATCCGAAGAACGACCTCGACTATACGTCGAACTTCCTGCGGATGTGCTTCGCGGTGCCGTGCGAGGAGTACCACGCCAACCCGGTGCTGGCCCGCGCGCTCGACCGCATCTTCATCCTGCACGCCGACCACGAGCAGAACGCCTCGACCTCGACGGTGCGGCTCGCCGGCTCCTCGGGGGCGAATCCCTTCGCCTGCATCGCGGCCGGCATCGCCTGCCTGTGGGGGCCGGCCCATGGCGGCGCCAACGAGGCGGCGCTGAAGATGCTGGAGGAGATCGGCCGGCCCGAGCGCATCCCCGAATACATCGCCAAGGCCAAGGACAAGAACGATCCGTTCCGCCTGATGGGCTTCGGCCACCGGGTCTACAAGAACTACGACCCGCGCGCCCGCATCATGGCCAAGACCACCCACGAGGTGCTGGCCGAACTCGGCATCAAGGACGATCCGCTGCTCGACGTCGCCGTGGAGCTGGAGCAGATCGCCCTCAAGGACGAGTACTTCGTCGAGAAGAAGCTCTATCCGAACATCGATTTCTACTCGGGCATCACCCTCAAGGCGATGGGCTTCCCGACCTCGATGTTCACGGTGCTGTTCGCGCTCGCCCGCACGGTGGGCTGGATCGGGCAGTGGGCCGAGATGATCGAGGATCCCTCGCAGAAGATCGGCCGCCCGCGCCAGCTCTATGTCGGGCCGCCCAAGCGCGAATACGTGTCGATCTCGCAGCGCGGCTGACGCGCCGGGGCGCCACGACGATCACCGGCCGGGCGGCGCGTGAGTGCCGCCCGTTCCGCTCGGGCCTCCTCGATCGGCGCCGCTTTCTCGTGGCGGCCGTCCGCTCCCGGCACTAAGCAGATTTCGCAAAAGTGGTCGCCGGTTTTGCGATAAAAATCTGCGAAGAAACAAGAACCTAAGCGGACGAAGCGTTGGCTTGCCAACGCAAGTCTGCTTAGGCTCACCCTCCGGCAGCGCGCCGCTTCCGCCACGCGAGGGTCGCCCCGATGCAACCAGCCACCGTCCCGGCCGTGACCTTCCACACCCGCGTCAGGAACGAGGCGGTCGGCGGGCCGAACCCGTTCGAGTGGAAGGACGTCACCTCGGCCGAGATCTTCGGCGGCCGCACCATCGTGCTGTTCGCGGTGCCGGGCGCCTTCACGCCCGCCTGCTCGGACCAGCATCTGCCGGGCTACGAGCAGCACGCCGACGAATTCGCGGCCCTGGGCATCGACCAAGTCGTCTGCCTGTCGGTGAACGACGCATTCGTGATGTATCAGTGGGCGCGCTCCAAGGACATCACGAAGGTGTTCATGCTGCCGGACGGCAACGGCGACTTCACGCGGCAGATGGGCATGCTGGTCAAGCGCGGCCGCCAGGGCATGGGGATGCGCAGCTGGCGCTACGCGATGCATGTCGAGGACGGCACGATCCGCCAACTGTTCGTGGAGCCCGGGTTTCGCGACGACCCGCCCGGGGTCGGCCTCACGGTCTCGGACGCCGGAACCATGCTCGCCTACCTCAAGGCGCGGTCCGGCTGAGCGTCGGTCGCGCCGATCCTGCCGGTCATACGGCGACGCGGGAGTGAGCCTGCGCATGGCGGAAGCCGCTTCTGCAGGCTCCCGGCGTATCGGGTGCATGAGCACCGCGCTCGCGCCGGCCGGCACCTGACTCAACTGTGACGTCCGGCCGCCTGCAGCACGATCCGGGCGGCGCTTCGGCTCGGGTCGTCCCCGTCGGGCAGGCGCATGACGGCGTCGAGCCGGGCGAGCGCCCGGTCCTGCGCGGCCCGCGCCTCGCCCTCGCGCAGGAGCGGCGCCAGCGCGGCGGCGAGCCGGTCCGGCCGGCACTCGGCCTGGATGAGTTCGGGAATCGCATTCTCGCCGAGGATCAGGTTGGGCAGCACGATCGTCGGCACCTGGATCAGCCGGCGCACGATGATCTCTTCGATCTTCGGCACCTGATACGCCACCACCATCGGCACGCCCGCCAGCGCGAGTTCGAGCGTCACCGTTCCGGAGGCGGCGAGCGCGGCCCGGGCGCGGCGGAAGGTCGAGAGCTTGGCAGCCTCGCCGTCCACCAGCCGGGGCGCCACCGGCCATGCGGCGGCGAGGCGCGCGACGAGCTCGCGGTGGCGGGCCACCGCCGGCACCTCCACGGTGAAGCGGGCGCCCTCGGCGCCGAGACGCCCCAGCGTCGCCCCGAAGACCGGCATCAGGCGCTCGATCTCGGAGCGGCGCGAGCCCGGCAGCACCGCCAGCACCGGCTGGTCGGCATGGCGCGCCCGCGCCTCCGCGGCGTCTGGGCGCAGCTCGGCGAGGCGCTCGATCAGCGGGTGGCCGACATAGGTGCAGGCGGGTCCGCCGAGGCGGCGGTGCGCGTCGGGCTCGAAGGGGAGGAGCGCCAGCACGTGGTCGATGTAGGCGCGCATCGTCTTGGCGCGCCAGGGCCGCCACGCCCACACGCTCGGGCTGACGTAATCCACCACCGGCAGGTCGGGCAGGCGCTTGCGCACCCGGCTCGCCACCGCGTGGGTGAAGCCCGGGCTGTCGATGATGACGAGGACGTCGGGCCGGGCCGCGACGCAGGCCTCCACGGTCTGGCGGATGCGCCGCAGCAGCAGGCGCAGGCGGGCCGCCACCGCGAGGTAGCCAATCACCGCCACGTCCTCGAGGGGAAACAGCGAGGACAGGCCCTCCGCCGCCATCGCGTCGCCGCCGACGCCCGCGAGGTCCAGCGGCTCCGGGGTGATCGTGCGCAGCGCCCGGATCAGCTTCGCGCCGAGCTGGTCGCCGGATTCCTCGCCGGCCACGAGCCAGATGCGGCAGGGACGGCTCACGCGGCGCCCTCCAGCCCGTGCAGGAACAGGCCGAGGCGGTCGGCGAGCGCCACGGTCTCGGGCCGGTCGAGGACCAGCGTGTCGCCGGCCCCGACCGCGAGGCCCGCGCAGCCGGCCGCGGCGGCGTTGCGCACCGTGCGGGGGCCGATCGCCGGGAGATCCACCCGCAGGTCCTGGCCGGCCTTGGCGAGCTTCACCAGCACGAGCCCGCCGGGCGGACGCCCGAAGCCGAGCGGGCGGCGCGCGAGGTCGCGGGCGCGCCGCAGCATCCGGTCGGTCCCCTCCGGCCCTTCGACCGCCAGCACGCGGCGGGCGGCCACCACGGCGGCCTGCCCGACATCGTGCGGCGCGAGGCTGGCCAGCAGCGCCCGGCCGGTGGCGATCGAGGCGCTGGCGGCGGCATCGGGCCCGTGCCGCCCGAGCGGTCCCGCCGGCGCCATCAGGTCGGGGGCGAGTTCGTGCACGCCGAGGATGCGGTGCCCGTGGTCTTCGAGGAGCGCGAGGACGCCCCGCAGCAGGTGATCGTCCCCGCCCGAGGCGAGCGAGCGCAGCTCCTCGCGGTTGCGCAGGGCCGCCAGGGTGTTGAGCAGCGCCGCGGGGCTCGGGCGGGCGACCGCTCCCGCCAGCGCGACCCCGGAGGGCGCCCAGGCGTCGAGCCGGGCCAGCGCCCCGCGCACGTCGAGCAGGTCCACGGTGGCGTGCGCCCGCCGCCGGGTCGCCGGATCGGCGAAGCCCCGGATCGCCAGGATGCGGAACGGCCGCCCGGCCCGCTCCAGGGCGGCGGCGACGAGGAGCGGCAGCCGCCCCGCCCCGGCCACGATGGCGACGGTGCCGGCAGCCATCGCTCAGGCCGGTCCCGGCGCCTCGCGGGGGATGCAGACCGAGCGCTTGCCGCCCTCGCGGATGAAGGCGAGGATCTCCTGCACGATCGGATGCTGCTCGAACTCCTCCGCCACGTCCTCGACGCGCTCCATCAGGGTGCCCTCCTGCGCGAAGAGCAGGCGGTAGGCCCGGCGCAGGGCGTGGATGTCCTCGCGCGAGAAGCCCCGCCGCTGCAGCCCGATGATGTTGAGGCCCGAGAGATGCGCCCGGTTGCCCACCGCCATCCCGTACGGGATCAGGTCGTTCTCCAGGCCCGAGAGGCCGCCCACGAAGGCGTGCGCGCCGACGCGGGCGAACTGGATCACCGCGGCGCCCCCGCCCAGGATCGCGTAGTCGCCGACCTGGCAATGGCCGGCCAGCATGACGTTGTTGGAGAAGACGACGCGGTTCCCGACCCGGCAATCGTGCCCGACATGGCTGTTGGCCAGGAAGGCGCAGCCGTCGCCCACCACCGTCTCTAGGCCGCCGCCCGTGGTGCCGGGATTCATGGTCACGCCCTCGCGGATCAGGCAGTCGCTGCCCACGGTCAGCCGGTTGGCCTCGCCCCGGTACTTGAGGTCCTGCGGCGGATGGCCGATCGACGCGAAGGGGAAGATGCGGGTGCGCGCGCCGATGCGGGTCGCGCCGGCCACCACGACGTGGCTCACGAGGTCGACGCCGTCGCCGAGGCTGACCTGCGGCCCGACATGGCAGAACGGGCCGATCGTCACGCCGCGCCCGAGCTCCGCGCCGTCCTCGACGAGGGCGCTCGGATGGATCCGTGTCTCGGCCGGGGCGTCGGGCTCGGCGCTCATTCGGTCACCAGCATGGCGCCGATCTCGGCCTCCGCCACCAGCGTGCCGCCCACCTTGGCCTCGCCGCGGAACCACCACATGAAGCGGCGGTGGCTGATCTTGCGCATGTGGTACTCGACCACGTCGCCCGGCACCACCGGCTTGCGGAACTTCACCTTGTCGATGGTCATCAGGTAGACCCGGCTCGGCTTGGTGTCGGCCGAGAGCTTGTGGGCGCAGCAGATGGCCCCCGCGGTCTGCGCCATGCCCTCGACCAGCAGCACGCCGGGGAAGACCGGCATCGTCGGGAAGTGGCCGGTGAATTGCGGCTCGTTGATCGTGACGTTCTTGATGCCGATGCAGCTCTCGTCGCCGTTGATGTCGATGATGCGGTCGACCATCAGGAACGGGTAGCGGTGGGGCAAAAGCTCCATCACCCGCATGATGTCGGCGGTGCCCAGTTCGGTGGGCGTCTCGGTCATCGTGTCAGGCTCCATGCGCGGCCTTGCGGGCCGAAGGGATGCGGGTGGGGCCGGCCGGCGCGAGCGCCGAACCCCGGGCTTGGTCTTTGGCGAGTCGGGACGCGTCGATGCAAGGACTTTGCGGCGGCTTGAGGGAACCTCTGCCTACTCGGCATCGTCCTCCGGCGCGCGCCCGCGCGCCGCGAGCGTCTTGAGCGTCGTCATCTCGCGGAACCACTCGCGGACGGGCTTGGCCGGCGTGCCGCCCCAGCGCGAGCCCGGCGGCACGTCCTTGTTCACGTTGCTGGATCCGGCGATCTGCGAGCCCATGCCGATCCGCAGATGGCCGACGACGCCCACCTGCCCGCCGAGGACCACGTAATCCTCCAGCGTGGTCGAGCCCGAGATGCCGACCTGCGCGACGATCACGCAATGACGCCCGATCACCACGTTGTGGGCGATCTGCACGAGGTTGTCGATCTTGGTGCCCTCGCCGATCACGGTGTCGCGGCTGGCGCCCCGGTCCACCGTGGTGTTGGCGCCGATCTCGACGTCGTCCTGGATGATGACGCGCCCGACCTGCGGCACCTTGAGGTGCCCGGCCGCGCCCATGGCGAAACCGAACCCGTCCTGGCCGATGCGGGCGCCGCCGTGGATGATGACGCGGTTGCCGATAAGGGTGTGCAGCACCGAGGCGCCGGGTCCGATGGCGCAGCCGCGGCCGATCCGGGTGCCCGGGCCGATCACCGCGCCGGCCGCCAGCACCGTCTCGGCGCCGATCTCCGCGCCCGGCCCCACCACCACGCCGGGGTCGACCACCACACCGGGCTCCAGCCGGGCGGAGGGGTGGACGAACGAGCCCGGCGACACGCCGGTGGCGCCGAACAGCGAGGTCGGGCGGGCCGCGCTCGGAAACAGGCGGGCGAGCACGCGGGCGAAGCCCCTGTAGGGCTCGCGCGAGACCAGGGCCAGCGTGCCCTCCGGCACCCGCGCGGCGAAGCGGGCCGAGACGAGGCAGACCCGGGCGCGGGTGCGCTCCAGCGCCTGCCCGTACTTCGCGTTGTCCATGTAGACGAGATCGTCCGGCCCCGCGCTCTCCAGCGGCGCCGCGCCCCGGATCGCGATCTCGCCGTCGAGGCCGGCCGGCAGCACCGCGCCGGCGAGGTCGGCGATCTCCCGCAGGGAGAGCGGGCCGGAAGCGGAGAAGAAGACCGGGTCTGACATGCACGCGCTCGCGGGAAGCCGGGGCGCGGTGTCTCCCGCGCCCGCGCCGGGACGGGCGCCCGGCCTACCCGCTCGCGGGGGAGGGCACAAACGAAAAAAGCCGGCGCCCCGCGGGGCGCCGGCCTGCAACCGGCGGCCTGCAACCGGAATGGGAGGCCGGTCCGGACGATCCGTCCGGACCGGGGCTCAGAAGCGCGAGCCGCCCGAGAAGCGGAAGGCCTGCGTCTGGTCCTTGCCGACCCGGCCGAGGCCGTTGAACACGCCCTCGTCCTTGGTGAGGGCGTAGGCGTAATCGAAGCGGATCGGGCCGAGCGGCGAGTTCCAGAGGATCGAGGCGCCGACCGAGGAGCGCAGCGTGGGCTTGTCGCGCACGTTCACGCATTCGGGCTCCACGCCCACCGTGAAGGCGTTGAAGTTGCAGCCTGCGACCGGGCTGAAGCCGTTGATGATGCCGTCGCCGTTCACGTCGAAGGCGCGCCGGCCCTTGTAGCCGAACAGCGTACCGGCATCGGCGAAGACCGCGCCCTTCAGGCCGAGGTCGCGCGGCAGGCCCCAGATCGGGAACTGCACTTCGAGGGTGCCGCCGACATAGGTCGTGCCGCCGAGCGCGTTCGAGCGCGCATCGCCCGAGCCGACATCGCGCGGGCCGATGCCGTTCGGCGCGAAGCCGCGCACCAGCGACGGGCCGAGGAAGAACTGGTCGGTGATGCGCAGCGTGTTGCCCTCGGTCGGCTGCACGTGGCCGGCCTGGAACCGCACGAAGCCGACGACGTCCTCCCAGATCTCCTTGTAGTAGCGGGCCTCGGTGGTGACGCGGAAGAACTTCGAGTCGCCGCCGATGCCGGCGAATTCCGGCTTCAGCTCGCCGTAGAAGCCGTTGCGCGGCTGGGCGAGGTTGTCGAGGGTCGAGTAGGCGAGGGTGACGCCCGCCAGCGAGGTCAGGGTCGAGCCGACCGAATCCTTGAGGGCGATCGAGGCCTCGCCGTCATAGGCGCAGTTCGGATAGATCGCCTGGCCGGCCGCGTTGATCGCCGTGTAGCCCGCGAGCGGGAACGAGCAGTCGTTGTAGGGCCGCCTGAGGGTGTTCGGGATCTTCAGGTCGGTGTTGTAGATCGAGTAGCGCAGCGTGACGCCGAACTCCTCGGTGATCGGCAGGCCGAGGCGGAGCTGGCCGCCGACCACGTCGGTGACGTAGCGCGAGTAGCGCGTCAGGTCGCTGTACTTGTTGAAGACGTCGAAGCCCGCGGCCAGCCGGTAGCCGAGGAAGTACGGCTCGGTGAACGAGAAGTCGATGCCGCGGGTGTACTGGCCGGCGGAGCCCGCCACGCGCACGTACTGGCCGCGGCCGAGGAAGTTCGACTCCGAGACCGAGACCTCGCCGATGATGCCGTCCGCGGTCGAGTAGCCGCCCGCGACCGAGAACGAGCCGGTGGGCTGATCCTCGACGTCGATGTTGACGATGACGCGGTCGGGCGCGGAGCCGGGCTCGTTGGAGAACCGGACCTTCTTGAAGAAGCCGAGGCCGTTCAGGCGCCGCTCGGCCCGGTCCGTGAGGACGCGGTTGTAGGCGTCGCCCTCGGCGAAATCGAGTTCGCGCCGCACGACGTAGTCGCGGGTGCGGGTGTTGCCGCGGATGTTCACGCGCTCGATGTAGACCCGCGGCCCGTCCTCGACGATGAAGCCGAGGGAGACGGTGCCGGTGGCGCGGTCGCGCTCGCCGGTCGGGCGGACCTGGGCGAAGGGGTATCCCCGGCGCGCCACCTCGGTGGTGACGCCGGTGAGCGTCTTCTCGACGTCCTCGGCGTTGTAGACGTCGCCGACGCCGGTGCGGATCTCGCCGCGCAGGGTCCCGCCGTCGACGCCGCCGACGCGCGAGTCGATCGCCACCGCGCCGACGCGGTACTGACGGCCTTCGTCGACCGTGACGGTGATGATCCAGCCACCCTGGCCCTCGTCGAAGCGCGCATCCGCCGACACGATCCGGAAGTCGGCGTAGCCGTTCTTCAGGTAGTAACGGCGCACGAGATCGAGGTCGGCGGCGATCCGGTCGGGATCGTAGACGTCCGAGGTCTTGATGAAGCTCAGGAGGTTCATCTCGGTGGACGTCATCAGGTCCCTGAGACGTCCCTCGGAATAGGCCTCGTTGCCGACGAACTGGATCCGCTTGATGCCGGTCTTGTCGCCCTCGTCGATGGTGTAGACGATGTCGACGCTGCCGTTCGGCAGATCGACGACCCGGTAGGTCACCTTGGCGAGGCCGCGGCCCGAGCGGCGATAGATCTCGCGGATGCGCTCGATGTCGGAGTTCACGACCGCCGGGTTGAAGGCGCCGCGGGAGCGGGCCTCGACCACGCTCTCCAGCGTGCCCTTCTCGACCTTCTTGTTGCCCTCGAAGACGACGCGGTTGATCGTGTTGTTCTCGCGCACCGTCACGACGGTGCGGCCGCCGCTCTGGGCCACCCGCACGTCCGAGAACATGCCGCTGGCGATCAGGTTGCGCCGCCCCTCTTCGGGCGACACGCCGGTCACGTAGGACCGCACCGTCTCGGCGTCGACGCGGCTGTTGCCCTGAACGACGACCTGCTGCGCCTGTGCGGCGCCGCCCGCCACCGCGGCCGCCATGATCATGGCGCCTGTGGCAGACACGCGCGCGCGCTTCCCCGTCATCGACATCATCAAATGGCCCGTCTCATTTTTATCGGTACGGGTTCGCACCCGCGGGTCGCCGAACCTCTCGCGAGGTCGATGGCCGTCTGGTCCTGGGTCGCTTCTATCGGGAATCCCCGGTGACGCAATCGCCAAGCTGGCAGCAGGAGGGGATTTTGCGGGGACGTGGCCTTCCTGTCACGGGCTCAACCGGAGCTTTTCGCGCAGCAGGGTGAGCAAGGCCTGAAGCAGGCCAGCCTCGCACAAGCCCAGAACGGGACTGCCACAATGGACCGGGAGTCGAGGGTCCGACTCTAGCGCCCCAACCCTTGGGAGAGATTCAACGCGATCGCTCGAATTCTCCACAAGGTTCGGGCGGTCGGCCTCAGGTGCCGCGGTTCCAGGAGGCGCCGATCTGGATGATGTCGTTCCAGGTCGCGAACAGCATCAGCATCAGCACCAGGGCGAGCCCGATGCGGAAGCCGATCTCCTGGGCGCGCTCGCTCAAGGGGCGGCCGCGCAGGATCTCGATGCCGTAGAACAGGAGGTGCCCGCCGTCGAGCAGGGGCACGGGGAAGAGGTTGATGAGGCCGATCGAGACCGACAGCACGGCGATCAGGCCGATCACTGCGCCAAAACCCCCGACCTTGGCGGCCTGACCCGACACCCGCGCGATGCCGATCGGACCCGAGAGCTGGTCGGCGGATTCGCGCCCGCTGATCAGCTTGCCGAGGTAGTCGAAGGTGCGATCGACCACGTAGTAGGTCTCGAACACGCCGAAGCGCAGCGAGTCGCCGAGCCCGTACTGGACGAGCTTGACGTCGGCCGGGTCGCGCGGCCCCTGCAGGCCGAGCCGTCCGAGCCGGTGGGTGCCGAAGGGGGTCTTCTCCTGGACGGTGTCGGGCACCGCCTCGAGGGTCTTCTGCACGCCGCCGCGGTCCACCACCACGGTCAGGGGCTCGCCGCCGCTCGACGAGACGGTGCGCTGCATGTCGCCGAAATTCGTCACCGCGGCGCCGTTGATCGACAGCACCACGTCCCCGGCCTGGAAGCCGGCGCGCTCGGCGGCGCTGCCCGGCTGCACGGCCGAGACCCGCGGCGCCACCTCGTAGCGGCCCACGGCGTAGATCGAGCCGGCGAAGACCGCGATGGCGAGCAGGAAATTGGCGATCGGCCCCGCCGCCACGATGGCGATGCGCTTCCAGACGTTCTGGGCGTGGAAGCTCACGGCGCGCTCGGCCGGGTTCATGCGCGCGAGGGTCGCGGCGTCCGGCACGCTGGCACCGTTCTGGTCGCCCACGAACTTCACGTAGCCGCCGAGCGGGATGGCGGAGATCTTCCAGCGCGTGCCGCGGCGGTCGTCGAAGCCCACGAGCTCGGGCCCGAACCCGATCGAGAAGCTCGTCACCCCGACGCCGCACCAGCGCCCGACCAGGAAGTGGCCGAGTTCGTGCACGAACACCACGACGGTCAGAACGAACAGGAAGGTGACGATCGTGCCGAGCAGGCCCGTCGTCGCGCCGCCCAGCGCAGTGAGGAAGTCCATCGATCCTTCCGGCGTCCCGCGCCGGCTCCCGTTCCCCGGCGCTCGCGGCCTTGGGAACGCTTCTCATACCGCGGGCGGCGGGTTCGGGCCAGACGCCAGAGCGCGGCGGCGCCGCGCAGGCCGGTCGCCGTCCCGCATCTCCGTCACGAACGGTTAACCGCTCAGGCCGCGAGCCGGGCCTCGCTCCAGCGGCGCACCTCGGCGTCGATGGCGAGCGCCTCCTCGACGTCGGCGGGGGCGGCGGGGTAGCGGGCCGCGAAGCCCTCGCAGGCGCCCTCCACCAGGGCGGCGATGTCGTAGAAGCCGATCCGCCCGGCGATGAAGGCGGCGACCGCGATCTCGTTGGCCGCGTTCATCACGGTCGGCTGGGCGCCGCCCGCCGCGAGCGCGGCCCTGGCGATGCGCAGGCAGGGGAAGCGCTCCTCGTCCGGGCGCTCGAAGGTGAGGCTGCCCGTCGCCGCGAGGTCGACGGCGCGTCCGCGCGCGATGCTCAGCCGCTCGCCGATGCCGAGGCAATGGGCGATCGGCACGCGCATGTCGGGCATGGCGAGCCCGGCGGTGACCGCCCCGTCGCGCCACGTCACCAGCCCGTGCACGATCGATTGCGGGTGGACCACCACGTCGAGGCGGCCCGCGTCGATGGCGAAGAGGTGGTGGGCCTCGACGAGTTCGAGGCCCTTGTTCATCAGCGTGGCGGAATCGATGTTGATCTTCATCCCCATCGACCATGTCGGGTGCGCGGCGGCCTCCGCGGCGCTCGCCGCCGCGATCCGCTCGCGCGGGGCGGTGCGGAACGGCCCGCCCGAGGCCGTGATGGTCATGCGGGTGATGTCCTCGACCCGGCCCTCGCCGATCGCCTGGGCGAGCGCGTTGTGCTCGGAATCCATCGGCAGGATGCGGGCGCCGAAGCGCCTGGCGTCGCGCATGAAGGCGTCGCCCGCGCAGACGAGGCTCTCCTTGTTGGCGAGCGCCACCGTGCGCCCGAGCCGGATGGCCGCATGGGTGGGGGCGAGGCCCGCCGCACCGCTCACCGCCGCCACCACGAGGTCGGCGTCCCGGGTCGCGGCCTCGATCACCGCCGCGGGGCCGGCGCCGCAGGCGATCCCGCTGCCCGCGAGGGCCTGCGCGAGGTCGCGCCCGCCCGCCGGGTCGGCGAGCGCCGCGAAGGAGGCGCCGAGGTCGCGCGCCACGCGCGCCAGCGCCGCCGCATCCCGCCCGCCGGCCACCGCGCCGACCCGGAAGCGGCCGCGATGCTGGTCCAGCAGGTCGGCGGTGGAGCGCCCGATCGAGCCGGTCGCCCCGAGCACGGTGACGGTGCAGGTCACGGGCAGGTTTCCTCGTCTGGACGCCGTCGCGCCGGCGCAGCCCCGGGCGCGCCGGCGCCCGCCCCGCCGCGCGAACCGGGGCGGGTCAAGGCCCCGGCTTTTGCATCCCGGACGGGAAAAGGTCCAGACCTCGGCCTCGAGCCGGCGTCCCTCAGGCGGCCGAGCCCATCCCGGCGCGGATCCTCGCCCGCAGGTCGTCGATCGGCACGAGCCGGCCGGCGCGCTCCACGTGCCAGAAGGTCCAGCCGTTGCAGGCCGGCAGGCCCTGCACCAGGGCGCCGATCTTGTGGATCGAGCCGCAGGCCGGGCCGACGCCCACCGTGCCGTCCGGCCGCACCAGCGCCTTGTGGCGGCGGCGCTCGTCGGTGAGCGTGGTGCCGGCCGCGATCAGCCCCGCTTCGAGCAGGGAGAGGAACGGCACCCGCGGCTCGGCGCGCTTCGTCGGCGCGGCGAGCAGGGCCGCCGTCGACAGCGGCTCGACCGCGGCGATGCGCGCGCGCGCCGCCTCCGCATAGGCCGCCTCGCGCTCGATGCCGATGAAGCGGCGGCCGAGGCGCTTGGCCACCGCCCCGGTGGTGCCGGTGCCGAAGAAGGGATCGAGCACCACGTCGCCGGGATTGGAGGCCGACAGGATCGTGCGGGCGAGCAGCGCTTCGGGCTTCTGCGTCGGGTGGACCTTGCGCCCGTCCGCGCCCTTCAGGCGCTCCTCGCCGGTGCAGAGCGGCAGGAACCAGTCCGAGCGCATCTGCAGGTCGTCGTTGCCGCCCTTCAGCGCCTCGTAATGGAAGGTGTAGCCCTTCTGGGCGCTGCGGGAGGCCCAGATCAGGGTCTCGTGCGCGTTGGTGAAGCGCTTGCCGCGGAAGTTCGGCATCGGGTTGGCCTTGCGCCAGACGATATCGTTCAGGATCCAGAAACCAAGATCCTGCAACGCGCTGCCGACCCGGAAGATGTTGTGGTAGGAGCCGATCACCCAGAGCGTGGCGTTCGGCTTCATCACCCGGCGGCAGGCCTGGAGCCAGGCGCGGGTGAAGGCGTCGTAGGCCTCGAAGCTGGCGAACTGGTCCCACTCGTCGTCGACCGCATCGACGGCGCTCTGGTCGGGACGCAGCAGCGAGCCGGCGCCGAGCTGGAGGTTGTAGGGCGGGTCGGCGAAGACGAGATCGACGCTCGACGGCGGCAGGGCGCCCAGCGCCTCGATGCAGTCGCCGAGGAGCACCTCGTCGAGGGGAAGAGGCTTGACGGGGGTGACGAGACCCATCCGTGGTGCCGACGCCGCACGCCCGGTACGCGAGACCTGTTTCCGGGCGGCGGCGCCGGCGACCGCGGTACGCGGGGAAGCCATGGCGAACACCGTGTTACGCAACTGACAGGCACGACCATGGCCCGGCCAGGGTAAAGGGCGGGTTGCCCGCCCGAACGCCGTGCGTCTCGAAATGGGGCTGCAATTTTTGCCTATCACCCCGGCGCCGCCCCGCTTCGCGCAAGACTGAAAAGGTCAGGATTTCGCCCGGCCAATCAAGAAATCTTAAAGAACAGTTTATTTGCTACGACTTTTCGACCGCATTCCTGACGCGGGCCGGTCGCTGCCCGGATTGCGGCGCGGGAATGCCGCGCTTGGCTGGGTCATAATTTGGTCCTGTTCGGCCTGTACTGGTCGCCGCAGATCCAATCATGAGGGAATGCGGAATGAACTGCGGGCTTGCTGTGCGCCGATCGGTGGCTGTGTGCGTGGGGGGCGGTCTCGCGCTCGCGGGGCTGATGGGTGTCGGGGCGGCGTCCACCGCCCAGGCCCAGAACGGCCAGGCCTCCTGGTATGCCGTCGGTCACCGCACCGCGAGCGGCGAGCGCTTCAACCCCGACGGCCTCACGGCCGCCCACCGCAGCCTGCCGTTCGGCAGCCGGGTCCGGGTCACCAACACGGTCAACGGCCGCTCGATCGTGGTGCGGATCAACGACCGCGGCCCGTTCGCGGGCGGGCGCATCATCGATCTCAGCCGCGGCTCCGCCCGGGCGATCGGCATGGGCGGCGTGACCCGCGTCGCGCTCGAACGGATCGACTGAGCCGAAACCCGCCCTCGGTCTCGGGCGTTCGCCTCCCGTCAACCGCCACGCTGAATCGGGCTTTTCGTCCGGCGGTCCAGCGATTACGGCGGGATCACAACGGAGGCGAAGAAATGGCGAAGCCGCTGGTCGTCGTGATCCCCCATCAGCTCGGTCTGGAGGAAGCCCACCGTCGCCTTGACGCAGGGATAGGGCAGGCCAAGGAGATGCTCCAGAAGGCCGGCATCCGCATGGCCGACGCCACCTGGGAGGGGGAGCGGCTGTCGTTCCTCGTCCAGGCCCTGAACCAGAAGGTCGACGGGCACGTCGACGTGGCGGCCGATACGGTGCGCGTCGAGGTGAACCTGCCGCTCATCCTCTCGCTGTTCGCCGGCAAGATCCAGCAGGCGCTCGACCAGAACGGCACCAAGCTCCTGACCAAGAAGTAGCGGAACCCGCGACGCAGCGCCCGGTTGCCTCGGGACATCCCTCAGGAGTCACCTATGGCCAATCCCGGCGCACCACCGGACCAGCCCTACGATCCCGTGCCCCCGACGCCGACCCGCGAGCCGGAGCGGCCGGGCGAGGTGCCGAGCGAGGCGCCCGGCGGCACGCCGCTGGAGGTGCCGATCAACGATCCGGGCAACTCCCCGGCGATCACCCCGGACCCGTCGCCGACCGGCCCGGCCAACCCCACGATGTGACCGGCGCGTCCGGCCGCACGATCCCGCATCCCGCCCTGCGGCGGGATGCCCGGAGGCGGGCCGGCTGCCGCAGCAGGCGTTCGCGAACGGCTTTTGCTGGCCGCCGCGCGCTGCCATAAGCCCGCGCATGGCCGCTCCCCCGCTCCTCACGCTCCAGTCCATCGCCCTCACCTTCGGCGGCACGCCGCTGATCGTGCAGGCAGACCTCACGATCGCGCCGGGCGAGCGCGCCTGCCTCGTGGGGCGCAACGGCTCCGGCAAGTCGACGCTGCTGCGCATCGCGGCGGGCCTCGTCGAGCCGGACCGCGGCAAGCGCTTCCTCCAGCCCGGCACCACCGTGCGCTATCTCGCGCAGGAGCCGGATTTCTCGGGCCACGCCAGCACGCTCGCCTTCGTGGAGGCGGGGCTGGGGCCAGGAGACGAGCCCTACCGCGCCCGCTATCTCCTGGAGAGCCTCGGCCTCACCGGCGAGGAGGACCCGGCGCGCCTCTCGGGCGGCGAGGCCCGCCGCGCGGCGCTCGCCCAGGCGCTGGCGCCCGAGCCCGACATCCTGCTCCTCGACGAGCCGACGAATCACCTCGACCTGCCGGCGATCGAATGGCTGGAGGCGGAGCTGAAGGGCAGCCGCTCGGCGCTGGTGCTGATCAGCCACGACCGGCGCTTCCTCGAAGCCCTGTCGCGGGCGACGGTCTGGCTCGACCGCGGCGTGACCCGCCGGCTCGACCAGGGCTTCTCCGCCTTCGAGGCGTGGCGCGACGCGGTGTTCGAGGAGGAGGAGCGCGAGCGTCACAAGCTGGAGCGCCGCATCGCCGCCGAGGAGGATTGGCTGCGCTACGGCGTGACGGCGCGGCGCAAGCGCAACGTGAGGCGGCTCGCCGGCCTGCACGAGCTGCGCCGCCGCCATCGCGACCACCGGGGGCCGGTGGGCAGCGTCAGCATGGCGGCGAGCGAGGCGGAGGCCTCCGGCACGCTGGTCGCCGAGGCGGTCCGGGCCGGCAAGGCCTTCGACGGGCGGCCGATCGTGCGCGACCTGTCGCTGCGCCTCTTCCGGGGCGACCGCCTCGGCATCGTCGGCCCCAACGGCGCCGGCAAGACGACGCTCGTGAACCTTCTCACCGGGCACCTCGCGCCGGACGAGGGCAGCGTGCGCCTCGGCGCCACCGTGACGCTCAACCTCCTCGACCAGCGGCGCGCCGCCCTCGACCCCGACCGCACCGTGGCGGAGGTGCTCACCGGCGGCGGCAGCGACACCGTGACGGTGGGCGGGCAGAGCCGTCACGTCGTCGGCTACATGAAGGACTTCCTGTTCGCCCCCGAACAGGCGCGCACGCCGGTGGGCGTCCTGTCGGGCGGCGAGCGCAACCGCCTGCTGCTCGCCCGCGCCCTCGCCAACCCGGCGAACCTCCTCGTCCTCGACGAGCCGACCAACGATCTCGACCTCGAAACCCTGGACCTGCTGCAGGAGATGCTGGCCGACTTCGCCGGCACCCTGATCCTGGTGAGCCACGACCGCGACTTCCTCGACCGGGTGGTCGACACCGTTCTGGTCTCGGAAGGGGAGGGGCGCTGGGTCGCGTATGCGGGCGGCTACAGCGACATGGTCGCCCAGCGCGGTGCGGGCGTGCAGGCGCAGCCCCGCCTGCCGGCCAAGCCCGGACCGCGCGCCGCGGAGCCGCGCTCCGCCGCGAAACCCGCCGCGCGCCGCCGTCTCGGCTTCAACGAACAGCACGAGCTCAAGACGCTGCCCGCCCGAATCGCCGCGCTCGAAGCCGCCGCGGGCAAGCTGCGCACGGCGCTGGAGGATCCGACGCTCTACGCGCGCGACGCGGCCCGCTTCGAGACCCTGTCGCGCGGGCTCGCCACCGCGGAGGCCGATCTCGCGGCCGCCGAGGAGCGCTGGCTCGCCCTCGAACTGCTGCGCGAAGAACTCGAAGGCTGACACGACGGTTCTGCGCGAGGCGGGCCGCCGCGCGACGTCCAAGGCCCTCGCGTAAACTGATTCCCACCTCGGTACTCGCCCGGACCGCAAGAGTTCATGCGACTCCACTCGGCTCCAGGCCTGGAATCGACGCTCAATCCGGGGGACGGGGTAGTTTTCGTTGCTTGGCTGCAACATCGTGGCGGAAAGCCGGCTGCATCGCGGCCCGGCAAGCGGAACGGTGTTGATCGGTTCCGAGGCCTCGCACATGGTGACCCTGCGCCGGGCGGAGTGCCCGGGGCGGTTCGGCCAACGCCCCGTGCGGGAGGGCTGAGTCGAAGGGGATAAGAGTGGCGTGGTTCGGATCCATCCCGGGTCTGAGTGACACAGTCGTTCACCCCAAGGGTCTCGAAACTTTGGAGGTCTCGATGAAGCTCGTGAAGAGCTTGTTGCTCGGGTCAGCGGCCGGTCTGACCGTCGTGGCTGGGGCGCAAGCGGCCGACCTGCCGGTCAAGAAGGCTGTCCCGGTCGAATACGTCCGCATCTGCTCGGCCTATGGCGCGGGCTTCTTCTACATCCCGGGCACGGATACCTGCCTGCGCGTCGGCGGCCGTGCCCGCTTCGAGGCCGGCTACGTCCAGTCGTTCAGCCGCAGCACCGGCAACGGCGACCTGACGAACTTCCGCGGCCTCGGCCGTCTGAACCTCGACGCCCGCACGCAGACCGCCTACGGCACCCTGCGCGCCTTCGTGCGCTTCGAGCTGGCGAGCCGCACCGGCAACTACCTGACCTCGGGCACGCAGCAGCGCATCGCCAATGCCTTCCCGGCGCTCGGCGTCGACACGTTCGGCCGCGCCCAGCAGTACGTGAACGTCGACAAGGCCTTCGTGCAGTTCGCCGGCCTCACTGCCGGTCGCGCGTCCTCGTTCTTCGACTTCTACGCCCACGACTTCGAGATCATCGCCGGCACCCTCGGGTCCGACGTCGCCTCGACCAACCTCATCGCCTACACGGCGCAGTTCGGGAACGGCTTCTCGGCGACCCTCTCGCTCGAAGATCCGATCTTCCGCAAGACCCCGCTGTTCGGCAACGCGGCGACCAACGCCAACCTCGCCAGCCAGTTCAACATCTTCACCGGCAACTTCAACGTCTCGCCGGTGATCGGCACGGACGCGGCCGGCAACCCGGTGGGTCTCGCCTTCACGGACGTCGTGCAGCGCTCGCGCATGCCCGACTTCGTCGGCGCCCTGCGCTATGACGCGGCCTGGGGCTCGGCGCAGATCTCGGCGGCTGTGCACGAGATCAACACCGGCAACGCTTCCTTCGCGATCAACGGCTTCAACGCCTCGGTGGCCGCCCCGGTGGTCCGGGCTGCGGGCACCACCTTCGCGCCGCGTCCGCAGTCCGAGTACGGCTGGGCGGTTCAGGGCGGTCTGAAGGTCAACATGCCCTTCATCGCCGCCGGCGACGCTCTCTACCTCCAGGGCGCCTACGGCGAGGGTGCGCAGCTCTACACCGGCTACTCCGCGCAGGCGGGTTCGTACTCGGCGAGCGGCGCGGCTGCGGCGATCCAGGGTGCGGGCTTCAACCAGTTCTTCTCCGATGCGGTCCTCGACCCGGTCACGGGCCGTCTCGACCTCTCGACGAGCTGGACCGCCACCGCGTCGTACCTGCACTACTGGACGCCCACGTGGCGCTCGGCGGTGTTCGGCAGCTACGGCGAGATGTCGTTCGGCGGCGCGAGCCGTGCCAACCTGGCCGCGGTCAACTTCAACGGCCTGTCGCCGAACCCGGTCACGACCGCCTTCTCGCAGACCATCCGCGACACCTATCAGTTCGTGGCTGGCGCGAGCCTGATCTGGTCGCCGGTGAAGGACCTCGATATCGGTGTCGAGGGCTTCTACACCCAGGTCGGCCTGAAGAACGGCCGGGCGGTCGATCAGAACAAGTCGCCGGGTCAGGCCGTCGCCGCCATCGTCAACGGCGTGCCGGTCAACGCCGCGGGCGTCGCGGTCGCCACGACCAGCACCACGGACACGTTCCACGTCCGTATGCGCGTGCAGCGCGACTTCTAAGCCGCACCGCATCCAACGCTTCGAGGCCCCGGCGCAAGCCGGGGCCTTTTTTGTTTGATCATCGGCCCGTCCCGGCCCGCCACGCGCGGCGGGGGAGGGCGGCTGCCCGGCCTCAGGGAACCACCCGCCCCGGCGCGGGCGGCTGCGGGGCGCTGAACGAGGCGATCGGGATGTCGCAGAAGCAGCGGGTGCCGAGCGGCCGCGGGCCGGGCATCGGGCAGGAGAACGGCTGCAGGCCGGTCAGGCCCCGCTGCACCGCATCGCAATTGTAGCCGACGCCCCGGCGCGGCGGCGGGCGGCCGTCGTCGTACGGATCGTAGGGCTGGGCGCTCGCCGTCCCGGTCAGGGCTGCCATCAGTGCCGCCGCCGCGAAGGGGGCGCGAACGAACCGTCGCATCTCTGCGTTCCTCATCGTGGTGGGCGCCGCGTCCGGACCGGCGCGGCGTGGGGCGGCATCGCTAGCGGATACCGTCGCTTGCGGCAACGCGAGGGCCGTTCTCGCGGCCCGGGAGGCAGGCGTGACTCATTCCGGCCAGTGGCAACGCACCCTCGACGCGATCCTGACCCTCACCGACGAGATCGCCCGCCTCGCCCCCGACTGCGCGGACCGTGCCCTGACGATCGCCCGGCTCGTGCGCGACCTCGATCCGGGGACCGGCCCGGAGCGCGAGCGCCTGGACGAGGACGGCGAGATGGAGCCGGAGGTCGGTCCGCTCCATCCGGGCCGCTGACGCGCCCCGAACGCGAAGCGGCCGCGCTCCGGAGAGGCGCGGCCGCAGGATTCGGTCGTTGCGAAGCCCGGAACCCTGCCGCCGGAGCGGCAGGATGGAGCCTCAGGACGCGTTGTTGGCGAGGTCGTTGGCGGCGTTCTTGGCCTGCTCCGCACCCTGCTGCATGGTGTTCACGCCCTGCTGCATCGCCGCCTTGGTGTGCTCGGCGCTCTGCTGCATGGCGCTCTGCGTCATGCTGCCGAACTCCTTGGCCTGGCTCTGGATCGCCGCGAACTGGCTGCGGATGAACTCCGCCTGATGCTGCATCGCCTCCTGCACGTCGCGCGAACGGACGAGCTTCTGGGCCAGGTCGAAGGCGGCGTTCACGTTCTGCTCGGCGAAGGCAAAGCTGCGGCTCTGCATCGACTGAGCATTGGTGCGCGCCATCTCGGCCGAACCTTGGATCGTGTCGGCGGTCTTGCGCGCCGCGCTGATGAACGAATCGAAGGCCTTGCGAGCCTGATCGACGCTCTTCTCCGCGAAGTCGCGCATCTCGGTCGGGATCTCGTAGGACGGGGTCGTCGTCATCTGGGTCTCCTCTCTAGCGCCGCTTCTCTCCGTTGCGGCCGTTGTGCACTGCACAATACCATACCGGCCGCAGAACGCCAGACCGGCGCGGGCCGTTAAGGTTGACGTCAGGATAACGCGGGGGCTGCGCATTTCGTGCCCGTGCGTGCCGGGCACGATTCCGTTAATGCTTCGAAGCCGATCGGGACGGCGAGAATCGGGTCGATCGGCGGCCATGCGGGTTCGAGGAGAGATCGTGGACGACGCGCGGTGGATGGCGACGATCGAAGCCGCGATGGCGACGCCCGGCCTCGCGCGCCTGACGGGCGGACGCGAGGTCGCCTGCCTCCTCCTCGATTCGGGTGCCGAGCAGGTGCTGTTCGCGAGCCCGGCCGCCCGCCGGCTCGCCGCCGCCATCGCGGATTCGCAGGGGCGCCTCGATCCGGCCCTCGATCTCGGGCGGGCGCTGCGCGCCCTGAAGGCCTCCGGCAGCACGCCGAAGCCCCATCTCGTGCGGCTGCGCTTCGAGGCGGGCCGCCTCTCGCCGCCGGTCGTCTGTGCCGGCCTGTCCGTGCCGGGACCGGACGGCGCCCCGGTTCTGGCCGTCATCCCGGTGGATCCCCTGCCGGTCCTGCGCGCGCGGCGCCCGTCCCGTCCGCCCGTTCAGGCGGCGCAAGGCCCGGTCGCGGAGGAGCGGCCCACCGCGTCGGCCGCGCAGCACGAGGCCCCGCGCGGCACGATGCGCTTCCTGTGGCGCAGCGACGAGACGGGGCTCTGGACCGAGTCGACCGCGCCCCTCGCCGCGGTGGTCGGCACATCGCCGGTCGGCTGCGCCTGGGACAGACTGCTCGCGGTGGCGATCGTCCCGGACGAGGCCGGCCTGCTGCGCGAGGCGCTGGAGCAGCGCCGGACCTTCCGGATGCTGCCGGTGCGCTGGCGGATCGCCGGGGAGGAGCGGGCGGTGGTGATCGCCCTGTCGGGCGCGCCGCGCCTGGGCGAAGGGCGCGCCTTCGCGGGGTTCAGCGGCTTCGGCGTGATCCATCTCGATCGCATCGAGCCCGCGCCGCCCCTGCCGGCCGCGCCGCCGGCCGGCCCGGTCCGGCAAAGCCTGCGCGAGCGCGCCGCCGAAGTGGTGGCCATCGGCCGCGCCGGTTCGCCGGTCGTGGAGACCGCGCCGTCCGGCGCCGCGCCGGCCCCGGTCGCCGATCTGCCGGCCTTCGCGACGCTGGCGGGCGCGACCTTCGCGGGCTTTGCCGGCATGATGTCGGCGCCCTTCGCGACCATCGGCCTCGGCTGGCCTTTCGTCCCCGACGACGGCCACCGTCGCCGCACGCCGAACCGGACGAAGCAGCCGGACGGGCCTCCACCCGATCCCGCCCCGGCAACGCCGTCCTCGCCCGCAGCGACGTCGGCCGGATCGCCGGGCGCCGAGGCGCCATCCGCCGAGCCGGAGCCCCAGCGGCCGGCTGAGCCGGCGCTGGCCGAACCGGCGCCGGCCTTGCCGGAGCCGACCCTCGCGGCCGATGCGGAGCCCCCCGAAGCTGCGGAGCGGCCGGATACGATTCCGGCCGTCGACGCCGCCGGATCCGCCGAGGCGGCCGGCGCCGACCCCGTCGCGACGGAGACCGCGGAGGCCGTCGGACCGGCGCTGGTCGCGAGCCAGCTCTCCCTGACTGAGCACGCGGCCTTCCGCGAGATCGCGCGGGCCCTGGGCGCGCGCTTCGCGGGCGATGCCACCGAGGAGGATGCGGCCCCGGTCCCGCCAGACGGGGAGGCCCGCGGGCGCGGCGAGGTCACGCCGTTCCGGCTGATGCCGGCCGCCGCGCGGACCGACCGGACCGCCTCGGCGACGCCGGTCGTCCGGTTGCTCGAACGCCTGCCGGCCGGCGTGCTGATCCACCGGGGCGAGGATGTGCTCTTCGCCAACCGGCATCTCCTCGCTCTGGCGGGCTACGAATCGGGGCCAGACCTCGCGGCCGCGGGAGGCCCCGGCCTGTTGTTCCGCGGCCGCGATCCCGCCAGCCTCCCGGTGGCCGAGGCCGGGCATCCGATCGGGCTCGCCACCCGCAGCGGCGGCACCGTCGCGGTCGCCGTCGCCCTCACGACGGTGGAATGGGAGGGAGCGCCGGCGAGCCTGCTCCTCATCCGCCGCCTGCCCGATGCCGATCCGGTCCAGGGCCTCGCGGCCGCCGAGATCAAGCTGGCCCTGCGCGAG
The DNA here is from genome assembly GCF_022179325.1 of Methylobacterium isbiliense. Taxonomy (GTDB): domain Bacteria; phylum Pseudomonadota; class Alphaproteobacteria; order Rhizobiales; family Beijerinckiaceae; genus Methylobacterium; species Methylobacterium isbiliense. The sequence goes on along the minus strand of NZ_BPQQ01000045.1, from coordinate 8,687 downwards.
GCCAATCTGGGCGAGGCGCAGGCCCTGCTCGACGCGACCACGGAAGCCATCCTCACCCTCGACGAGCAGGGGAGGGTGCTGCGCCTCAACCGCGCCGCCCGGGCGCTGTTCGGCCATGACCTGCGCGAGGTCGCGGGCGAGGATTTCGCGACCCTCCTGCCGCCCGAATCCCGCCCGGAGGCCCGCGCGGCCCTGCACCGCGCCCGCCTGGGCGAGACCGGCAGCGCGGAGGTGGCGGCGCAGGGAAGGGCGGAGGCTCTCGCCCTCACGGCCCTCGCCCTGTCGACCGAGGGCGAGCGCCGCTACGCGGTGCTGCTGCGGGACGTCACGCCCCTGCGGCGCACCGAGGCCGAGCTGCAGAAGACCCGCCGCGAGGCCGAGGCCGCCGGCGGCCGGCGGGCCGACTTCCTGGCCGCCCTCAATCACGAGATCCGCACGCCGCTGAACGCCGTCCTGGGCTTCACCGAGGTGATGCTGGACGAGCCGTTCGGTCCCATCGGCGCCGACCGCTACCGCGATTACCTGCGCGACATCCGCACCTCGGGCGAGCACGTGCTCGGCCTCGTCACCGACCTGTTCGACCTCGCACGGATCGAGGCCGGCCGGCTCGACCTGACCTTCGCGGGCGTCGCCCTCAACGACCTCGTGGGCGGCAGCGTCTCGCAGTTGCAGGCCCAGGCCGCGCGCCAGCGCGTGGTGGTGCGCACGAGCTTCGCGGCCGGCCTGCGGCCGGTTCTGGCCGACCTCACCTCGCTGCGGCAGGCCTCCCTTCACCTGATCGGCAACGCGATCCGCTACACGGAGGCGGGCGGGCAGGTGATCGTCTCGACCGCCATGACCGACCGCGGCGGCGTGGCGCTGCGGGTGCGCGACACCGGCGCCGGGCTGACCCAGGACGAGATCGAGACCGCGCTCCAGCCCTTCCGGCAGGTGGTGACGACGCCCGAGCGGCGCGGCCTCGGCGGCGGGCTCGCGCTGCCGCTGACCAAGGCGCTGGTGGAGGCCAACCGCGGCACGTTCACCGTCACGAGCCGCAAGAACGAGGGCACCCTGGTGGAGGTGCTGTTTCCACCGGGCCGGGTGCTCGCCGGCTGAACGCGCCGCCTTGCCTCCCCGGCCGCGTCCGCGTACCGCCCCCGCATGCGTGCGCTAATCGACCTCGTCCACGCGATGCGACCGCAGGACCGGCGGCGCCTCGCCCTGATCGCCGCCGGTCTGGGGCTCGCCGGCCTGTTCGAGATGGTGGGGGTCGCCTCCGTCATCCCGTTCCTGACCCTCGTCGGCAATCCCGCGGCCCTCGACCGGGTGCCGCACATCGCGGGGATCCGCGCGGCGCTCGGGCTCGGCGACGACCGGGCCTTCCTGATGGCGATGGGCTTCGCCGCGCTCCTCGCCATCCTGGCGACGAGCGTCGTCAACGCGGTCCTGACCTACGCGCAGCTGCTGTTCGCGCACCTCGCGGGCTACGGTTTCGCCCGGCGGCTCTTCGCCCGCTACGTGGCGCGCGACCGGTTGTTCTTCGCCCGCACCAACAGCGCGGAACTCGCCAAGAACGTCCTCTCCGAGACCGACCGGCTGGTCGCGGGCGTGCTGACGCCGAGCCTCGTCGTCGCCTCGCGGGTGGTGTCGGCCTCGGCGATCGCGCTGTTCCTCGTTCTGTACGCGCCCGGCCTCGCGCTGGTGCTCGGCCTCGGCTTCGGCGGGCTCTACTGCGCGCTCTACCTCGTGATCCGCGCGCGGCTCGCGCGCCTCGGCGCCCGGGCGACCGCCGACAACGAGCGGCGCTTCCGGGTGGTGCAGGAGACCTTCGGCGCGCTGACGGAACTGACGCTCTACGGCCGGGCGCGGACCTTCGCCGGGCGCTTCGACGCGCCCGCCCGCGCCTTCGCGCGCGCCACCGCGGCAAGCCACCTCACCGGGCAGATGCCCCGCTTCGTCATCGAGGCCCTGGCCTTCGGCGGCGTGATCGTGGTGGTGCTGTTCGCGCTCGCGCGCGGTCTCGATACCGCCGCGCTGCTGCCGCTGCTCGGGCTGTTCGCCTTTGCGGGCTACCGCATGCTCCCGGCCTTCCAGAACATCTTCAACTCCCTCTCGCTGCTGCGCTTCCACCTGCCGACCGTGTCGCTGGTGGTGCGCGAGCTGGCGGCGGAGCGCGAGACGCCTCCGCGCGAGCCGGGGCGGCTGCCCTTCCGGGAGGCGGTCCGCTTCGAAGGCGTCTCCTTCGCGTACGAGCCCGGCCGGCCGACGCTGCGCGACCTCGACCTCACCATCGGTGCGCACAGCACGGTCGGCATCGTCGGCCGCACGGGGTCGGGCAAGTCCACGCTGATCGGGCTCCTGCTCGGCCTGCTCACGCCGGCGCAGGGCAGCATCCGGGTCGACGGCGTTCCGCTCGATGCGCGCACGCTGCCCGCGTGGCAGAACCGGATCGGCTACGTGCCGCAGGAGGTCTTTCTCATCGACGCCACGGTGAGCGAGAACATCGCGCTCGGGATTGAGGATCCGGACCCGGATGCCGTGGAGCGGGCGGCCCGCCTCGCGGGCATCCACGAGGTGATCGCGGCGCTGCCGCAGGGCTACGCGACGCGGGTCGGCGAACGGGGGGCGCGCCTGTCGGGGGGACAGCGCCAGCGCATCGGCATCGCCCGGGCGCTCTATCACGATCCCGACGTCCTGGTGTTCGACGAGGCGACCTCCGCCCTCGACGCGGAGACCGAGGCGGCCGTGATGGCGGCCCTCGCCGCCCTGTCGGGCAGCCGCACGCTGGTGATGATCGCCCACCGGCTCACCAGCCTCGCGCGCGCCGACGTGGTGCACGTGCTGGAGGGCGGGCGCCTCGTCGCCTCCGGCCCGCCCGAGGCGGTGCTGCCGCAGCTCGGGCGGATGGAGCCCGCCTGACCGCGTGAGACGGACGGCAGCGGTTCTGTTTCCTGCCTCACGGCGCGGCGGAGATGTTTCCTCTCCGGCTGGAGCACGGTGGAGAAGAAGTATCCGAACGCCAAGTAGAGTGCCGTTGAGCGCTGCCCGCAGTGGAAGAGGATTCTTCCACAAGACGCTGCCGTGCCGCCCGGGATGCCTCGACGCCTTGGCCGATTTGGGCTAGGCGTGCGCGGTGATCGGGGCGCCCGTGCCCCAGCGTGACTGCCCTCAGGAGAATGTTCATGGCCGACGCCGCCTCCACCACCCAGGATAGTGGCCGCAAGCCCGGTCACGGCCGCGTCTACGGGTCGATCACCGAGACCATCGGCAACACGCCGCTCGTGCGCCTCAACCGCCTGCCCAAGGAGCGCGGGGTCGAGGCGGAGATCCTGCTGAAGCTCGAATTCTTCAACCCGATCGCCTCCGTGAAGGACCGGATCGGCGTCAACATGATCGACGCGCTCGAAGCCTCCGGCACCTTGAAGCCCGGCGGCACGCTGGTCGAGCCGACCTCCGGCAACACCGGCATCGCGCTCGCCTTCGTGGCGGCGGCGCGGGGCTACCGGCTGATCCTGGTCATGCCCGAGACGATGTCGATCGAGCGCCGCAAGATGCTGGCCTTCCTCGGCGCCGAACTCGTGCTGACCCCCGGCCCGCAGGGCATGAAGGGTGCGGTCGCCAAGGCCGAGGAGCTGCTGAAGGAAATTCCCGGCTCGGTGATGCCGCAGCAGTTCAACAACCCGGCCAACCCGGAGATCCACCGCAAGACCACCGCCGAGGAGATCTGGAACGACACCCAGGGGCAGCTCGATGCCTTCGTGGCCGGCGTCGGCACCGGCGGCACCATCACGGGCGTCGGCCAAGTCATCAAGCCGCGGCTGCCGAACCTGCGCGTCATCGCGGTCGAGCCGGTGGACTCGCCGGTCCTCTCGGGCGGCAATCCCGGCCCGCACAAGATCCAGGGCATCGGCGCCGGCTTCGTCCCCAACGTCCTCGCCCGCGAGGTGATCGACGAGGTCGTCACCGTGTCGAACCAGACCGCCTTCGACACCGCCCGCCAGCTGTCGCGGCTGGAGGGCATCCCGGGCGGCATCTCGACCGGGGCGAACGTGGCGGCGGCGCTCGAGATCGGCGCCCGGCCGGAGTTCCGCGGCAAGCGGATCGTCACGGTCGCCTGCTCGTTCGCCGAGCGCTACATCTCGTCGGCGCTGTTCGAGGGGATCTGATCCCGCGGCGGGGCTCCCGCGGCGGGGCTCCGGCCTTCAGGCGAAGGCCGGGGCTCGTCGTCAGGCCACCAGCTCGGGTTTGCCCTCGCAGTCCGGCACGGCACGGCGGAACAGGGCGGCGCAGCGCGATTCCCGATGCACGCTCAGGATCGAGGCCCGGTCGATGTCCGGGTTCTCGGCCAGGATGCGGCGGACATCCTCCACGAGGTGCCCGTAGCGCACCGGGTCGTAGCCGCTCTCCAGCGGGCTCACGGCGATGTAGGCTTCCACCACCAGCACCTTCTCGGCCGAGTCCCGTGTCACCTCGGCGGCGATCCAGGCGGATTTCACGAGACGGTTCGGCATCACCATCGGCGTACCTCCATGGGGCGCAAGGCCGCTCTTTCCCGGCGGCGTCATGCCGCAAGACTGCGCCAGGCGGCGCCGGGATGAAAGAGGGCGCCGCCCGATTTTCGCCGCGATTGCCATGCGGTGCGCGCCCGACAGGGGCGCAGGAACCGCGAAGCTTCCGGGTTCCCGCGATGCCCGGACGATCCGGATCGCCGCCCCTGCTGCCGGACGTGTTCGGCCCGCGACTCGCGGAACCCGCCGCAACTTCGGCTCCGGCCCCGAGTTGTCCCGGTCCGGACAGTGGGTCCACGGATGAGGAGTCGCGGATGGCCAAGGCAGATCGGCCCGGGGACCGGCCCAAGACGGATGAGGCGCGGCCCTCGCTGCACGATTTCGACCCGTACACGGACCGCAACGGGCAGGACCTGGGCCAGGACAGTCCCCTGGACGTCGGCGTGGCCCAGCGGACGCAGCACGACCTGAAGAGCGATCCGACGGACGAGGCCCGGATCGCCCGCACGGCGTCGGACTTCAACCGGCTCGACGCGATCGGCGCCACCGATGCGGTCGAGGCGACCGAGGCCGAGACGCCGCCGGAGAACCTGCGGCGGATCAGCGACCCATCCTCCAAACCCGCCGCCGCGGACAAGGCCGCCGCGGTGGCGATCGATCGCGCCACGGCCGTGGTCGGCCAGCCGGACGAGTGAGGTCATGACGCGCAAACCCGACGACGTGGTCGGCCGGCCTGGTGGTCCCGCGGCCGGCGACGGTCACCAGACCCCGCAGCAGGCCGCGATCACCGGCCAGGAGGGCGAAGGCCGCGACGAGGCGAGCCGCGCGGGCGAGTGGTCGAAGGCCGGCACGCCGGGCCGCCCGCCGACCTCCGTGGGCGGCAGCTCCGGCGGTCACTCCGATCAGAAGGCCGCCCAGGGACCGCGCGAGGGCGAGCCGGTCGCTGCCGGCGAATACCGGACCGAGAAGACCAAGGGCCGCGTGGATTGGTGAGGAGAGGGCGATGAACCAGGACAAGGAGAAGCCGGCCCGCACCGATCGTCCGGTCACGGCCGACGACCTCAAGGGCGTTGCCGCGGTGCCCAAGGACGGGACGGGCGACGCCAACGCGTCGGGCGCCCATGCGGATGACAAGCAGGGCGACGAGGTCGATCCGGGCACGAGCTGAGGTTCGTCCCCTCGACGGCCGCGCGCTCTCCGCCATCTCCCATGGTGAAGGTGCACGCGAGGAGACGCGCATGGCCACGCGAGGATTTACCGGGCGCCGGCCGCCCCGGCCGGTCGAGGAGCGGCTGCCGCCCGGCCAGTACCTGACCGAGGACTTTCCGGTCCTGCAGCTCGGGCCGACGCCGCGGATCGACCTCGCGCGCTGGAGCTTCACGCTCTCGCACGGCGCCAAGCCCCTCAAGCGCTGGACCTGGGCCGAGTTCGAGGGCCTGCCGCGCACCCGCTGGCAAGGCGACATCCACTGCGTCACGAAGTGGTCGAAGTTCGACACCGCCTGGGAGGGCGTGTCGATCGACGACCTCTTGGCGGCAGCCGGCATCGCGGCGCCCACGGCCTTCCTGCTGGCGGAGGGCTACGACGACTACACCACCAACGTACCCGTGGCGGACCTCGTGGGCGGCAGGGGCATGGTGGCGACCGCCTATGCGGGCGCGCCGATCCCGCCCGATCACGGCGGGCCGGCGCGCCTGCTCGTGCCGCATCTCTATTTCTGGAAGAGTGCCAAGTGGGTGAAGGGTCTGCGCTTCACCGCGAAGGACGAGGCCGGGTTCTGGGAACTGCGCGGCTATCACATGTACGGCGATCCCTGGCGCGAGCAGCGGTTCACGGACGACTGACATGGCCGTCGCCTGGCAGGAGGCGGCGATCGTCGCGATCGCGGCCGAGACGCCGCGGGTGCGCCGCTTCACGCTCGCGCCCCGCCACCCCTTCGTGTTTCGCGCCGGCCAGCACGTGGACGTGCGCCTCACCGCGCCCGACGGCTACCAGGCCCAGCGCAGCTACTCGATCGGATCGCGACCGGACGAGAGCGGCCGCTTCGATCTGCTGATCGAGCACCTGGAGGACGGGGAGGTCTCGGGCTTCTTCGCCGAGGTGGCGGCGGTCGGGGACACGATCGAGCTGCGCGGCCCCATCGGCGCCTTCACCTGGGAGACGGGGCAGGGGGGACCGCTCCTCCTCGTGGGCGGCGGCTCGGGCGTCGTCCCGCTCCTCGCGATGCTGCGCCATCGCGCCCATGCCGCCCCGGAGGTGCCGGCGCTCCTCGTCTACTCCGCGCGGGTGCCGGAGGAGGTCATCGCCCGGGCGGAGTTGCTGCGGCGCGACGCCGAGGAGCCGCATTTCGGGCTGATGCTGAACCTCACCCGCGTGCCGGGCGGCCGGCGGCTCGATGCGGCGCGGATGAGCGAGGCCCTGGGCCGGCTCGGCGCTCCGGCCCATTGCTTCGTCTGCGGCAGCAACCGATTCGTGAGCGCCGCGACCGACCTCCTGATCGATGCCGGGGTGCCCGCCGGCCGCATCCGCACCGAACGCTTCGGCGGCTGATCTGCCCGAACGTCATGTGTCCGTCGCGCCACCGCGTCCGCTCTCCGTCGGCGGCCGGCCTCCACTTTGGAATTACTATCATCAAACTGTCACGCCCCATCGGGCACTGACTCTGCGCCACCGAGGGGGTGGTGACCCGAGATCCCTGTCATGAACGCCACCGGGCCATCGACGACGCAGTCGCCCTATCTCGTTCCCACCAACAGCGACGTCAGCTTCACCTCGATCCTGAGCGCGGGTGACGCGGTTGCCGGCTCCACCCGCACGGGAGGTGCGCCCTACCGGATGGTCGGCGTGCCCGACGGCCTGGGCGCGTTCGACAACGGCAACGGCACCGTCACGGTGCTGATGAACCACGAGATCGCCCCGACCGCCGGCGTCGTCCGGGCGCACGGATCGGCCGGCGCGTTCGTCTCCCGCCTCGTCGTCGACAAGGCGACCCAGCGTGTGATCTCGGCCAGCGACCTCGGCCAGACGGTCTTCACCTACAATGCCGCAACCGGCGCCTACGTGCAGGGCACGACCGCCTTCGCGCGGCTGTGCTCGGCCGACCTGCCGGACGTCTCGGCGTTCTACGACGCCGCGAGCGGGCTCGGCACGCAGACCCGCATCTTCATGAACGGCGAGGAGACCGGCGCCGAGGGCCGCGCCTTCGCGTGGATCGTCAACGGCCCCGAGGCCGGGCGCGTCTACGAGCTGCCGAAGCTCGGCAAGTTCTCCTGGGAGAACTCCGTCGCCAACCCGTTCACCGGCACCAAGACGGTGACGATCGGCACCGACGACGCCACGCCGGGCCAGCTCTACCTCTACGTCGGCGACAAGCAGGCGACCGGCAACGAGATCGAGAAGGCGGGCCTGACGAACGGCAAGCTCTACGGCATCCGGGTTCCGGCCTTCGCCCTGGAGACGAACGCGACCACGGTCGCGGCCGCCGGCACCCCCTTCGCGCTGCAGGAGATGGGGCCGAACGGCGATGTCTCGCGGCTGACCGGCGCCCAGCTGCAGGCCGAGAGCACCGCCGAGGGGGTGACCGAGTTCCTGCGTCCCGAGGACGGCGCCTGGGATCCCACCAACCCGAACCGCTTCTACTTCGTGACGACGAACGGCATCACGAGCCCGTCGCGTCTGTGGGCGCTCGAATTCACCGACGCGCGGCGCCCGGAACTCGGCGGCGTGGTCAAGCAGGTGCTTACCGGCCTCGAAGGCCAGGTGATGTTCGACAACATGACCGTCGATGCGGACGGCAAGGTCTACATCCAGGAGGATCCCGGCAACAACGCGCGCCTGGCCAAGGTGTGGCAGTACGACCCGGCGAGCCGCAGCCTGACCCAGCTGGCCGAGCACGACCCGGCGCGCTTCTCGGGCCTGACGGCGCCCTTCACCCAGGATGAGGAATCCTCCGGCATCCTCGATGTCAGCACCCTGTTCGGCGGTCCGGGCCGGCAGGCCTTCCTGCTCGACGTGCAGGCGCACTACCCCTTCGGCGAGACCGAGATCGTCGAGGGCGGGCAGCTCAACCTGATGACGATCGACCGCACCATCGAGGGGACGGCCGGCGCCGACAGCCTCACCGGCAGCCTGATCGCCGACCTGATCTGGGGCCGCGAAGGCAACGACACCCTCCGGGGTGGCGGCGGCGACGACTACCTG